>NZ_JAVAXT010000003.1:0-387365 GCF_041955125.1 Pantoea sp. BR_17 | reverse complement strand
GATTAAAAGCCAAGGTTATGAATATAATTGTGTCATAAGTTTTTCTCTTATATTTATTTCTAAGGGGATAACACAATTTGTATTAGGAGGCGGAAGTGTAAAGATAATATCATTCTTACTTTCATGGATTGCATTTTATAGTGTGTTATATTACATTTTGATTGTTATTTTTTAACTCTAATTTTTAAGTTTTTATTCATGAGTTATCATTGGCTTTATATGTCGAAATCTTATATGTAAAGATTAACTTCCAGTATTTTAATTTTGATAAATAGCACCTAAAATTTTAAAAAAATATACAAGATGAATACTATTCAAAGAAGTCGCCACTTTGCATGTCATCGGCGTTTCTGTCATTGAATCTTTTTTTTGCGGTGAAAATGGTTAGTTTTTTGTCGATTCCCTTCATTCAGCATCAATCCCTATCAGTCAAATGACTAAGTATTATACATTTTCAGTTTATTTGGTTGGTTAAGAATTTTCTTAACATTTTCTATGCTAAGAGTCATCGTAGCTCATACATGTACTCATTGATAAACCACAGTCATGGTGGTGAGCACTTTGTTATGGGGGCATATCTGGGGGCAGGTAACAAATTGAAATGAAAAAAATTATATATAGAACAGATGACTAACTAGAAGGTTTGAATCCTGTAGGGGCCACTATCTTTCAATGACTTAAGCAAGTTTTAAGCCTACCTGATTTCCTCCTTGTGTCGTATTTGTGTCGTTGTCACCCAAAAGTGAGTCAATTTTGCGCGCATGTTCGGTCAGGTGGTTAGGTGCCAGGTGTGCATACCTGCGTACCATTTCGATGCTTTCCCATCCTCCCATTTCCTGCAATGCAGAAAGTGGAACGCCTGCCTGAATCAGCCAGCTTGCCCAGGTATGCCGTAAGTCGTGAAAACGGAAATCCTCAATACCTGCCCGCTTGAGTCCTATCCGCCACGCCGTGTTATCATCACAGCGCATTTTTCTGACTGATGGCGTCTTGGTGCCGTCTGGTCTGGTTGCCTCTTTGGTGTGAACGAAAACCCATCGTGAATGCTTTCCTATTTGCTCCTTCAGTACCCGGCATGCGGTATCATTCAGCGCTACGCCAATAGCCTTGCCCGCTTTGGCGTTCACCGACATGATCCGGCAGGGCGTCGCCAACCTTGAGGCGGAGCGAAACGCAGCCATGCTTGAGTTTATGAAAGAGAAAGATGTGGCGAGCATGTCAGGCCGATTGCTGAACCGTTGGGGAAGGGTAAAGAAACCACAGTTGCTGGCACGAATAGAGCGAATCGACCAGCACGGGCAAATCACCATCCCTGGACTGTCAAAGTGATCATCACAAGGCGCATTTGCGAGGACGCCTGACAATTTACATAAAGATTTTTTACCGATTGCCGATTAACAAATGCAAATCTCAATCGGAAGGTCATTATGAAAAACTCATTGATAGCGGCAATAATTGGATGCGCCTCACTAGTAAGCTTTAGCACTAATGCTGAATGGGTAACTAAGGTCGAAGATGACCTTTTCTCAGGCGGCAAGCAAGCCATGATGTACGGCACCATTTCACCAATGAATGGGATTATTTTTGACTGCACAAAAGATGAGCTTTCATTATCTTATGTTGAAAAGGGGCCATTTAATGCTAAAGAGCCGATTCCTGTAACGATAATTGTGAAAGTGGATGGCAATGACCCTCAAAGGTTAGAAGGCAACTTCAAAAAACGTAACGATGAGTACATGCAGGGCACAACCAATCAAGCTGGTATTATTCAAGTTCTAACTCAATTGAAGCAGGCAAAGTCAAAAATGCTTATTGGCTTGAACGTTCAAGCTGTGAATAAAAAAATGAGCTTTAGTGCCGATGTTGTGGGTTCAACTAAGGCTGTGAATGAATTTGCTGAAGCTTGTGAAATCAAGATTTAACGCCGCATAAACTTTATCAAAAAATTGTATTAAACCGCCTACGCGCGGTTTTATCGCTATCACAAATTGGATCCGGAAATATTCACTCCCATAGGAATGATGTTTTTTCTTGATTGAACACAATACTGGCTCTATGCCATTCCTTGCCATCAAGCAGCATTTCTACGCACTGCGTAGGATAAAGGTCATCAGCAGGTTCAAACCGTTCATACCCTGATTCAGCACTAAGCATCACATCGTGATTCACGCTGACTATCCAACCATCTGGATTGGTAGGATTGGGCTCCCTGAGACACAAAAGCCTGGCCTGAAAAAAATTATCAGGTAGGCCATCGAGCATACAGCCTGTTGCCCATTGAAGAAGCTCTTCTGTTAAATATTCTGGCTTAGAGTCTTGTTGTTTTTGCTGGTCAGTGATTAGTCGCTTGAATGTGGTGAGAAAAGAAAACATACCGCCTCCTTGGTTGTCCCAAAGATAACATATTATTGCCATCACCACTGGCTCTCTAATTTTGATGGCAATATATTCGGGGGATAGAGAGGCTCTCAATGTCCTACACCTACCGCATCACCGTCACGACGACATCTGGTGAGACGCATGTTGGCCTGATGAACCGATCACAGCCGGAGATAGTTAACGGCTTCATCGGCATTGCTCAGGAAGGTGGCGCTTGGGTGTACCTCGCGCCGGATGACGTACTCAAGATGGATTTTAAGCCTGAACCAAAATAGTTGTCTAGACTAAAGAAAGGACATCATGAATCGCCACGGATAATCCAGACACTTCCGAGCCGTTGATAATATTGGTTTTTGTATTCTGCCGGTGGTATCTGATTGCTCGAACCATGCCGACGCCCACAGTTATAAAACATTTCGATGTAATCAAAAATATCGCTGCGGGCATCTTCCCGTGTTCCGTAGATCTTTTTCTTAACCCGTTCGCGTTTCAGTAGCTGGAAAAACTTTCCGCAACCGCGTTGTCATGGCAGTTACCGCGACGACTCGTGCTGCCTTCCAGACTGTGTGATTTCAGGAAAGATTGCCATGGCTCGTGTATTGACTGCCCAGATCAGAGTGAACCAGTATCTGTTTTTGAGGATTACGCCTCCGCACTGCCATAAGTAATGCGTTCAGGACAATCTCTTTTGTCATGCGGCGTTGCATTGACCAGCCGATAACTTTACGGAAACGTCAACCACCACGGCCAGATAAAGCCAGCCTTCGTGGGTTCGGATGTAGGTTATGTCCGCCATCCAACGCTCATCCGGTGAGCCCGGATTAACCTGCCGCTGGAGCCTGTTGGGTACCACGACACTGGCTTCGCCTTTACATGCCCTTAGGCTACGGTACCCAACCTGAGTTTTATTCCGGCACGATTCATCAGCCGCCAGACCCGGTTCACTCCATACTGCTGCCCGGTATCACGCAGATCGAGATGGATCTTGCGATAACCATACACGCACCCAGACTCAAACCAGAACTGTTTGATCTGCCCGGTTATCATCTGGTCTGCCTGGTGACGCTGTGAATGTGGCTGCTAAAGCCAGAAATAAAATCCACTCGGATGGACGTCCAGAACCCGACAGAGCAAACGAACAGGCCAGCAACGGCTGTTGTCGCGGATAAAGGCGTAGCTCAGTCAGACAGTTTTCGAAGTACGCCGCGGCTTTTTTTTTATAATTTGCGTTCGTCTGTAACCCGCTTCAATTCTTTCTGAAGACGGCGGATCTCGGCCTGAGCATCTGTCTGTTCATTATTAATGGAAGAATCAGGACCGTACTTTTTTAACCAGGCATAGAGACTGTGTGTGGTGATATCAAGTCTGCTGGCGACGCTTGCGATGGAGTGACCACGTTCATCGACCTGTTTAACCGCTTCAATTTTGAACTCGTCGGGATAACGTTTACCGCTCATGGGTACCTCTCTTTTAAGTCATCTTAAATGACTTTCAGGAGTCTGTTAAACCTGTGGCGATTCACAGCGATGATCTTGTTTAGCCTTTAATGAGTAAAATTTATCAGCTTAACGAATGAATTAGACATCGATATATATAAGACGCTGATTAACTCTGTTAAGGAAATTTATATATATTTAATTTCATAAAAGCCTCAGTCGTTGCATTTTCTGTTGTCACATCATTTTCCGCCATGGCGGGCTGGCAACCTTATAAAACCGTCACTTTGGATGGATATAACAATACCATTCCCGGTGGGAATTTTTACAATGAAACTAATGTGGCTTCTGGAGTGTATCGTTTTCGTATTGATCCGGAATCAGCCGGCGTCGATTACGCAACGGGGCAGGCAGGAAACACACGTTCTAAATCTGCTGCTTTAATGATCTACGATCGCACTACTACTTCTGATAAATCAGCCGCTGTAAGTTTTTATGGCTTGAATGATGATGGGCTTGAGGCTTCATCGCTTATGCATGCTTTTCCACAAGGTGGTGGATTTGATTTGTATCTACAGGACTGGCAACGTGCAGATAATTCTGGCTCTGTAAGCGTAATTATCGAAAAGTGGCAAAATTAACGTTGCTCTGAAGCGTAAATAGCATCAGGCGCTCTGTATCCAGAGCGCTAATTTATTTGTCGTCTTTTACATCGCTTTGGTTAAATTATAAATATTTCATGTGGTTATAAAAGTGAATTATGAAGATCGCGACCTGGTCTACCAAAGATTACCACTAAAACAGGTCATTAATAGCAGGATGTTACATTAAAGCGGACCATGCTTATCTTTAAATGGAAATTAATAATTTAACCTAACTCTTATACAATTAATGGATTGATAAATTTATGCCGGGTTTTCCGTCTGTTGATGTGCTAAGGATAATCCACTCAGGCTGATGAGCACGGAGAATGCGCCACTATCAAGATTCACCTCACTTTGAATGAATCAGATTTGTGACAGGAGTTAAATAACATTATGGTGCCGTTAGTGCGATTTACCCTGTTAGTGCTGTTATCGCCATCGTATTGTCATATGGCCATGCTCATACTCATCCGTACAGGGAACATCATAATGCTACGGCAGTGCACATAGTTGCATGCTGCTCATGATGAACTGTTCGATGCTGGTCTTAGCAAAAAATGTTGAGAAATGAACAGGCGGACAGGTAATTTTTCTGCTCATAAGTATAAACCCGTTATCAGGTTTTAACGATTGTCACATCGTTATTATCCGTAGTCGATGCGGAAAGTTTTTATCACCTACAATTACTATCGTAGGGTCAGTACTAAGGACCAGTGCTTTTAGCTAATGACTGAAGGTAAGGGTAAAAAAATATGTACTGTTTCTGGGCGCAGTTCACCTGAAAGATTTCGAAAATGGATGTGTCTTTCTGACCGTTCGGTTATGCGGTTTCTGTGGGGCAGAGATAGAGCGACTTTTGGCATCAGGTCTTTCATCGCCGAACGTATTTCAACGGTGCCAGGCCTTAGGTATGGAGAAAAACGTAATGCAGCCATTAAAGAGTGAGAACCGGCCAAAGCTGACCCCCGCAATGCTGTTACTGCCATTCGACATTTTAATGCTGTCTCAGCGTTTCGCTAAAACGGGTCACAATAAGCACGTATCAAAAGACCGTAATTTACTCGCTTCAATCAGAATGTCTCCGCGAGTGATAAACGTGGTGCTTTGTGTCGTTCTGCTACTGCTTACGGGCTGTACCGGCACGCTGAACTGAGATGTATAAGGATTTTGACGGGTCAGGCAGCACTATACCCGGTTTTACTGGAGGGATTTCCAGCGTTATTCAAAAAGCAAGCCGTGAAAAAACACCTACTGACTGTCGTTGCGTGTATAAAAACGCGGTTAGCGTCTCGATCGTTAAGACCGCAGTCAGCAGGCAAAGAACAGAATTACTCTGGGTCGGAGACCGAAGCGGAAGGCTTCAGTTTAACGACAAAGTGTTCTTTTTTTAGAATTTTTGCCCCTTTATCACACCAGTGATCGGTGAATCTGAAAAACTCATCCGTGGTCAATTCAAAACACAACTCAACATTCTTAGCCAGTCCTTTGGACAGTAATTCATTAGCCTGTTCTAAAGAGTGGGCTTTTGTCGTTTTCATGTAACAACTCCAGTGCGTTTAAGAAGAGCGTGTATAACCCCTCAGAGAACCTATCACAGGATGATGACAATTATACGACGATGTAAAACATACGTGGGTCCGGCGGAAGAGAATTCAGTGAAACCAGGAGAAGGGCTGAACTGGCACCAGGTGCTGTACGTGGAAGGGCAGATCGGCTCAGCTTGCAGCGCAGCATACTCGGTTAGTATCAATTTTTCTGATGGTTTTATTCTTTCCGGGGGCAGGGAGTCAGTCTGAAGGCGTTTGGAAACGACGTGCTTGCAGAGCATAATGCTGCTCAGGTGTTTGTGTGGTTAATTAAAGGTGATGAACAAAAAACTCAAGCGCAATCCGAAGTTAGCTTGAGAGGGTTCTCGCTTATGCATCTGATTACAAAGTGATAAAGCTCACTTTGCTATCCTTTAGTATAGTTTTTTTTGATCTAAAGTCTAGTTGTTATGAAGCGGGTTAAGGTTCAATATAATTTATGATTTAAAAAAGAAACCCCCACACCACCAGTGGCCTCGGAAACCTCAAGGGTTGATGTGAGGGTGGCTAACACAGCCAACACCAGGGAATACTCCGCGCTCATCATACACTTTTTATAAGAAATAGATAAATTTTTTTGAATGGTTATCAGCCCTGCTCGTTACAGGGCTTTTTTTCGTTTAAGCGTCTCATAATGCTTCTTAGTCAATGGGCGACTTGCCTCGCTCTGGCTCATATCTGCACCTTTTCAGAAAGGCGTTAGATCCTGTGATCGTATTGCGGCACAGGGCACTTAGAGACGTTCGTCTTTAGGTCCGAATAATAGGTGATTTAATGGTGCCTCAGCTGACTTATTGACGGGAACATTTCGTGCATTTCGTGCTTTCTTTAAACGGAAACACTATGCCAGATGCTTCTGCTTTAGTGACGCGTTTAACACATCTATCATGATCAGATCCCGTAATTGAACCGGACCCATAAGTCATTATTCCGTTCTTTACATTCATCTTTTTAGATTTGGTGGTGGCTCCTCATCAGTTCTTATCCTCAATGTTAGTCTGGGCTAAGCGTTTAAACTCAAAGCGCAGAATGTTTATTTCTCGTTTACTTCCGCTTCTTTATCTTATTAACAGTGAATTTTTTGTAAGCCCGGAGCTCCGGATGTTCAAATCCTCGCACTAATAAGCGCTTATAAACTTCAAAAAGTGCTGAGCGGATAAAGGGATTCAGCATTTTGCTTAAGAAGCACATTTTGCATCTTTATTGGGCCGTTTCTGTAAAGATTTTTGCGAACAGACATAGAGCTTATACACCGTATTTTTACTCTAAAAGTCGGTAAGACAAGCGAGTAACGCGTGAACACAAAACATTTTCAGGTTATTTTTCCTGCAACACGGGCCGCTGCCCCGGATGCATTTATACCTCTGACATCCACAGACAGCAGCGATACTCGCACGCAGCGTATTACGACTCTCTTTCCTCTTGCGCAGCAAATTCCCTTATTTTTATGCTTTATTATTTTTAGCTGCTGGTTATTACCAGGATTGGTAGGACATGAACCCTGGAAGCCTGACGAAGCTTATACCTTTGGGTTAATTCGCCACATCGCGCAGACCGGTGACTGGGTAGTGCCTACGCTGGCAGGTGAGCCTTTCATGGAAAAGCCGCCGCTCTATTTTGTAGCGGCGTCGTTTTTCCTTCGGCTGTTCAGTCCGTTATTAGGCGAGCCGGATGCAGCGCGTCTGACTACAGGCTTCTTCATCCTGATCGCCTGTTACGCTATTGCACTATCTGCCAGAGAGTTACTGGGTAAGGGCGCCGGACGCTGGGCTGTTCTTATTCTCTTTGCCTGCGTCGGCTTTCCCATTCGGGCGCACCAGATGATTACCGATACGGCCTTACTGGCGGGAGGCGCCATCGGCATTTATGGTTTCGTGTTGGGGATTCGACGCCATGTTGCTGGCGGAATTGTACTGGGCGTGGGCGCTGCCGTTATGTTTCTCTCAAAGGGGCTACTGGGTCCCGGGATTCTGGGAGTAACGGCAATGGGGTTACCGTTGCTCAATACTGAATTTCGCAACAGGCGCTACGTCATCTTTTGTGCCATTGCTTTTTTGGTTTTTTGCCCGCTGGTCGCGCCCTGGCTTTACGCGCTCTGGATGCGTTCAGAAAAACTGTTTTCAACCTGGCTTATGGTGAATAACTTTGGCCGATTTGACGGTACCGCCAGACTGGGTCCGAAAGCGAAGCCGTTCTTTTATCTTAAATTGCTTCCGTGGTATGCATTTCCAGCGCTTCCTATGGCGGTATGGTGGTTATGGCGCTGCGGGGCAAACGGCATTAGCCCGGCAGTCAAAGTCCTGTTGACGTTTTTTGTGGCGGGGTTTGCTACATTGTCTGCCGCCGCAGATGCACGCGAACTCTATGCCATGCCGTTGTTGCTGCCACTGGCAATATTAGCGGCGGGGGCGTGTCAACGAAAAGCGGAGTGGGCTGAAAAATTGCGGCCCTGGTCTCTGGGCCTGTTTTGTCTGCTTCCTGCGGTGATGTGGGGCGCGGGGATCATACTGATAACCGGTTGGCCTGTCCCGTTATGGAATAAGTGGGTGGTGCCAGGCGCACCTGGATTTATGCCTGAGTTCCATCCGCTTATGTTTAGCGTGGCACTGCTGGTTACCCTGATGATGAGTAGCATCGTGTTTTTCCATCGGGCAGCGCGACAAAGCCCCTTATATATCTTCACTAGTTGTATAACCCTGTGCTGGGTGTTGGCCATGACGCTCGGCATGCCTTATCTGGATTATACGAAGCGTTATTCAGACGTCTTTATCCCGATGCGAGCCTGGCTGCCTAAAGATGAGTGCGTAGCCAGTCGGCACCTTGGCGAGCCACAGCGCGCGTTACTGGAGTATTACGACGGCTTAGTCACGCTAAGGGAAGGAAAGCACAGAGGTGCCTTTCGCTGTCACTGGCTTCTGGTACAGCACGATAAAAAGCATCCGCAGGAATTTGTGGATGGCACGCTTGTCTGGCAGGGAGAAAGACCAGCAGATAAAGAAGAAAGTTATCAACTTTATCGGCTTGATGGCCAGGACATTTTTTCTTTAGCGCCAACTGTGCCTGGGATAGTCTCACAGGCACAGTGATATCACCTACGGCATCCTGTTACGTTTGTCTCAGGGAAGGGACAGATGTACCTCGTTTTCCTTAGGTGCCCAGTCTCTGTCTGAAAACTCATCAAGGGGATAAGAGACATTTCGCAGTCCCTGCGTGCCCAGAAAGTTTCTGACGCCTTCCTGTAGATTGCCATCGCGAAACAGTTCTGCGATAACAAAAAGTGCATCAGAAAGTGAAAGGGTTCTGATTTGTGCCGGTAACCAATTCGTGCGCGTAAAGATCAAATGATAAAGCGCTTCTTCGCCGGATAGCGGGAAATAACGCGTGCCAAATTGTTTACGATGTTTATCCAAAATGATTTCAAGAATAAATATCTGCGCGGTGCGTTGTTTCACCTGGTTAACCATCAGATTATCGGAATGGCTCATATCCAGCGTTGAGGCATCATTGTTCTGCTTAACGCGCGTTTCGATAGCATTCCAGAGGTTGTCATACTGATTCATAGCTTGCCTTGTCTGAAGTTAACGTTTTCATAACAAAGTTAGCAGAAGTCAGACGCAGGGCAAAGATCGCTGACCTGAACATCGCAGGCCTTCCGTTAAAATTTTCAGGTCGTTGCACGTTCAGATACCGCTTAGCGCTGTGACTCTGCAACGAAGAGATAAGGCAGAGCCGGTAGAGGGCGTTATGATATTGATCAAAATGGCCACGAATGGCCATATCGTGGATTTCCCGCGCAGCTAATGGATGACACCGGATGTCGTCAGGCAAAGGGCACAAAAAGCAACGCTGAATGCAGCAAAACCAACCAGACCTATTACGACGAAACCGAAATTTCTCATATCGACCTCCACCGTGTCCACATGGCACCTTACAATCATAAGTCTGGTGGGAAAATAAGTATATACTGTAAAAAAAGACATAGAAAATGGCATTGAGAGGGAGTTGATTTCATTCTTAACAGCTTAATGATTTATTGTTAATCATCTATTTTACTGATTTCGGCACGTGTTTTTTGTCCCGGGTGTGATATTAACTTTTATTTTGTAATGCGGTTGTTTTATTAGTGAGGGGGGTTATTTTAATTAGTGCTGGTTTTATCTTTTTTTAATTGATAACTTTAATTGAAATGGATATCAGTAACGGATGGTATGATGAAGTAAACGATTACTCTGCAGGCTTCAGCTTACCTGCTAAAAAATTCAGGCATTTTATTTATACTTTTAAAAATAGCAAACCCAGCCTGGTGGCTGGCTTTGTTTTTTAATCACACCTTTCATCTGTAGAATATATAATTTCAATTTTCAGGAAATTTTATTTGCAATAAAAATCAAGATTATCATGCTTTATTACTCTTCACAGAAATACAGATGGATTTCTCTGAGGAGCAAAAAAACAACCCAATTCAGGCTCACCGTGATGTAAGGTGCGTCTGCCCGGGCGGTCGTCATGCCGTACATTCTCACGCACTTCCTGACTGTGGCAGATTTCCCGAGGCAGGCGATAACGGGTAAATTCACTGACCAGTTACTGATTAAAGCGAATGGTGTTGACGTGGCGGGAGCTATGATGCAGCCACGTGAGCTGCTGTTCTCCTGGCAGGGTAAGGTGAATGAGGTTGCCGGGTGGATCCCGTCATAGCAGATTAGCGCGCGTATTAAAATGTCCGCGCCGCGTACGGCCAAGGCGATCGGTCAGGATGATCAGTAAGCCCAGCGTGTTATCGGCCGGCGCACTTCGTCTGCCAGCGGATCGTGTCATACGCTGAGTTGTCAATTTAAGTTCCAGTGCAGTATTTCGCAGTTGTCGCGCGCATCTGGCAACACAGGTGTGAATGCCAGAATGATTTTGATTAGGGAAGCAGGACGGCTTCATGAAGAAACCGTCCTGGGTTCTTTAGCCGTGCGGGCCACCGCCCGGACCACCACCGGGTCCGCCGCCCGGTCCCATATGCCCTGGGCCGCCACCGCCCGGTCCCCAGAACGGCCAGACACAGCCTGACAGCGCCGAGACGCTGGCTAACGCAATCACTAACAGGATGACTTTTTTCATACAGGCTCCAGATTGATATCCCATTACTCTATCAATTTGGCTGTGTCGAGGTGTGAAGCGGGTGAAAAAGGGTTGCTGGCATAGCGTAAAAGTTCTGTTAATCGCAACGGGGCAGACGGCACAGCCCGTTTGTCATTTTGCATCAAAACTGTGCAGTGATAACGCTTTTTACCACCTGACCTTTGGCAGACTGGCGCAGTACAGCGCCTCGCCTCTGGCCCATAAATTGCAACATTGCTGGCGCGAAGTCACATAATAATTTATCCAACAGGAGTCAGACGAATGCCAGTAAGCCGTTCATATGCTATCCGTTTATGTGGGCCGGTTATTTTTACAGGGCTGCTATCTTCCTTTCCCGCCATAGGGGCAAACGTGCCAGCCGGGGTGACGCTGGCTCCCTTACAGGAAATCGTGCGCGGTAACGGTGACGAACCTCCCACTCTGGATGTTGAAAAAGCGGAAACGAATGACGCCTTTGCGATCCTTTATGACCTGTTTGAAGGACTGGTGCAGACTATGCCCGACGGTAAGGTGGTGCCCGGGCTGGCAGCCTCATGGGAAACGGCGGATAACAAAGTCTGGACCTTTCACCTTCGCCCGGATCTGACCTGGTCCGATGGTTCGCCGCTGACCGCACAGGACGTCGTATTTAGCTGGCGTCGTCTCACCGATCCCAAAACGGCTTCGCCTTATGCCTCTTTTGCCAGCTATGCCCACATCCTCAATGCGGATGCGGTGACGAGCGGAAAAAGCCCGACTGACAGTTTGGGGGTTAAGGCACTGGACGACCATACTGTTCAGGTCACGCTCGATCAGCCGGTATCGTATTTTTTGCAGTTTGTCGCTCATCCTTCCCTGTTCCCGATTAGCGAAAATAATGTCAAAAAGTTTGGAGAAACCTGGACACGGCCCGGCAATATGGTCAGCAGCGGAGCGTTTAAGCTGGACCAGTGGGTGGTAAATGAAAAAATTACGCTCGTCCGTAACGATCGCTATTGGGATAACGCACATACGGTAATTAACAAGGTCACTTTTTTACCGATCAACGATGTATCCGCAGAGCTTAATCGCTATCTTGCGGGCGGCATTACCATCACGGATAACATCCCTGCCGTTGACTTTCCTCGTATGAAAAAAGAGCGGCCAAAAGACGTGCGCAGCACACCGATATACAGCGTGTTCTATTTTCAAATTAATAACCGCAAGCCGCCCTTTACGGATGTGCGTGTGCGGCAGGCGCTCAACCTGGCGCTGGATAAAACCATTATCGCTGATAAAGTCATCGGTATGGGCCAGCAACCGGCCTGGGCTATGCTGCCCTTATCTATGGGGGAGGTGACGCTCAAGGCACCAGCATGGGCGGGCTGGACGCAGGAACAACGGGTGAAAAAAGCCCAATCGCTGCTCAGTGAAGCCGGTTATTCCGCCAGCCATCCTTTAACTTTTACTCTGCTCTACAACACCAATCAGGATAATCAACGTATCGCGATCGCTGCCGCGTCGATGTGGGGGAAAGTGCTGGGCGCCCGGGTCACCCTGCAAAACCAGGAGTGGAAAACCATGGTGGATAATATGCATCAGGGGCAGTTTGATCTGGTGCGCTATACCTGGGTCGCCGATTACAGCGAACCGTCCACCTTCCTTAACACCTATCGTACCGGCGACAGTCAAAATACGGCGGGTTATGCCAGCCCGGCCTTTGATGCCGCTGTAAAAGCCGCAGGCATGGATATCAGCCTGGATGCCGTGACCCGGGATTATCAAAAAGCCAGCGATATTATTGCTAATGATACGCCAGTCATTCCGGTCTTTTACGGCGCTCTGAATCAGATGGTCAGTCCAAAAGTAGGCGGCTACGCGCCGTCGCATCTGCGTTTCTACTATACCAAAGACCTGTATCTGGTTAAGTAACGTAGTCTTTGCGTCTGATGTTCTCAGCACGACGAAAATGTCCGGGGTCGCTCATCGACCCCGGCGAATGTAAGCGACATGAAGATAGCGAAGGTGGCAGCCCGGTCCCGCACATACTGAAAACCATAACAGCATGTCCGATATTCACTGTTGGTCAGTGCGATTTTTATACAAATGAAAAAAGCCCGGCATCCGGGCTGGTGGTGATACGATAAAGAGGGCGGATTGCTGCCCTCAGGCGAAAAACGTTGAGTAACCGTCTCGCCGCGCCATGATAATCAGACCCGGAAGGTTTCCACCATGCCCCGAAGCGCATGGGCCTGAACTGACAGTGACTGTGACGCGGAAGAAGACTCTTCTACCAGTGCTGCGTTATTCTGCGTCACGCTGTCCATCTGGCTGACCGCGACGCTGACCTGAGAAATACCCTGCATTTGTTCTGAAGAGGCCAGCGACAGGTTGTCCATTGCGCTGGCAAGCTCTCCGACCATGCCGACAATCTTCATGATGCTTTCGCCCGTGCCTGACGCCACTGCAACACCGCTTTCAACCTGGCTTACGGCCTGTTCAATTAACGTTTTGATATCGCGGGCTGCGGTAGCGCTGCGCTGCGCCAGCGTTCGGACTTCGCCCGCCACCACGGCAAAACCGCGTCCGCCTTCTCCGGCGCGTGCCGCTTCCACTGCCGCGTTGAGCGCCAGAATATTGGTCTGAAAAGCGATGCTTTCGATTACCGCGGTGATGTCCCGCACTTTGGTCGCGCTGATGGCAATCGCGTTCATGGTATCCGACATGCGATTCATATCCGTTTCGCCGGAACGGGCAAGTCGGGCGGTTTCGCGCGCGGATTCAGCCGTCTGCTGCGCACCAGCGCTGTTGCTTTTCACCGTGGCCGTGAGTTGCTCCATGCTGGCGGCAGTTTCCTGCAGCGCGGCGGCCTGCTGCTCGGTGCGTGAGGACAGTTCGGTATTGCCCTGGGAAATTTCATCGGCGGCCTGAGCAACAGTAGTAGAGGCATGTTTAATCTGCGACACCAGGCCGCGCAGATTTGCCTGCATGGTATCCAGAGAAGCGAGCAGACTGCTCCTGTCGTGGCGGCGTAACGTAACGGACGTAGTCAGATCACCCGCCGCAATCGCGGCGGCCAGCTGCTGGGCCTGAGCCGGCTCTCCACCCAACTGCGCCATCAGTTTCCTGCTCATTAATACACAGATCACGGCGCCAGAAATCAGGGACGCCAGAACCAGAAAAATAAAGATCTTAATGATGCGGCTGACAGAGTCATTGCTCTTCTCTGCCGTTTGCTCTGCAAAGGCCCGCTGCATCTCGGTCAGTTCATTAAGGCTGCCAATAAGGATTTGCTGGGGCGGGCGGACAACATTGGTCAGATAGTCCGCCAGTCCGGTCAGTTGCCGCTGTCTGCCCATTGTGGCCGCTGTCGCCAGGGTGGTAAGCGCGGCGTTTTCATTTTCCTGCACTTTTTTAAGCAGGCCGAGCTCTTCGGGGTTTTTGTTGATTTCAATCAGCGAGGCCAGTTCAGCGCGTTTTTGTGTATAAACGGCCTTCTGGCCCTCGAAACGGCCCCATTCATTCTCAATGGCTTTGGGATCAGAAAACAGGGCCATGTTCCTGACTTCGACCAGCATATTTCGCAGAGCCGTTCCCGCATCATTCGCCAGCGTGACTTTTTTCAGATTAGTGTTGACGATTTCGTTGATATTTTTTCGGGCTTCAAGCAGATGATTCAGTGCAACCCCAGAGCTAATGACGAAAAACAACATTAAAAAAGCAAATCCAGCAGATAATCGCGTCGATACTTTCATTTTTCACCCCAGTTAAGATTTTATATGGCCCATGATGTTTTCGGCAAAAGCCTTCCGGGCATAAGCGGTAAATGGCGTGAAATTTGTTGCAGAATGAAACTTCATCGCACGCGCGTGCGACGTGGGTAGCCAGCACAGGAATACAACGTCTGTCCGGCGCAGCAGGGTAAAGAGACATAAAATTTTAACAGTCTTTGCGCGCCCCTTTCCGCTGCTGATATGCAGCCGCCTTGCACGATGGCGTTCGTTGCCTGCTTCGTGCAGCGCAATAAAAACGGTCATGTTTCGGCATTATTGTCATAAGCCCGTGGGGCCACGCTTTTCAGGCGTGGCCGATCATGTTGTACGGCGCTGTCTTTTGTTGTGCGAAGCACGCGCGCCTTAAACGCAGGTATTTATCCATTGATTAGGGCAGAAGCTATGTCAGAAGTGCTTGAGTACGACGGCTGGAAAGAGAATGCTATCGGTGAAAAATTTGCGGCTGATGGTGCATATTTGCCTTTCAGAGGTAACACGCTCATTTGCCAGTTGGATCAGGGAAGCGAAATCGTTAGCGTGATCTCTGAGATGGTGGAGGCCATGAAGGCGGAAGGACTGGCACGGTGTTATACCTTTCTGCCGTCGGCGAGCTACCACATGACCGTCTTTAATGGTGCGAATGACAGGGCGCGTTATTTGCCGGCCTGGCCCGCAGACCTGAGCCTCGATGCGCCCATGTCGGCGTGCGATCGGTTATTTGCCCAAAAGCTGACCGACTTTAGCGTAACTGAATTTCCCGTAAAAATGCGGATTGGGGCTGTTGTATTAAAGCGCGGCGTCTCGCTCTCGTTGGCACCAATGAATCAGGCGGAAGAAACAAAAATTCGCGGGCTGAGAGATCGTCTCAGTCATGTCCTGCGCTGCAGACGACATAATCATGATGTTTACGAGTTTCATATCAGTGTGTCATATCTGATTAACCCGCCGGTCGCCGAGGAGTGCCGCCTCCTTCAGAGGTTAAGAGCGGTTTATCTGGAAAAGCTTATGCGGGTTTCTCCGATCATTGAACTGAATGCACCGGCGTTTTGCGTGTTTAAGGATATGGCGGAATACAGACCGGTTTTCCGGCTTTCGTCGTCCATTCAGTAGGGCAGGAGAGGTTGACGTTAAAGCGGACTGCCATGGGCGTTGTCAGTCCGTTGCGCGTTACTGAAATAACCATGTATTGAGATACCGTGTTCGCGCCAGGTCTTATATTGCCTGAAAATGCTTTCGTTATCGTGGGCCACAGATATGACGGGGATTATATCCCGTATCTGGTGTGACGATACCTTTAAACGCGGTGTGAACCCACATTGTGCAATTGTTACAGCACGCAGCAATATGACCATTGCCGTTAAATACTACGCAGGAGTAATGTCGCGGATGATGGTTACGTACATAAAGTTCAAGCCACAGGTGGGCTTCTGCGCAGGCATAAAAAAACCGGCACATGGCCGGATTTTTTATGCCTGCGGCTGGCCAACCGGCCCTTTACCCAGTGGACCGCCAGGCACTGACTGACCGCTTGGCGCATGCGGGCGACCATCGTTGCCGACGGCGCTGCTGTCCTGCTGACAACCCGACATCATTAAAAGGCTGGAAACAATTAACAGACCGCTCAAAATGCTTTTCATCTCTTTCCCTCGTGATTAACACACTTAAAAAACAGCTCGCCTGATAAGTCTGGTCGGTATTTTCGCTAAGTCAATGTAGCGAAAAAAAAGTGCGTGATATCAATGCTTTTGTGAAAGCGGATACGTGCAGCGCCATCCCACGAGGGGAAGCCGCTGTGCTTACCCGCTTTTTGTGAACCAGACTTAGTGTTCGGTTTGCTAACCAGAGAGGCCTGTATGACAGAAAGACCAGTAGAGGGTGATCATCCGGATTATCAACCGGGGAAAAAAAGCCCGTCACAAGGCGGCACCGACGGCGCGGAAGATGATGTAACCCACGCGCCAGAATCCGGCGATAAACAGCCAGATTAAGTCTGCCGGCCCACCTGCGTGAAGTGGGCCGGAATATATCCGCTGTAGAAAGTGCTGTATTTCCTTGCTCGTCTGGCTATGCTGTGGACACATCGTTCAGGGACATTCAGGAGAGAAGGTGAAAAAGGCGGCTTATTTTGACGCTCTCTATGCAGACCGAAACAGTAAAACCCTGCGGCTGTGGCAACAGGAAAACAGGCAAGCGCATCACCATCCTGAAAAATTCTTTTACCCAGACGGGCTTAAAGCGCTGAGCTGTGGCATTTTGCCTGATCTGAATCCCGACATCCTTGCTCTTCTTGACGACATCCGCCGTTTAACCCGCGATGACCCACTTGCAGATGTTATGCAGGCAAAAAACTTTCATGTCACCTTCCTGCCGCTCACGCCAGCCCGTTATCACGAGCGCCAGCAAATCCCGATGATAAGCGAAGTGACTGGCACCTTCCGCCAGTGCGTAACGGATTCATCACTCAGGGTGGAGGGATTGCGTTTGCTCGCGCTTCCCGATCAGCTGTTGCTGGCAGGTTTTCCTGACGGCAGCGCAGTCGCGCAGAGAGCTGCGTTCTGGAATGCGTTGATGTCATCAGCGACGTGGCGGGATTTACTGCTCGAAAGGCACAGTGGAAAAACGACCCCGCCTGAATTCTGGCATACGACAATACTTCGCTATCGCGCTGCCAGCTTGCCCGACTCGCTTAAATCGTATTTTATTGACAATATGCACTGTAGGTATGGGAGCGTAGCTGGCGATATCCGGCTGGTCTTTGCGGTTTATAACTGGGCTGATCCAGAAACGATAACGGTGTAAACAGGTCGGGTGGTCATGAACGATTATAAGCGTTCAGGTTGAAAGCCATGACAGAAATACGAAAATTTAATCGTAATCCTCACTTTCATAATGAGGTGAATAACGCTCATCAAGCACTTCCTGAATCAGAAGCAAGATGAGAATGAGCAGTAATAATAAAATGATGCCGGTCATGACTAATTTCCTGTGTTCACTTTTCTCCGCAACTGAAGCACGTATTCACGGCAGCCTGTTCTGGAAACGGTTTAAACGATCATTCAGTAGATCAGGTTATGCTCAGAGCTCAAACAGGACAGTCATTAAAACAGGTTGAACCAAAACGGCGCACACCATTTCCTTCGTCCTGTCCTATCCTGATAAACGTTATGCATTTTGCTGAGCAGTATTGTATTTCCGTAGTGCGGCGAATAAACCCTCGACAACGAAATAAGCCTGGAACGAGATTCAAGCGGGCGAGTCGTGGCTGGCTTTCATTATAAAGGGGGATTCTGTTATGAAGGGTGTCTGGGCGATACATCATATCGTCAGACCGGTTGCGGCCAGGGCAGATTTTTAGCGATGTTGACAGCGCTTTAATTCATATACTGCGTCAGTGGTGAAGTATTGCAGAGTGTCTGCCGGACCTGAACAGTCCGCCGCATTAAGCGGCCCATCAATGGATTGTTTTACACATTATCGCCAGAAAAGACGTGTAGCAATATTACGTCATAAAACGAAAAACAGACGCTCACTCTGTCGATGAGATCTCCATCACACTTAGAGTGAGATCAGTAAAATCGTCCATATCCAGACCTTATTTGCCCTCATCGCCCGCTGTCTCTGCTTTATATGCTGCATGGACACTACATGTTGTGTGAGCGGAGCTTAATGATGTCTCATGTAAATACTTTCAATCTTCAAAGCGAACATAAGCAAAAAGTTCGCCGTATGAACCTGTTTATCTCTGTTTCCGCTGCGTTAGCAGGACTGCTGTTTGGACTGGATATTGGCGTGATTTCAGGGGCACTGCCGTTTCTCACCCATCACTTTAATCTGAGCAGCCATGAGCAGGAATGGGTGGTGAGCATCATGATGCTGGGTGCCGCAATAGGGGCAGTATGTAATGGCTGGGTATCACATCGTCTTGGCCGCAAATACAGTCTGATGGCGGGCGCAGTGCTGTTTGCTATTGGATCGCTGGGTTCAGCCGGTGCAACCAGCATTGAAATGCTCTTGATCTTTCGCCTCCTGCTGGGCCTGGCTGTGGGCGTAGCCTCCTATACCGCACCGCTTTATCTGTCTGAAATGGCAACCGAAAACGTCCGTGGCAAAATGATCAGTCTGTATCAACTGATGATTACATTGGGCATTGTACTGGCTTTTGTATCGGATACGGCTTTTAGCTACAGCGGTAACTGGCGAGCCATGCTGGGCGTCCTGGCTATCCCCGCCGTCGTACTGTTTGTCATGGTTATTTTCTTGCCGAACAGCCCGCGCTGGCTGGCAGCAAAAGGTATGCATGTTGAAGCAGAAGATGTCTTGCGGATGCTGCGCGATACGTCTGAAAAAGCCCGTCAGGAACTGAACGAGATTCGGGAAAGTCTGCGCATGAAGCAGGGGGGTTTTTCGCTGTTTAAAAGTAACAGGAACGTCAGGCGTGCGGTCTTTCTGGGCATGTTATTACAGGGCATGCAGCAGTTTACCGGGATGAACATCATTATGTATTACGCGCCGCAGATTTTTAAAATGGCGGGTTTTAAAAGCACACAGGAGCAGATGATCGCCACGGTCATTGTTGGCCTGACCTTTATGTTTGCCACTTTTATTGCTGTTTTTACCGTAGATAAAGCGGGCAGAAAACCGATTCTGAAAATTGGTTTCTCAGTCATGGCGTTTGCTACGCTGGTGCTGGGCTATTGCCTGATGAAAGCGGGACAGGGAGAGATCAGCCATGGGTTATCCTGGGTTTCTGTGGGCATGACCATGTTGTGTATCGGTGGATATGCGATGAGCGCAGCGCCTGTCGTCTGGATCCTGTGCTCTGAGATTCAGCCGCTTAAATGCCGCGACTTTGGTATCACCTGTTCGACGACCACTAACTGGGTGGCAAACATGATTATCGGTGCCACCTTCCTGTCCCTGCTGGGCAGCATTGGCGCGGCGGGCACGTTCTGGCTTTATACCGGCTTTAATCTGGTGTTTATCGTAATAACGGTTTATCTGGTGCCGGAAACCAAGAATGTCACGCTGGAGCGGATTGAGAAGAATTTGATGGCGGGTGAGAAGTTGCGGGATTTGGGGCGCTAGCACTTGTGTAATTGACGATTTATCCTCAGCATCAAAAAAGCCAGCGTTACAGGCTAACGCTGGCTTTTTTTCCTGTCTTTTACCGTAATTAACAATCCTGTGTTTTATTACTGTTATTAATAACTATTATTTATCTCATCAATGGCATTGATATTACCTCTCGCAATAACATTAAAGTTTTTATAGCGTGCTTAAGTGTTGAGATGCAGTTGCATAAGGTATTATTTTAATAATAAATTAATGGGTGCATGAAATTACCCTTTGCCGGGAGTTTGTGTAAGTTTTAAAGAAAAAGTGGGTTCCGTCTCTTTTGTATTTTTTTCACTAATAAATAAGTCGATAACTATGCCGCGATTGTCTTTTGATTGGTTTTTTGAGCTATTTTAAAAGGTTTTTAACTTAATAAAACGCTATTAATGTAACCATGTGCGATATTTTGTACTTCTTATATGCTTTTGTTTGGTTTTATTATCTTTATGTTTAATTTGGGTGTGGAGCAAGATGAGTAAATATCTCGTTGTTATAGTTTGCATGATTTTTTCTGGCTGATTAATTCAGGTCGGTATTATTATTTATTCCGTTCAGAAGCACATAGGTTCTCTTCTGCAACCATGCTTTTCATTAAGCGTATGAGCGATGAATGCGTATTTCGCATTATAAAAAATCTAAGTTTAAGGGATTGTTGTAATGGAATTGAATAAAGCGGTTAAATCAATCGGACTGTGTGCAATGATGGTTGCATTTGGCGCTACTGCAGCTGACCAGGGTCATGGCGAAATCAACTTCAAAGGTTCAATTGTTGATGCACCTTGTTCGATCACTGCAGAGTCTGCAAATCAGACTGTGGATTTAGGTGAAGTGACCAATGCTGCGCTGAAAAATGGCGGAAAATCAGCACCTAAAGCATTTAGCATCAAGCTTGAACAGTGCGATACAGCAACCTCTAACAGCGTAACGGCAACATTTACCGGTGCAGCTTCTGCAGGTAATAAAGATCTGTTAGGTATTACAGGTACGGCCAGTGGTGCATCAATTGCTCTCACCAATGGTGCCGGTCAGATCATCAAACTGGGTGAGGCTTCACCTGCACATGATATTCAGGATGGGACTAACACCCTGGCATTTTCTGCATACCTGCAGGGCGACGGTGCTTCCGCAACTATTGTCCCAGGTGATTTCACCTCTGTAGCAAACTTTACTCTGGCTTATAAATAAGACAGAAAGCGAACGTTAATATTATACATTAGCCTTCGATTGCATGAGCAGCGTGATCTGCTCATGCCTTTTCAGGAAAGGCATCTTTTATGGAAATAATATTGAAAAAATTTTTATGGATGCTGCCTTTCATACTGACATTATGCGTGCCTGAATCTGGAATTTGCCACTCGCAGGAACATGGACAGGGTGTTGTCGGTATGCAAGGCAGCATTCTTGATGCTCCCTGTGCCATAGAAGTCAATGACAGAGAGCAGCTTATTGACATACCAGCGTTAACGACAGGTGAACTCATTCATGATGGCGCAGGCTTCACCAGAAATTTTTCTATTCATCTTATTCATTGCTCGCTTTTTGATTCCAATACCACTGGCGGAGATAAAACCCACTTCCAGGTGACTTTTGATGGAATCCCCGATGGAAAATTATTTGGTGTCAGTGGTGCCAGCGGTATAGGCATCGAAATTAAAGACATGGCTGGTAATTATGCTTTTCCAGGTAAACCGATGCCATTTGGTCAGCTCACGCAAGGCAGACAAACACTCGATTATCAAATGAGGATTGTTGGAGATGCGCACCATATGCATTCGGGGAAATTCCGTGCTGTTGTGCGTTTCAAAGTTGATTATTACTAATTTTTTCCCTGACATAAAATATTATGAGAAATCAGAATTATAAAAATCGCAATCTCACGTTATCCATTTGTCCTGTCGCCTTTGCCGTATTCATCGCATGTTTTATGTCTGAAAGTGTTATCGCGGCCAGCGATGAGGTGGAATTTAATATTGACGTGCTCGACGTTAAAGAACGTAATGAAGTCGATATTAATCGATTCTCACGCGCGGGTTATTTGATGCCGGGTGAATATCTATTCAATGTTGTTGTTAATAAATCTGAATTTCCAGAGGAAAAAGTTAGCTACTTATCCCCTCAAGATAAACCTGATGATTCTTTAGCGTGCCTTTCTCCTGATTTAGTCAGCCGCTTTGGTTTTAAAGAAAATGAAATAAGAAAAGCAGGCTGGTGGCAGGATGGCCAGTGTCTGGATGTAAATTCATTGCCGGGCATGACAGTCACGCCTGATTTGGGGTCGGGTATATTAAAAATTAATATACCGCAGTCTCTGCTGGAATATACTTCTGAAAACTGGGAGCCACCTTCTCGCTGGGATGACGGCATACCGGGATTTATTCTGGATTACTACTTGAATGCGAGACACACTCAGTCGAAATCTAGTTCGGATGCACAGTCATTAAGCGGTAATGGGGTGGCAGGATTTAACATAGGCCCCTGGCGCTTACGCGCAAACTGGCAGGGCGATTATGAACGTGAATCTGGTAAAGATGGTACTTTAAGGAAAAATTTCAAATGGGACCGGTTTTATATTTTTCGCGCCATCAAATCGCTCAAGTCTGAACTGACAGTAGGGGAATCTTATTTACCCTCAACGATATTTGACTCATTTCGTTTTACAGGTGCCAGTTTAACGTCGGATGATGCGCAACTTGCTCCAAACTGACGGGGCTATGCGCCAGAAGTTGTGGGCGTGGCCAAAAGCAACGCTAAAGTAACAGTAAGTCAGCAGGGCAGCGTTATTTATGAAACGACAGTAGCATCCGGGCCATTCCGCATTCAGGATCTCAATAATGCGGTAATGGGCAAACTGGATGTCACTATTCAGGAACAGGATGGCACCAGACGTACATTTCAGGTCGATACTGCGACGATTCCCTACCTGACCAGGCCAGGGAGTGTGCGTTATAAACTGGCAATAGGTAAGCCATCGGATTACGAACACCACACACAAAATATTCATTTTGCTACGGGTGAACTGTCGTGGGGGATCTCAAATGGCTGGTCAGTCTATGGTGGTGGGCTTTTTGCCAATGATTACCTGACCGTTGCGGCAGGTATGGGACGAGACTTATTAGCATTAGGCGCCCTTTCTCTGGATGTCACCTCAGCGCGGGCTAAATTAAATGAACATGTTACCCGAAAAGGAAACTCTTACCGTTTAAGTTATTCCAAACGGTTTGATGATTATGATAGTCAAATTACCTTTGCAGGCTATCGGTTTTCTGACCGCAACTATATGACGATGTCACAGTTTTTAAGCTCAAGAACGTCGGCTTACAGTAATCCGGGAAAGGGTAAAGAGTTATATACCATTACCATTGCAAAACAACTCAGAAAGCTTAATGCAGGAATATACCTGAGTTATAACCACCAAACTTATTGGGAGCGTGCTGCGAGTGATACATGGAATCTTTCACTTTCCAGCAATTTTGATATGGGTCGCTTCAAAAATGCCAGTCTGAGTCTCACCGGCTATCGAACACAATATGATCACACTAATGACGATGGTGTTTATTTAAGTCTGTCTCTGCCTTTTGGCGAAGGTACCTTGTCCTACAGTGGTCAAACTTCAGGCGGGACGCAAAGCCAAAACGTGGGTTGGCGTGACAACCTTGGCGATAACAGTGATTACAACGTCGATATTGGCACGTCTTCGGATGGTGAACATTCGATTAATGGCTATCTCGACTACACGGGCAGTATAGCTGAAATGACTGCCTCCGCCGGATTTGAAAATAATGGATATCGTACACTGGGTCTGTCTGTAGAAGGGGGAATGACAGCAACAGCACAAGGCGCAGCACTCCACCGCTCATCCGGTGTTGATGGCACCCGACTGATGGTAGATACGGCAGGGATCAGTGATGTTGCTGTCTCCGGGGGCGGAAACGATGTCAAAACCAATTACTTTGGTAAGGCCGTGGTAACAGACATAAATAGTTACTATCGCAGCAACGTTAATATCGATCTGGATGAATTACCAGATGATGTTGAAGCGACGCGTTCTGTTGTTGAAGATACCCTGACTAAGGGCGCTATCGGCTATCGCAAATTTGGTATTTTAGCCGGACAAAAAGGAATGGCTATCGTCAAACTCGAAGATGGTTCTGTTCCGCCTTTTGGTGCGATGGTAAAAAATGAAGATAAAATCCAGACGGGTATCATTGCTGAAAACGGAAGAGTCTGGCTATCTGGTATGAAACCGGGTGGAAAAATGGATGTAAGCTGGAACGGCAAAGAACGATGTATCTTTATTCTTCCTGAAAAACTAGACGAAAAGACTGCTAGCTTATTACTGCCTTGTATTAATGAGTAATGTTTATTATTGGCTTGCGTTAACGCAAAACCACTATTTTTAAACGCCTTTAAACATTACTTCCTGTGAATTGCTAAATTAGAGGTTTATATGCTTACGAACAACAGAAAGTTTCTATTGCGTTTTATAACGTCAATCATGGTGATGACTATTCCTGCAGCAAATGCTGCTGTAGGACTCGATCGCACGCGTCTGATTATTAACGGCGATAAAAAATCTGAGACATTAACGATTACTAATCACAATAAAGAAGCCCCTTATCTGGCACAGTCATGGGTTGAAGATGATTCGGGCAAAAAACTTGAAAACGAGTTTATTGCGCTCCCCCCTTTGCAACGTATTGAACCCAATTCAAAAGGTCAAATCAAAGTACAGACCATGGCGGGAAGTTCACATCCTCAAGACAGAGAGTCACTTTACTATTTTAATGTCCGGGAAATCCCTCCTAAAAGCAAAAAACCGAATACGCTGCAGATTGCATTGCAAACACGTATAAAAATGTTTTACCGACCAGAGGCACTTAAGTTAGCAAGTGGAGATGTACCTCAGACAGCATTAACATTGCGTCGTGAAGGCGACCGTTACCGTATTATCAATCCAACGGGATACTATATTACGATAGTCAACATGAGTGCTAATAACGCTGCCAGTAACAATGATTTTAAATCGGTAATGATTGCACCGAAAAGTAGCGAAATAGTTGAAATGAGTGCGGCAAAATTAGGAGCCCAACCCGTATTGACTTACATAAACGACTGGGGGGGAAGACCAAAATTAATTTTTAGTTGCTCAGGTAATGCTTGTAAGGTCACCGAGCAGAAAGCAGGTTAAATATTTTGTTCAACGTTCTCCTGAGACATCTAAAAAGTAGACTAGTACCCGGGTGTTATGCTGGTTGTCTTATTCTTTCTTCATTTTTTGTAAGTGCCACATCGAAAGTAGATGATACCTGGCAGGTGGAGGGAGAGCATGGCCAAATTGTTGTGAACGGTTTACTAAGCGAAGGCGCGTGCCGTCTGGATCTTAATTCGGTTTTACAACAAATTGATTTAGGTGTATTAAATGTGGCTGAGCTTGAAGAGCCAGGAAGTGAGACGACACCAGTAAGGTTTAGTATCCGGCTGACTGATTGTTATCGTTCATTTAAAGATCAATCAGAGATGCCTGGGAAAAAAAATCTGTTTTCATATATAGAACCATTAGCCACGATTACATTTTCAGGATTAGCTGATGACGACTTCACTTCGTTGCTGAAAGTACAGGGGGCCAAAGGGATTGCGTTAAAAATAAGCGACAAAGATATGAATATGATCTCATTAAATCAGCGGGGCGGTAAGTACTTTATCTCTCATAAAACAGAGCGGTTTGTTTTTTTTGTATCGGTCGTTAAAACGAAATCACAAGTTTTATTTGGTGATTTTTGGGCGGTAGCCAATTTCAAGGTCGATTATGAATAACATGTTTATTTATCGTCACTTAAAAATTATTGCAATTATCATTCTTTTTACTGCGGGTTTTTTATTATCTGTAAAGACTTCTGCAAGTGATGAATTTGTTGACATTGATAATATCAATGTTTCAGGAAAACTTGTTATATCGACCTGTGAAGTTATTGATGCTAGTGAAGATCATCTGGTTGATTTTTCAGAGGTGAACGTAAAAGACATTTATTCATACTCGCCTGATTTAGCAAAAGAATTTACTATCACTGCGAAAAATTGCCAGCCGGGGAATGAATTGACCATAGATTTCAGTGGAGTAGAAAGTGAAACACTTCCTGGTTTTCTTCATATATCCGGGCAGGCCGAAGGCATTGCAATAGGTTTAAAGTCCGGGGGTGTTAATGGTTCCCCCGTTTTAATTAACAGTCATTCGCCTGTTCGGGGCTCTGTCAATAATGATGATGTTTTTTTCGTATTGGGTGCTTATATACAAGGTGAACCTCAGGCGGTAAAAAATAAAACTGTAATGCTTGGTGATTTCACAGCAACAGCAAACTTCACTTTGAGGTATGAATGATGTTAAACACCTCTCTAAAGAAAATGAATTCGACTTTGATGATGGCTGCGTTATGTGTCTTTTTTTATGCTTTTGATGCTAATGCTGGTGAAACGTTTAAAACTAATATTTATTTTGATGGCAATATCGTTACCGATCCCGGCATGTGTTATTTTAACGTTGAAGGACTTAATCCCGGACCTGGTGATGCACTAAGCGGTCTTATCGAAAATGATAACGTCTATAATTATAATTTTGGTGAAGTGGTATTTAGATCATACAATGGCCGCTATATATTAGACAGAAAATATCGTAAAAATTTCAACGTCGAATTTACCTGCACTGGCGAACTGGCACTGGAAAGTTACATGCTGGTTCAGGTGTATCCTGTCTACGGTACCGTCAAGGGACAAAAAAACAGTGTAATGAGTCTACTGTCTCTCCCTCTATTCAAGTATGTAAAATCTTTAGGTTTACAACTTTTGTTTAATGGAAATCCTGTGACCACTCAGCGGCCTCATTGGATGCGTGTAGGAAAAAATACAGGTATGGCGTTTCAGTTAATTCAGTTGGATCCGTATGGTGCTGACTTAGAGGATAATATGTCATTATTTGCCGTCGTCAATGTGATTGTCCAACCTAATTAATGTGTTCAATAATATGAAAAAAAAACAGGATATTCTTTTCAATTGCCATACTCATAGTATGCATATCCTCTCATTTTGCGTTAGCCTTTTACGACGGTAGTAATGATGGTTGTCAGAGCGAGGTAGATGATAATGGTGAAGTAACGGGATCTTGTGGTTTTTCCGCATTTGTATTAATGCAGACCAGACTCGATACTTCTCCCTGGTGCATCATTAATAACAACGAATCTATGGATATTGTATTTGATGCGGTAGATCCCAATAAAATCTCATCCGGGAAATATAAAAAATCGTTGCGGTATGAATTTATTTGCTCGGATGCTACGCCGGGCTATAACGTTTTTTTTAAATTAGAAGGTAATAAAGCTGCCGGATTCGATGATGAAAAAACGATTGAAACCAGCATTAATGGCTTAGGAATGCAAATTCTGATGGACGGTGCACCAATGACGATTCATGAGAAAAAAAGGGTTAATTTGGCTTCACCGCCTCAACTCGAAGTAATATTAGTTAAACAGTTAACCAAAACACTGGAAGGCGATGACTTTTCCGGTTCTGCCAGCATGACGGTGGTATATGATTAAGCATTACTATTTAAAATACCTTTCAGGAATAATTTTTCTTTTACTCATTGGGCTTCCTGTTACTTCCCTGGCGAATGTTAAAGGCATTCCTTTACCCAAAAGTTGTCCTAAGGGATCAAAACATATGACGGATGGTTTGCTGGGTTTTGGCGACTGCCATCCAACTCAGGAAGGGCTTGAATCCGGATTTTTGATAGGTGAAGGATGGTCTATGCCCACAGGGACTAACCATGTCACTGAATTAGACGGCTACAAAGTTTATCCACAGTATAGTGGAAACTATAATGCAGTGTTGTTTTTTTGTCAGAGCAAAAAGGCAGTAAAATGTACAATTTCAACAGCTAATTTTCAATTGCATACACGGACAACTAACACTCTCAATACAACTAAAACGATATCCAAATCGAAGCCTAACTTTGGTGGGACTGCCAGTGCATTACAAAATCAGCCATCAGCATCATTTTGTGTTGCGTTGCAAAATATGGATGGCACGGATAATGCTTATTATGTCGATCCCAATGAATCTTATTCATGCAGTGACGGTGTACCACTACCGGTCGAAGCAGCGACCTGTTACATTAACCGGGGCAGAGATATTCATGTTCGTTTCGGGAATGTTACAAGAACAGATCTAACTACCAGCCCAGAAGATCCTGCCGCAATTTATAAAGAGATTAATATCCCTGTTACCTGTACGCGTGACGCGGGTATCTCTTTAAAAATGGAGGTTCTGCATAATTCAATGGTAGGGAAATATCGTACTATCTATACATCCTCCAGCGGCGTCGAAATTGTTCCTTATATTGATGGACACTTTGCGCAGGAGGACGCACAGAGCATAAGCACTGTTTATCAAAATGGTATTCATGAAAAAACCGTGAGGTTTTATCTTTTCCGCAATCCAGACGTAAAGGTCAAGGATATTCGATTAGGTGCTTTTAGTGCCAGTTCTGTGGTTGTTATGTCAGAAGATTGATTTTATAAATTTATTTTTCTTATAAGAACGCATCCTGCGATAAATACTATGAAAGTTTTAACTAATAAAAAGATGATGCCTAAAATACATATGTATATATCAGGTGTTATCATGTGTTGGTTGTGTGGTGGATTCTTATATGTTTTGCCTAATAGCGGCGGTTCAGGACTTTCACTGCCGCAAAATTTATTGACATGGCTTGTTATCGCTCTTGTTTTATTGTTTTGTGCTTTTTCTAAACAATTTGAAGGGGTCAAAATATCCTCGCTTTCAGGCGGAGAGAGAGTGATTTTATTGGGCGTGATTTTATGGTGTTTCCCCCTTTTTCTTACCCGAGATCTTGATTGGTTTCAAAATGCTTTGTCACGAGTTGTTGCTCTGATTGTATTAATTTTTCTCTATTTAACCCTTAATCACACGTTATCCTACCGATTAAAATCTCGTTACTTATTTTTGCATGTCATTGTGAATGCGTGTTTACTCCAGGCTGGTTACGTCATTCTACAATTGATTTTTTCGCCGGGTGAAAGGCCTTACGGAAGTTTTCAGCAAGTTAATGTGCTTTCTTCTTTTTTGGCAACAGGTCTGGTATGTCTGTTATTCGTTTTTAACAGGAATAAAACAGAACAGAAAACGATATTACGTTATTATTATGGTTTTAGTATCGCATTACTGGCGGGCATAATCGTCGTGCTTCAATCCCGAGCCGCTTTTATTGGTGTCATTGGCGGTGCAGGTATTGTTCTGTGGAAGGGGTTCACAGAAAAACGTACCAGATCTTATACTGCTCTTATACTGTTGCTGACAGGCACTGGATGCGGGCTTTTCATCCTGTATGTTTTACCCATTTTTTTCCCTGGCCCGCTTCTGCCCGTTATCGTTAAAACCTCATCGAATAGCGCCCGTTTTTATATGATGCGGTTGACAACAGAATTAATCATGCAGTCACCTATTACAGGGCAGGGTTATGGCAGCTTTGAGGCGGTTTTTGGTCAACTGGCCTCGACTGTCTGGCCCGGTCTTGAAGCCGCTACGGTAACGCATCCTCACAACGAATTACTTTTTGCCTGGGTAGAAGGTGGAGTCATCGCTCTGTGTGGGGGAGTGCTAATCGTTGCTGGTGTCATCAGGCAACTATGGGAACGAGGGGCACTAAAGTGGTATGGTGTGGCGTTTTTATTGCCTGTAGCAGTACATATGAATCTGGAATATCCTCTTTATCAGTCGGCAGCTTATGCTCTGGTAATAGTGCTATTACTGCTCGCTGCTGGCGTGGCTGCATCACCTGTTAAAGAAGAAATAATGAAGAATGGAGTGCAAATAAAACCGAGATTTTTACGGGCAAGAATTTTTTGGGGATCATTGTCCCTTTTTTATGATTTATTTTTCGTTCACCGGTTTGATAACGCAGCAAAAGTTGACACAAATTGAAAAAAATGGCCTGCAGGCATTTGTGGTAGAGCCCGAAAAAACGATGTCGGCCTTTCCAAATCGCTATAGCCAGCGAGCACGCGTTGATTTTGATTATCATGTGGCTCTGCTTTTAAGATTTAATAAAGATCGCGATCTCACACTGCTGTATGCTTTTCAAAAATGGGCAGACGATTTCTTAAAAACTCATAATGATCCAAATATTTATAACAGCATGATTAGAATAGCGCTTCTTCAGCAGCCTTCGCAGTACCGTTATCTCTGTAATGAGGCTCATGGACGCTGGCCGAAAGATAAAAGATTTATTTGTGATCATTCGGGTGGGAAATGAAAAAATCTCTTTCATAATTAATTTATCAAAAACTATGGGCCTTAAATGCTTAGTGATGTTGAGGGAATCAGATTCCAACCTCTTGTTGCTCTCAAAACTGGAGAGATTATTGCTTGTGAAGTATTGTCAAGCATCAAAAACAGTAACCCTGAAAAATGGTTCTCCCAACTGTCTTCTGGTAAGGTTTTTTCTTTATTTCTATGGCAGATGGAATATTTAGCAAAATTTCCTGGTGAGTACTGGCTTAATTTACCCGTGAAGATATTTTGTAATACCCATAAGATTAAGCAACTTGTAAACATAAATCATGATAATCGTATTATTTTGGAGGTCCAGGACCCCGAAAACCTGCCCCACCTTTCCTGGGATGAGCTTACCGCTTTTAAAAAAGGCGTTGATGTTCTCAGACAGGCAGGATGGCGTATCTGGTTGGATGATGTCACTTCTACGCTTATCCCTTTAATCAGCAGGATGCCTTTACAAGTAAATGGGATAAAAATTGACCGAAATGAAATTAAAGATTCAGGCAGAATCGTTGCCCTCATCTCAAAAGCTTCTGTAATTTACCCACAGATTCTGGTTGAAGGTATTGAAACGCAGCAAGAAAGACAACGTATTCTGCTTACACATGCGCAGTACGGGCAAGGTTTCCTGTGGCCGGAAAGAAAGGTATTACTCAATGCGCCCAAAAAAATGTATTAATTCAAAATCAGAAAATGTGCCGATGACTTCGTTAACTGTTTTCATTCATGTATTGCAATGTCTGGCATACTTCGGGCAGGCCTTAAGCTGTCTTCAGACATGTTTAATACTCAGTAAACTTGCATGAACAGTTTTGACTGGCAGCCGGTGGACCTGGCATCTCCCCCTTTTATCCATCGACGAATCTACACGTTACCCTCTTTTGTCGTTTATCTGAAAACTCAACGTAACAAACGTGTAGCGGCGTTTAGGTAGTAATCAGTCAGTAAGTGTTAATAAAAAAAGCTTTATTAAAATGCTACAAAAACTTACGATTGATAAGAATTTTTTTAGGATAAAACCCATATGAAAAAAGCAATCGCAGTCGTTTTGTTAGCATTCGCCCTCACTGGATGTGGAGAGCCTAAGATCGATGGTTCTTCCGAAGAGGCTTTTCAGACATCGCTTCAAAAAGTTCGGGAGTCACTTGCAGAGGATAAGCGCGCCGCGTTTAACGATGCTATTCAGGTTGTCGCCTTCAGCCAGGTCAGCATGAAAGAGCTGATGCAGGCGGGCAGCGGTGATGAAGGTGGACGCGCGCTGATTGATAAAAAGATCAAAGGCGCACTGGCCGGTAAGACCGGCGAAGAAGTTATTGAGTACGCAGATAAGATTAAAAAAGAGCGCGCAGCCAACTAATCTCAGCATGTTTGCTTCTCAGCCCGGCTTATTTACGGTCTGATTAACCTGTTACTACACTATGAGGCATGCTTTTTATGCCTCTTTTTTTACGCCATCTTTAAAGGTATTTTAAGGCCGACGGTCTACAGGCGTTTTGTTGGCATTGAACTGTCAACCGCGTCGGGCAAAAAGCGGTAAGTATTTGGGTAAGGGCAATCCGCACCAATACGATGACGGGCTGCACTAACTGGAAGCCTTGTGGCACACAAGCGTTGCATGATCCCACCACGAATTCTGATTAACTGAAAAATAACGGATGTTAAAACCGGCTGCTGTGATTTCTGCGGTCAGGTCGTCCAGCGGTTTCAGCGTGCGCCAGGGAATGCCGTCTTTCAGTAACAGGTGCTGTCCAGGGTCATAACGCAGAGATTCGCTTATTTGTTTAGGCGAACCACACATGCTGCTGATAATTAACGCGCCGTCACAGGCCAGTACACGGCGCACGGCTTTAAGGCAATGTGTACGTTGTGTTCCCACCAGACAATGAAAGCAGCTGCCGTCAACGATGACATCGAACTGAGCATCGTTATAGAGAGAAAGGTCGCATACGTTGCCTTGGTTAAAATGACCGACCAGACCTGCTTCCCTGAAGCGTTCCCGGGCCCAGCAAATCGCCACGTCTGAGATATCGACCCCGTAAACGATGAATGATTGTCGGGCAAAATAATGTGATGCCATGGCACCATTGCCACATCCGAGTTCAAGAACAGTCCCTTTGTCAGGAAGCCATGCTGCTTCTTCAAGCTCATAAAGCACCTCGCTGAGCCGCTGACGGGCTCGCGAAAAGCCGCTTCCTGTCCAGGCTTCATAGCCCTCATTTTTGAGGCGCCGATAGATATCGTCATAGCTTTCCACGACCGCCCATCTCCTCCTGCCGTCACTGAATCCTCTTCTGACGCATTTTATGCAGGCTATGCGTGATCCGTATCTGACTTTTCGGTCCTTGTGTCGTTTCTCACATGATGAAATGCCGCCATGGCCAGGTGCGGATTAAACGGGTTTCATTTCTCAGCAGGAATAATCGAAATCTGCCCGTTACTTTCCAGAATGGCATAGCGAATTTCATCGAGTTCGCACAGCCCATGATTTTGTCGCGCGACCAGCAAAATATCATCCTCGCTGACGTTCACTTTTTTCATCTTATCGGGAAAAGGCTGGCCGTTTTCAACCAGGATGGCCGGGCTGCCATCAATCAGTTGTTCAAACCCTTTATGTTTCCTCTTGATGTAACCAAACAGCATATCCATCACTATCAGTGTGATAATGGTGATCATTGCGCCGGTGACGGAGAAATCGCTTCCCAGCAGCGCCTGTTGGGTTGCCTCACTGATGATGAGGAGCAGGATCAGATCAAAACTGGTCATCTGAAGCAGGGCTCTTCGCCCGGCTATTTTGAACACAAGGAGGAGGATCAGGTATATCGCAGCGGCTCTGAGGACCATTTCCATAAAGGTTACCTACGGATAAATAAACTGGCTGAAATGGATTTCGGGTTCATTATTGACCTGCAGGGTATTACTAAAAGCGCCCGGCTTCCTTGGGGTAAGGGCCAGCCAGACTGAGAAGGTCGGCTGTTTGTCGGCGTGGTTATAGACCAGGTAGACATAATCCTTTTCGCTGTACATCCGGTCAGGCTGAGGTTTAATGCTGCCAATCTGAAATTCGTCCAGAAACGTTTTTCCAAAGCTGAGAATATAGTCCGGTGCGTTGAGCTCTTTGATGGAGACTTTGATTTCGTTTTCGCTGGTCAGGCGGCCAAACCGATCGTAATCGAGACGTAAGGTGTGCGTTTTATTCTGCAGGTGCTGCTCGCTAAACAGGCCGTTGGAAAATAATCCCAGCACTGCCGCCACAACAACACTTGTCAGTAAAATAAACCCTGCACGACTAAACTGATATTCAAAATTAAGGTTTTTTATATTTTCCTTAATACGGGGTTTTCTGAGCATCATGCATCAATACCTCAGCGTTTAATGGCCGCCCGGCCTCGCGAAGGCTGCCAAAAATCAGTCGGTTATATGACAAGAAGCGTAGCACTGGCCCTGGTGCTGTCAAACTCATCCCTTGGGCGAATAAAGGTCAAAATCCTCTGTATCCAGGCTGTGGACGGCGGTATTTCAAAGGGGAAAACGAAGCCATCCCGCTTTTATTTCGCTGACCCCTGCGCATCAATTTAACATTTTGACCACTTCCGGCGACGGGCTCATTTTTCTGCTTTACCTGCCAGGAAGGACTTGCGTATTGTGAAGGCCTGTCCCTCTGTCGCCCCTTTCACTATGACTGACCTGATTGTGACGATGTATCGCTCTCCCTTTGTTCTGTTAGCCATGATTGTTGGCCTGGCGATCAGTTTTACCGCTCAGGCACAAATGGGCGATCGACGAACGGTAACACAACCGGTTTATCCGCCGGTCTGCCAGCGTATTCCGGCCCTGGATCAATATAATGTCAGTCAGACTATTCAACAGGCGCTGGATAGCTGCCCGCCCGGCAAAATGGTGCTGTTAGTACCCTCAACCCGTGCGAAGGTATTTTATAGCGGGCCACTGTCTTTGCCTTCGGGTGTCAGTCTGGGCATTGATAAGGGAGCGGTGTTGCGCGCGCTTCCGGATCCACGATTGTATGATAACGGGCGCGGAAGCTGTGGCACGCTGGATTCGCAGGGCAACGGTTGCAGGGCGTTTATTACACTCAGTCATGTCCGCGGTAGCGGAATATACGGGCAGGGCATGATCGACGGGCAGGGCGGAGCCTCTGTCACCGGTAAGACGCAAACCTGGTGGCAACTGGCGGCCAGCGCCAAGAGTGATGACGCAAAGCAAAATGCGCCGCGGCTGATCCAGGTTGATCACGCCCGGGATATCACGCTGTATCAGATCACCCTGAAGAATGCGCCAAACTTTCACGTGGCTGTCAGTGACAGTGAGGGCATTACGCTATGGGGCATCACCATCGACACGCCCGCGACGGCACGAAACACCGACGGGGTGGATCCCATGGGGTCCAGCGATGTTACGTTAATCAACAGTCGGATCAGTACCGGTGATGACAATGTGGCGATTAAAGCCGGAAACGCACCGGCCTCGCATATTTCCATCGTGAATAACCAGTTTGGCTCTGGTCATGGTATGTCGATTGGCAGTGAAATAAACCGAGGCGTCAGCGATGTGCTGGTGAACGGGCTGACGTTAACCGGCACGACCAATGGCCTGCGCATCAAAAGCGACCGCTCGCGCGGTGGGCAGGTGCGGGCGGTTCGCTACCAAAACATTTGTATGAAGGATGTGGACAATCCCGTGGTCATTGATACGCATTATGATCCGCACGCCAGCGGCACGATGATCCCCGATTACCGGGATATCACCTTCGACAACGTCAGGACAGGCAACGGAAAAATTACGCTGGACGGGTACAGCGAGACGTTTCCGCTTGAGATGACGATAAAAAATGTCTCTATCGCTGAGCAGGCCACGGTAGTACAACGCTTTGCCATTATTCATGGTCAATTTACGCGGGCGCCTCAGACTGCGTGCCGTTAAACAGGTCGAGGGTTGCGCTATTCCCTGAGCGCTTTTTTCTCTGCCGCAGTGCCAGCATCGCTGCTATCCGGCTCACCGTACAACTGGTTTGCCGTATCATTCGGCCAGGACTCAATGGCACCGCAGGAATAGGTGTAACTGCCTAACGCCAGTGTATAGCGCAGCACGTTCTTATCGTCTTTTGCTGCGCCCCAGATCACCTCCAGCACAGCGTTATGCGTTTCGATAAAGTGCTTCGACAACTGATCGAACTTCACGGGCACGAAGCGGGAATAGCTATTGTCTGCAGTAAACGGGCTGCTGGACATGAACAGATCGGTTTCGCCACTTTCCCGGTTTTTCAGGCCCATAAGCATGATGTTATCGGTCGTTTTCAGCAGTTGCAGTGTGATGTCCTGTCCACAGCGCTGGTGTGCGCTGGCCTGCAAATTTCCCAGCAGCGGTGCGCGTAACGGCTGAGCGAGCACATTGCCAGCCAGCCATCCTGTCGCTGTTAACGTCAGTAATGCTTTAGAAATCGGTTTCATACTCTTAATAAATGAGTCGGTGGACAAAGCGCAAAGCATGAAGCGTTGCGCAGCGTGGTACCTTGATCTGCCACAGAGTAGGGTGCAACGGGCTGAAAAGTGAGGCGATTACTGTTTTAGCGAGGGGTTTTATCGCGGCGTTCGGATCTGACGAGATAAAATATGCTCTCCTGACGATGTGCTCGGATGCTGTTGCTATGAACAGCGTGAAGCGGGGCAGCAGAGGCCAACACAACAGACGCGAACACAGCCTGATAAGGTGCGGCATTGTTGTCGAAACAGTCTCTCTATGGCGGTAAGTAGCAGAACAGAGGGAGACAGGCCACGCCAGCCGAAAAGGCCATCCGGCTTCGCGCCGAATGACACAGTAATAGCTTCTACCCTCTCGTGAAACAGAGTCAGGCAGACGGAGGTCTACGTCGCTGAATTAGCGCTTGTTTCCTTAACGAACTCAGCGAATGATAGAGCCAATCGCATCGTATCTGAGTGAACATTATGTTGATCAGCACGGAAACCGAACGGACGCATATCGCGGACAGCCGTCTTGCCTGCACGCTTGCCGCTGTCGCCGGCGCGTTAAACACGGCTGCCTTTGAGATAGTCGGTTTCTTCTCGGCCAATATGACAGGCAACGTATCCTCACTGTCGGATTATCTGGCCAAAGCCAATGTGCATCAGGGCATCTTTTTCCTGCTGATTGTCTGCATGTTTATTTTTGGCGCGATGGTATCGACGCTGATTATTAATGCCGGACGCCGACGGCAGATTCGCACAATCTACGCTGTGAATATTCTGCTGGAAGGTGCGGCGCTGGTGGCGCTGGGCATAACCGAAGCCCATTACACGCTGGCGTCGTCCGGCGCGCTGTTGATTCTGAGCCTGAGTTTTTTGATGGGCCTGCAAAATGCGGTGGTGACCCGCATCTCCAATGCGCGCGTCAGAACGACACATGTCTCCGGGACCTCCACCGACATTGGAATTGAGCTGGCGATGCTGTTTGATGTGCTTCGACGTAAGGCGTCGCCAAAAGACGCGCCGCTCTATGTTGAGCGCCTGCGGCTGCATACCTACACGATCCTCTCTTTCCTGGCGGGCGGGATCGCCGGCATCGGGCTCTGGCATTTACTCAATTACTACTTCCTTGTGCTGATTGGGCTGGGGCTGGTCATCCTGGCGCTGAGCGCTATGCGCAAGCGCCCCGCACTACCTGTAAGCTCTTAAGGCTTTTCCCTGCCGGAGGGGGCGGGAGCCAGCACCCTCAACGCATCATTAAGCAGGCGGAAATGGGCTGGCGTTTGCCCGATGATCTCACCATCTGCATTAATAAAGTGTGGCCGACGCGTTTGCAGTGTCAGAGCGGTAGTGCTGAACGTGCGGACATTGCGCCAGCGGCCATGAGTGCCGCGTCGCAGCGAAGGAAACAGCAACAGCAGTTGCCAGCTGCGTTTGATTTCGAGGCTGTAGACGTCCAGCAAGCCATCGTCAGGCGCGGCGCTTTGCTGTACGGTCATTCCGCCACCATAAAAGCGCCCATTGCCAACCGACACCTGCACGGTTTTAATGGCGGTTGCCTTGCCGCCATGAATCAGCGTGGCGCGGAAAGGCCGACTTTGCCGCAGAATGCGCAACGCGGCAAAGGCATAACCCAGCACGCCCCAGCGCTTTTTCGCCTGTGCCGTAAGATTACGAGCCAGCTCAGCCGAGAAACCAATACTGGAGACGTTGAGAAACAGGTGACCATTGACCTCACCGAGATCCACAGAGCGCGTATGGCCCTGGCAAATGACACTGACCGCCTGTTCCAGTTGTGTTGGAATCCCCAGTGTTCGCGCAAAATCATTGGCGGTGCCCAGCGGAAGAATCCCCAGCGGCAGCCCGGTGCGCATCAGTCCCGGCGCTGCCGCATTGAGCGTGCCGTCGCCGCCGCCCACAATCACCCAATCGATTTGGCCGGCGTAAGCAGAAATAAGATCGGGGTAACTACGTTGATCGCCCGGGGCGGGCAGGATTAGATCAATGCCCGCCTGCTGCAGCAGTTCTGTGGCGCGGGCGGCATCAATGCGGCCCTTGCGTGAACGTTGATTGATCAATAACAGCGCAGTCTTTACCCTGTGCGGCATGCTTAATCCGTTTAAGAGATGACGTGTTAACGAGACGATTAGCAGAAAGTACACATGCGGGATTCTCTGTTACAACCTTGCTTGCGCTACTTTACGTAACGGCAAAAAAGCACGCGAGTGACTACACTGCCAGTAAACCCAATGACAGACGAGGATGCCGATGACAGAACATCAATTCAGAACGCTGCTGGCTGAGAAAGGCTTTGCAGAACCGGTCATTGTTGAACGTGAAGCCCACAGTGAACTGGACCAGCACGATCATCCTTTTGAGGCGATGGCGCTGATTCTTGAAGGGGATATCACCCTGTTTACCGAAGACGGTGTCCGTACCTACCAGGTAGGCGACATTTTTCATTTACAGGCCGGGCAACCGCACCGCGAGACGTTTGGCGCGCAGGGCGTACGTTATCTGGCAGGAAGAAAGTTGTCGTGATCGTTGAGACAGAGAAGAACAATGTTTGAGGACCTGTTTGCGCGCCTGTCGCGCTCGCCTTTTCGCCAGCGTTTTCGTCTGGGTCGTAAAGAATACGATTACTGTCTTGCGAAAGGGCAGGCCGGGGTGCAACAGCACGCCGCCGGGTTTATCCACCAGCGTCTGTCCGCCGCCCATCCGGTGAATGACGGCAAGCAAACGCCGATGCGCGGTCATCCGGTCTTTATTGCTCAGCATGCGACGGCGACCTGCTGTCGCGGATGCCTGGCAAAGTGGCACGGTATTGCGCAACATCAGACGCTGACTGATAACCAGCAGGCTTATATGGTAGCAGTGATCATGGACTGGATTCACCAGGCTATGCAGCAACCCCCTCCTCCACGTCGCGTTCGCAAGCCTGCGGCACCGGACCCGTCGCCTCAGCAACTCGATTTGTTATAGGCAACGATTATACCTCTGGTGTCCTTTTAACCAGTCAGGTTCGCTATATTTCATTTCAGGTCTATTCTTAAATCGTTCTTTGGTCTCCTGTGCCAGGATAATTACGCAAGACGACAAATTTCACACAAGAGGGAATTACGATGAAGAAAGCAATTATTGCACTGTCTGCTGTTTTACTGGCCTCGCCAGTTTTCGCTGCTACCACAACGGATGAAACTGTCGCTGAAGCGCATAAAGGCGCAGATACCGCTAAAGAAAAACTGCATCAGACGCAGCATAAAGGCCAGGAGCTGAAGCTGAAGTCTGAGCATGCAGCGGAAGGTAAGAGCAACGCCACCTCAAGCAAAATCTCTGAAGGTGCGCAGAAAGGCTGGCACAAAACCAAAGAAGGCACCGAGAAAGGCTGGGATAAAACCAAGCAGGGTGCCGAAGACCTGAAAAACAAAGCGACCAACTAAGCCGCTTTTGTGTAGAAAAAACTCACCGCTGGTGGGTTTTTTTATTCCCTATTTCTGTTCGGGGTCGGCCGGAACGGTCTTAGCCTGTAAGGCTTCGGCCTTTGCCGCCTCTGCTTCTGCGGCATCCTGCTGCGCCGTATCAGACTGTTTTTTCCCCTCTTCGATAAACTCTTCATCGATTTCTTCGATGTTTTCGCGGTTATCGCGTCCGGACAGTAAATTCCAGCAGGCAATGAACAGGGCAGCAATCACCGGGCCGATGACGAAACCGTTGATGCCGTAGATTTCCATTCCGCCCAGGGTGGCGATCAGGATCAGGTAATCAGGCATTTTGGTGTCTTTGCCGACCAGCAGTGGGCGCAGGATGTTATCCACCAGCCCGACGATGACCACAAAGAAGCCCACAAGAAACAGCCCTTTCCACAACGCCCCGGTTGCGAAGAAGAAAATCGCAGCGGGCACCCAGATAATAGCGGAGCCGACGGCAGGAATAAGCGACAGGAAACCCATCAAGGCCCCCCAGAGCAGGCTGCCATCAATATCGGTAATCCAGAAGGCGAGCCCACCTAAAATTCCCTGTACCACACCGACCACGACCGTGCCTTTTACCGTCGCGCGCGACACGGCGGCAAACTTCTTAAACAGATGGTGTTTTACATAGGTAGACAGCGGCAGCGCTTCCAGAATCAGATGGACCAGGTACGACCCATCTTTCAACAGGAAGAACAGCAGATAGAGCATGATGCCGAAGCCGACGGTGAAGCTGAATGTCCCCTTACCGATGATAAAGGCGCTACCGGCCAGGTACTGGCCGCCTTTGAGGGCAAAGGCCGACAGCTTTTGCTGAATCTGCGTAGCATTGTCCAGGTTGTTTTCTGCAAGGTAATGTTTGGCCCAGCCTGGCAGATGTTGCAGCAGATCGGCGAAAACGACCGGGAACTGGGCCGAGTTGGTTTGCAGCTTGTGGTAAACCGTATTCACTTCGACCACCAGCGATGACGCAATAATCGCTAAAGGCGTAAAGACGATCAGACAGATGCACAACAGCGTCAGCAGGGCGGCAAGCCCGTTACGATCGCCCAGCTTGCCTCGCAAATACGTTTTCAGCGGATGGAAGATCACGGCCAGCACGGCAGCCCAGAGAATCGGCGAGAAGTAAGGCGCTAATACCTCGAAAAAAGCCACCGTCGCGATGGCCAGTATCAGCAGGAAAAACCCGATAGTAAGTCCTTTAAAGCGCATAGGATAACCTCATGTAAACATCCCTTGATAAGCACGTATGCCGATGCGGGCATTGGCCACCCGAAAGTGTATGAATGTGGCATCGGGAATCAACGATCAATTCTGTTTTTATTTTCTCTTCACGCTGCGTTCGCCAGCGCATTCTTCAGTCGCAGACAACCGACGAGAGACAGGCCATGTCGCGCCCCCGGCCGCGGCCGCGAACGATGCCTACCTTAGCGTAGCGGGTTCGGGCGGTTTTGCTGGCGCAGCGCGACAGATTTCTGAGATAAGCCTGCCACTGACGGCTGACGCGCGGCCCAGGCTTGCGAAATAAAACTGTCATACAGCAATGCTAGCGTGACAACCGGCAAGGTCAGAGAAAAAAGGAATAATAATGAAAATGCACATTACCCTGATTGCGGCGGCGCTGTTCGTGACGCAACAGGCGCAGGCAATCCCGTTGTCTGAAGCCAGTGCGCTGGCGAACAAAACGTCTCAGGGCTCATCCAGTCCGGTATTCAATGCGCTTGAACTGCAGGCGCTGGCGGCAGAGCGCACGGCCATCCAGAACGGTGCACCTACGCTCAGCCGTGACCAGCTAAAACAGGCGAAACAAAGTGACAAACTCGCCGACTATCGCTGGCTGAAAGCCAGTGGCTACAATTTCCAGACCCAACCCCTGCAACAGGCGGGCATTGCGCTGTTATCGGGATTCAGTACGCTGCCGGATAACGTGATGAACGCTAACCGGGCCACAGTGACATCAATTAATCTTAATGCCACGCAGGGCGAACGCCGTCAGGCGCTGGCGGACGCCGAAGGGATTAGCTATCTGTATTTCCTTGCCGATGCCCTGGGACCGCGCTTAGGTAAAGCTTTTCTTGCGGCCTATGAAAAAGGCGAGCTGAGTAAAGCTGCCGCGCTGATAAAAGCCAGTGAAGTCAGCACCAGCGCGGCAAAAAAACACTTCGACTATCCACGTCCTTTCCTGCACAAAGGCAATACGATTCATCTGGTGCCGGATGACACGGTGATCAAAGATAACCAGCCTTATACGGCCGATGGGGGGGCTTTTCCCAGCGGACATACCAATACCGGCTACACCGATGCGTTATTGCTGGCTGAGATGATCCCGGAACGTTTTGATGCGTTGCTGCAACGGGGCGCGCGTTACGGGTATTCGCGTCTGGTTCTGGGCGTACATTATCCGCTGGACGTGATGGGATCGCGCATGGTGGCCCAATATAACGTCGCACATTATCTGAATGATGCTGCTTACCGGACGTTATTCGCAGAGGCTCGCCAGCAACTGCGCAGTGCGCTGGAAAAAGAGTGTGGTACCACATTAGCGGTGTGCGCAAAACCCGCGGGACAGGATGATCCCTATGGCACTGGCAGCATGAAGCCGTTTTACCGTTTCACCATGAGCTATAACCTGCCGAAGGTGGCAGGCAATAAGGCCAGGTTAACGGTTCCCGATGGCGTAGAGGTGTTGCTGGAAACCGCCTTGCCTCAACTGTCGGCGAAGCAGCGCCGTGCGCTGATGGTGAAAAGCGCGTTACCCGCCGGTTACCCACTGGGTGGGCCGGGCGCGGATCAGGCATTCTGGCAGCGGCTGGATTTAGATGCGGCCTACGCCCAGGCGAAGCACCGTTAACCTGTAACGGGCGGGAAACCCCGCCCGTGTTTGCTACAGCGTCGCCTGGGTTGGCGTCATGCCCGGCACCAGAATTACTTTTCGGCACGCTTCTTCCCGTTTTTCAAAGATGGCATAGCCCCGTGCCGCATCCTCCAGCGGCATATGGTGCGTCACAATCTCTTCCGGGGTTAAATGCCCTTTTTCGATGAGGCTGAGCAGGTCGGGCAGATAAGCATGAACATGCGTCTGGCCCATTTTGAAGGTCAGGCCCTTGTCAAACGCATCGCCGAACAGGAAGCCGTGAATAAAGCCGGCGTACACACCGGGCACGCTGACAATCCCGCCCCGGCGAACGGCCGCAATACACTGACGTAACGCTTTCCCGCTGCTGCCTTCCAGTTTCAGGTTAGTTAATACCGTTTCTGTCAGGCTGCCCTTGGCTTCAAAACCAACGGCGTCAATGACCGCATCCACGCCGCGATGGCCCGCACTGTGCTCAATGATCCAGGCGGCGGGATCGTCAGTTTTATCGAAATTAATCGGGATCACACCATAACGTTCCCTGGCAAAGTCCAGCCGGTAGTCATTATGATCGATCATATAGATCTGTTCTGCGCCCTCCAGGCGGGCGCAGGCGGCGCTGAGTAAGCCGACGGGGCCAGCACCAAAGATCGCGACGCTTGAACCCGGCTTGATTTCAGCGTTTTTGACCGCCTGCCAGGCGGTCGGCAGGATATCAGACAGAAACAGCACTTTCTCGTCCGGGAGCGTTGCAGGCACTTTAAACGGACCGGTATTCGCTTTGGGAACTCGGACATATTCCGCCTGACCGCCGGGGATACCGCCGTACAGTTTGCTGTAGCCAAACAGGGCCGCAGGTGGCGTAATTTTTTTGCGGTTTAAGATCGCGCCTCTTCCGCTGTTGGTGTTTTCGCACGCGGCGTACTGATGCAGATGACAAAAAAAGCAGTCGCCGCAGGCAATCACAAACGGAATCACCACCCGATCACCTTTTGCCACGGCGGTCACTGCGCGACCTGCTTCCACCACTTCGCCCATGAACTCGTGGCCAAAAATGTCGCCATGATCCGTACCCGGGATTTTTCCCCGGTACAGGTGCAGATCTGAGCCACAAATAGCCGTGGCGGTAACGCGAAGAATAATATCATCGGCCGCTTCCAGACCGGGATCGGCAACATTATCAACGCTGACTTTATGCGGACCATGCCAGGTTAAGGCTTTCATGTAGTTGACTCCTGTAAACCGGTGAAGGACAGCAACGGCGCGGTCGGCGATACCAGCCCGACAACAGTCGTCGCCAAAATTTGTAAGGGTGCTTGAAGTGTAGTGAGGGAAAAACGGGTAAGCAGAGCGGTGGGGTGAAACCAGGAAACAACCACGGCCTGTAAAGCCTTTCCTGTAGGGGATGATGCGCATAACCCGCCCGGAATCTGCACGATATGACGCATTACTTGAACTCAGGTCGTCAGATAGTGTAAAAAAACGCACGCGCAATCGATTACGCAGCGGCAGCCTGAGGCATTCCTGTCGCCCGCGTTTACCTGTTCCCTCTGAGAACGGCCACACTTTTACCCGCAACTGGCCGCCTTTGCGGCTGATGCATACTCTGGAAAAGCTAATGAAAACCTCGCACACCCGCCCCCTGGAATCTGCCCGCATTACAGAAGAAACGGGCTGGCGTAAAACGGATACCGTCTGGATGCTGGGGCTGTACGGCACCGCAATCGGCGCAGGCGTCCTGTTTCTGCCCATCAATGCGGGGATGGGCGGTCTGTTGCCGCTGATAATTATGGCGCTGCTGGCTTTTCCGCTGACATTTTTTGCCCATCGCGCCTTAACGCGTTTCGTGCTGTCAGGCAGTCATCCGGCGGGCGACATCACGGATGTGGTGGAGGAGCATTTTGGAGCTGGCGCAGGCAGGTTAATCACGCTGCTCTATTTCTTTGCTATCTACCCCATTTTGCTGATGTACAGCGTGGCGATGACGAATACGGTCGAAAGCCTGATGGTCAATCAACTTGGGTTGACTGCGCCCCCGCGCGCCTTACTGGCGCTGCTGTTAATTGTGGGCATGATGACGGTGGTGCGCTTCGGCCAGACCATGATTGTCAAGGCGATGAGCGTGCTGGTTTATCCCTTCGTCGCGGTGCTGATGTTGATGGCCGTCTGCCTGATTCCTCACTGGCACGGCGCTGCACTGCAAACGTTGCACAGCGGCGGCGGCAACCTGTGGAGCACCTTGTGGCTGGCCCTGCCGGTGATGGTCTTTTCTTTTAATCACTCGCCGATTATCTCATCATTTGCGGTGGCCAAACGTCAGGAATACGGCGCGCAGGCTGAGCAAAAATGCTCACGGATTCTGGCCTGCGCGCACCTGTTAATGGTGCTGACCGTCATGTTCTTTGTGTTCAGCTGTGTGCTGAGCCTGTCCCCTGATGACCTGCGGTCAGCGAAAGCTCAGAACATTACGATATTGTCCTATCTGGCGAACCATTTTAATGCGCCGCTGATCGCCTGGACGGGGCCGGTAATCGCCATGGTCGCAATCGCTAAATCCTTTCTCGGGCACTACTTAGGGGCACGCGAAGGGTTTAACGGCATCGTTAACAAAGCGCTGCGTAGCCGGGGCAAGACGATTGCGCCTCAGCGGCTGAATCGCCTGACGGCAGGCTTTATGCTGCTGACGACCTGGCTGGTGGCGACGCTCGATCCTAATATTCTGAGCATGATTGAAACCCTGGGCGGCCCGGTGATTGCGGTCATTCTGTTTTTAATGCCGATGTACGCTATTCATCGTGTTCCTGCCATGCGTCAATACAGCGGCAAGCTCAGTAATGTCTTTGTGGTGGCCAGTGGGCTGATTGCCATTTCCGCTATTTTCTATTCGCTTTTGCAGGCGTGACTGACGGGCGGCTGGCAACGCCGCCCTGTGTTTCTGCCGGACAGCGATCCTCTGTTCACGGCTTCAGACGTATTCGTTAAAAAAAGTTTTAAATTTTTTACGAATTTGCATGTTAAAGTTAACGAGAATAATTCTTATTCCTTAACAGGGTTACTAAACATGAAATTCGGTATTTTTGCAGCAACATTGTTGGCCTCAACCGTCTGTTCGGCAACGACGTATCCTGTCACCGTCACCGACATGGATGGCCAGCGTATCACGCTGCAGAAAGAGCCCCGGCACATCATTTTGCAGGACGGGCGCGACATTATGGCGCTGGCGTTGCTGGATCGTGATAATCCGTTCAAACGCATCGTGGCCTGGAACAATCTGCCCAAAAAGCAGGACACGCAAACGTGGGCGCTACTGGAGAAAACCTGGCCGCAGGCTGCCAGTATTGTGGATATGGGATTCAACGATCAGGGACAGGTAAACCTTGAAAGCGTGCTGGCGCAGAAGCCGGATCTGATGATTGCGCAACTGCGTGCCAAACCGGCGCTGATGCAATCTGGGGTACTGACCACGTTGAAAAGCCTGAATATCCCGGTCGTGTTTGTCGATGACGAACTGCATCCTAAGCAAAACACGGTGCCAGGGATAACGTTGCTGGGCAGCGTGCTGAACCGTGAAGCGGAGGCGAAAGCCTATACAGATTTTTATCAACAGCGCTGGCATGCGCTGCAAACGAAAATCGATCAGGTCAAAAACAAGCCTACCGTCTTTATTGAACCTATCGCCGGTAACAGCGACAGCTGCTGTTTTACCCACGCTCACAGCGGCTGGGGCGGGCTGGTTGAGGCGGTCGGCGGCAAAAATATTGGCTCGTCACTGCTGCCCGGTAATGCCGGTTTTGTGTCGCTGGAGAAGATCATCGCCATGAAGCCGGACGTTTACATCATGACCGGCTCGAAACGGTCCAACAGCAACGTGTTGCCGCTGGGCTACGGGGCGAATAAACAGGATGTCGCCACCACTTTTACCACATTACTAAAACGCACAGGGCTGGCGCAGATTGAGCCGGTGAAACAGGGAAAGACCTACGGGATTTATCACCACTTTTATAACCATCCCTACAACATTATTGGTATGGAAATTCTGGCAAAAGATCTTTATCCAAAGCAGTTTAGTGACCTGGATCCTACCGCGGATTACCACAACATTATCCGCCAGTTTACTAAATTACCGGATGCGCCCGTCATGCTGAGTTACCCCTGATACCTTTCCCTGAGGCGCGAACCTGTTGACCGCCGCGTGCAGGCTGAATTATGTGTTGAGTCAGCCTGCATAACGCGCTGCGGTTGAGGCTGATCCGCTTATCGGAAAGGATTCCGTTACGTTGCCGATGACCGCGCGCCTCTGGCTGACGCGCTTTCGTGCCGTTTAACATCATGGTCGGGCTGACCCTGCTCGCCTGATTACGCGTGAGTCTCTGCTGTCCCCCTGTTGTTCTTCCACCTGCGGCGTCGTTCAGCGCGTCCTGAGACACGGCGCTTTCATCTGCTGACTTTTAAGAGTTTTGGCGATACTCATTGTGACGCCTCATGCCGATAGTAGTCATAACGGCGCGTCGTCGCCGTTACACTGGAGGCAGTACCATGAAAAAAATAAAATCAGTTTTAGTGAGTGTCCTTTTAGCATACAGCACCCTGTACAGCCTGCCGGGACTGGCGGATGGCCCCGGTGGTCCTGGTGGCCCATGGCATCATCCGGGACGCGGTCCTGATGGTTTCGGCCCGCCGGGCCTGCGACGCGAAGGACCGCCGGGACCGGGTGGACCGCCACCGCCTGATGCGCGTCGTGACTACGACCACGATCGGTTTGCGTGGGAAGGGCATGAATTCCGGCGCGGCCGACCCGTTCCACGGGAATATTGCGGCGACAGATACCGGATCGATGACTGGCGTGAGCGCGGGTTGAGAGAGCCACCGGAAGGGCAGCACTGGGCGGATATCGATGGTAACTATGTGCTGATTGCAGCGGCCACCGGCATTATCACCTCACTCATCCTCAACAACGCGTTTCATTGATCACCATACAGGGATGGCAGATGCCATCCCTTTTTTATGCCACATGCGCTGCATTATCAGGCTATTCTGACAGTGAATCCTGAACGTTTCCCTGCTAAGGAGTTCTGATGACCACGGTAAAAATGGTTGCCGTTGATATGGACGGCACCTTTCTGGATGACAAAAAGCAGTACAACCGCGCCCGTTTTCTTGCCTGTTACCACCAGCTCAGCCAGCGAAACATCAGGTTTGTGGTCGCCAGTGGCAATCAATACCACCAACTGCGGTCGTTTTTTCCTGAGATCGCCAGCGAGATCGCGTTCGTCGCTGAAAATGGCGCATTGATTATCGACAGGGATGAAGAGCTGTTCTGTGGCGCGTTCTCACGCAGCGACATTGATGCCGTGCTCGATACGTTGAAAAACGGACACTATCCCGACCTGCGTTATCTGCTTTGTGGACGAAACAGCGCCTATTATTTTGAGGGAATGGATGAAACGTGGCTGGTGAAGATGCGTCACTACTGTCACCGGCTTAAGCCAATACGTACGCTTGATGAGGTGGCTGACGATCGGATACTGAAATTTGCGCTGAATCTGTCAGACGATTACGTTGAGCCTTTAATGGCGGATATTGGTCGCCTGCACGCAGGATCGGCAGCAGCCACATCCAGCGGTCACGGCTCGGTAGATTTAATCGTGCCCGGTCAGCATAAAGCCAATGGCCTGAACCTGCTGGCACAGCGCTGGGACATTTCCCACGATCAGGTGCTGGCCTTTGGTGATGGCGGTAACGATCTGGAAATGCTCCAGCAGTCCGGGTACAGCTTCGCCATGCGCAATGCGCCGCAACGGGTAAAGCAAACGGCGCGTTTTTTGGCTCCCGGAAACAATGAGGAAGGTGTCCTGCAGGTGATTGAACAGATGCTGGCAGGGGAAGCGCCGTTCAATACAGCGGCAGCGCAGCAGAGGTAGTGGCCTGATGCGGGCGGGCAAAACGCCCGCCCGTGGGCTACGCGGTGACGGTCCAGGCACGAACAAGCATGTCGTGCATCTCATCTTTACTGTAGCTGATCAGACTGTTTTTACTGTTCGCGCGGGCCAGAATCCAGGCCACGTCCGCTTCGCTCAGCGTCGGGCCATCCAGCCAGAATGCGGTAATCGCGGTACGTTGCAGCCAGGCTTTCAGGTCACGTGCCGGAGAGTCCGTGTGCGTGCCAAACAGCTGCTGATGCATGTCGGCCATCAACTGACGTTGTTCAGGATGCTGGCTCACGGCCAGATGGTCCAGAAATGTGAATAACAGCCTGCCGCAGACTTCGCCATGATGGAAAGGCTTTATCGCCCCCAACTCGCCCGCAATACCGTGAATCACGCCCAGACCGGCAGTGCTCAGGCTGACACCGCCCAGCCAGGAAGCCATCATCATCGCCTCACGCGCCCGATCGCCTGTTTCATCCAACTGGTTCAAGGCCGGCCAGGCCTGGATAAACTGACGCAGCCCGCTCAAGGCCATCTGACGGGTAAAGTGGTTGCCCTTGCCAGACAGGTAGGCTTCAAACAGATGTGTGAAGGCATCGATCCCGCAGGTCGCCAGCACAGTATCGGGGGCGCCTTTGAGTAAGTCGGGATCCAGGATGGCGACCTGCGGCACAAATACCGGATGACGCAGCGACGCTTTGATCTGGATATCCTGCTGGTCGGTCACCACCGCGTTTTGGGTAACTTCGCTGCCGGTGCCCGCCGTGGTCGGAACGGCGATGAGGGGAAGGGTAACCGGGTTGACCGCCGTATCGCCGACTTTTTCCAGATAACGTGCCGTGGAGAGTGGATGCTGAATCATGGCGCTAAAGGCTTTAGCCGCATCCAGTACGCTTCCGCCGCCTATCGCGACGACCCGAACAACATGCCCTCGCCAGCGGGTGACCCAGCCATCAATATCCGCCGGGGAAGCCTCATGGCTGACAATTTCATAACCCACAATATGATCGTTCAGGGTGGTTTTGATACGTGCATAAGCTTCCCCCTGCAAAAATGACCGGCCGCAAAAGAGCAGAGTGGCCTGGGGTTGGGCAGCCAGCAGAGGAATCAGCTTGCTGAGGCTTCCCCGGCCAAAAAGGGTATGTTGATTGCTGTACAGCTCACTCAGATTGTCACTCACCCGCGCATCCTTTTGTCTCTTCGCTAAGCTTTGAGTGTAACGAAAACCCAACGTCAGGCCTCAAGAAACTTTCTGATAGCGGTCGGTTAAAAAGTTGATCATCTTCGCAAAACGTAAATTCATCCACGGCGGGGTGATGCGCGAGTCGGGATGTTACCCTTAACATGTTATCGGTAACAGGGTGTGTCAAAACATAAATGTCACGACATTTCCCTGATTTTAAGCGTCCTCCGGGACCACGATAACCAAGCGGCACTGACATCATTCAGGGCATCAGGTGGAGAAAAATTATGCCATTACTCTATGTGGCGATTGGCGTGGCATTACTGTTACTGCTGATGATTCGCTTTAAACTTAATGGTTTTATCGCGTTGATTCTGGTTGCGCTGGCGGTGGGCGTGATGCAGGGCATGCCGGTCAACAAAGTGATTATTTCAATTAAAAATGGCGTGGGCGGCACGCTGGGCGGTCTGGCGCTGATTATGGGTTTTGGCGCGATGCTCGGTAAACTGCTGGCCGACTGCGGCGGCGCGCAGCGTATTGCCACCACGTTGATTGCGAAGTTTGGCACGCGGCATATTCAGTGGGCGCTCGTGCTGACCGGCTTCATCGTGGGGTTTGCGCTGTTTTATGAGGTCGGTTTTGTCTTAATGCTGCCGCTGGTGTTTAGCGTCGCCGCATCAGCACGTGTCCCGCTGCTGTTTGTGGGCGTGCCGATGGCCGCGGCACTGTCCGTAACCCACGGTTTTCTGCCTCCCCATCCGGGCCCGACCGCCATTGCGACGCTGTTCAACGCAGATATGGGGAAAACGCTGCTGTTTGGCACCTTACTGGGCATTCCAACGGTGATTCTTGCGGGGCCGGTTTATGCCCGTTTCCTGAAAGGCATTGATAAACCGATTCCGGAAGGCCTGTACAACCCCAAAACTTTCACGGAAGCGGAAATGCCGGGCTTTGGGGTCAGCGTCTGGACATCGCTTGTGCCTGTAATACTGATGGCGCTGCGCGCGGTGGCCGAAATGGTTCTGCCTAAAGGGCATGCCTTGCTCCCTTATGCTGAGTTCTTTGGCGATCCCATCATGGCGACACTGATTGCTGTGCTGATTGCTATCTTCACCTTCGGTCTGAATCGTGGTCGCAGTATGGAACAGGTCATGGATACCCTGAGCGACTCCATCAAGATCATCGCCATGATGCTGCTCATCATTGGCGGCGGCGGTGCCTTTAAACAGGTCCTGGTGGACAGCGGCGTGGATAAATACATCGCCGGTATGATGCATGCAACCAGTCTGTCGCCTCTCTTCATGGCATGGTCAATCGCTGCTGTGTTACGTATTGCACTCGGATCCGCTACCGTTGCGGCCATTACGGCAGGCGGCATTGTGGCACCACTGATTGCGACCAGCGGTGCCAGCCCTGAACTGATGGTCATTGCGGTGGGCTCGGGCAGTGTGATTTTTTCACACGTTAACGATCCGGGGTTCTGGTTATTTAAAGAGTATTTTAACCTGACGATAGGCGAGACGCTTCGCTCCTGGTCTGCGCTGGAAACCATTATTTCGGTGTGTGGGCTGGTGGGCTGTTTGTTGCTCTCTTACGTGGTATAGAAATCAGAGCGTAGAAAACAAAAGGGCCGCACAGAACGGGCGGCCCAAAAGGTTAATCTGCATCTTCAAAACCCGCTTTCACCATTTCTTCTCGCAGTGCGCGGGCAATCTCACGGTTACCGCCCGTAACCGGATAAATCACATTGTTGACCACATCATCAAGGTAATGCTCCGCAAACTCTTGTCGGGTCAGTTGCGTGCCGCCTTCATCATTGATGGCGAAAAAACCTTTGATTTTGTCGCCGCTGTACTTTGCCTTAAGGCTGTAGCGGCCCATACTGGTATTAATACTGCTCATAAGGTCTCTCCCTGCTCTGCATTTGGACTGTCAACATTCTCGGGCTTTCCTGTCGGCATAAATTTTAGCCAGGAATAATCTGCAAAACGAAACGGCAGGCCGCACTAAAGCCACGCGATGCGATACTTCTCACAGAAAGAAACCGCTAAAACCGATTATTGCCTTCCGGTATGCGATCACGGCTGGCAAAAAGCAAACGGCAAAATCTCGCCTATACTGTCAGGGGATTGTTTTATTAGGTAAGGGATATGAAATGAAAATAATTTTGTGGATCATCGCCATCATTTTTATCGTCGGACTGCTGACGCTGACAGGCGTGTTTAAGCTCATCTTCTGATCGTGTTTTTACGGGCATCCAGACGGGTGCCCGATGCCTAAAATTTTCCTGTGTGTTGTTTCTTTCCCCTTCGTATTTCAGCCTGCATCTCTGCGTCATCCCGACCGGCTGTGCCATCCCCAGGTATGTTGTGGCCGCAATCGCTGTTCTTCTCATCAAGGCCCTCGTAGCCCGCATAAGCAGGATCAGCGCCCGGTTTCGCCCGGTTTCATAGAGGAGTGTAACAGGGGCAGACCATATTTTAGCGGGTTTCTCAGTAAGCCCGGTTGCCTGTAAGTTGCTGTTTCGCTGGCTGAAGGGCAGGTAAGCGGCTCTTTGCCCTTGCCGTTTGGGATGTGTTCAGATTTTTTACGTTAAAATTTCCCCACTTTTCCGTAACATGAATGATAATTACATGCTGAAAATACCCGGAGAGGGACATGTATCCGGGATCGAGGCGTTTTTCCGTTACTGAGTTTCAGTGTGGAATACTGAATTTAATCGAAACGATACAGGTAGCATGACGTGAATAAATCTCTTTTTTCAGGCCCTTTTTTGGCTCTGTTTGTCTCTTTTTCCCTCCAGGCCGCCACATTTACCCAGCAAATCAAATCCGGCTGGAACACCTTTAGCGATAATGTTCAGCAAACCTGGGAACAACCGCAGAGCATCGATCTTTATGTGCCTGCCATCACCTGGCACAACCGTTGGACCTATGACAGAGAGCATATTGATCGCTACAACGAACGTCCCTGGGGAGCGGGCGGTGGCGTTTCCCGTTACGACGAAAAAGGGAACTGGCATGGTCTTTATGCGATGGCGTTCAAAGACTCCTTTAATCATTGGGAACCCTTTACAGGCTATGGCTGGGAAGCGACCTGGCGCCCGCTCACTAATCAGGCATTTCATTATGGACTGGGCTATACGGTTGGGGTAACGGCAAGGGATAACTGGGGATATTATCCCATCCCGGCTATATTACCTCTGGCATCAGTAGGTTACGGCCCGGTGAACTTTCAAATGACTTATATTCCAGGGACTTATAACAACGGGAACGTGTATTTTGCCTGGGTGCGCTGGCAGTTTTAACTGTCCGCGCCAGTGAATAAGTCACCGAAGGGTAAATAAAATGGATATTTATCACTTTTTCATCAAATCAGGCTGGACAAAACCTTCAGCAATTGCTGTACTAGATGACGACACAGTTTAGTGTCCATTTTTCATGTAAAGGTAATATAGATGTCTAAGATTAAAGGTAACGTTAAGTGGTTTAATGAATCTAAAGGATTCGGTTTCATTACTCCTGAAGATGGCAGCAAAGATGTATTCGTACACTTCTCTGCGATCCAGAGCAATGGCTTCAAAACTCTGGCTGAAGGTCAGCGTGTAGAGTTTGAAATCACTGACGGCGCAAAAGGCCCATCTGCTGCTAACGTTATCAGTCTGTAAGTTAACAGTCAGAATTCTAAAAACCCGCCTTCTGGCGGGTTTTTTTATGCCTGCGTTAATCTGATTTTTGCTGCGGCGAGAACCCTGCTTGCGGTGTTGCTCACTTTAACCTCACGAACTGCTGCTTTCCTGCTGCCTTTCTTAATCCAGCCAGCCGCTTATCCGCCGTCAGGACGGTATTTCAGCGCATAAATTGCGCTACCAGTCACAGATAGCTCCTGTAACATAATTATAACAACCTCCCGAGGCAGCATTTTCGGGCTGATCGGGTTATAACTACCTTTCTACATCGCAGAGGAAGAGGTGACAGGATGAATATTCGCCCCGCCCAGGCCAGGGACAGTTTCGTGTTGAGCGCGCTGTTAAGTGAATTAGGTTATGGCGGCACAGAGTCGTTTATTGAACAGCGCCTTGCCCAGTTGATAACCGATCCCAGTGAAACGCTGCTGGTGGCGGAACACGGTAATCAGGTGCTGGGTTTTCTCTCTATGCACTTCATCCCACAACTGGCCCTGGCCGGTGATTTTGCCCGTATCAGCTATTTTTGTATTGCCGATGGTGAGCGCAGCAAAGGCGTGGGCCAGACGCTGCTTAAGCAGGCTGAAGCGCTGGCGGCGCAACATGGCTGTGATCGCATGGAAGTACATTGTCATGCGTCACGCCTTAAAGCCAACCAGTTTTATGGCCGCGAAGGGTATGTTGAATCACCACGCTACCATGTGAAAGCCTTACAGCCATTATAAGCGCCACAGCAGGGCTGCTGTCGGCAGGGAGGATGACGAATGAAAGTCGCGCTGGGTCAGTTTGTCGTTAAACGGGAATGGCAGGAGAATGCGCAAGCCTGTATAAACATGATGGCACAAGCCCGGGAAGCCAGCGCCGAGCTGCTGGTGCTACCGGAGGCCGTGCTGGCCACAGATATGACCAACCCTGACTGGATACGGGAAGCGGCCCAACCGCTGAACGGCCCGTTTCTGACCCAGTTACTGACCGCCAGCCAGGGGCAGGCGCTGACGACCGTGTTCGGGATGCATGTGCCGGGCGACAGCCATAAAGTCTTTAACGTTCTGGTAGTCATTCGCGACGGCAAGATTCTGGCGGAATACCGCAAGCTGCATCTGTACGACGCCTTTTCAATGCAGGAATCGGCGCGGGTTGAGGCCGGTCAGGACGTGCCGCCGTTGGTGCCCGTGGCGGGCATGAACGTTGGGCTGATGACCTGCTATGACGTGCGGTTTCCGGAAATGGCACGACGTCTGGTGCTGGATGGTGCTGACGTGCTGGTCGTGCCATCAGCGTGGGTCAGAGGACCGCTAAAAGAGATGCACTGGGATTTACTCACCCGAACGCGAGCGCTGGAAAATACCTGTTATGTATTGGCGGTGGGCGAGTGCGGCGTACGTAATATTGGCAACAGTATGGTGATCGATCCGCTGGGCGTACCCATAAGTCGCGCCGCGGAGTCGCCTGCTTTGATCGTTGCCGATCTGGACCCACAGCGCATTGCGGCGGCGCGGGCTCTGCTGCCGGTGCTGGAGAACCGTCGCTTTGCCCGGCCAGAGCTGGATCCGGCGCGTTGATCCCCGAGGCGCAGGGGAACGGGCAAAGCGTAGCGCATAAAATGCGTCGGGCGTTTTCTTACTCTGTTACAGATTCCGCTTGAGGTTGCCCCTAAACTGCGCCTAAATAGTCATTACCGTTATTCGTCAGATTATAAGGTTAAATATGGAAGGTATCAGTATTGCCAAGCTGCTGATTATCGGTGCGCTTATCGTACTGCTTTTTGGCACCAACAAGTTACGCTCTCTGGGTGGCGATCTGGGCTCCGCAATCAAAGGCTTTAAAAAGGCTATGAAAGACGAAGATTCCAGTGCAGCACGTACCTCAGCGGAAGAAACCCCTGCAGAACGCGTTTCTCATAAAGAGTAAGACCGCGTCAGAATGACAGAAGTGTTACTTTTTATTTCTGACTGCAGAAAAAAACCAGATTGCGGACAATCTGGTTTTTGTTTTTTCTGCACCTGACACAACGGCAAATGCTTATTTCACTTCCAGCCCTTTTGCCTGCATATCCGCGTGATAAGAAGAACGCACAAAGGGTCCACAGGCCGCGTGGGTAAAGCCCATCGCCAGCGCTTCTTCTTTCATTTCATCGAACTCCGCCGGGCTGACATAACGCTGAACAGGTAAATGGTGACGGCTGGGCTGCAAGTACTGTCCCAGAGTAAGCATTGTCACACCGTGACGACGCAGATCGCGCATGACCTCAATGATTTCAGCATTGGTTTCACCCAGACCAACCATTAAACCGGATTTCGTCGGTACATCAGGATGCGCCTCTTTAAAACGCTCCAGCAGCTTCAGCGACCATTCATAGTTGGCACCCGGACGCACCTGACGGTATACACGCGGCACGTTCTCAAGGTTGTGGTTAAACACATCCGGTGGGGTGGCAGTCAGAATCTCGAGCGCACGATCCATGCGGCCACGGAAGTCGGGTACCAGCGTTTCGATCTTGATATTAGGGCTTTTTTCGCGGATGGCGGTAATACAGTCCGCAAAGTGCTGAGCACCGCCGTCGCGCAGATCGTCGCGGTCCACGGAGGTGATTACCACATAGCGCAATGCCATGTCGGCAATGGTCTGTGCCAGCTTACCGGGTTCATTCGCGTCGGGCGCGTTGGGGCGACCGTGTGCCACATCGCAGAACGGGCAACGGCGGGTACAAATTGCACCCAGAATCATAAAGGTGGCGGTACCGTGGTTAAAGCATTCGGCAAGGTTAGGGCAGGAGGCTTCTTCACAAACAGAGTGCAGACCGTTTTTACGCATCGCCGCTTTAATGCCCTGAATACGACTGGAGTCCGCAGGCAGTTTGATTTTCATCCACTCCGGCTTGCGTAAGATTTCTTGCCGGTCAACGGCCACGGTTTTCACCGGGATCAGCGCCATTTTGTCTGCGTCACGGTATTTGACGCCGCGTTCCATCTGAATTGGTTTACTCATAAATCAGCAGGTTCCGGTCGGATTGCGATTTGAAAGCTGTCTCACTCAACCCGAGAAGGCGGCTTTCAACTTTATTTGAAAAAAGTGCAAAAATTATATCATCTCAGCGGCCAGGAAGCAGCCACAGACGTGCGTGATAAGTTACATATTTGTAAATACGCACGCACCGTCAAGGTAAGGCCGGTTCCGCCTCATGCCATTCCACCTGCTGATAACCTAACTGGCGGGCGAAGGTCTCGGCAAGCCGTGGGCGGACATCCGCCAGCGTGACCTCCGGGCAAAAATGTTTTAACTGCGTCATGTGCATGCCCGCGTAACCGCAGGGGTTGATACGCAAAAACGGGCTGAGATCCATATCGACATTGAGAGCCAGCCCATGAAACGAGCACCCTTTGCGAATGCGCAGGCCCAGCGAGCAGATTTTTTCTTCTCCGACATAAACGCCGGGTGCATCGGCGCGCGCCCGAGCCGCCACACCAAAGCTGTCCAGTACGGCGATCACCGTTTCTTCTAACGCGGTGACAAGCTGACGCACGCCGGTTTTGCGACGTTTAACATCGATCAGCACATACATGATCTGCTGGCCCGGACCGTGATAGGTCACCTGGCCGCCGCGATCGCTCTGTACCACCGGAATCGAGCCGGGCATCAACAGGTGCTCGGCTTTGCCTGCCTGGCCCTGGGTAAAGACCGGCGGGTGTTCAACCAGCCAGACTTCATCACGGCTTTCGGCGTCGCGCTGGTCGGTGTAGCGATGCATCGCGTCTGAGGTTAACTGCCAGTCACATAAACCAGGCTGGCGAATAAGGAGCGTTTCAGCTGACAAAACGAATATCCGTTAAGAGGGCAGAGGCTGAGTATAACGCCGGCCGCGCGGAAGTGAAATGATGAGCGTAAAAGGAAGGCTGAGGCGTTTTCCGCCGCACCGGCGCGGTCAGCAAACAAAAACGAGCCAGCAGGTAGCACCGACATGGCCCGTTGGCAGTATGACTGACAGTGTTACAACACCATGCGCACGATTTCAATTTTGCCCAGTTCTTCATACAGGGTTTCAACCTGTTCGATATGTGTCGCATTAATGGTGACGTTGACCGAGTGATAGTTACCCTTGCTGCTCGGTTTCACCTCAGGGCTGTAATCGCCGGGAGCATGGCGCTGCACCACTTCAAGCACCAAATCAACCAGCTCCGGTTGTGCCAGCCCCATCACTTTATAGGTAAACGGGGTCGGGAATTCGAGCAGTTCATTCAGTTTGGTTTTCATAATCACTCCGGTACTTAAAAAACAGGCTCCCGCCGAAGCGGGAGCATCATATTAACCTGTAATGGGGGCGAGGTGGCGGTTTTTCAACCGCCGCCATGCACCTTTAACCAAACCAGTGATGGAACATCAGTTTGATGTAGTCAACGATACGGCTAAAGAAGCCGCCTTCAGAGACTTCGTTCAGCACCACCAGAGGGCGTTGATCGATGGTTTTGCCATCTAACTGGAAGTTGATGCTGCCCACAACCTGATTTTTCTTCAACGGCGCATGCAGTTCAGTATTGCTCAGCACATAGCTGGCTTTCAGGTCTTTCATACGGCCACGAGGAATGGTCAGATACGCATCTTTTTCCACGCCCAGCTGTACGCGATCGCTGTTACCAAACCACACGGGCTCAGAGGCAAACTCTTTGCCGGCTTTCAACGGTGCAACCGTTTCAAAGAAGCGGAAGCCCCAGGTCAGCAGCTTTTTGCTTTCGGTTTCACGGCCCTTAAAGGTATGTCCACCCATTACGGCGGAAATCAGGCGCATCTGACCTTCTGTCGCAGAGGCAACCAGGTTATAGCCCGCCGCTGCGGTGTGGCCGGTTTTGATCCCGTCGACCGACAGACTGGTATCCCACAGCAGACCATTACGGTTCATCTGGCGAATGTTGTTGAAGGTAAACTCTTTTTCTTTGTAAACCGCATACTCTTCCGGCACATCACGGATAAGCGCCTGACCAATCAACGCCATATCACGGGCGGAGCTGTATTGGCCTTCGGCGTCCAGGCCATGGACGGTCTGGAAGTGCGTGTTCTGCAGACCCAGCGCTTTCACGTAGTTGTTCATCAGCCCTACGAATGCATCCTGGCTGCCGGCAACATAGTCCGCCATCGCGACGCAGGCATCATTACCAGACTGCAGGACGATACCGCGCGTTAACTGAGAAACCGGTACGCGATCGCCGGGTTTCAGGAACATCAGTGATGATCCTTTAAAGACCGGATTGCCCGTTGCCCAGGCATCCTGACCAACAGTCACCATGTCGTCCTGATGAATTTTCCCGGCTTTCACTGCCTGACCGATCACGTAGCTGGTCATCATCTTCGTCAGACTGGCAGGATCGCGGCGTGCATCGGCGTTCTTTTCAGCCAGCACTTTACCTGAGTTGTAGTCGATAAGAACGTAGGCTTCCGCATCAATATCCGGAACGCCCGGAATCATGGTCTTAAGATTGACATCATCAGCAATGGCGGCATGGCTGAGAGAGAAAGCGATCAGTGATCCCACTGTCAGGCGTTTTAACAAACGAGAAGGTTTCAGCGTGTTCATGTGTGGGACGACAACATCCATGGGTTTAGGGTTAAAAAAAGTCATTCATCATAACAAATGCCTGATTAACAGGCATCCGGCTTGATAACTGGGTTGTTAACAGACGTTACCAGTCATGAGTAAAGCTGTTGTTTAACGACCTGCGGTGGTAACAAAAGCCGCGCTCTGGCCCTCACGGCTCAGGCGCTGCTGTAGCGCCACAGCTTCGGCACGGGTTTTGTAACCGCCGAGCTGTACGCGATAGACGTTGTTCCCCGCGTTTTCCACTGCGCCGGGTACGCCGAAGCGCTGGCGCAGGCTGCTGAGCAGCTGGCGCGCACGTGCTGCATCATTGATAGCGCTGACCTGGACGACATAGCCGGACAGCGAAGCGCTGCTGCTCTGGCTGGATGAAGCAGCATGAGGCGCGGCGGCGCTGGCAACCACCGGTGCGGCAGCGGCAGTGGCGGGGGCCGCCTCTGGCTCACTGCCTTCCAGAACACCGCTCGGTAAGGGCTGAGGGGCCCCCAGGAAACCACTGCTCTGAACGGGCGCGCCCATGGCATTGTCCGTTTTCAGAGTCGCATTACTGATAGGCGACACGTCCTGTGCGGCAGGTGCCGTTTCCATTGCTGGTGCCGTTTGCGTCTGACCGCCGCCGTTCATGACGGAGGGCGAACTCATGACGGGGCCGTTCAGATCGGGACGCGCGGGCAGGGCGTAACTCTGTTTTGCCACAACAGTGCCGATAGTACCCGGACCCGAGAGCGTGCCATCTGGCGCGACGCTGATGTAATCCACGCGGACGCGGGTGTTATTGGAGATGTTCAGACGATCACCGGCCGCACGTGACAGATCGATAATGCGTCCTGGCGTGTAAGGGCCACGATCGTTAACGCGCACGACAATCTGACGTCCGTTGGCCAGATTCGTGACGCGCACATAACTTGGCAGCGGCAGTGTCGGATGCGCGGCGGTCAGGGCATCCGGATCAAAAGGCTCGCCGATGGCGGTACGGCTGCCCTGGGCTTCATCGCCATACCAGGCTGCTAATCCGACTTCACTGTAGTTAGCCGGATTTTTGATGATGTGATAAGTCTTGCCATTGACGCTGTAGTCCTGACTGGTCGACGGATTGACCGGCTCATAACGCGGCTCAACGCCAGGAATTTCCACCACCGGGCCATTGTAGGCGGGCTGGGGTGGAGCACTCTGCTGTTGCGGTTCCTGGGTAGAACATGCAGCCAACACCATTGAAGCCAATACAACGCCAAGCCAGTCCTTACGCATCTGCGACCTCTTAAACACTTTTAGATAACATTTTTCGGTGTGTGTGGATCGACATTACGATGCCAAATCCCGCCATAAGCACAATAAGCGCCGAGCCGCCATAGCTGACCAGCGGCAGCGGAACGCCAACCACCGGTAAGATACCACTAACCATGCCAATGTTAACGAAAACATAGACGAATAAAATCAACATTAATCCGCCCGCCATGACGCGCCCAAAGGTGGTCTGTGCCCGGGCGGCGACGATCAGGCCGCGCATGATTAACAGCAGGTAGAGCACCAGCAGTAACAACACGCCGACCAGACCCAGCTCTTCGGCCAGCACGGCAAAAATAAAGTCCGTATGACGTTCCGGCAAGAATTCCAGCTGTGACTGAGTACCGTGCAGCCAGCCTTTACCGCGCAAGCCGCCGGAGCCAATGGCGATTTTTGACTGAATGATGTGATAGCCCGCGCCCAATGGGTCGCTTTCCGGATCAAGCAGCATCATCACGCGGTCTCGCTGATAATCATGCATCAGGAAGAACCACAGGATAGGAATAAAGGCTGCGACCAGCAGGACGGCAATGCCAATCAGTTTCCAGCTCATGCCCGACAGAAACAGCACAAACAGCCCGGACGCGGCGATGAGAATCGAGGTGCCGAGGTCAGGCTGTGCGGCCACCAGCAGTGTGGGAAGAAAAATCAGCACCAGCGCAATTGCGGTATTCTTCAGGGTAGGTGGACAGACATCGCGGTTAATAAAACGCGCCACCATTAACGGCACCGCAATTTTGGCGATCTCGGAAGGCTGAAAGCGGACAAACCCCAAATCCAGCCAGCGCTGTGCGCCTTTACTGATTTGCCCAAAAGCATCCACCGCGATCAGCAGAATGACGCAGATAATATACAGATAAGGTGCCCAGCCTTCATACACTCGCGGCGGGACCTGCGCCAGCACCAGCATCACCACTAATCCCATGGCGATCTGGCCCAGTTTACGTTCCATCATGCCGGGATCCTGGCCGCTGGCACTCCAGATAACAATGGCGCTGTAGGTCAGTAGCGCAAGGATGATCAGCATAAACAGCGGATCAATGTGCATGCGCATCCAGATCGTCCGCTTCTGCGGGCTGTCATTCATCGACATGATTATTCACCTTCATAGCCAGGTGGTGTAGGCGCAGCATCCGGCAGGACAGTATTGTTATCGCCTAACATAATGTGATCCAGAATCTGGCGCATGACCGTGCCCACTGCCGGACCGGCCCCGCCGTTTTCCAGAATCATGGTGACGGCAACGCGTGGTTTATCGTAAGGCGCGAAAGCGGTCATCAGCTTATGGTCACGTAAGCGTTCAGCGATTTTATGCGCATTATACGTTTCGTTCTCTTTCAGACCGAAGACCTGTGCGGTACCGGACTTCGCGGCAATTTTGTAAGGCGCATCGGCAAAGCTTTTGTGGGCCGTGCCGTTTGGCCGGTTGGCGACGCCGTACATGCCGTCTTTGGCAATTTCCCAGTAGCCAGAGTGGATATCGCCAATCGGCTGGGAAGGCGGCTGACGATAAGGCACCAGCGTACGGCCTTCACGGGTCGCGCGCAGCAAATGCGGCACTTTGATGATGCCGTCGTTGATAAGAATCATCATCGCTTTGTTCATCTGCAACGGTGTCGCTGTCCAGTAACCCTGACCGATGCCGACTGGAATGGTATCGCCTTGATACCAGGGCTTTTTAAAGCGACGCATTTTCCAGTCACGCGTCGGCATGTTGCCAGCGCTTTCCTGAGGCAGGTCAACGCCGGTGCGCATGCCATAGCCAAATTTCGTCATCCACTCCGACAGGCGATCGATGCCCATGTCATAGGCAACCTGATAAAAGAAGGTATCAGCGGACTCTTCCAGCGATTTGGTGACATTCAGGCGACCATGTCCCCATTTTTTCCAGTCACGGTAGCGTTTCTCGGAGCCGGGGAGTTGCCACCAGCCAGGATCGAACAGGCTGGTATTGCGGTTAATCACCCCCGCACTCAGGGCGGAGACGGCAACATAGGGTTTAACGGTAGAAGCAGGCGGATAAGCGGCCTGAATCGCGCGGTTATAGAGTGGGCGATTTTCATCGTTCAGCAAGCCGCGATAGTCTTTGCTGGAAATGCCGTCAACGAACAGGTTGGGATCGTAGCTGGGGGTCGACACCATCGCCAGAATCTCACCGGTGCGCGGATCGCTGACCACGACCGCTGCACGACTACCGGCCAGCAGCGTCTCGATATACTGCTGCAGTTTGAGATCGATAGTCAGATAAATATCACGACCGGCCTGGGGCGACTGCTCGTGCAACTGCCGTATGACCCGGCCACGGTTGTTAACTTCGACCTCTTCATAGCCGGTTTTGCCATGCAGCAGGTCTTCGTAATAGGCTTCGATACCGAGTTTGCCGATATCATGCGTCGCCGCATAGTTGGGCCATTTTCCCTCTTTATCCAGACGGGCTACGTCGCGGTCGTTAATTTTCGACACATAGCCCACAACATGAGTCAGTGTCTGGCCATAGGGATAGTAGCGGCGCTGGTAGCCTTTCACTTCTACGCCAGGAAAGCGATACTGATTTACCGCAAAGCGCGCCACCTGCACCTCATTCAACCCAGTTTTAACCGGAATCGACGTGAAGCGGCGTGAACGTTTACGCTCTTTTTCAAACGCCTCGATATCCTCATCGGTGAGTTCGAGGACCGGACGCAAATTTTGCAGGGTTTGTTTCAGGTCATCGACCTTTTCCGGCACCAGTTCTGCCTGGTAAATGGTCCGGTTCAGGGCCAGCGGCGTACCCGTGCGGTCATAGATGATGCCGCGGCTGGGCGCGACCGGCACCAGTTTGATTCGGTTTTCGTTGGAGCGGGTACTGTAATCGTCGAAACGTAAAATCTGCAGGTGATAGAGATTAACCACCAGCACGGAGGAGAGCAGTAAGACGCCGACAAAAGCAATAAAAGCCCTGCGGACAAAGACTTTTTGTTCGGCGCTGTAATCGCGAAAGGCGTTGCTTTGTAATTTCATCCGCTACTTGTAATGTCTGGAGTGAGCTTATCGGTTATTCACGATGATAAGGATGATTTGTCGTAATGCTCCATGCGCGATAGAGGCTTTCGGCAACCAGCACGCGCACCAGCGGATGAGGCAACGTTAAGGCCGAAAGCGACCAGCTCTGTTCCGCCGCCGCTTTGCAGGCTGGCGCTAACCCTTCCGGGCCGCCAATCAGCAGGCTGACATCGCGGCCATCCTGTTTCCAGCGTTCCAGCTGTTGGGCCAACTGTGGGGTTTCCCAGGGCTGTCCGGGAATATCCAGCGTGACAATCCGGTTGCCTTTACCTGTGGCGGCCAGCATCGCTTCACCTTCCTTTTCCAGGATGCGTTTGATGTCGGCATTTTTACCCCGTTTGCCCGCCGGAACTTCCGTCAGTTCAAACGGCATGTCTTTGGGAAAACGACGCAGGTATTCCATAAAACCGGTCTGCACCCAGTCAGGCATTTTGGTGCCGACGGCAACAAGCTGCAATTTCACCGCTTAACCCCAGAGCTTTTCCAGTTCATATAACTGACGGCTCTCTTCCTGCATCACATGCACGATGACTTCACCGAGGTCGACCACAACCCAGTCAGCGGCCGTCTTGCCTTCAACGCCAAGCGGCATCAGGCCGGCGGCGCGGGATTCCTGCTCAACGTGTTCAGCGATTGAGGTAACGTGGCGCGTCGAGGTGCCGGTGCAGATGATCATGAAATCAGTAATGCTTGATTTACCCTGAACGTCGAGGGTGACGATGTTCTGACCTTTCAAATCATCAATCTTATCAACAACGAACTCTTGGAGTGCTTTACCTTGCAAAAGGTTCCCCTTTAAAAACTGGTGAGAGCGGGCTGGCTGACGCCCGGGATACAGCCGAAAAATTTAGCGGCGTAGTATATCACGCCCATATCAGTCGCGATATAAGCCGGCGCGGTCGATATAGTCGATTACCGAGGCGGGCAGTAAATCGTCACAGGCGAGATGCTGATGACGACGCTTGCGAATTTCGGTAGCTGAAATGGCATAGCGCGGGGTTTCTGCCAGCCAGATGCCGCCGGCCGGACGCTGCTGCAGTTCCTGAGGATCGTGGATCACGTGTCTGTCCAGCCAGTCCTGCATGTCCGGCGTCGCCATCTCAGTCGGATAGCCTGGTCGCTGGCACACCAGCAGATGACACAGGCTCAGTAAATCCTGCCAGCGATGCCATTTTGCAAGCGTCAGTAATGAGTCCTGACCGATAATAAACCCTAACGGCTGATCGCCACGTTCAGCCCGTATGGCTTCTAACGTATCGACAGTCCATGAGGGCGTGTCCCGTTGCAGTTCGCGCGTATCGATATCAAAAAGCGGCAGATCGCGAATAGCGCACCGCAGCATCGCCAGGCGCTGTTGCGGACTGGCTTCCGGCTGCGGCCGGTGCGGCGGCACATTGTTGGGCAACAGGGTAACCCGGGCCAGGCCAGTTTGCTGCGCCAGCGCTTCTGCCGGGCGTAAATGGCCAAAATGGATCGGGTCGAAGGTGCCGCCAAACAGGGCGTGTAAATCAGACATGGGCAAAACTCGCGGGAAAAGCACGGTTGGCAATCAGCATCGACAGCGTTTGCAACTGTGGCCAGACCGATTGTCCATAATCCTGTTTCAGCGTAATTTCGATTTGCGTCAACAGATGGATTGCCTGTTGTAAGCGCGCTGCATCAAGGCGCTGCAACGCCTCAGTAAAGAGAGGACGGCGATTTTGCCAGATGCGCTGTTGATCCATCAGTGTACGCAGAGGTTGCTGTGTCTGATGACGTTGCAGGTGCAGCAGAGTCATCAGATCGCGCTGCAGCGTCCGCAGCAATATCGTCACTTCGCTGTCTTCACTTTCCAGCTGTTGCAGGATATGCAGTGCGCGACGGCTCTTGCCTGCCAGTAGCGCGTCGACCCAGTGATAAGGCGTAAAGTGCGCGGCATCACTGACTGCGGCTTCAACGCGCGGTAGCGTGAGCTTGCCATCGGGCCACTGAAGAGACAGACGTTCAAGTGCCTGCGCCAGCGCCAGCAGGTTACCTTCGTAGCAGTAACAGAGTAGCTGGACCGCCGCATCGTCGATCGCGAGCCTCATCGCTTTGGCCCGGCTGGTGACCCAGCGCGGCAGTTGAGCCTGCTCCGGCGTCTGGCAGGGGACCAGCACCGCATGGGCTGACAGCGCTTTAAACCAGGCGCTGTTTTCCTGCGCTTTGCTGAGTTTCGCCATCCGGCAAATCAGCAAAATATCCTCATGAAGCAGCGAGGCGAGCGTGATCAGATGTTCGGCGATGGCGGCATTGGGACCATTTTCAGGAAACTGCAATGTAAGCGTCTGTCGCTGAGTAAACAGGCTCATTGACTGGCAACTGACAAACAGGCTGTCCCAGTCTGTTTGTGCATCCAGGGTGAAACTCACATGTTCTTCAAAGCCCTGCGCCACGGCGCTGGCGCGAATGGCATCCGCACTTTCCTGCAACAACAGAGGTTCATTGCCGGTTAATAAATAACAGGCGCGCAGCCCCTCACGGAGCTGCGCGCTGAGTTGTTCCGGATAAATCCTGATCATTGCGTCAGGGGTGCCGCGGAAGAGGCCGTTCCCGCAGCAGAGTGAACCGGTTTTGCCACCGTTGACGAAGAGGATGTCTGCGGGCTGTCCATCTGGGCCGCATGTACCGCCAACAGCTTACGAACCAGTTGTTCGGCTGCACGTTGACGCATCTCCTGGGTGATCATGTCCTGTTCCGCATCTTTCGCCAGGGCCGCGTTCGGGTTATCAAAGAACGAGCGATAAACGGTCGTGCTGATAGGGTAGATCCCTTTGTTGGGAATCAAGACCTGAGCCGTAACCACCATCGCCATCTGATATTCAGCGGTGGTGCCGCTGATGAAGACGGATGCGGTGCTTCGACCCTGAGATTCCCCGCCCAGACGCAGGGTCGGTACGACCATGCTGTTTTTCTGCGTCGCTTCAACGATGTTAACGTTGTTGATTCGCAACTGCTGACGCACCACGCGCGTCAGCGGCCCGTAAGGATCGCCCGTTTCTAAGACCAGCGTTCGCAGTTCCGTCGGCACCTGAGTGGTGCCGCGCGGGTGAAAACCACAGCCAGCGGTGATCACCGCCGCCAGCATGACAAACAACCTGATAATCGGATGTCGCACAGTTCCTCCTGAACTTAACCCACAACCAGGTTAAGCAGTTTGCCCGGTACATAAATGACTTTACGAATGCTCACACCATCAAGGTATTTCGCCACCAGGGGCTCCTCAGCAGCGCGCGCCTGAACCTGCTCCTGTGTAGCCTCGGCTGCCACAGTAATTTTACCCCGCACTTTACCGTTGACCTGCACCACGACCAGCAGAGAATCTTCGACCATTGCGGCGTCATCTGCCACTGGCCATTCCGCATTGTCGATAGTGCCTTCGCCGCCCAGCGTCTGCCACAGCACGTAGCTGGCATGCGGGGTGAACGGATACAGCAAACGCGTCACGGCCAGTAAGGCCTCCTGCATCAACGCACGATCCTGCTCGCTGTCCTGCGGCGCACGCGCCAGCTTGTTCATCAGCTCCATGACCGCCGCAATCGCGGTGTTAAAGGTCTGGCGACGACCAATATCATCCGACACTTTGGCAATGGTTTTGTGCAGGTCGCGGCGCAACGCTTTCTGATCGTCATTCAGGCTGGCGACGTCCAGGGCAACCGTTGCACCTTTCTGTGAATGATCGTAGACCAGTTTCCAGACACGTTTCAGGAAGCGGTTTGCCCCTTCCACACCGGATTCCTGCCACTCCAGCGTCATATCCGCAGGCGAGGCAAACATCATGAACAGACGGACGGTATCGGCACCATAGCGCTCAACCATCAGCTGGGGATCGATGCCGTTGTTTTTTGACTTGGACATTTTGCTCATGCCCGCGTAAATCACCTCGCGGCCTTGAGTATCTACGGCTTTAACAATGCGGCCTTTCTCATCGCGCTCGACGGTCACGTCAACCGGCGAAACCCAGTTACGTTCGCCGTTAACGCCCAGATAATAGAACGCATCCGCTAACACCATGCCCTGGCACAGCAGACGTTTGGCTGGCTCATTCGAATTCACCAGGCCTGCATCACGCAGCAGTTTATGGAAGAAGCGGAAATACATCAGGTGCATGATGGCGTGTTCGATGCCGCCGACATACTGATCTACCGGCAGCCAGTAGTTTGCTGCAGCCGGGTCCAGCATACCGTCCTTGTAGTCTGCACAGGTATAACGCGCGTAGTACCACGACGATTCCATAAAGGTGTCAAAGGTATCGGTTTCGCGCAGCGCAGGCTGACCGTTCACGGTGGTTTTTGCCCAGTCCGGATCGGCTTTAATCGGACTGGTAATGCCGTCCATGACCACGTCTTCTGGCAGAATCACCGGTAACTGGTCTTCTGGTGTCGGCATGACGGTGCCATCTTCCAGGGTTACCATCGGAATCGGCGCGCCCCAGTAACGCTGACGAGAAACGCCCCAGTCGCGCAGGCGATAGTTGACTTTACGCTCGCCAACGCCTTTTGCCGCCAGCGCATCTGCAATGGCGTTAAAACCGGCACTGTGATCCAGGCCGCTGCACTCGGCAGAGTTAAACAGCGTACCTTTGTCGGTCATCGCGGCGGCGCTGACGTCAGGCTCGCTGCCGTCCAGATTGAGGATAACCGGTTTGATCGGCAGATCGTATTTGGTCGCAAATTCCCAGTCGCGCTGGTCATGCGCCGGCACGGCCATGACCGCACCCGTACCGTATTCCATCAGGACGAAGTTCGCGACCCACACAGGAAGACGTTCACCCGTTAACGGATGCACGACAGACAGGCCTGTCGCCATGCCTTTCTTTTCCATGGTGGCCATATCGGCTTCGGCTACCTTGGTATTGCGGCATTCTGCGATAAAATCAGCCAGAGCAGGGTTGCTGGCCGCCGCCTGTGCCGCCAGCGGATGACCGGCGGCGACAGCGACATAGGTCGCGCCGTAGAAGGTGTCCGGACGCGTGGTATAAACCGTCACTTTTTCGCTGCTGTCTGCCACGTCAAAGGTGATTTCCACCCCTTCAGAACGGCCGATCCAGTTACGCTGCATGGTTTTGACCTGCTCAGGCCACTCTTCCAGCGTATCCAGATCGTTTAACAGCTCTTCGGCGTAATCAGTGATTTTAATGAACCACTGTGGGATCTCTTTGCGCTCGACTTTGGTGTCACAGCGCCAGCAGCAGCCATCGATAACCTGCTCGTTAGCCAGTACGGTCTGATCGTTCGGGCACCAGTTCACCGCCGAGGTTTTTTTGTACACCAGGCCTTTTTCATACAGTTTGGTGAAGAACCACTGTTCCCAGCGGTAATACTCCGGTTGACAGGTCGCCAGCTCGCGGCTCCAGTCATAGCCAAACCCCAGCAGCTTAAGCTGGTTTTTCATGTACGCGATGTTGTCATAAGTCCAGGGCGCCGGCGCGGTATTGTTTTTGACCGCCGCGCCTTCCGCAGGCAGACCGAAGGCGTCCCAGCCAATTGGCTGCAGCACGTTTTTGCCGAGCATGCGCTGATAACGCGCAATGACGTCGCCGATGGTGTAGTTACGAACGTGGCCCATGTGCAGGCGGCCAGAAGGATAGGGCAGCATAGACAGGCAGTAGTACTTCTCTTTGCCTTCCTGCTCAGTCACTTTAAACGTTTCGTTTTCATCCCACTGCTGCTGAACGCGGGATTCAATCTCTTCCGGGCGGTATTGCTCTTGCATGGCTGCCTGTGGTCCTTAATAGATGACACTTTGCTGACTTTACGATCCGCATAGCATACCCATAAGGCCGCACATCAACAACACTTCCCACTTTTACGGGGGCGATTTATCGTCAACGCATCCCTGCTTTCACTCTTTTACGCTTCCTTACCCAGCGAGCCGGGCAAATGTGACAAAGTAGCTAAACTTAGTACAGGTACTGAGCGCAAAAAGGAGAATAAAATGAATAAAGTGGCCCAGGAATATCACGCCTCACTGGCGGTATTAACCGAACGTCTTCGCCACGGCGATCGCGATCTGGATACGTTAGTCGACGATCGGCGCCGTCATTTACAAGCGCACTCCGATCTGACGCCGGACGAAATCGATCGGGCGCTGACGTCGGTGCGTCGCGATCTGGCAGAGTTTGGCCGTAACTATGCAGAGGCGGAAGAGCCGGTCGCCGACTCCGTTTTTATGCGCGTGATTCGGGAAAGCATCTGGAAGGAGCTGGCAGATATTACGGATAAAAGCCAGTTAGAGTGGCGTGAGGTTTTTCAGGATTTGCAACATCATGGTGTGTACCAAAGTGGTGAGGTGGTGGGCCTGGGCAATCTGGTCTGCGAAAAATGCCACTTCACTCGCGCCATTTATACGCCGGAAACGCTGTCACGTTGCCCCGAATGCAATCACGATCAGTTTTATCGTCAGCCTTTTGAGCCGTAGAAGAAGCAGGCGGGCTTTGTGCCCGCCTGACGTTTAGTGCAGAATTTTTGCCAGGAAATCCTTTGCCCGCTCAGACTGTGGATTATTAAAGAAGTCATCTTTATGGGTGTCTTCGATAATTTTTCCTTCATCCATAAAGATCACCCGATTGGCCACCTTCCGGGCGAAGCCCATTTCATGTGTCACGACCATCATGGTCATGCCTTCCTGGGCCAGTTCGACCATAACGTCCAGTACTTCATTGATCATTTCGGGATCGAGTGCGGAGGTCGGCTCATCAAACAGCATGGCAATCGGATCCATACAGAGTGCCCGCGCAATCGCGACGCGCTGCTGCTGACCGCCCGAGAGCTGGCCGGGAAATTTATCTGCATGCGCTGACAGGCCCACGCGAGTCAGCAATTTGAGGCCTTTCTCGCGGGCGGCGGTTTTGTCGCGCTTTAAGACTTTGACCTGCGCCAGCACCAGGTTATCAATAATGCTCAGGTGAGGGAACAGTTCGAAGTGCTGAAACACCATGCCGACCTTACTGCGCAGTTTGGCCAGATTGGTTTTTTTATTGTTCACTTCAGTACCGTTTACCGTAATGCTGCCCTGTTGCACAGGTTCCAGGCCATTCACGGTTTTGATCAGGGTCGATTTGCCCGAGCCTGACGGCCCGCATACCACAACCACTTCACCGGTCTTGACTTCGGTAGAGCAGTCGGTCAGCACCTGAAATTGACCATACCACTTAGAAACGTTTTTCAGGCTAATCATTTAAACCGTCCTTTTTCTTTTTAGATAGCTGACCAACAGTGACGCGCTCAGGCTGATCACGAAGTAGACCAGACCGGCAAACAACACCATCTCAACCTGGGTACCGTCACGCTCACCGATGGTGGAGGCGGTGCGGAAGAAGTCCGCCAGGCTCAGCACATACACTAACGAGGTATCCTGGAACAGGACGATGCCCTGGGTCAGTAACAGCGGAACCATGGCACGAAACGCCTGAGGCAGAATCACCAGGCGCATGGACTGCCACTGCGTCATGCCCAGCGCCAGCGCCGCGCTGGATTGCCCACGCGCAATACTGATGATGCCGGCGCGAATGATTTCCGAATAATACGCCGCTTCGAACAGCGAAAAGGCGACCATTGCCGAAATCAAACGAATGTCGGTTTTAGGGGAAATACCCAGCACCTGCTGCAGGAAACTCGGCACCACCAGATAAAACCACAGCAGCACCATAACCAGCGGTACCGAACGGAACAGGTTAACGTACAGTTTGGCAAACCAGCTGATGGGCCTGAAGGTCGACAAACGCATCACCGCCAGCAGCGTGCCCCACAGGATGCCGAAGACCACCGCCGTAAGCGTGATTTTAAAGGTAATGACCAGACCATTAAGCAGGTAAGGCAGGCTGGGAGGAATGGAACTCCAGTCAAACGCGTACATCACTTGCCTCCCATATTGCCGGGCAGACGCACTTTGCGCTCAACCAGGCTCATCAAAAACATAATCACCAGGTTGATGGCAATGTAGGCCAGCGTAATGGCCGTAAACGATTCATAGGCGTGTGCGGAATAGTCCAGCAGCTTGCCCGCCTGCGCAGCCATGTCCACCAGGCCGATCGTCGACGCAATCGCCGAGTTTTTAACCAGGTTAAGCATTTCTGACGTCATTGGCGGCACAATCACGCGGTAAGCATTAGGAAGCAACACATAGCGATAGGTTTGCGGCAGCGTCAGGCCCATTGCCAGCCCGGCATTCTTTTGTCCCCGCGGCAAAGACTGAATCGCCGCGCGCACCTGCTCGCAGACGCGTGCGGCGGTAAACAGGCCCAGACAGATCACCGACGAGATAAAGAACTGCAGGTTGGGATCCAACTCCGACTTAAACCACATGCCAAGCTTCTGACCAACCAGCTCTGGCGCCACCAGATACCAGAAGAAGAACTGCACGATCAGGGGGATGTTACGAAACAATTCCACATAGCAGGTGCCAATCGTTGCCAGCAGCCGATTAGGCACGGTACGCAGAATGCCAAAGAATGAACCTACGCAGAAAGCGATAATCCAGGCACAGCAGGAGACAGCAATTGTCACCTGAAAACCGGACCACAACCAGCCGAGATAGGTGGTATTTCCGAACGGGGCCTGTTCGAGAAAAATGCCCCAGTTCCAATCGATACCCATAACGAACTCCGGTAAAAAAGGGTAGCAGAGCTACCCTGAAGATTGATGAACGGCTTAATGCGCCTGAGTCAGGGGAACGACCCGATCAGGCGGTCTGTCCACGCCGCGGTTTCAGCAATCGAGAGGGCGACAGCGCCGCCCTTGTTATCGTTGTTAATTCAGCGCTTTATCATTCGGCGTTTTGAACAGGGCTTTCATGTCATCAGACAATTCAAAGTTCATGTTCAGGTTTTTAGGAGGAATAGGCTGTTTAAACCAGGTGTCGAACCATTTTTCTGCCTGGCCGGAGGTCTGGGCTTTTGCAATGGTGTCATCAACCAGCTTTTTGAACTGCGGATCGTCTTTGCGCAGCATACAGCCATAAGCTTCTTTAGACTGTGGCGTACCGATAATGACCCAGTCATCCGGTTTTTTCGCTTTAGCGCGTTCGCCAGCCAGCAGGGCGTCATCCATCATAAAGGCCACGGCACGACCGGTTTCCAGCGTACGGAACGAATCACCATGGTCTTTGGCGCTGATGATGCGCATATCCATCTTTTTCTCGTCGTTCAGTTTATGCAGCAGCACTTCTGACGTCGTACCTGAGGTCACCACGACAGTCTTGCCTTTCAGATCGTCAAAATCCTTAATTGGGCTGCCTTTTTTAACCAGCAAGCGGGTACCGATAACAAAAATGGTGTCGGAAAAGGCCGCCTGTTTCTGGCGCTCAAGGTTGTTGGTCGTTGAGCCACATTCGTAGTCATAGGTGCCGTTTTGCAGCAGCGGAATACGGTTCTGTGAAGTAATCGGGATCATTTTGATCTGCAGATCAGGTTTATTCAGCTTCGCTTTAATGGCATCAGCAATCGCGTTTGAATAAGCCTGTGAATAGCCAACGACTTTCTGTTGGTTGTCGTAATATGAAAAGGGAACTGACGATTCGCGATGCCCGATAACAATGACGCCACTGTCATTAATTTTTTTCAGGGTACCGCTGAGATCTTCCGCCTGGGCCGCTCCCGCTGCTGCGCTCAACAGCAAAAGAGATAATGCCACTTTGCGTAATTGCATGTTCCAACTCCTTCGTGTGGAAATTGCACAGGATCAACCCTGTACTGAGTGTGATGTTGTGTGTATTTTGCACTGCTTTTCTTATTATTCCCTCGCGCGTCTGCGCTTAAGAATATTCACTAACATAGCGGATTGTTAACCTAATGAAACAAAAAAGTTTCTTTTTTGCGATGGCATTCGCACCAAAAAAAGGCAATCGCGCGTCCATGCACGCGGAAGGTGCGCAGATTGAGCGTTAATGGTGCATTACGCCCATGCCATCGTGGGTAACAAGCCCCGCATTGCAGGAATACAGAAACATTTAGCAATCATCGTGCCAGAATAAAATGACAGTGGGGTGAACGGGCGGTTTGACTGAAGAAGCAGAAGCAGAAGCAGAAGCAGAAGCAGAAGCAGAAGCAGAAGCAGAAGCAGAAGCAGAAGCAGAAACAGTAAAAGGGGGAAGGGAAACAGCGTGCGGATTAAGACACCGCGAAAGGCTGTGGCGAAGCAGCGCTTCACCACAGCGTGTCAGCGCTGACGTCGGATGAAGGCCAGTAACCCGGCCAGCACTGTCGCTATCCATACCGGCCAGATCCCGGCTTTCGAGTATGGCGTTTCGCCGCGGGTAGGCGTTACCTTATCCACGAGTACGCCGCGCGTGAACTGCGGCAGAACCTTTTCCACATCGCCATTGGCATTCACCACGGCGGTTACGCCATTATTGGTGCCGCGCAGCAGCGGTCTGCCCAGCTCAAGTGCGCGCATACGCGCCATCTGGAAGTGTTGCCAGGGACCAATCGAGTGACCAAACCAGGCATCATTAGAGACGGTCAGCAGAAAGTCGGTGTCCGGACGGAAGTTCGCCCGCACCTGCTCACCCAACACGATCTCGTAGCAAATCGCCGTCGTAAGGTGATAATTCGCCACATTGAGCTGAGGCTGCAAATAGGCACCGCGGCTGAAGGCAGACATCGGCAAATCGAAGAAGGGGGCTAGCGGGCGCAGCAAATCCGCCATGGGAACAAACTCACCAAACGGCACCAGATGGTTTTTCTGATAGCGGTTAGTGCTGAAGTAGTTGTAGGGCTTCGGCCCGCCCAGCACGATAACCGTGTTGTAATCATGATAACGATTCTGCTCCAGGCGTGAATCCACGATACCGGTCACCAGTGCGCTACCGCGCGCGCGGAGTTCGGCATCCAGCGAACGCAGGAACGGTTGCTGGTTACTTTCCAGATCGGTAATTGCCGACTCCGGCCAGATAATAATGGGGGCTTTTCCCATCAGCGGCTGGCTTAAATCGTTATAAATGCGCAGCGTGTTCAGCAACTGCTGCGGGTCCCACTTCATCGACTGGGGAATATCGCCCTGCACCAGCGCGACATCGACCGCCTGCTGGGGTAAAGGCTGATACCAGTGCAGATAACGCAACGGCCAGCATATTGCCAGTAACGCGAGCGCGCCCACCAGGCTTTTCACCTGACGTCGCTGCTGCGCATAAACCAGCAAACCCGCAATGACCATCAGCAGGAAGGTAATACTTTCCACCCCAGCCAGCGGCGCAATCCCCTTTAGCGGGCCATCAATCTGACTGTAGCCAAACTGCAACCACGGAAAGCCGGTTAAAATCCAGCCGCGCAAAAACTCCGTCACCTGCCATAACGCGGGAGCGGCCAGCGCCAGTCGCCACAGTGTGGGACGTGGCCAAATCCGGTTCAGGATGCCGGCAAACAGTGCCGGATAAATCGCGAGGTAAGCCGCCAGCAGGACCACCAGAAAAACGTTCACCGGGCCAGGCATGCCGCCAAAAGTGGCAATGCTGACATAAACCCAGTTAATACCGCTGCCAAACAGGCCAAACCCCCAACTGAAACCAATGGCGCTGGCCTGAGGACTGGTGCGGTTAAACGTCAGAAGTTGCAGGCCGAACAGCGAAAGCAGGGCGGCAGGCCAGAAATCATAAGGGGAAAAGGCGAGCGTGCCACAGGCGCCGCTCAGTAAAGCCAGCAGCAGACGGACCCGCTGCTGCTGGTAAAAGGAGGCTAATGCCATAGCGTTATTCGTCATCCAGTTGAGGTAGCGCCGAATTTTCCGGGATTTTTACGTGGACCTGAATGATACGGCGGCTGTCGGCCATGGCAACTTTGAACTGGTAACCATCAATGTCGATGCTTTCACCGCGCGCCGGCAGATGACCAAAGCCCTGCATTACCAGTCCACCAATGGTATCCACTTCGTCATCGCTGAACTGGGTGCCGAACACCTCATTGAAATCCTCAATGGGGGTTAACGCACGCACCGTGTAGGTCTGGCGGTTGAGCTGGCGGATATCCCGATCTTCCTCATCGTCATATTCGTCTTCAATTTCGCCAACAATCAGTTCGAGAATATCTTCAATCGTGACCAGTCCGGACACGCCACCAAACTCATCGATCACAATCGCCATATGATAGCGCTGGGAACGAAACTCTTTCAGCATACGGTCAACGCGCTTGCTCTCAGGCACAACCACCGCAGGACGCAGCACTTTTTCGACGCTGAAGGCTTCTGATTCGCTGCTCATAAACGGCAGCAGATCTTTCGCCATCAGGATGCCTTCAACATGGTCCTTGTCTTCGCTGATCACCGGAAAGCGGGAGTGCGCGGAGTCAATGATTACATCCAGGCACTCTTCGAGGTTCTGGTTGCGTTTCAGGGTGATCATCTGAGAGCGCGGAATCATGATGTCGCGTACGCGCTGTTCTGCAATATCCAGCACGCCTTCCAGCATGTCGCGGGTATCCTGATCAATCAGGTCCTTTTGATTGGAATCACGGATAAGGCTCAGGAGCTCGTCACGGTTTTTGGGTTCACCGTGAAACAGTTGGTTGAGCAGTAGGGAAAAAAATCCCTTTTTACTACTGGGTGCATCGCTGTTTTGAGAATGGTCGTCGCTCATGGCGGTTTTTAAAGATCTCTCTGGTCAGTAAGTGATGCTGCCGGTCGGGTTACCGGCAGCAGGATGGCCTGAGTCCACAACTCAGGCGTTTTCTTTCTCCGAAATGTACGGATCAGGATAACCAAGAGCAAGCATTATCTCGGTCTCCAGACCTTCCATCTCTTCGGCTTCGCTGTCTTCAATGTGATCATAACCCAACAGATGCAGCGTACCGTGAACCACCATGTGCGCCCAGTGGGCTTCAACGCTTTTCCCTTGTTCCTGCGCTTCCTGTTCCACGACCTGACGACAGATGATCAAATCGCCCAGCAGGGGCAATTCAATACCGGGTGGCGCTTCAAAAGGAAATGACAACACATTGGTGGGTTTATCTTTACCACGGTAGGTCAGGTTAAGCTCATGGCTTTCCTGTTCATCCACCAGACGAATAGTCACTTCGCTCTCCGGCTGAAACGGCGTCACCGCAGCTTCCAGCCAGCGCTGAAACTGGCTTTCCGTGGGGAGATTTTCTGTTTGTTCACAGGCCAGTTGCAGGTCGAGAATCACGTCGCTCATGGTTTCTCCTGAACGCTATGTTGGGCGGCAAGGGCTTCACGCTTACGCTCTTCAGCCTGCTGATCGCGACGTTTCTGATCGGCTTCTTCCCAGGCTTCATAAGCGGTCACGATGCGTGCCACGACCGGATGACGCACAACGTCTTCACTGTGAAAGAAGTTAAAGCTGATTTCTTCCACTTCAGACAGGACCTCAATCGCGTGACGTAAACCCGATTTTGTGTGGCGGGGCAGGTCGATCTGCGTGACGTCGCCGGTGATGACCGCTTTCGAGTTAAAGCCGATACGGGTCAGAAACATCTTCATCTGCTCGATAGTGGTGTTCTGGCTTTCATCAAGAATGATAAACGCGTCATTCAGCGTACGGCCGCGCATATAGGCCAGCGGCGCGACTTCGATAACGTTGCGTTCCATCAGCTTCTCGACTTTTTCAAAGCCCAGCATCTCAAACAGGGCGTCGTAAAGCGGACGCAGGTAGGGGTCCACTTTCTGGCTCAAATCGCCCGGCAGGAAGCCCAGTTTTTCACCGGCCTCGACGGCGGGGCGCGTGAGCAGGATGCGACGAATCTCCTGGCGTTCGAGCGCATCGACCGCGGCAGCGACAGCCAGGTAGGTTTTACCGGTACCCGCCGGGCCCACGCCAAAGGTGATGTCGTGGTCGAGGATATTGGCAATATACTGTGCCTGATTTGGGGTGCGCGGCTTGATGACGCCACGCTTGGTCTTAATATTGACCGCTTTACCGTAGTCGGGCACGCTTTCTGCCGTTTGTTCCAGCACCCGGCTTTCTTTGATCGCCAGATGAATCTGCTCGGGTTCGATATCCGGAATTTCGCCGCGCACGGGCGCGGTATCGACATAAAGTGTTTTCAGGATCTCGACCGCGGCATTCACGCACAGCACCCGACCAACCAGTTTAAACTGATTGTCCCGGCGGTTTATCTCAATGCCAAGACGACGCTCCAGCTGTTTTACATTGTCATCAAATGGACCGCACAGGCTCATCAGACGGCGGTTATCAGCCGGTTCAAGGGCGATTTCACGGGTTTCAATATTCAAACGAATCCTTTGGGTCACTCAGGGCCAGTTGAAAGGGATTGCGGGTGCATCAGATGTGTTAAGCGGATGCATCATAACGAAATTATTTATGCGGTCACGCCGGGGCGCAAGCTTACGAGGTGATATTTGGGCGGCACCGGCAGAAACCAAGTGCAAAACAGCAGAATGTGCGGCAGCCGACGGTGAGCTGCCGCACATAACGGAAGATCAGGGCTGGAAGACGCCAACGCCGATATCATTTTCTTTGCGGGTACGGGCGATAACGGAGGCCGGGCTTTCAACCACACGTAAGCCCATTTCCTCTTCAGTCCGCACCAGCTTGCCGCGCAAGGAGTTGGTATACACATCGACAATTTCGACGTCGACAAACTTACCAATCATCTCTACCGGACCTTCGAAATTTACCACTCGGTTGTTTTCGGTCCGGCCGGTCAGCTCCATCACGTTTTTACGTGAAATGCCTTCTACCAGAATCCGCTGCACGCTGCCCAGCATACGGCGGCTGATCGCCATGGCCTGCTGGTTGATGCGATCCTGCAGAATATACAGACGCTGTTTTTTCTCTTCGTCGCTGACGTCGTCAGGCAAGTCTGCCGCAGGTGTGCCCGGCCGCGCTGAGTAGATAAAGCTGTAGCTCATATCAAAGTTAATATCACCAATCAGCTTCATCGTTTGCTCAAAGTCCTGCTGTGTTTCACCCGGGAAACCTACGATAAAGTCAGAACTGATCTCAATGTCAGGGCGTGCAGCGCGCAGTTTGCGAATGATAGCCTTGTACTCCAGCGCAGTGTGCGCACGCTTCATCAGTGTCAGAATTCGGTCGGCGCCGCTCTGCACAGGCAGGTGGAGGAAGCTTACCAGCTCTGGCGTATCGCGATAGACATCAATGATGTCATCGGTGAACTCAATCGGATGGCTGGTGGTGAAGCGAATACGGTCAATGCCGTCAATCGCCGCCACCAGACGCAGCAGTTCAGCAAAGGTGCACACGTCGCCGTCAAAGGTTTCGCCGCGATAAGCGTTCACGTTCTGCCCTAACAGGTTCACTTCGCGTACGCCCTGCGCAGCTAACTGCGCGATCTCCAGCAGAATATCGTCTGACGGACGGCTGACTTCTTCACCGCGCGTATAAGGCACCACGCAGAACGTACAATATTTGTTGCAGCCTTCCATGATGGAGACAAACGCGGTGGGGCCTTCGGCCCGCGGTTCTGGCAGGCGGTCGAATTTTTCAATTTCCGGGAAGCTGATGTCCACAACCGGACTTTTGCTGCCGCGCACGGTATTAATCATTTCAGGCAGGCGATGCAGGGTTTGCGGACCAAAGACAATGTCCACGCAAGGCGCACGCTGGCGAATATGATCCCCTTCCTGCGACGCGACGCAGCCGCCAACACCGATGATCAAATCCGGGTTGCGCTCTTTGAGTTTTTTCCAGCGCCCCAACTGGTGGAAAACCTTCTCCTGCGCTTTCTCGCGGATTGAGCAGGTGTTGAGCAGCAGAATATCCGCCTCTTCGGCTTCCTCTGTCAGGGTATAGCCGTGCGTGCTGTTCAGCAGGTCAGACATCTTAGATGAATCGTACTCATTCATCTGACATCCCCAGGTTTTGATATGCAGTTTTTTTGTCATCGAGCTAGCCATTAAATCAGTGCAGTGAAGTGCTGGGCGCGTATTGTAATGCTTTGCTGCGGATGTGACCAGCCTGAGGGCTTTTCTGATCGTGCCTCATTTTTCCGGTACACTTTGCAGGAATACCACCGCGCTGAAAAGTGGCGGCCTAAGAGAGGGATACAAGTGATGCAGGATAACCAGTTTGATGTGGTGATTGTCGGCGGCGGCATGGTCGGAGCGGCGCTGGCCTGTGGTTTAGCGCAGCACCGCTTCCGGGTGGCGGTGATTGAGCGGGCAACCCCGCCACCTTTCGATCCCGACAGCCTGCCGGACGTGCGCATTTCCGCTGTCGGCGCCTCGTCGGTGGCGCTCCTGAAACAACTGAACGTCTGGCAACGCGTGGAGGCGATGCGCTGTGCGCCTTACCGCAAACTGGAAACCTGGGAGTGGCAGACGGCGCAGGTCAGTTTCGATGCGGAATCGCTGGGTTTGCCTGAACTGGGTTATATGGTGGAGAACACGGTGCTGCAACGTGCGCTGTGGGAAGAGATGACGCAGCGAGGGATCACCTTGCTGTGCCCGGCGACGATGGAGGATCTTCAGCCCTGTAATGCGGGCTGGACGCTGTCATTAAGCAATGGCACGACCGTAACCGCAAAATTAGTGGTGGGGGCAGACGGCGCAAGTTCACAGGTGCGACAGATGGCGGGTATTGGGATTCACGGCTGGAGTTACGCACAGTCCTGCTTACTGATCAGCGTCACCTGCGAGCATCCGGCTGGCGATGCGACCTGGCAGCACTTTACGCCCGACGGTCCACGCGCTTTCCTGCCGCTGTTCGGTCATCATGCCTCGCTGGTATGGTATGACGCCGCCGCCCGTATCCGACAGTTACAGGCCATGCCTGTCGCGCAGCTGGAGAAAGAGATCGCCCATCACTTTCCGGCCCGACTGGGCCGTTTTCATGTGCATGCAGCCGGTGGCTTTCCCCTGGTGCGTCGTCATGCCGCGCGTTATGTCCTGCCGGGGCTGGCGCTGGTCGGCGATGCGGCGCACACCATTAATCCTCTGGCAGGGCAGGGCGTGAATCTGGGATATCGTGACATCGATGCGTTAATGGATGTATTAATTGCTGCGCGTGACAACGCTGAAACCTGGTCGTCGGAACGGGTGCTGTTACGTTACCAGCGCCAGCGCCGCCACGATAATCTGCTGATGCAGAGCGGGATGGATCTGTTCTATTTTACGTTTAGCAACCGCGTCGGCCCGTTAAAGCTGGTACGCAATCTGGGATTGATCGCCGCTGAGCATTCCGGCGTGCTGAAACGTCAGGTCTTGCGCTATGCGTTAGGCTTGTAAGCCTCAGCCACGCGTCGCACGGATGTGACGCGTGGTCATGAGCCGGAAGCCAGAAACAAAAAAGCCCGCTATTGCGGGCTTTTTTGCTTAATTTGGCTGGGGTGCAGGGATTCGAACCCCGGAATGCTGGTATCAGAAACCAGTGCCTTACCGCTTGGCGACACCCCAATGGTGTCAAATCAAATTGTCTAAAATGGCTGGGGTGCAGGGATTCGAACCCCGGAATGCTGGTATCAGAAACCAGTGCCTTACCGCTTGGCGACACCCCAAGAAAATGGTGGCTACGACGGGAATCGAACCTGTGACCCCAGCATTATGAGTGCTGTGCTCTAACCAGCTGAGCTACGTAGCCAAATTGTATTGCCTTTCGATGATGGCTGGGATACCTGGATTCGAACCAGGGAATGCCGGTATCAAAAACCGGTGCCTTACCGCTTGGCGATATCCCATTCGTCCACTCGCAGCCGCGAGATACATCGAAATTGGCTGGGGTACCTGGATTCGAACCAGGGAATGCCGGTATCAAAAACCGGTGCCTTACCGCTTGGCGATACCCCATCCATGCTGCCGACTCGTGAAATGGTGCGGGAGGCGAGACTTGAACTCGCACACCTTGCGGCGCCAGAACCTAAATCTGGTGCGTCTACCAATTTCGCCACTCCCGCAAAAAAAAGATGGTGGCTACGACGGGAATCGAACCTGTGACCCCAGCATTATGAGTGCTGTGCTCTAACCAGCTGAGCTACGTAGCCATCTTTTTTCGCGCAACCTTCATCGGCGTTGCGGGGCGCATTATGCGGAGTTGACTACACAGCGTCAACAAATTTTTTGCCTTCAAACGCCTGTTTGTCTGGCTTATAACCAGGGTGGTGCTTTATTCGGCAATTTTTCAGTGAATACAACGGCAACTCCACAAAAAATGGGCCATTACTGGCCCATCTGTTCACTCAGTATAGCACTTATTTGTAAGCGGACTGGTGCACGCCCACGGCACGTCCTGAAGGATCGTCCATGTTTTTGAAGGCTTCATCCCACTCAATCGCTTTTGCCGACGAACAGGCAACAGACGGCCCGCCCGGCACGCACTCGGCAGCACTTGGCAGCGGGAACAGTTCTTCGAAAATTTCGCGATAGAGATACGCTTCTTTCGAACCCGGCGTGTTATACGGGAAGCGGAAATGCGCCGTCGCCAGTTGCTGATCGCTAATCTGCTTAGCCGCCACTTCTTTCAGCGTGTCAATCCAGCTGTAACCTACGCCGTCAGAGAACTGCTCTTTCTGACGCCAGGCAACGCTTTCAGGCAGATAGGAAGAGAAACATTCGCGCAGAATGTGTTTTTCCATTTTACCGTTGCTGCCGCACATCTTGTCCTGTGGGTTGATACGCATGGCGACATCCAGGAATTTCTTATCCAGGAACGGCACGCGCGCTTCTACGCCCCAGGCGGACATCGCTTTGTTGGCGCGAGCACAGTCAAACATGTGCAGAGCCAGCAGCTTACGCACGTTCTCTTCATGGAATTCTTTGGCATCAGGCGCTTTATGGAAATAGAGGTAGCCACCGAAGACTTCATCTGCGCCTTCGCCTGACAGCACCATTTTAATGCCCATCGCTTTGATCTTACGCGACATCAGGTACATCGGCGTGGAGGCACGTATGGTGGTCACATCGTAGGTCTCAATGTGGTAGATCACGTCACGAATAGCATCCAGACCTTCCTGCACCGTGAAGTGGATTTCATGGTGAACCGTACCCAGGTGCTCGGCAACCAGTTTGGCTGCTTTCAGATCCGGTGAGCCTTCCAGACCGACGGCAAAAGAGTGCAGCTGTGGCCACCAGGCATCGCTTTTGTCCTGATCTTCAACGCGCTTAGCGGCAAAACGCTTAGTCACGGCTGAGATAATAGAAGAATCCAGACCGCCAGACAGCAGCACGCCATAAGGAACGTCTGACATCAGATGACTTTTTACCGACTCTTCCAGCGCATGTTTCAGGCCAGCCGCGTCAGTCACGTTGTTTTCAACGTTTTTGTATTCCATCCAGTCACGCTGCCAGTAACGACGAATTTCACCGTCAGTACTGGAAAGGTAGCTTCCCGGTGGGAATTCTTTAATGGTGCGGCAAACCGGCACCAGCGCCTTCATTTCAGACGCCACAAACAGGTTGCCGTGCTCATCGTTGCCCATATACAGCGGAATGATACCGATATGGTCGCGACCAATCAGATACGTTTGCTTCACGGTGTCGTACAGGATAAAGGCAAACATGCCCTGCAACTCGTCCAGGAAATCGACGCCTTTTTCCTGATACAGCGCCAGAATGACTTCGCAGTCCGAACCGGTCTGGAAACTATAACGATCGCTTAACTCTGCGCGCAGGGCCTGATGGTTGTAGATTTCACCGTTGACGGCCAGAACGTGAGTGTGATCGGCGTTATACAGTGGCTGTGCACCGTTGTTGACGTCGACAATTGAGAGACGTTCGTGAGCAAGGATCGCGTGGTCGTCAGCATACACACCTGACCAGTCCGGCCCACGGTGACGCATTAAGCGTGAGCTTTCCAATGCTTTTTTACGTAACTCAACGGGATCGCTTTTCAGATCCAGCACACCAAAAATAGAACACATATCTGACTCCTGAACTCACCTGCGGCGATGTAATTTTACGTTTGTCCGGCAGCCGTTCGCTGCGTGATGTATAAGAAAATGCGTTATTTCAGGTACACAATGCAAGAGGAATCGTGTTTCACTGATAAAAAGGTTGTTGAATAACCCTGGATATTGAATTTTATCTAATGAAAGTGTCTTTTTATTGATGAATCGGCAGTGAAAAGTGATTTTGGGGTGTTTTTTGAACGATCTCAAGCCAGCAGAGAGGGGCAACGAAGGGGGATGCACTGCCTGAGGCGGCAGTGCGTCATAAGCTGAACCTTTAGAAGAGATCGATATCGGCCACGGAAGGGAAAATCCAGTCAGGACGGAAAGGCATCGCGTCAATATCGCTCAGGGTTGACACCCCAGACAGGACAAGAATGGTTTCCAGTCCGGCCTGAAAACCGGCCAGAATATCGGTGCGAAGGTTGTCACCCACGATCACCGTGTCCTCTGAGTGCGCCTGCATTTTATTCAGCGCGGCACGCATGATATACGGGCTGGGTTTGCCGACATAAAACGGCCTGCGACCGGAGATCTTTTCAATACCGGCACACAAGGCACCGCAGGCGGGCACGAATCCCCTGGCGTGCGTGTCGGGGTTGGTGGCAATGAAACGCGCCCCGTTTGCCACAAAGAAAGCCGCCTTATGCATCATGTCCCAGTTAAACGACCGGGTTTCGCCCACGATGACAAAGTCTGGGTTAACGTCAGTGATGGTAAAGCCCGCTTTGTAGAGTTCGTGCACCAGCGCACCCTCACCAATGACATAGGCCTTTTTGCCTTCCTGACGACGCAGAAAGTCAGCGGTCGCCATGGCTGAGGTGTAAAACACCGAATCCGGTATGTCGATGCCCGCGGAGGAGAAGCGATTGGCTAAGTCCCGCGCCGTCTGGGAAGGGTAGTTGGTCAGCACCACTAATGGCATATCTTTAGCCAGAATGCGCTGCAAAAACTCTTTTGCACCGGGCACCGCGGTATTGTCGTGCATCAGCACGCCATCAATGTCACAAATTACATTTTTAATCGTCATAAATGTGTTCCGATGCGCGCTGTCAGAAAACAGGCTGCGCTTAGTCTTCCAAAAGATGTTGCAGCAGGATGCCGTTTAACATCGCTCGTTTCGCCAGCGCAAAGGCGCCGATCGCCGAGCGATGATCGAGTTGTGAACGCACCACAGGCAGATTTTTACGAAAGGCCGCCAGTGTCTGCGTATTAATGCAACTTTCAATCGCGGGTAGCAAGACACGTTCTGCTTCGGTGATCTCGCCTGCCAGCACGATTTTTTGCGGGTTAAACAGGTTTATCGCAATCGCAATCGCCTTACCCAGATAACGCCCCACATGCTCGACAACTTCGCAGGCTAACGCATCGCCCTGATTGGCGGCCTGGCAGATATGCTGCATCTGGCACGCCGCCTGAGTCAGGATGCTCGGGTAGCCTTTATTCAGTAGCTCGCTTACACGATGTTCAATGGCGCTGTTTGCCGCAATGGTTTCAAGACAGCCAAAGTTGCCACAGTGGCAGCGTTCCCCCAGGGGATCGACCTGAATATGACCGATTTCACCGACATTGCCATTACTGCCCAAAAAAATCTGCCCGTTGGCGATAATGCCTGCGCCGGTTCCCCGATGCAGGCGCACTAATATCGAGTCGGCACAATCGCGCGTTGCGCCAAAATAGTGCTCAGCCAGCGCCAGGCTGCGAATATCATGGCCCACAAAACTGGTGACGTTAAACCGGTGCTTTAGATTAGCAACCAGCGGCCACTGATTCACATGAATATGCGGCATGTAGCGGATTACGCCATTAAGCGGATCAACGAGGCCGGGCAAAATCACGGAAATCGCGATTAGCTCGCGAATTTTCGCTTCACTCTGCTGGATAAAATGCGCAATGGCATCGAACAACGCCTGTTCGAGTGCTTCCTGCGTGCGCTGGGGCAGGGGATAATCCTGCTGAGCCAGGGATTTACCGCTTAAATCGAACAGGGTTAGCGTGGCATCATTGCGGCCAAGACGCACACCGATGGTGTGAAAGTGGCGGGTTTCCGTCACGATAGAAATGGCGCGGCGACCGCCGGTGGACGCCTGCTGGTCCACTTCTTTAATCAAACCGCGCTCAATAAGCTGACGTGTAATTTTGGTGACACTGGCGGGGGCAAGTTGGCTTAAATCCGCAATCTGAATACGTGAAATCGGCCCTTGCTGGTCGATTAACCGGTAGACGGCCGCACTATTCAGTTGTTTGACAAGATCGACATTTCCAATTTGAGTCTGGCCGCCAGTGGTCATTCAGTGCTTACTCGCTCAGGACGTTATCTCCATTGACTAACGTCTTAATAATTTTAAAGTCGCGTGTAAAAACCGTCAGGTTGGCGAGTTTCCCTGCCTGAATCGTACCTGACTGTTTTTCAACGCCCATTGCCTGTGCGGGATAAAGTGATGCCATGCGCAGGGCTTCATCCAACGCAATGCCCGCATGCTCAACGCAGTTTTGTACGGCTTCAATCATTGTCAGTGCTGAACCGCTTAGCGTGCCCTGCTCATCCACGCACAGCCCGTTACGATAATAGATTGTTTTACCAGCAAAAATAAACTTATCGATAGCAGCGCCCGCCGGTGCTGTCGCGTCGGTGACCAACACCAGTTTGTCACCTTTGATGCGTTTAGCATTGCGGACGTTAGCGTAATGGACATGTAAACCATCTGCAATAATGCCGCAGTATACATCAGGCGCATCAAACAGCGCACCGATGAGGCCGGGCTCACGTCCGGCAAAGGCAGGCATCGCATTATAGAGGTGCGTGGCGAACGTAATGCCCGCCGCAAACCCCGCTTTTGCCTCTTCATAAGTGGCACTGGAATGCCCGGCTGAGACCACGATACCCGCTTCGCTCAGTTGGCGAATCACCGCGCTGCCCACCACTTCGGGTGCCAGCGTAACTTTGCTGATCACGTCTGCGTTGTCGCAAAGGAATTGCACCATCTGCGCATCGGGCTCACGGATCAGGGCAGGGTTATGTGTGCCCTTTTTCGCCACACTCAGCCAGGGGCCTTCCAGATGTAAGCCCAGCATAACGTGAGGATACTTCTGCAAAAAGGCGCGCATTGTTTCCACCGCGCGCACCATCAGTGCGTCACTGCTGGTAATCAGCGTAGGCAGAAAGCTGGTACAGCCCGATTTCACATTGGCGCGATGCATGGTTTCCAGCGTTTCCACGCTGATGGCGTCTATATCGTCATTAAACTGGACGCCGCCACAGCCGTTAAGCTGCAGGTCGATAAAGCCGGGCGCGATAATGGCGCCGCTTACGTCCTGCTGTTCAATGCCTGACGGCAAGGCAGTAACAGGGCAAACCCGTTCAATGCGTCCGTCAGCGATCACCACGGCATGGTGATCCAGAATTTCGTAGCCGCTGTAGATTCGGCCATTGACTAATGCGTACATCTTCTTCTCCCGGCTTACCTGCCGCTCGTGCATCTGACAGCAGGTGACGTAATAACGGTATTAAACGCCCTGCATATTTTCCGCTTCCATTTCACGGAAGTACTTCACCGTTTTAACTTTCAACTCCATGGTCGCGGGCTCGTCGCAGACCACCACGGATTTAGGATGGAGTTGCAGGCAACTGATTGTCCACATGTGGTTCACGTTTCCTTCCACGGCAGCCTGCAACGCCTGTGCTTTAACGTGACCAGTAACCAGAATCATCACTTCTTCAGCGTCCAGCAGCGTGCCCACGCCAACGGTCAGGGCATATTTCGGCACCTGATCAACATCACCGTTAAAAAAGCGTGAATTTGCCACACGTGTGTCGTGAGTCAGCGTTTTGATACGAGTGCGTGAAGATAATGACGACGCGGGTTCGTTAAAGGCGATATGGCCATCATTACCGACGCCGCCCATGAACAGGTGGATTTTGCCCAGAGACCGAATTTTATCTTCATAACGGCGACATTCTGCGTCAATATCGGGCGCATTACCATTCAGCAAATTGATGTTTTCGGGTTGAATATCAACGTGGTCAAAGAAATTACGATGCATAAAGCTGTGGTAGCTTTCCGGATGCTCTTTCGGCAGCCCGACATATTCATCCATGTTGAAGGTAATGACATGTCTGAAGCTAACCTGGCCCGCTTTGTGCATATCGATCAGGTGCTTGTACGCTTCCAGAGGCGTACCGCCCGTAGGCAGTCCCAGAATAAAGGGCTTGTCAGCGCTGGGATTAAACGCATTAATACGGTTCACAATATGGCGCGCTGCCCATTTGCCGACCTGAGTGGGAGTAGATAAAGGAATCAGTCTCATGTTGCACCTCAAATGTGAGTGAAGGATTCGACGCGCAGCAAAGCCATGTTGCCGGTGAGGACAGGCGAATGGGAAGGAAACGCGCGTCTTGATATTTCGCATCATAAAATAAGTGGGCGTTCATAGCCAGTCATGTCGACGTTAAAAATCAATTTTTGGTGATTTTTGTCACAAATGGCTGCTATTAATTTGTAGAGCGAATTAATTTGTTATTACACTCCTCAGCACTGAGTGTAATGCCGTCAGAAGCGGGCTGCTGACATAACAACATTAAGCGGCAGCCATGCAATAAGTCAGTTTCAATGGGGGAAAAGGTCAATGTTAAGTTACTTACAACGTGTGGGGCGGGCCCTGATGGTGCCGGTCGCTACGCTGCCCGCAGCAGCAATTTTAATGGGAATAGGGTACTGGATCGATCCTGACAGCTGGGGTGCAGGCAATGCCTTTGCCGCGTTGTTAATTAAATCCGGTGGCGCGATCATCGAAAATATGTCGGTGCTGTTCGCCATTGGCGTTGCATACGGCATGTCAAAAGATAAAGACGGTGCGGCTGCACTGACCGGCTTTGTGGGCTTCCTGGTCGTCACTACGCTGTGTTCACCGGCTGCTGTAGCCATGATCCAGAAAATCCCGGTGGCGGACGTGCCGGCGGCGTTTGGAAAAATCAGCAACCAGTTTGTCGGTATTCTGGTAGGCGTGCTGTCCGCAGAAGTCTATAACCGTTTTAGCCATGTAGAACTGCCCAAAGCGTTCTCATTCTTTAGCGGGCGTCGGCTGGTGCCTATTCTGGTGTCCTTCCTGATGATTCTGGTGGCATTTATCCTGATGTACATTTGGCCTGTCATCTTTAATGGTCTGGTGAGCTTCGGTGAGCATATACAAAAACTGGGATCGGTTGGTGCGGGTGTTTACGCCTTCTTTAACCGTTTGCTTATTCCGGTTGGCTTACATCATGCGCTGAACTCCGTTTTCTGGTTCGACGTAGCAGGCATTAACGATATCCCTAAATTCCTCGGCGGTGCGCAGTCACTGGCAAAGGGCACTGCTATCCCGGGCATCACTGGCCGCTATCAGGCGGGTTTCTTCCCAATTATGATGTTCGGTTTGCCGGGCGCGGCGCTGGCAATTTACCATTGCGCTCGCCCTGAAAACCGGGCAAAAGTGGGCGGTATCATGCTGGCGGCCGCTTTCGCAGCATTCTTTACCGGTATCACCGAACCGCTGGAATTCTCCTTTATGTTCGTGGCACCGGTACTGTATGTCATCCATGCTGTACTGACCGGCATCTCGGTCTTTATCGCTGCCAGCATGCACTGGATTGCCGGCTTTGGCTTCAGTGCGGGATTAGTGGATATGGTGCTCTCTACCCGTAATCCCCTGGCGACGCAATGGTACATGCTGATTCCGCAGGGCCTGGTGTTCTTCGTGATTTATTATCTGGTCTTCCGCTTTACCATCAAAAAATTCAACCTGATGACCCCAGGTCGTGAACTGGCGGTAGCGGGGGATGAAGCGGACGGTTATGACGTGAACGTTGATACCACTGATAATGGTGAAAGCGCCACGGAATCACTGGCACGCCGCTACATCGGCGCGGTGGGCGGTTCAGACAACCTTACCGCCATTGATGCCTGTATTACCCGTTTACGTCTGAACGTGAAAGATGCGGGCCAGGTTAACGAAGGTGTGGCAAAACGGCTGGGTGCGTCGGGTGTGATTCGCCTCAACAAGCAAAGTGTCCAGATTATCGTGGGTACCCAGGCGGAAAGTATCGCCACGGCCATGAAAAAAGTGCTGGTGAAAGGCCCGGTTGCTGGCGCAGCCAGCAGTGGCAGTGCGCCAGCCCCCGCTAACGAGGCCAAACCCCAGGCCGTCCTGAACAGTGAAAAACGCGTTATCGCAACGCTGGTGGCCCCGGTGAGCGGTGAGGTTATCGCACTGGATGCGGTGCCGGATGAGGCTTTCGCCAGTAAAGCCGTGGGTGATGGCGTGGCGATTAAGCCGAGCGACAAGCGCGTCGTTGCGCCTGTTGCCGGTACGGTGGTGAAAATTTTCAACACGAACCATGCTTTCTGTCTGGAAAGTGAAAACGGGGTAGAGATCGTCGTGCACATGGGGCTGGATACCGTGGCGCTGGACGGTCAGGGCTTTACCCGTTTAGTGGAAGAGGGTGCACAGGTCACAGCAGGCCAGCCGGTGCTGGAGATGGATCTGGACTATCTTAACGCCCATGCCCGCTCAATGATCAGTCCGGTGGTGGTGAGCAATATTGAAGACTTCGCCGGTTTAACGCTGCTGACGCAGGGCCAGGTCATCGCCGGTGAAACCCCGCTGTATGAAGTAAAAGGCTAATTCCCTGTATCCTCAACAAAAGGCAGGAAGCGATTCCTGCCTTTTTTATTTTAATCGCCCAACAAACGGTTGTTTCTCTGCAACGCTTTGTGGATCATACCCGGATATTACGTGGTATAAACCACCCATTCTATGCGTTGAGGATTTTGAGATGAGTGAGGCTGAAGCCCGCCCAACGAACTTTATTCGTCAGATTATTGACGAGGATTTGGCCAGCGGTAAGCACAGCAGTGTGCATACCCGTTTTCCGCCAGAGCCAAATGGTTATCTGCATATCGGCCATGCTAAATCAATCTGCCTGAATTTCGGTATTGCACAAGATTATCAGGGCGAGTGCAATCTGCGTTTTGACGATACCAATCCGGTCAAAGAAGATATGGAGTTCGTCGAATCCATTAAGCGTGACGTGCAGTGGCTGGGTTTTACCTGGAGCGGCGAGGTTCGTTATTCATCTGACTATTTCGACCAGCTTTATCACTATGCCGTTGAACTGATCAACAAAGGCCTGGCCTACGTTGATGAACTGACGCCAGACGAAATTCGTGAATACCGCGGTACCTTAACGGCACCGGGTAAAAACAGCCCTTACCGCGACCGCAGTGTGGAAGAGAACCTCGCGCTGTTTGAAAAAATGCGCAATGGCGAGTTCGCAGAGGGCAAAGCCTGTCTGCGCGCGAAAATCGACATGGCTTCCAGCTTTATCGTCATGCGCGATCCGGTGCTGTACCGCATCAAGTTTGCCGAGCATCATCAAACCGGCAATAAGTGGTGCATCTACCCGATGTACGATTTCACCCACTGCATTTCGGATGCGCTGGAAGGCATTACGCACTCCCTTTGCACGCTGGAATTCCAGGACAACCGCCGCCTGTATGACTGGGTGCTGGATAACATTACTATTCCTGTTCATCCGCGTCAGTATGAGTTTTCGCGCCTGAATTTGGAGTATGCGGTGATGTCAAAACGCAAACTGACGCAGTTGGTCAGCGAGAAGCATGTTGAAGGCTGGGACGATCCGCGCATGTTAACCGTGTCGGGTTTGCGTCGTCGTGGTTACACCGCGGCCTCCATTCGTGAGTTCTGCCGCCGCATTGGTATCACGAAGCAGGACAACATCGTTGAAATGGCTTCGCTGGAATCCTGTATCCGCGACGATCTCAACGAAAATGCGCCGCGGGCGATGGCGGTGCTGGATCCGGTGAAAATTGTGCTGGAAAACCTGCCTGCCGGGCACAATGAAGTGCTCAGCATGCCAAATCATCCTAACAAACCGGAAATGGGCACACGCGATGTTCCCTTTAGCCGCGAGATCTGGATCGATCGTGCCGACTTCCGCGAAGAGGCGAATAAGCAATATAAGCGCCTGGTGCTGGGTAAAGAAGTGCGTCTGCGTAATGCCTATGTCATCCGTGCGGAACGGACCGCGAAAGATGAAGAAGGCAATATCACCTGCATCTACTGCACCTGTGACGTCGATACGCTGAGCAAAGATCCTGCTGATGGCCGTAAAGTCAAAGGGGTTATCCACTGGGTCTCAGCTGAACATGCACTACCGGCAGAATTCCGTCTGTATGACCGTCTGTTCAGCGTCCCGAATCCGGGTGCGGCGGATGATTTTCTGACGACAATCAATCCGGATTCGCTGGCGATTAAACACGGCTTCGTTGAACCCGGTCTGCGTGACGCAGAAGCCAGTGCGCCTTATCAGTTCGAACGTGAAGGCTATTTCTGCGCTGACAGTGTGTATTCAACACCGTCGCAGTTAGTGTTTAACCGTACTGTTGGTCTGCGCGATACCTGGGCGAAAAACGGCGAATAATTTACGCCGCATGGTCATCAGATGATCGGTAAAGGGCGAGCAATCGCCCTTTTTTATTGGGTGGATTTTTTTTAGCGCCGACATTTGTCCTGAACCCGTTTAATTCGATTAATTTTACTTCTGTGGAATCGCTCTCAGTTTAATTTTTTTAATAACTTTCCCGGTGTGAATTATTTTTTTTCAGGTACGCTAACCCTCTGTAGTCTTTGTTTGCGGGTTAAAAAGGAAAAAAATGACAGTTTTCGCACAGGAAGCCAAACACAGCGTTGTCGTCTTACATCAACTCATTGAACATATTTTTAACCACAGCCGTGACAGTGGTGACAGCTTTCATCTGCTGCTTTCTCATTTTCATCCTGACTTCCAGATGGTCACGCCACAGGGCAAGATGCTGAACCTCAATGAGGTTGAAGAACTCTTTCGCCGCTTACAGGGCGCACGGGAAGGGATGCGCATCGCGACCAGCGAACATGTGATCCTGTCAGAGCACGCTAACGAGGTTACCATTCAGTATCGGGAAGTGCAGATGATGAATGGGGAAAATAAAAGCCGCATTTCCGTTGCGATTCTGGACTGCTCCACCTCGGTGCCCCGCTGGCGCTACCTGCAGGAAACGCTGGTAGCGTGACTGACAGGCACAAAAAAGCCGATGCAGGCATCGGCTTTTTCTTTACCCTCTGACAAACGTTACTTGTCGTGCAGTGTTTCGTCTTCGCGGCAATCGCCCATGGCACAGTGACCATACAGGTACAGGCTGTGGTTGGTGAGCTTAATACCGTGACGGGTCGCGATATCACGCTGACGCGTTTCAATAGACTCATCACTAAATTCAATGACTTTACCGCAATCCAGACAGATCAGGTGATCGTGATGGTGCTGCTGCGTCAGCTCAAACACCGATTTACCGCCTTCAAAGTTGTGGCGGGTCACAATGCCGGCATCGTCGAACTGGTTCAGTACACGGTAAACCGTGGCCAGTCCAATCTCTTCGCCCATATCAATCAGGCGTTTATACAGATCTTCCGCGCTGACGTGATGGCATGCAGGTTCCTGAAGCACTTCCAGAATTTTGAGTCTGGGCAGGGTGACTTTCAGGCCAGCCTTCTTTAATGCGGTGTTGTTGTCAGTCATGCGGATATTGTCCTGTTACTTTGGTCACTCTTGTGGCATGTAGCCTGTATGTCGATCGACCGCCATTCTCATTTGCGTCTCATTATAGAACTGATGCGCTGAAATGAAAACCGATGCTGCCTGCGATGAAACCGTGGCGATGTTCGCGGTACAAAGCATGGAGGGCGGGCTGGCTACCATTTCGCGTTGTGTCATCTCAATTCCAGGGAAATAAGCAGATGATCGATGCGGGTATTCTACAGACTAAATGCGGAAAGTTACAAAAATGTAGCTATTATTTTTATAGGAAAAGCCATTGATGCAGTGTGGACCAGCGCCCACACTGCGCTCAGGGCTATCAGGCTTCGATAATTTCTTTGAGTTGCAGTTCATCGAAGATCTGCTTAACCCACTTGTCGACGCGTTCATTCGTCAGTTCTGGCTGGCGATCTTCATCAATCGCCAGGCCCAGGAAGTGGTTATCGTCTGCCAGACCTTTTGAGGCCTCGAAGTGGTAACCCTCGGTTGGCCAGTGGCCCACGATAATGGCACCGTTAGGTTCGATGATGTCACGAATGGTGCCCATCGCGTCACAGAAGTACTCGGCGTAGTCTTCCTGATCGCCACAACCGAACAGCGCCACCAGCTTACCGTTGAAGTCGATCTCTTCCAGCGTCGGGAAAAAGTCATCCCAGTCGCACTGTGCTTCACCATAGTACCAGGTCGGAATACCCAGCAGCAGGATGTCAAAGGCTTCCAGATCTTCTTTAGTGCTTTTCGCGATGTCGTGAACCTCTGCAACGTCTTTGCCCAGTTGTTTCTGGATCATTTTTGCAATGTTTTCGGTGTTACCGGTATCGCTGCCAAAGAAGATGCCTACGATTGCCATGGGTAAAATAACCTCTTAAATCCTGATGATAGAATGAATGCCTGAGCATATTCAGCAAATGATAGCAGACCACGCAAAAGGGCGGAACTTGTAAAGCCGCGACATTTGTTTCTGTGTGCGGTTTGCGTGCGTTAGTCCAGTTTGAGTTGCGCCAGCAGCATTTGTTCAATTAATTCACTGCGGCTGAGATTACGCTGTTCAGCCAGCGTATTAAGCGCTTCTACCGCCTGGCTGTTCATTTTGAGTTCGACACGGCGAAGCCCGCGCCCTTTGTCACGTTTCAGTTGATTGCGTTTATTGATACGCAGTTGTTCATCACGCGTAAGCGGACTGGTTTTAGGGCGACCAGGGCGACGCTCGTTAGCGAACAGATCGAGCGTCGTGCGGTCAGTGTTTTCTTTTGCCATGGCTTAGTACAACTGAATGGGCGCAAACGGATCGTGCCGCTGCGCAGATTAAATTACTGGCTTTTACCGTGGATACGCGCCCACGGCAAAAATTTAGCGCGCCATCATACTCCAGGCTAACCATGGACGCCAATCCTAAACTTTTACAGCCAGTTAAGCGGGTTTATCGTGCAAAAAACCGGCGAATGCTGCGTAAAACAGCATCAGGTTTTTCGGCGTGGACCCAGTGACCTGCACCGCCAATCACGTGCGCCTGCGCGGCGGGAAACTGTTGCAGTATCGCGTCACGGTACTGATTGTCCAGATAAGGGGAGTCACCACCGCGAATGAACAACGCCGGGTGCGGCCACGCGGGCACCGTTTCCCAGCCGGTGATATGCGCATAGTTGTCCCAGAGCGCTGGAACGTTAAAGCGCCATTCACCGCTACTGAACGATTTCAGGATGAACTGAATCACACCTTCTTCATTAAGATGCTGACGCATAATTTCGGCCGCCTCACTGCGCATCGTCACGCCCGCGTCGGTGACGGCTCGGATCGCGGCAAAAATTTCGTCGTGGCGGCGCGTCTGATAGTCGACGGGCGCAATGTCGATCATCACCATCTGTTCTATCCGCTCAGGGGCCAGGGCGCTCATCGTCATGGCAATTTTACCGCCCATGGAGTGACCAATGACGGAAAGGCGCTCAATGCCCTGCGCATCAAGCGTGTCCAGCATATCCTGGGCCATAACCTGATAGGTCATCTCGTCAGCGCGCGGAGATAAGCCATGATTACGCACATCAACCTGGATAAGCGGATGGTCATCTTTCAGACCGCGCGCCAGAACGCCGAGGTTATCAAGACTGCCAAACAAACCGTGAATGAGCAGAACGGGTGTGGAATCAGCAGAAGATTGTTCAGTTTGCAGACGGGCATTCAAAATCATAGCAAAGTTCTTAAGTGTGAGACCTGCGCTTAGGTTATCATGGTTTCACCTTTTCAGGTGCGCTGCTTCCGGTGGCATTAGGACATATTCTGACTTTTGCCCCTAAACCGTTTGAATGCTATCAGCCTGTCTGAATTTAACTTTATAATCTTCATGTTAGAACCTGCACACGGCCTGAAACCCCGGTGTTTACCTCTGGATTTTCAGAAAATCGCGGGTTCTGTCGTGAGTCAAAACCGTACGGAATAAGATGAAAACGATCGAAGTTGACGAAGAGCTCTACCGTTATATTGCCAGCCACACGCAACATATTGGCGAAAGCGCATCCGATATTCTGCGCCGTATGCTGAAGTTTACTGCGGGTCAGACAGCCACCGCGACCGAAACACAGCCTGTTGCCGCCTCGCAGCCGTCTAAAACGGCACAGTCGGCAGGGAATGAGTCACGCCCTCAGGATCGTGTTCGTGCGGTGCGCGAGTTGCTGCTTTCTGATGAATATGCAGAGCAGAAGCGGGCGGTAAATCGCTTTATGCTAATCTTGTCAACGCTCTATCGTCTGGATACGGCCGCGTTTGCTGAGGCGACCACCTCCATGCAGGGCCGTACGCGCATCTATTTTGCAGGCGATGAGCACACGCTGCTGCAAAGCGGCACCCATACCAAGCCGAAGCATGTGCCCGGCACGCCGTACTGGGTCATTACGAATACCAATACCGGTCGTAAACGCAGCATGATCGAACACATTATGCTGTCGATGCAGTTCCCATCGGAACTGGCTGAGAAAGTTTGCGGCACCATTTAAACTGAAGCGTCAGGGAGAAGCGCCAATGGCCAATCACCCCCGTGCCGGGCAGCCTGCCCAGCAGAGCGATTTGATTAACGTTGCACAATTAACTTCACAATATTATGTCCTGCAGCCCGATGTGGCGAATCCAGAACATGCGGTGAAATTTGGCACATCAGGCCATCGCGGTAGCGCAGGACGTCACAGCTTTAACGAAAAGCACATTCTGGCGATTGCGCAGGCGATTGCGGAAGAGCGTAAAAAGAACGGTATTACCGGCCCGTGCTATGTGGGTAAAGATACGCACGCGCTGTCTGAGCCCGCGCTGCTGTCCGTGCTGTCCGTGCTGACCGCAAACGGGGTTGATGTGATTGTTCAGCAGGATAACGGTTATACGCCAACGCCTGCGATTTCGAACGCTATCCTTGAACACAACAAATCCGGCGGCCCACTGGCAGATGGCATTGTGATTACGCCGTCGCACAATCCCCCGGAAGATGGCGGCATTAAATACAATCCGCCAAACGGTGGTCCGGCAGATACCAACGTTACCAAAGTGGTGGAAGACCGCGCGAATCAGTTGTTGAAAGACGGCCTTAAAGACGTTAAACGTCTGTCACTGGATCAGGCCTGGGCCAGCGGCCACATCCATGAAAAAGATCTGATTCAGCCTTACGTGGAAGGTCTGTCACAGATCATCGACATTCCTGCGATTCAGAAAGCGGGCCTGAAGATTGGTGTCGATCCGCTTGGCGGTTCCGGGATCGCTTACTGGCAGCGTATCGCTGAGCACTACAAGCTGGATCTGACGCTGGTGAATGACGCTGTCGACCAGACTTTCCGCTTTATGCACCTTGATAAAGATGGTGTGGTGCGCATGGACTGTTCGTCCGAATGCGCCATGGCGGGGCTGCTGGCCTACAAAGACAAATTCGATCTGGCCTTCGGAAACGATCCGGATTATGACCGTCACGGCATTGTTACCCCTGCCGGGCTCATGAATCCAAACCATTATCTGGCCGTTGCGATCAACTATTTGTTCCAGCACCGTCCGCAGTGGGGTCAGGACGTTGCCGTGGGTAAAACCCTCGTGTCCAGTGCGATGATTGACCGGGTCGTGGACGATATTGGCCGCAAACTGGTAGAAGTCCCGGTGGGCTTTAAATGGTTCGTGGATGGCCTGTTTGATGGCAGCTTTGGTTTTGGCGGCGAAGAAAGTGCGGGCGCGTCATTCCTGCGCTTCGACGGCACACCTTGGTCAACCGATAAAGACGGGATCATCCTGTGTCTGCTGGCGGCAGAAATTACGGCCGTAACGGGCAAGAACCCGCAGCAGCACTATGATGAACTGGCTGCACGCTTCGGTGCGCCAAGCTACAACCGTCTGCAGGCACCGGCAACATCAGCGCAGAAAGCCGCATTGTCGAAGCTGTCACCTGAAATGGTCAGTGTAGATACGCTGGCGGGCGATCCGATTACCGCGCGCTTAACGGCCGCTCCCGGTAACGGCGCGTCTATCGGTGGACTGAAAGTCATGACGGAAAACGGCTGGTTCGCCGCGCGTCCATCGGGCACCGAAGACGCGTATAAGATCTACTGTGAAAGCTTCCTGGGCGTAGAGCACCGTGCGCAGATCGAGAAAGAAGCCGTCGAGATTGTCAGTGAAGTGCTGAAAAACGCCTGATAAATCTGTTAAATAAAAAAAGCGCCGCTGGCGCTTTTTTTATGGCATGAACCGGTAGCCGATACCGGTTTCCGTCAGCAGGTGAACGGGTTGGGTCGGATTGGCTTCAAGCTTTTGACGCAGATGGCCCATATAAATGCGCAGGTAATGGCTGTGTTCGACAGCATTGGGTCCCCAGACCTGATTCAGCAGCTGACGCTGCGTCAGAACTTTCCCCGCGTTATTCAGTAATGTGGTCAGCAAACGAAACTCGATGGGCGTAAGGTGAACTTCTTCGCCCGCGCGCAGCACACGCCGTGCGGCAATATCGACGACCACGTCGGCGAAGCTGACCTTCGGATCGGGGTGCTTCCCGGCATGACGCCGCAGGGCGACCCGAACACGCGCCAGCAGTTCACCAATCCCAAAAGGTTTAGTCAGGTAATCATCGGCACCAGCATCCAGTGCGTCAATTTTGTCCTGCTCGTCAGTACGGGCAGAGAGAACAATAACCGGCAGCGTGCTCCACTGGCGGAGTTCACCAATAAACGTCTTGCCGTCGCCATCAGGTAAACCCAGATCAAGGATGACTAAATCGGGCTTTCGCGTGGCGGCTTCGATCAGCCCACGTTGCAGCGTCTCAGCATCGAAAACCTTCAGGCCTTCACTTTCCAGCGCGAGGCGCACGAAGCGGCGAATTTCTTTCTCATCTTCAATGATTAAAACCGTGGTCACACCAATCCTGCCATTGCCTGAAAAGGGAAAACACACTGTATCAACTTTTCTGGCGTTCGTCCGTGTTGCCATGAAATCCGTTGAAGGATCACCTCTGTAACTCATAATTAACCCGGGTATAACGGCCAGGTAAACTTACCCGTGCAGAACAAAAAAGACGCAAATTTAGTGGTCAGATGAGTAGTAAAATCATCCAACCCGGCGTAATATTAGACACAGATCACATTTATGACGTTTTTTTACTCAGGAGGCTGCTATGTACCGCACCTATCCACTTCACAAAATTATTTTGCGCCGAACGCTGGTCATCCTCTCAGGTCTGCTCGCTCTGCCGGTTATGCTGTTTCGTCAGGATCGGGCGCGCTTCTACAGCTACCTGCATCGGATGTGGTGCAAAACCAGCGCCAAACCGGTCTGGCTGGCGCAGTCTGAAGCAGCGGCGGGTATTTTCTGGTAAGTCCCTGCTGTGCGGTTGATTTTACGCCGCGCAGGCCTGGGGACACATCCCTACAGCGGGGATTGCCAGCGTTTTCTCAGACGTGCTTATCTGTTTTTCACCTGCAGTGTGCTGTGGCACGGTGTTAAGGGCGACACAGCGCCTCTTTTTTCCCTGTTCGTTCCGTCACGCAGCTTAGTTGCGCCTTAGCTTTGCGCCAGTGACGCAGGAAACCTTCTCAGTGTCCGGGCAAGCCGCCCCGTCCGCCAGTGCCCGTTCACGGGCAACCCTTCCTTATTATCTGACCGGCGGCCCCGACGGGCACAGCACTTTACGCGCTTCAGAACCCGCTGCAATATCGCCCACAGGCAGAAGCACTGACGGCAGACCGCTAGCGTTTAGGCACCGGCGGGGCAAACTGCAGCGCGCCTGCGATACGGTTCCAGGCATTGATCGCGGCAACAGCCGAGGTAAGAAACGCGATTTCCTGTTTATCGAAGACGCGGCTGACCTCAGCGTACACCGCATCAGAAACCGGCTGCTGAGCCATTAAGGTCAGGGCCTCTGTCCAGGCCAGCGCCGCACATTCCCGCTCCGAATAGATACCGGTTTCGCGCCATACGGCGACCAGATCCATTTTTACCGGGCTCAAATCGGTCTTACGCGCCAGATTGAGATGGTACTGGAGGCAAAAAGCGCACGCATTCAGCTGTGAAGCGCGCAGTTTGATCAGCTCAGTGAGCGATTTTTCCAGCCCGGAATCGTCAACGGCTTTGCCCAGCATCGCTAAGGCTGCCACCACATCGGGTGCGGTATGTTCGAACGAAGACCAGTCGCTGCGACGGTGATTAAGTGATGTCACGATATACCTCATCTGCTAATATAAGAATTCGAACAACAATATACGAACTCTTATATTATGCGCAAGTCAGATCTGCAGAGCACCACCATCCCTGAACCCGGTGAAGGAAAACGCGGTGAGTCAGGCCATATTGGTTATCTGCTGCGGCAGGCCCATGCGGCTCATAAAATCAGAATGGAAAATGCGCTGAAGGATAAAGGCGTCACGTTGCCGCAATTTTCGGTGCTGACCATGCTTGCGGCCTATCCCGGCGCATCGGGTGCCGACCTTGCGCGTCTGTCGCTGCTGACGCCACAGACGATGAGCGTCATTGTGGCGAATCTGGAGCGGGCCGGAATGATTCGTCGTCGTCCGCACGCGGTGCACGGCAGAATTCAGGTGATTGAGATTGCTGACGCCGGGCGTGACGTTCTCACGCAGTGCAAAGTAGCGGTTCAGTCGGTTGAGGCCAGCCTGCTTTCGGGGGTCACGCCTGAGGATGAAAAGGTGATTCGGCGCTGGCTGGTCAGCGTGGCAGTGGGAGAATAAACCGTTAAAAAAGACCACGGGCTGGTCATCTGAAAGGCTTCGCGGCGTTCACTTTTGCTACACAGAATCTGTACCATCCCGGTCGTTTTACGCTACACTTAAACCTCTACAAGTTTTCGGAGGTTGTACAAGTATGAGCGAAAAAATTCCCGTTGGGATCAGCGCTTGCCTGCTTGGTGAGAGCGTCAGATTTGATGGCGGCCACAAGCGGCTCGCGTTCGCCACTGAGCAACTGACGCCTTTTGTTCGTTTCGAACCCGTTTGCCCTGAAATGGCGATTGGGCTGCCCACGCCGCGCCCGGCGCTGCGCTTAGTTAAGCAGAGCGACGACGATGAACTGCACCTTTGCTTCAGCAAAGAGGGCGGCGATGACATCACCGATAAGATGCGCGACTGGTCCGAAAAACGCGTGAAATCGCTGCATCACCTGTGCGGCTACATACTGTGTGCAAAATCACCCAGTTGCGGGATGGAGCGCGTGCGTATCTACGAGCCCGCTACCAATAATAACCGTAAAGCGGGAACCGGTATATTTACCCGTTTTCTGCAACGTGAAATGCCCTGGTTACCGCTCGAAGAAGACGGGCGTCTGAACGATCCGACATTACGTGAAAACTTTATCGGCCGGATTTGCGCGCTGCACGAGTTTCATGAAATGTGGAAAAAGGGGCTGACCCGTCATGGCCTGATTGCCTTCCACAGCCAGTATAAATTGTTACTGCTGGCGCATTCGCAAAAAAAATACCGTGAACTGGGCCCCTTTGTTGCCTCGATGAACCAGTGGGAGTCACTGGAGGCGTTTGCCTTCGAGTACCGCAACCGCCTTATGGATCTGATGTCACAACCGGCCTCACGCACTAACCACACCAATGTGTTGATGCATGTTCAGGGTTATTTCCGCAGTCAACTGAGTTCGCCGCAACGTAGAGAACTGACGTCACTGATTGATTGTTACCGTCAGGGCACGCAACCGTTACTGGCACCGATTACGATTCTTAAGCACTACATGGCTGAATATCCTCATCCGTGGCTGACGCAGCAGCGCTACTTCGATCCTTACCCGGAAGCGCTGCGCCTGCGCTACGGACAATGAGTCGGGAGCATGATGACGACCCATCTTGTCTGGTTCCGTAATGACCTGCGCATCAATGATAACCTTGCGCTGCATGCCGCCTGCAGCAAGTCAGATGCCCGTGTCATAGCACTGTTTATTGCCACGCCGGGACAGTGGCAGCAACACGATATGGCCCCCCGGCAGGTCGCGTTTATTCACCAGAATCTCTGCAGCCTGCAGGCATCACTGGCCGAAAAAGGCATCCCGCTGCATGTTCATCAGTGTGATGATTTCGCTGCCAGCGTGGATTTTCTCGTCACGTTTTGTGAACAGCAAAACGTTGATCAACTGTTTTATAACTACCAGTACGAATTTAACGAACGTCAGCGCGATGCGCAGGCGGAAAAGCGGTTAGATGAAGCGGACGTGATCTGTCAGGGGTTTGATGACAGCGTACTTTTGTCGCCCGGCAGTATCCAGACCGGCGATGGTGAGATGTACAAAGTGTTTACCCCGTTCAGCAAAGCCTTTATTCGTCGCCTGCAGCAGGGGTTGCCTGAGTGTGTCCCGGCGCCTAAAGCCCGGGATGGCGCGCCCCTGAACACACCAAAAGCGATTTCGCCATTTGATTACGACCATGCTGAGGTTGATGATGCGCTGTTTCCGGCCGGTGAACAGGCGGCGATTAAGCGGCTACGTGCGTTTGCGCAACATGCCGTGCTGGATTACCCAAAGCAGCGTGACCTGCCTGCGCGCGACAGCACCAGCCGGTTATCGGCTTACCTGACCATCGGCGTGCTTTCACCGCGCCAGTGTCTGCATCGGGTGTTGCATGAACATCCCGGGGCGCTGGAAGGCAGCCCGGCGGCTGTCTGGATCAATGAACTCATCTGGCGTGAGTTCTATCGCCATCTCATCGTTGCGTTTCCCCGACTGTGTAAGCATCAGCCTTTTGTCCACTGGACGCGTCATGTCGCGTGGCAAAGAAACGAGGCGCATTTTGACGCCTGGAAAGCCGGGAAAACCGGTTATCCCATCGTCGATGCGGCCATGCGACAGATGCTGCAGACCGGCTGGATGCATAACCGGCTTCGCATGATCACGGCCAGTTTTCTGGTAAAGGATCTGTTAATCGACTGGCGCCAAGGCGAGCGCTATTTCATGCAGCAGCTTATCGATGGCGACCTGGCCGCCAATAACGGCGGCTGGCAGTGGGCGGCGTCCACGGGGACCGATGCCGCACCGTATTTCCGCATTTTTAACCCTACGACGCAAAGTGAGCGTTTCGATGAACAGGGTGATTTTATTCGTCACTACCTGCCCGAACTGAAAGACGTGCCGGACAGTGCGATTCATCAGCCGCACGAATGGGCGCGGAAAAACAACAAGACACTCGATTATCCAACACCGATCGTGGAACATAAGGACGCACGTAAAAAGACACTCGACGCCTTCGAGCGCGCAAAAAATGCGGCCTGAGGTGGCAAGGAGCAGAAATGAATCACTATGCGTTAGAAAAAATCGTTAACGATCAGCTGGCAACCCATACCTTCAGCGATTATGCGCCAAACGGGCTACAGGTCGAAGGCCGACCTGAAGTGAAAACGATCGTTACCGGCGTGACCGCCTGCCAGGCGCTGCTGGATGAAGCGGTGGCGCGCAAAGCCGATGCAGTGCTGGTACATCACGGTTATTTCTGGAAAAGTGAACCGGCGGTGATTAAAGGCATGAAACGCCAGCGTCTGCGCACGCTACTGGCAAACGATATTAACCTCTACGGCTGGCACCTGCCGCTGGATGCGCACCCTGAGCTGGGCAATAACGCGCAGTTGGCTAAGCTGCTGGGTATTAATGTGATGGGCGAGATTATGCCGCTGGTGCCCTGGGGCGAACTGACTCAGCCTGTGAGCGGCCATGCGTTGGCACAGCGTATTACTGAGGTGCTGGGACGGGAGCCGCTTCACTGTGGTGATAATGCGCCAGCAGCGATCCGTCGTGTTGCCTGGTGCAGTGGCGGCGGTCAGGGATTTATTGATAATGCGGCCGCCTTTGGCGTAGATGCCTTTATTACGGGCGAGGTCTCTGAGCAAACCATTCACAGCGCCCGTGAACAAGGCCTGCACTTTTTCGCCGCAGGCCACCATGCCACCGAACGCGCGGGTATTCGGGCGTTGGGTGAATGGCTGGCGGAGCATCATGGCCTGGATGTCACGTTTATTGATATTCCCAATCCCGCCTGATCCCCCTGGGTTCTGCCATCTGCGCAGAACCCAAACCTGTTGACACATTACCGTCACTTTCGCATAACTACCTTCCTGGGTTGTAAAATACATTTGGCTTTTGCGCGCCAGAATCCTGTCTGAGCACCGCAAAGCTGTTTACCAGGAGGTACGTGTTGCAAAAAACACGATGCTATATGCTGGGCGAGCGCGCGGTGGTACTGGAGTTGTCTCCGCCCGTTTCGCTGGCCAGTCAGCAGCGAATCTGGCATCTGTGCCAGCGTTTGCAGTCACACGACGCGACCCGGGAAGTGATTCCCGGCATGAACAACCTGACGCTGCTGTTACGGGAGCCGCCCAGAGATACCCGACAGGCGACGGCGCAACTTGAACAGTGGTGGCAGGAAAGTGAGGCGCAGGACACAGAGTCGCGCCTTGTGACCATTCCGGTCATCTATGGGGGCGAGGCGGGGCCGGACTTGCGTCAGGTGGCCGACCACGCCGGCATGACGGAAAAGCAGGTCGTCGCGTTACACAGCAGCACGGATTACGCGGTTTTCTTTATTGGTTTTCAGCCCGGCTTTCCTTACCTGGCCGGCCTGGATGCGCGCCTGCATATGCCGCGCCGCGCCGAACCGCGCGTTGCGGTTCCGGCTGGATCGGTGGGCATCGGCGGCAGCCAGACCGGTGTTTATCCGCTGGTCTCACCAGGCGGCTGGCAGTTGATTGGCAGGACGCAGGTCGCGCTTTTCACACCCAGCCAGCAGTCGCCAACCTTACTTCGTCCGGGTGACAATGTCCGGTTTGTGCCGCAAAAGGAAGGGATATGTTAAACATTCTTCGCGCGGGTCTGGCAACCAGCATTCACGATTTCGGACGCTATCACTGGCGACAGTATGGCATCGGCGTCAGTGGTGTTCTGGATCAACCCGCCATGATCACAGCCAATCTGCTGGCAGGCAATCCGCCGGGCAGCGCCGTGCTGGAGATTGTCCTCGGACAGTTTAAAGCGGAATTCCGTCGGGATGGGTGGTTTGCACTAACGGGAGCGGGTTGTCAGGCCGAACTGGATGGCAAGCCTGTCTGGACAGGCTGGCGTTTACCGGTAAAAAAAGGGCAGGTCCTGGTGTTGAAGAAACCGATTCACGGCATGCGCAGCTACCTGGCTGTGCACGGTGGATTCGCTATTCCGCCAGTGCTGGGCTCATGCAGCACCGACATCAAGGCCGGTTTTGGCGGCTTTGAGGGGCGGACGCTGCAGGACGGCGACGTCATTCCGCTGGGCAAACCGCAACAGCACTTCACGAGCAAAAAAGGCGTGCGCCAGTTGCTCTGGGGTAACCGTATTCGGGCGTTACCCGGACCGGAATACCATGAATTCAGCGAAGCGTCACAACAGGCGTTCTGGCGAGCAGCCTGGAAGCTGAACCCTCAAAGTAATCGCATGGGCTACCGTTTGCAGGGCCCTGCTTTGCAACGCGACGTGCCGCGCGAGTTATTATCGCATGGTCTGGTGCCCGGCGTCATTCAGGTGCCTGGAAACGGTCAGCCGATCGTCCTGCTGGCGGATGCACAGACCACCGGCGGCTATCCACGTATAGCCTGCGTCATTGAATGCGATCTTTATCATCTGGCGCAGATTCGTCTGGGCGAGCCGATTCATTTTATGCCCTGTACGCCCGAAGAGGCGCTGGCGGCAACGCGACAGCAGCAGCATGTATTGGGGCAAATGGCCTGGGGACTGGCAAATGAAAATTGATTTAAACGCCGATCTGGGCGAGGGGAGCAGCAGCGATCGTGCGCTGTTGCAGCTGGTGAGTTCCGCCAACATCGCCTGCGGCTTTCACGCAGGCGACGCGCAGATGATGTTGCAGGCCATTCGCTGGGCCAGCGAATTTGGCGTGGCGATTGGCGCGCATCCCAGCTTTCCCGATCGTGAAAACTTTGGCCGCAGTGCGATGCAACTGCCGCCGGAAACCGTCTATGCGCAAATCATCTATCAGGTTGGTGCACTCAAAAGCCTGGCGGAGAGCGAAGGGCAGTCGCTTGTTCACGTTAAACCTCACGGTATGTTGTATAACCAGGCGGCGGCGGATGCCACGCTGGCCGAGGCGATTGCGCGAGCCGTCAAAGCCGTCGATGCCCGGCTGATCATGGTGGGGCTGGCTAACAGTGAGTTGATTCGCGCGGCGGCCCATCACGGCCTGAAAACCCGGGAGGAGGTGTTTGCCGATCGCGGCTATCTCAGCAGCGGCGCGCTGGTGCCCCGTGGCCAGCCCGGCGCATTGATTGAAGAGGAAGACCAGGCGATTCAGCAAACCCTGATGATGGTGCGACAGGGGCAGGTCATCAGTGTGACCGGTGAGGCGGTTCAGGTGAACGCAGAAACCGTCTGCCTGCATGGTGACGGGGCGCATGCACTGACGTTTGCGCAACATCTGCGTGCCAGCTTTGCCAGCCATGCTATCACCGTCACCAGTCAATAAAAAAACGGCATAACCAGCCTGAACGTCTCGGGCTTACTATTTCACGAGGGGAAAAGTATGGACAGCGTAGTAAATCTCTGGCCGCTGCTGGGCATTGCTGCCATCGTCGTTGGCTTCGTTTTGCGTTTTAATCCGGTGCTGGTGGTCATTGTTTCAGGCTTCGTCACCGGGATCGCTGCCCTGATGCCGCTGGGCGATATTTTACAAAAGCTGGGTGAGGGATTTCTGAATACCCGCAACCTGCCGTTGATCCTGCTGCTGCCGCTGGCGGTTATTGGCTTACTGGAACGCCATGGTCTGAAACAGCGCGCGCAGGCGTGGATTGCCCGGATCAAAACGGCGACGGCGGGACGGTTGCTCATTGTCTATCTGTTTGTGCGTGAGGTGACTGCGGCCCTCGGGCTGACCAGTCTCGGCGGTCATCCGCAAATGGTGCGCCCGCTACTTGCGCCGATGGCCGAGGGGGCCAGCGAAAACCGCTACGGGGCCCTACCGCCCGAGGTCCGTCATCGCCTGCGTGCCATGTCCGCTGCCACCGACAACGTTGGGCTGTTCTTTGGTGAGGATATCTTTGTCGCCTTTGGCGCCATTATTTTTATGCATAATTTTATGCAGGAGTCCGCCGGTATCCAGACTGAGCCACTGCATATTGCCCTGTGGGGCATTCCCACGGCGCTCTCAGCCTTTCTGATTCATTCCGCCCGCCTGATCAGGCTGGACCGCCAGCTGGCACGAGAACTGCGCGTCATCAACAGCGAGGCCATGAAAGCCAAAGGAGAGCCGTCATGATTCAGCAACAGTATCTGATGTGGCTGGCTGGCCTGATTCTGCTGGTTGTCGCGGTTTTATCCTGGCGCGACAGCGCAAATCCGCGCCGTTTCACCACTGGCTTATTTTGGGGACTCTATGGCCTGATTTTTCTGGTGGGTGACTGGACAACCGCCCTGATGACCCAACTGATGGGCTCTGTCGAAAGCGGCACACGTATGTTGCAAATTAGCGTGGGCGTAGCGGTGGTTATCATGGGGATCCTTGCCGGTTGTGGTGGGGTAAAAATGGGCCGCTATCACCAGCGCAGTGAGGCGGAAAAACAGGCCAGTGCCCAGCGTCTGGGCAACAAACTTTTCCTGCCAGCCCTGGCGATCCCCGTCGTGACAGTGATCGGTGTGTTAGCGTTTAATAACCTTCCCGGTCTGCAAACGTGGGTGTTCGGCGCGGGCAACCATTCCACCCTGATTACGCTGTTTTCCATGGCCACAGGCTGTCTGCTGGGCTGGCTGATCGCCATGAAAATGACGCGTGAAACCCCAATGCAGTCGATGCAGGAAACCCGACGTTTGCTGGACTGCATCGGCTGGGCGTTTCTCCTGCCGCAAATCCTGGCAACCCTGGGGCTACTGTTTACGGCCGCGGGCGTCGGTGGTGCGATCTCCCATCTCACCGAACATTATCTTGCCGTGGATAACCGTTTCATTGCGGTCACGGTTTACGCGGCAGGGATGGCACTGCTCACCATGGTGATGGGGAATGCGTTCGCGGCGTTCCCGATTATTACCGCGGGCATCGGCATTCCCATTCTGGTGTTACAGCATGGCGGCAACCCGGCGGTCATGGCGGCAATCGGGATGTTTTCCGGCTACTGCGGTACGTTAATGACGCCGATGGCAGCAAACTTCAACATTGTGCCTGCTGCCTTGCTGGAGTTACCGGATCGCAACGCGGTCATCAAAGCTCAGGTGCCAACCGGTGTGCTACTGTTAATTGTTAACATTTTCTTACTCTACTTCCTGATGTTTTTGTGAGGCAGCATGAAAACGGTATTAATGACGGCATTTGAGCCCTTTGGCGGCGAATCCATTAATCCCTCCTGGCAGGCGGTCAGTGCCCTTGAAGGCCAGACTATTGCCGGCGCACGCATCGTGACGCGCCAGTTGCCCGTCGTATTCAGCGAGGTGCTGGACGTGCTGTATCAGGCGCTGGAAACGATCAGGCCCGATGCCGTTATCGCTGTCGGGCAGGCAGGCGGTCGCAGCGATATCACGGTAGAGCGAATTGGTATTAATGTGGATGATGCGCGCATCCCGGATAATGCGGGCAGGCAACCCGTGGACGAACCCATCGTTCAGGATGGCCCGGCCGGATATTTTTCACGCCTGCCGATCAAAGCCATTGTGGCCGCGGTGCGGGAAGCGGGCATTCCGGCATCGGTGTCGCAAACCGCAGGAACCTTTACCTGTAACCGGGTGATGTATGGTCTGTTGCACTGGCTTGAAAGCAACGGCAGCCCGGCACGGGGCGGTTTCATTCATATTCCCTACCTGCCTGAACAGGCGGTGCATCACCCGGGTGCACCCAGTATGCCCGCCGCAACCGTTATTGAGGCGCTGAAAATTGCCGTACAAACGACCCTGACCACCGCTCAGGATGTGAAGGAAGTGGGTGGCGCAACGCATTAAGAGGACGAGTGATGCCTGAAGGACCGGAGATTCGCCGCGTGGCGGATCAGCTTGAAGTGGCCATCGTCGGCCAGCCCCTGACCGACGTCTGGTTTGCGTTTCCCGAATTAAAAACCTATGAGCCCGCATTGCTGGGAGAACAGGTGGCGTCGATAGAAACGCGCGGTAAAGCGTTGCTGACCCATTTCAGTAACGGCCTGACGCTGTATTCGCACAATCAGCTGTACGGCGTCTGGCGCATCGTCCCGCCAGACATGCAGCCCGAGACAAAACGGCAGTTACGTGTGCGTCTCGCGACGGCCAATCAGGCGATATTGCTTTACAGCGCGTCGGATATTGAACTCCTGAATGCGGAAACGCTTGCCCGTCATCCGTTTCTCAACCGCATCGGGCCGGATGTACTGAATGCGGAGTTGACCGTAGAGGCGGTCAGGGAACGGCTGTGCTCGCCGCGTTTCTGTCGCCGCCGGTTCAGCGGACTGTTACTGGATCAGGCTTTTCTGGCCGGACTGGGCAACTATTTACGTGCTGAGATCCTCTGGCTGGCCCAGTTGCTTCCCCGGCATAACGCACAGTCGCTGAGTGAGGCGCAACTGACGGCTTTCTGCGAAGCGCTGTTGTCCGTGCCGCGTCATGCCTATCGCATGCGCGGCACCATGAAAAAATACCACAGCGAAGCGGCATTTCGGTTTGAAGTGTTCCACCGCCAGGGCAAGACATGTCGCCGCTGCGGCGAAGTGATCGAAAAGGGCGTCCTGTCCGCCCGACCGTTTTACTGGTGCCCTGGCTGTCAGAGATAAAAACGCTGGCCTGTCCCGCCGTTGCACGCGGGCAATGTCACTCGTCAGCGAAGGATATCGTCACCCGGTTTTCTTCACAGCATAAGGAATCATCATGACACCTGAGATTGTGACGGAAAGGCTGCGCTTAAAACCCCTGTCGCTGGAGGATGCCGATGCCATGCAGATCGCGTTTCCGCGCTGGGAAATTGTACGCTACCTGATCGATTCGGTGCCCTGGCCTTATCCCGAGGGCGGGGCACGAGACTATATTGCCAATGTCGCCTTACCGGCGGTCGCGGCCGGGACGGGCTGGTACTGGACATTGCGGCCTAAAGCGGCGGAACAGCAACTGATTGGCGTTATTTGCCTGATGGAGACGCCGGATAATAACCGGGGCTTCTGGTTGGTACCGGAGTGGCAGGGGCAGGGCTATATGACAGAAGCCTGCCTGGCCGTGACGGATTACTGGTTTACCGATCTGAAAAAACCGCTGCTGAGAACGCCAAAAGCGGCACTGAATCAGCGATCTGTGAACATTTCTGTCAACAGTGGTATGCGCTGTATCCGCACAGAGAAAAAACAGTACGTTTCAGGCACACATGACTCGCAATTATGGGAAGTGACGCGAGAAGAATGGCAGGCCTTTCGGGCATCTCAAACGTCCGCCGTTCATCCTCTCACTAAGATTCGCTCACGCTGACCGGCGGCGTCAGTAAAAAAAAGCGGCGGTGCCCGTAAGGACACCACCGCTTTTCGCCTTACCGCCCGTTGCCGGACAGCTTATTTATCCAGCTTCGAGCTGAACTCGCGTTCGGTGTAACCGGTATACAGCTGACGCGGACGGGCAATTTTCATGCCTTCGTCGTGCATTTCTTTCCAGTGCGCGATCCAGCCAACGGTACGCGCCATGGCGAAAATCACGGTAAACATGGACGAAGGGATGCCCATGGCTTTCAGGATGATACCGGAGTAGAAATCCACGTTTGGATAGAGTTTGCGCTCGATGAAGTACGGGTCGTTCAGCGCAATGTGTTCCAGTTCCAGCGCCACTTCCAGCAGATCGTCTTTCATGCCCAGTTCGTTCAGCACTTCATGGCAGGTTTCACGCATAACGGTCGCGCGCGGGTCATAGTTTTTATAAACACGGTGACCAAAGCCCATCAGGCGGAAAGAGTCATTTTTGTCTTTAGCACGGCGCACAAACTCAGGAATGTGCTCGACGGTGCTGATCTCTTCCAGCATACGCAGACAGGCTTCGTTCGCGCCGCCGTGTGCGGGTCCCCACAGGGAGGCAATACCGGCCGCGATACAGGCAAACGGGTTAGCGCCTGACGAGCCAGCGGTACGTACGGTAGAGGTCGAGGCGTTCTGTTCATGATCGGCGTGCAGAATCAGAATGCGATCCATGGCGCGTTCAAGCACAGGGTTAACCTTGTATTCTTCACACGGTGTTGCAAACATCATGTGCAGGAAGTTACCGGCATAGGAGAGGTCGTTACGGGGATAGACGAACGGCTGACCGATTGAATACTTGTAACACATCGCTGCCATGGTAGGCATTTTCGACAGCAGACGGAAAGCGGCGATTTCACGGTGGCGCTCGATGTTTACATCCAGCGAATCGTGATAAAACGCAGCCAGTGCGCCGGTCACGCCGCACATCACCGCCATCGGGTGTGAATCACGACGGAAACCGTGGAACAGACGGGTAATCTGCTCATGAATCATCGTGTGGCGCGTAACCGTTTGTTTAAACTCTTCAAACTGGGCTTTCGTGGGGGCTTCACCATTTAACAGGATGTAGCACACTTCCAGGTAGTTAGAGTGGGTAGCCAGTTGGTCAATAGGGAAGCCGCGGTGAAGCAGAATGCCTTCATCACCATCGATAAAGGTGATTTTTGATTCGCAGGACGCTGTAGACGTGAAACCAGGATCGAAGGTAAACAGGCCGTTGGAACCCAGTTGACGGACATCGACGACATCCTGGCCCAGCGTGCCTTGCAGTACACCCAGTTCAATGGACGTTTCATCTGATAGGGTTAGCGTCACTTTTTTATCTGTCATTTTCGTCTCCATAGCGCCTTAGGCAGGTAAGGATCTTTCGACACCTGAAACGCGTGCATGTTGCAATTTGGCAGTACTTCACGGTGTCACTCTGCATTATAAGCAGTGAAGGGTACAGAGTGAGAGGCGCGTTCCACTGGAAATGTAAAGCCGTGACATGTGCATATCGCGGTTGTTAAAGATCCGGTCAGGACATAACTTCTTTGTAACCAATAACCTGATGGTATTTAAAGCGGTTACCGACAATGTTACATAACTTCAGCTTAGGAGAAAGTGTATCCCCATAACTTTTGTGCATCATAGGATTTTATCGGACTAGTTTGTAACTGAATTGTTGAACTATTGTCAAATCAGATAATTAAATTTGTATGAATTGTGAAAAATGTGAGTGGGATCACTGTTCCATCGAAAATTCTCCAAAGAGTTTGTAGGGGAATTGTAATCAGAATGTGATCGTCCTATACTTCCGGCCAGGTCTCCGGAACACCCTGACACCAGGAGCCACCCAGCGTTTGTACCACGTCATTTAACACTGGATGTTGCTATTTTGGTGACGGATTAAGACTGAACCTTTTTTTCGGGTTTGGGCCTGTCTTCCGGAGGAAGCAAAATAAAAAAGAGCTGTGTGGGCAAAACCGTGAAAAAACAAAGACCTGTCAACTTGGATCTCTCGACGATCCGGTTTCCCGTTACTGCAATATCGTCCATTCTCCACCGTGTCTCCGGCGTCATCACTCTGGTTGCTCTCGGCATCCTGTTGTGGCTTCTCGGTCTTTCTCTCTCCTCTCCTGAAGGTTTTCAGCACGCGGCATCTATCATGAGCGGCTTCTTTGTGAAGTTTATCATGTGGGGCATTCTGACCGCGTTGGCCTATCATACGGTGGGCGGGATACGTCATATGTTAATGGATTTTGGTTATCTGGCGGAAACGCTCGAAGCAGGTAAGCGTTCTGCGCAGGTGACATTTGGTATTACTGTCGTGCTTTCAATCTTAGCAGGAGTCCTCGTATGGTAAGCAATGCATCCGCGTTGGGTCGCAATGGCATTCAGGACTGGCTGTTGCTGCGCGCGTCGGCAATCCTTATTACGCTTTACATCATCTACATGCTCGGTTTCGTGGTGATGACAGACACGCTGACGTATGACATCTGGCGTGGCTTCTTTGCCTCAGCATTTACAAAAGTCTTCACGCTCCTGACGCTGTTTTCCATCCTGATCCACGGCTGGATTGGTATGTGGCAGGTCTTAACGGACTACGTGAAATCGCTGGCGGCGCGTATGCTGTTACAGCTGGTTATCGTGGTGGCACTGTTGTCATATGCAATTTATGGGTTTGTTGTGGTGTGGGGTGTGTAAATGAAGTTACCAGTCAGAGAATTTGATGCCGTGGTGATCGGCGCAGGTGGCGCGGGTATGCGCGCGGCACTGCAAATCTCCCAGTCGGGCCAGACGTGCGCCCTGCTGTCCAAAGTGTTCCCAACCCGTTCTCATACGGTATCCGCGCAGGGCGGTATTACCGTTGCGCTGGGCAATACCCATGACGATAACTGGGAATGGCATATGTATGACACCGTCAAAGGCTCCGACTATATCGGCGACCAGGACGCGATTGAATACATGTGCCACGTCGGTCCGGAAGCGATTCTGGAACTGGAACACATGGGCTTACCTTTCTCCCGTCTTGATGACGGCCGCGTTTATCAGCGTCCGTTTGGTGGTCAGTCAAAAAACTTCGGTGGTGAGCAGGCGGCGCGTACTGCCGCGGCAGCTGACCGTACTGGCCACGCCCTGCTGCATACGCTGTATCAGCAGAACCTGAAAAACAAAACCACCATCTTCTCCGAATGGTATGCACTGGATCTGGTCAAGAATGACGACGATGCGATTGTGGGTTGTACCGCTATCTGCATGGAAACCGGTGAAACCGTCTACTTCAAAGCCAAGGCGACCATTCTGGCGACCGGTGGTGCAGGACGTATCTATCAGTCGACGACCAATGCCCACATTAACACTGGCGACGGTGTTGGCATGGCGCTGCGCGCAGGTGTACCGGTGCAGGACATGGAAATGTGGCAGTTCCACCCAACCGGTATCGCAGGTGCGGGTGTGCTGGTCACCGAGGGCTGCCGCGGTGAAGGCGGCTATCTGCTGAACAAACACGGTGAACGCTTCATGGAGCGCTATGCGCCAAACGCCAAAGACCTGGCAGGTCGTGACGTGGTGGCCCGTTCTATGATGGTGGAAATTCGTGAAGGCCGGGGCTGTGATGGTCCATGGGGCCCGCACATCAAGTTGAAACTTGACCATCTGGGTGCCGAAGTGCTGGAGTCACGTCTGCCGGGAATCCTGGAACTGTCCCGTACCTTTGCGCACGTTGACCCGATTAAAGAGCCGATTCCTGTTATCCCAACCTGTCACTACATGATGGGCGGCGTGCCGACCAAAGTGACCGGCCAGGCGCTGCGCGTGAATGCGCAGGGCGAAGATGAAGTGATTCCGGGCCTGTTCGCTGTGGGTGAAATCGCCTGCGTATCTGTTCACGGCGCGAACCGTCTGGGCGGAAACTCACTGCTGGACCTGGTGGTCTTTGGTCGCGCGGCGGGTGTTCATCTGCTTGAATGTCTGGAAGAGCAGGGTGAACTGCGCGAAGCCAGTCAGGAAAACATCGATGCTGCCATGGCGCGCTTCAATCGCTGGGAGAACAACACCACGGGTGAAGATCCGGTTGAAATCCGTAAAGCGTTGCAACGCTGCATGCAGAACAACTTCTCGGTCTTCCGCGAAGGTGATGCCATGCGTGAAGGTCTTGAAGAGCTGAAAGTGATTCGTGAGCGCCTGAAGTCTGCGCGTCTGGATGACCGTTCACCCGACTTCAATACACAGCGTATCGAGTGCCTTGAGCTGGATAACCTGATGGAAACCGCCTATGCCACAGCGGTTGCGGCTAACTTCCGTACAGAAAGCCGTGGTGCACACAGCCGCTTCGACTATCCGGAACGTGATGATGCGAACTGGCTGTGCCATAGCCTCTATGTTCCGCAAACGGAAAGCATGACGCGCCGTGAGGTGAACATGCAACCGAAACTGCGTGCGGCCTTCCCGCCAAAAGCGCGTACCTATTAATTGCGGAGATCATCATGAGACTAGAATTTTCGATCTATCGTTATAACCCGGACGTCGATGATAAACCGCGCATGCAGGATTACAGCCTGGAAGCGGAAGATGGCCGTGACATGATGCTGCTGGACGCGTTGATCCGTTTAAAAGAAAAGGATCCTACGCTGGCTTTCCGTCGCTCGTGCCGTGAAGGCGTGTGCGGATCAGATGGCCTGAACATGAACGGTAAAAACGGCCTGGCCTGCATTACGCCGGTTTCCGCTTTAGGCAACGGTAAGCAGAAGATTGTGATTCGTCCTCTGCCTGGCCTGCCTGTGGTGCGCGACCTCGTGGTAGACATGAGCCAGTTTTATACTCAGTATGAGAAAATTAAGCCTTACTTGTTAAACAACGGTGAAAACCCACCTGCGCGTGAGCATCTGCAGACGCCAGGCGAGCGTGAGCATCTGGACGGCCTGTATGAGTGTATTCTCTGCGCCTGTTGCTCAACCTCATGCCCGTCGTTCTGGTGGAATCCCGATAAGTTCATCGGGCCTGCGGGTCTGCTGGCGGCATACCGCTTCATTATTGACAGTCGCGACACCGAAACCGATGCGCGTCTGGATAATCTGAGCGATGCATTCAGCGTGTTCCGCTGCCACAGCATCATGAACTGTGTCAGCGTGTGTCCTAAAGGTCTTAACCCCACGCGCGCCATCGGCCATATCAAGTCGATGCTGCTGCAACGCGGGGCATAGTGATACAGCCGGGAACCTCAGGTTCCCGGTGTTTTACGGAAGCCTCTTTAAACGCGGTTCCGACCACGTTTACAAAGGTTCCCTTACGGGCCGGGCGCGCGCTGCGCACAGTGCTCGTATCGCTGAACTCACTACGGCAAACCGCGAAAGCGGCAACAAATGAAACCTCAATAAAGCATAACATTGCTTAAGGGATCACAATGCAGAACAGCGCGATGAAGCCCTGGCTGGACTCCTCCTGGCTGGCCGGCGCGAATCAGTCTTACATAGAGCAACTCTATGAGGATTTCCTGACCGATCCTGACTCTGTGGATGCAGTGTGGCGCTCGATGTTCCAACAGTTACCAGGCACGGGAGTGAAACCCGAGCAGTTCCACTCCGCGACCCGCGAATATTTCCGTCGCCTGGCGAAAGACGCATCTCGTTACACCTCCTCAGTCACCGATCCGGCAACCAACTCCAAGCAAGTGAAAGTGCTGCAACTGATCAACGCGTTTCGTTTTCGCGGCCATCAGGAAGCAAACCTGGATCCGCTTGGCCTGTGGAAACAGGACCGTGTTGCCGATCTCGACCCTGCTTTTCACGATCTGACCGACGCCGATTTTCAGGAAAGCTTTAACGTAGGTTCTTTTGCTATTGGCAAAGAAACCATGAAGCTGGCCGATCTGTTCGAGGCGCTGAAGCAGACTTACTGTGGTTCGATTGGTGCAGAGTACATGCACATCAACAACACCGAAGAGAAACGCTGGATTCAGCAGCGTCTCGAATCCGGTGCTGGCCACTGTTCGTTCAGCGGTGAAGAGAAAAAAGGTTTCCTGAAAGAGCTGACTGCGGCAGAAGGCCTTGAAAAATATCTGGGCGCAAAATTCCCGGGTGCCAAACGCTTCTCGCTGGAAGGCGGTGATGCACTGGTGCCTATGCTGCGTGAGATGATTCGTCATGCAGGTAAAAGCGGCACCCGCGAAGTGGTGCTGGGGATGGCGCACCGTGGCCGTCTCAACGTCCTGATTAACGTGCTGGGTAAAAAGCCACAGGATCTGTTCGACGAGTTCTCAGGCAAACATAAAGAACACCTGGGCACCGGTGATGTGAAATATCACATGGGCTTCTCATCGGATATCGAAACCGAAGGCGGTCTGGTACACCTGGCGCTGGCCTTTAACCCGTCTCACCTGGAAATTGTCAGCCCGGTGGTCATGGGGTCGGTGCGTGCCCGTCTGGATCGTCTGGCTGAGCCGGTCAGCAACAAAGTGCTGCCCATCACTATTCACGGTGATGCGGCGGTCATTGGTCAGGGCGTGGTGCAGGAAACCCTGAACATGTCTCAGGCCCGCGGCTATGAAGTCGGTGGCACCGTGCGTATCGTGATCAACAACCAGGTGGGTTTCACCACCTCGAATCCGAAAGACGCGCGTTCTACACCGTACTGTACTGACATTGGTAAAATGGTGCTGGCACCGATTTTCCACGTCAATGCGGACGATCCGGAAGCGGTGGCCTTTGTAACCCGACTGGCGCTGGACTATCGCAACACCTTTAAACGCGATGTGTTTATCGATTTGGTGTGCTATCGCCGCCATGGTCACAACGAAGCGGATGAGCCAAGCGCCACGCAGCCGTTGATGTACCAGAAAATCAAAAAGCATCCCACACCGCGTAAAATCTACGCCGATCGTCTGGAAAGCGAAGGTGTCGCGTCGCAGGAAGATGCCACCGAAATGGTCAATCTGTACCGTGATGCGCTGGATGCCGGCGAATGCGTGGTGCCAGAATGGCGTCCGATGAGCCTGCACTCCTTCACGTGGTCACCGTATCTGAATCACGAGTGGGATGAACCCTATCCGGCTCAGGTGGACATGAAGCGTCTGAAGGAGCTGGCGCTGCGTATCAGCCAGATCCCTGAAGAGATTGAAGTCCAGTCTCGCGTCGCCAAGATCTATAACGATCGTAAGCTGATGGCCGAAGGCGAGAAAGCGTTTGACTGGGGCGGGGCTGAAAATCTGGCGTACGCCACGCTGGTCGATGAAGGCATTCCGGTACGTTTGTCGGGTGAAGACTCCGGCCGTGGCACCTTCTTCCACCGTCATGCCGTAATCCACAATCAGACCAACGGTTCAACCTACACGCCACTGCACCATATTCATAACAGTCAGGGTGAATTCAAAGTCTGGGACTCTGTCCTGTCTGAAGAAGCCGTGCTGGCCTTTGAATACGGTTATGCCACCGCAGAGCCGCGCGTGCTGACCATTTGGGAAGCGCAGTTCGGCGATTTTGCTAACGGTGCGCAGGTGGTGATTGACCAGTTCATCAGCTCCGGCGAGCAAAAATGGGGCCGTATGTGTGGCCTGGTGATGCTGCTGCCACACGGCTATGAAGGTCAGGGCCCTGAGCACTCCTCCGCCCGTCTGGAACGTTATCTGCAGCTCTGCGCTGAGCAGAACATGCAGGTCTGCGTACCCTCAACACCGGCTCAGGTTTACCACATGCTGCGTCGTCAGGCGCTGCGCGGTATGCGCCGTCCGCTGGTGGTGATGTCACCGAAGTCGCTGTTGCGTCATCCTCTGGCGATTTCCTCGCTGGATGAACTGGCAAACGGCAGCTTCCAGCCAGCGATTGGCGAAATTGACGATCTGGATCCGCAAGGCATCAAGCGCGTCGTGTTGTGCTCCGGTAAGGTCTACTACGATCTGCTGGAACAGCGCCGTAAAGACGAAAAAACCGATGTCGCTATCGTGCGTATCGAACAACTTTACCCGTTCCCGCATCAGGCGGTACAGGAAGCGTTAAAAGCGTATTCCCACGTACAGGATTTTGTCTGGTGTCAGGAAGAGCCACTGAACCAGGGTGCCTGGTACTGTAGCCAGCACCATTTCCGTGATGTGGTACCGTTTGGTGCAACGCTGCGTTATGCAGGTCGCCCGGCATCGGCTTCACCGGCCGTGGGTTATATGTCCGTACATCAACAACAGCAGCAAGACCTGGTTAATGACGCACTGAACGTCAATTAATTAAAAGGAAAGATAATGAGTAGCGTAGATATTCTCGTTCCCGACCTGCCTGAATCGGTTGCAGATGCCACAGTAGCAACCTGGCACAAGAAACCAGGCGATGCAGTCAGTCGCGATGAAGTCATCGTCGAAATTGAAACCGACAAAGTGGTTCTGGAAGTGCCGGCGTCTGCGGACGGCGTGCTGGAAGCCGTACTGGAAGAGGAAGGGGCAACCGTTACCTCTCGTCAGATTCTCGGCCGCCTGAAAGAAGGCAACAGCGCTGGCAAAGAAAGCAGTGCGAAAGTCGACAGCAACGAATCCACACCAGCCCAGCGTCAGACCGCTTCTCTGGAAGAAGAGAGCAACGATGCGCTGAGCCCGGCGATTCGTCGTCTGATTGCCGAACACAACCTTGATGCCTCACAGATCAAAGGCACCGGCGTGGGTGGACGTTTAACGCGCGAAGATGTTGAAAAACATCTGGCGAACAAACCGCAGGCAGACAAAGCCGCGGCACCGGCATCTGACGCGCAGCCTGCCCAGCAGCCTGTGGCTAACCGCAGCGAAAAACGTGTGCCAATGACGCGCCTGCGTAAGCGCGTGGCGGAACGTCTGCTGGAAGCCAAGAACAGCACCGCCATGTTGACAACCTTCAACGAAATCAACATGAAGCCGATTATGGATCTGCGTAAGCAGTACGGCGAAGCGTTCGAGAAGCGTCACGGTGTGCGTCTGGGCTTTATGTCGTTCTACATTAAAGCCGTGGTGGAAGCGCTGAAGCGTTACCCTGAAGTCAACGCCTCAATTGATGGCGAAGACGTGGTTTACCACAACTACTTTGATGTCAGCATCGCCGTTTCTACCCCACGCGGCCTGGTGACCCCTGTTCTGCGTGATGTGGATGCGCTGAGCATGGCTGACATCGAGAAGAAAATTAAAGAACTGGCAGTAAAAGGCCGTGACGGCAAGCTGACGGTTGACGACCTGACGGGCGGTAACTTCACCATCACCAACGGTGGTGTGTTTGGTTCACTGATGTCAACGCCAATCATCAACCCGCCACAGAGCGCAATCCTGGGCATGCACGCCATTAAAGATCGTCCTATGGCGGTGAATGGTCAGGTTGTGATCCTGCCAATGATGTACCTGGCGCTCTCTTATGATCACCGTTTGATCGATGGTCGTGAATCTGTCGGCTATCTGGTCGCAGTGAAAGAGATGCTGGAAGATCCGGCGCGTCTGCTGCTGGATGTCTGATTCATCACTGGGCACGCGCTGCGTGCCCAACCTCAATACTCTTTTCAGATCTGAATGGATAGAACATCATGAACTTACACGAATACCAGGCTAAACAGCTGTTTGCACGGTATGGCATGCCAGCACCGACCGGCTACGCCTGTACTACACCACGTGAAGCAGAAGAAGCGGCATCGAAAATCGGTGCAGGCCCGTGGGTAGTTAAATGTCAGGTTCATGCCGGTGGCCGCGGTAAAGCGGGCGGTGTGAAGGTAGTTAACAGTAAAGAAGACATCCGTGCTTTCGCTGAAAACTGGCTGGGTAAACGTCTGGTGACCTACCAAACTGACGCCAATGGCCAGCCGGTAAACCAGATTCTGGTTGAAGCGGCGACCGACATCGATCAGGAGCTGTATCTGGGTGCCGTGGTCGACCGTGCAACGCGTCGCGTGATCTTCATGGCGTCAACCGAAGGTGGCGTGGAAATCGAGAAAGTGGCGGAAGAAACCCCGCACCTGATCCACAAAATGGCGCTTGATCCGCTGACCGGTCCTCAGCCTTATCAGGGCCGTGAGTTGGCGTTCAAACTGGGCCTGACCGGCAAGCAAGTCAGCCAGTTCACCAAAATTTTCATGGGCCTGGCGACCATGTTCCTGGAACGTGACCTGGCGATGGTTGAGATCAACCCGCTGGTCATCACCAAACAGGGCGACCTGATCTGTCTGGATGGCAAACTGGGTGCCGATGGCAATGCCCTGTTCCGTCAGCCAGAGCTGCGTGAAATGCGCGATCCAAGCCAGGAAGACCCACGTGAAGCACACGCAACGCAGTGGGAACTGAACTATGTTGCGCTGGAAGGCAACATCGGTTGTATGGTTAACGGCGCAGGCCTGGCGATGGGCACCATGGACATCGTTAAGCACCACGGCGGTCAGCCAGCAAACTTCCTGGATGTCGGCGGCGGCGCGACCAAAGAGCGCGTAACGGAAGCCTTCAAAATCATCCTGTCTGACGATGCCGTGAAAGCGGTTTTCGTTAACATCTTCGGCGGCATCGTGCGTTGCGACCTGATCGCAGACGGCATCATCGGTGCAGTGGCAGAAGTGGGTGTGAACGTACCGGTTGTGGTACGTCTGGAAGGTAACAACGCTGAGCTGGGCGCTAAGAAACTGGCGGACAGTGGTCTGAACATCATTGCAGCAACCAGTCTGACAGACGCGGCACAGCGTGTTGTTGCTGCTGCGGAGGGTAAATAATGTCCATTTTGATCGACAAAAACACCAAAGTCATTTGCCAGGGTTTCACCGGCGGACAAGGGACGTTCCACTCTGAGCAGGCGCTGGCTTACGGCACGCAGCTGGTCGGCGGTGTGACGCCAGGCAAAGGCGGCACCACTCATCTGGGCCTGCCGGTGTTTAACACCGTGCGTGAAGCGGTTGAAGCCACTGGCGCAACGGCTACCGTCATCTACGTTCCGGCTCCGTTCTGTAAAGACGGTATCCTGGAAGCGATCGATGCCGGCATCAAGCTGATCATCACCATCACCGAAGGCATCCCGACGCTGGATATGCTGACCGTGAAAATGAAGCTGGATGAAGCGGGCGTTCGCATGATCGGGCCAAACTGCCCGGGTGTGATCACCCCAGGCGAATGTAAGATCGGTATCATGCCGGGCCACATTCATCAGCCAGGCCGCGTCGGTATCGTATCGCGTTCAGGTACGCTGACGTATGAAGCCGTTAAGCAGACTACCGATATCGGTTACGGCCAGTCTACCTGTGTCGGTATTGGTGGTGACCCGATCCCGGGTTCTAACTTCATCGACATCCTGAAAATGTTCCAGGACGATCCACAGACTGAAGCGATCGTTATGATCGGTGAAATCGGGGGCAGCGCGGAAGAAGAAGCGGCTGCCTTTATCAAAGATCACGTGACCAAGCCGGTTGTGGGCTACATCGCAGGCGTGACCGCGCCGAAAGGCAAACGTATGGGCCATGCAGGCGCCATCATCGCCGGCGGTAAAGGTACGGCAGACGAGAAGTTTGCTGCACTGGAAGCGGCGGGCGTGAAAACCGTACGCAGCCTGGCTGACATCGGTGATGCTGTTAAAGCCGTTCTGCCAGCGAAGTAATCGCATCCACTGAAAAAGCCACCTTCGGGTGGCTTTTTTTATGGCTGGCAAAACATTGCCGCACAGCCACAAGGCCGGTCACGAACGTGGGTAGTGAAAAAAGGGCGCTGGCCGGACGGGCAGGGCGGATTGCAGGCAGGATGATTGCCTGTCACTCACTTAAAAAATACGCTGCCCTCAGGCCCGTTTTTTAGATATTGAATAAGAACGTGAAATAACCATTAAATTAATTTAAGTATTGCCCCGTTTATTTGCTATGATGAATTCAGCCCACCGCATCGTCGTCGCGGATCGTTAAGTTATTAAACAGGGATCAAAGTTAAATTTCTTTATAATTAAAAATTAATAAGAGACAATTTTTTAACAAAGAACGCTTAAGAACATATTTCTATCTTTGCTTCATTATTCCAGATCAACTTCCCCTTATATATAACAAACTTTACCGCTAGCAAAGCCTACCGTTAAGCGCTTAAATTGCGCTGCATCAATCCAGCCTTTTAAAAAAATAAACAAACGTTTGTTCAAATACGGGAAAGCATCAATTTTTATTTATCCCCCGTTAAGCGTTTGAACCACGCCGCTGCGTTGATGTTTAACCAGGTTAGATTAACCGCTACTCCCTCATCTCAGGCCGCACAGCGTTATGACCTGCCGATGATAAAACTGGAATCAATAATCAGTCGTTCCTGACGCTTATTCGGCCCACACGGCTCAGGCGTTCATGCGAGGAGCAAGGAGTTTTTATGCTAGATATCGTCGAACTGTCGCGTTTACAGTTTGCCTTAACGGCGATGTACCATTTCCTGTTTGTGCCATTAACGCTCGGTATGGCGTTTTTACTGGCCATCATGGAAACGGTATACGTCCTGAGTGGTAAACAAATCTATAAAGATATGACCAAGTTCTGGGGCAAGTTGTTTGGTATTAACTTTGCCCTGGGCGTGGCCACCGGACTGACAATGGAATTTCAGTTCGGCACCAACTGGTCTTATTATTCTCATTATGTTGGCGATATTTTTGGTGCGCCGCTCGCGATTGAAGGCTTAATGGCTTTCTTCCTGGAATCCACCTTTGTGGGCCTGTTCTTTTTCGGCTGGGATCGCCTGGGTAAAGTGCAGCATCTGGCGGTGACCTGGCTGGTCGCAATCGGTTCGAATATGTCGGCACTGTGGATTCTGGTAGCGAATGGCTGGATGCAAAACCCCATCGCCTCTGAGTTTAACTTTGAAACCATGCGCATGGAGATGGTGAGCTTCTCTGAGCTGGTATTAAACCCGGTTGCGCAGGTGAAATTCGTGCATACCGTGGCGGCAGGCTATACCACAGGAGCCATGTTTATTTTAGGCATCAGCGCCTGGTATGTACTGAAAGGCCGTGACATGGCGTTTGCAAAACGCTCTTTTGCCATCGCGGCCAGTTTCGGCATGGCGGCGGTGCTGTCGGTGATTGTGCTGGGTGACGAATCCGGTTACGAGATGGGCGACGTACAGAAAACCAAGCTGGCCGCTATTGAAGCGGAATGGGAAACCCAACCGGCACCGGCCGCCTTTACGCTCTTTGGCGTGCCCGATCAGTCAGCGCAGCACAACAAGTATGCGATCCAGATCCCTTATCTCCTAGGGCTCATCGCCACGCGGTCGACCGATACGCCGGTGACCGGACTAAAAGAACTGCTGGCGCAACACGAAGTGCGAATTCGTAACGGTATGAAGGCTTACGCGCTGCTGGATGAACTGCGACAGGGCAATACCGATCCGGCCGTCCGCGATGCCTTTAACCACAGCAAAAAAGACCTGGGTTATGGTCTGCTGTTAAAACGCTATACCGCGAACGTGTCGGATGCCAGTGAAGCGCAGATTAAACAGGCCACGCAGGATTCGATTCCTCGCGTCGCACCGCTCTACTTTGCGTTCCGTATCATGGTGCTTTGCGGCGTGCTGCTGCTCGGCGTCATTGCGCTGTCATTCTGGAGTGTGATTCGAAATCGCATTGGTCAACAGCGCTGGTTACTCAAAGCCGCACTGTACGGCATTCCGCTGCCGTGGATTGCGGTAGAAGCGGGCTGGTTTGTGGCGGAGTACGGTCGTCAGCCCTGGGCGATTGGGGAAGTCCTGCCCACTGCGATTGCGAACTCCACGCTGACCGTGGGCGATGTCCTGTTCTCAATGATACTGATTTGCGGACTGTATACCCTGTTTCTGGTGGCCGAGATGTACCTGATGTTTAAGTTCGCGCGTCTGGGGCCCAGCAGCCTGAAAACAGGGCGCTATCACCATGAACAGATCGTTAAAAACGCTCAGCCGGTGCGTGGATAAGGAGAAGCCCCATGTTTGATTATGAAGTTCTGCGCTTTGTCTGGTGGCTGCTAATCGGCATTCTGCTGGTGGGCTTTGCCGTCACCGATGGTTTCGATATGGGCGTCGGGATGCTGACGCGCGTATTAGGCCGGACCGATACCGAGCGTCGTGTGATGATCAATTCTATCGCGCCGCACTGGGACGGCAATCAGGTCTGGTTGATCACCGCCGGTGGCGCACTGTTTGCCGCCTGGCCGATGGTGTACGCCGCCGCGTTTTCCGGCTTCTACGTGGCGATGATTCTGGTGCTGGCCTCGTTGTACTTCCGTCCGGTAGGCTTTGACTATCGCTCAAAAATCGAAGATGCACGCTGGCGCGGTGCCTGGGACTGGGGCATTTTTATCGGCAGCTTTGTCCCGCCGCTGGTGATCGGCGTCGCCTTTGGCAATCTGCTGCAGGGCGTGCCTTTTCATGCCGACGAGTACATGCGGCTGTATTACACCGGAAACTTTTTCCAGCTGCTGAACCCCTTTGCACTGCTGGCCGGTGTGGTGAGCGTTGCCATGATACTGACGCAGGGTGCGACCTATCTGCAAATGCGCACCACGGGCGAACTGCACCTGCGTTCACGCATCACGGCGCAGATTGCCGCGCTGGTGATGATGGCGTGTTTCGCGCTGGCTGGCGTCTGGGTAAGGTACGGTATTGACGGCTATGTGGTGACCAGCACGCTTGATCACTTCGCTGCTTCTAATCCCCTGGGGAAAACCGTGGTGCGCGAAGCGGGGGCCTGGATGGTGAATTTCCAGCAGCATCCTGTGTTGTGGTTATTCCCGCTTCTGGGCGTGGTGTTGCCCTTACTGACCGTAATGTGTTCGCGCGGAGAAAAGGGCGGCTGGGCGTTTCTCTGCTCATCGCTGACGCTGGCCTGCGTCATCATGACCGCCGGCATCGCGATGTTTCCGTTCATTATGCCGTCCAGTACCGTTCCCGGCACCAGCCTGACCATGTGGGATGCCACCTCCAGTTTGCTGACGCTGGAAATTATGACCTTCGCGGCGATAATTTTTGTGCCGGTTATTCTGCTCTATACCAGTTGGTGTTACTGGAAGATGTTTGGTCGTATCACTAAAGAACATGTTGAGCGCAACAGTAACGCACTTTATTAATAAAGGAGACGACATATGTGGTATTTTGCCTGGATTCTCGGCACCCTGCTGGCCTGTGCCTTTGGCATCATCACCGCGCTGGCGATAGAACATATCGAAGACAGCGCCGACGCGGAACGCCAGTCGTAATGCGCACAGGCATCCAGACAGGTTATCGCCTGATGGATAAGGGCCCGCTCCGGGCCCTTTCTCTGATACTCGCCTTATGGCTGGCCGGCTGCCTGTTATGGGACCCCGCGCGCTATGCAACCCGCCCGGAAGGCATCCTGCTATGGCAGGGCATCGTACTGATTTGGGCGGTCTGCACGGGGGTTATTCACGGCAGCGGATTCCGTCCGCGCCGTTTACGCTGGCGTGCGTTCTTTGCGCCATTGCCCGCCTTACTGGTACTCTTCTGGGCGCTGAGTCACTTTTATCGCTGACGACCTGTCACCCTTCACCCCAGGCGCGTGAGTTTACTTCAGCGTCTGGTCAAGAAACCTCCATTAATGACGTCCGGTTGTAACCAACTGATAATTATTTTCTCCTGGCTCTGACAGCCCATTCCCAACCCTAATTGTCTTGCGTATAGTAGCAACGTTTAAAACGAGGCCGGGATGTAGAGTGAGTACAACGCTGTTTCGCTGGCCGGTTCGGGTCTACTATGAAGATACCGATGCCGGTGGTGTGGTTTATCACGCCAGCTATATCGCTTTTTATGAACGAGCACGTACCGAAATGCTGCGTCAGCACCATTTCAATCAGCAGGCGCTGTTAGAACAGCAGGTTGCTTTTGTGGTACGGCGCATGACGGTGGACTATCTTTCGGCGGCACGTCTTGATGACCTTCTGGAGATCCAGAGCGAAGTGACATCAATGACGCGGGCGACGATGACATTCTCCCAGCGTATCGTGAACGCAGAAGGCAAAGTGCTCAATGAGGCAGAGGTCCTGATTGCCTGCATCAACCCACACCTAATGAAGCCGATTGCGCTTCCCAAGTCTATTGTCGCGGAGTTCAAGCAGTGACTGACATGAACGTTCTTGATTTGTTCCTGAAGGCGAGCCTTCTGGTCAAACTTATCATGTTGATTTTGATCGGCTTTTCGATTGCCTCCTGGGCAATCATCATCCAGCGCACGCGAATTCTGAATGCGGCGGGAAGGGAAGCTGAAGCCTTTGAAGACAAATTCTGGTCCGGCGTTGAACTGTCTCGCCTCTATCAGGAAAGTCAGGGACGTCGTGAAGAGCTGGCGGGTGCCGAGCAAATCTTCTACGCCGGCTTCAAAGAGTTTGCCCGTTTACATCGCGCGAATAATCATGCGCCTGAAGCGGCTGTTGAAGGCGCGAGCAGGGCCATGCGCATTTCCATGAATCGCGAACTCGAAGCGCTGGAAACCCACATTCCTTTCCTGGGCACGGTTGGCTCAATCAGTCCTTATATCGGTCTGTTTGGTACGGTCTGGGGGATTATGCATGCGTTTATTGCCCTGGGGGCGGTCAAACAGGCCACCCTGCAGATGGTGGCACCGGGGATTGCAGAAGCATTGATCGCCACCGCGATCGGTCTGTTTGCTGCGATTCCTGCCGTAATGGCGTACAACCGACTGAACCAGCGCGTCAATAAACTGGAGCAGGGCTACGACAACTTTATGGAAGAGTTTACGGCTATCCTGCATCGTCAGGCTTTCTCCAGCGACAGCGCTAAGTAAACAGAGGTAAATGATGGCCCGAGTGCGTGGTCGCGGTCGCCGCGAGCTAAAGTCGGAAATTAACATCGTTCCACTGCTGGACGTTTTGCTGGTGCTGCTGCTGATCTTTATGGCAACGGCCCCCATCATCACGCAAAGCGTGGAAGTGGATTTGCCCGATGCAACAGATTCTAAGACGGTTTCCAGTGATGATAACCCACCCGTGATTGTTGAAGTGTCCGGCGTGGGACAATACAGCATGGTCGTCGATCACGATCGTTTGCCGCAGTTGCCGCCAGAACAGGTGATTAGCGAAGCGCAACGTCGTCTGGAAGCCAATCCGAAAACCGTCTTTTTGATCGGTGGTGCCAAAGAGGTACCTTATGATGAAATCATCAAGGCGCTGAACCTGCTGCATCAGGCAGGGGTTAAATCTGTCGGTTTGATGACGCAGCCGATTTAAAGTCGAACCGTTTTTGGGAACCGAGTGTGTCGAAGGCAACCGAGCAAAACGAAAAGTTAAAGCGCGCGATAATCATTTCGGTGATTCTGCATATCGTGCTGATCGCCCTGCTGATATGGAGCTCGTTTAATGAGCACATTGAGGCCAGCGGCGGCGGTGGCGGTAGCGATATAGAAGCGGTCATGGTCGATCCCGGTGCGGTGGTTGAACAGTATAACCGTCAGCAGAATCAGCAAAGCGACAGTCAGCGTGCGGAGCAGCAGCGCCAGAAACAGGCCCAGCAGCAGGCCGAAGAGCTTCAGCAGAAACAAGCGGCTGAACAGCAGCGGCTGAAAGAGCTGGAAAAAGAGCGACTGCAGGCACAGGAAGACGCGAAACAGCAGGCGAAAGCGCAGGCTGAACAGCAGAAGGCCGCCGAAGCCGCAGCGAAACAGGCCGAGGCGCAACAGAAAGCCGCCGAAGCGGCCGCGGCGAAAGCCAAAGCCGATGCGAAAGCGGAAGCGGATGCACAGGCGAAAGCCGCGGCAGACGCAAAGATGAAGGCGCAGGAAGAGGCGAAGAAGGCCGCAGCAGAGGCGAAGAAGCAGGCTGAGCAAGAGGCGAAAGCCGCAGCCGCAGAAGCGAAGAAGCAGGCCGAGCAGCAGGCGAAAGCTGAGGCTGCCGAAGCCGCAAAACAAGCTAAGGCCGAAGCGGCGAAACAGGCTAAAGCGGAAGCCGCGAAAGAAGCGAAAGCGGCTGAAGCCAAAGCCGCAGCGGAAGCGAAAGCCGCAGCCGCCCAGGAAGCGAAAGAGAAAGCAGCCGCCGCAGCGAAAGAAAAGGCCGCCAAAGAAAAAGCGGATGCCGCCGCCAAAGCGAAAGCGGAGGCTGCTGCCAAAGCAAAAGCGGATGCGAAGGCAAAAGCCGAGGCGAAAGCGAAAGCGGTCGCTGATGCCGCCAATGACAGCGACGTCGATGACCTGCTGGGCGGCTTAGCGTCCGGTAAGAATGCACCGAAAAGCGGCGCGTCGGGTGGAGCAGCAGGGCAGGGTAATCAGAAGAAGGCGGGTGCTTCTGGCGCAGATGTGAATGCGTATCTTGGGCAGATCACCAGCGCAATTCAGAGCCGTTTCTACGATGCGGACCTGTATAGCGGCAAAAGCTGTGACTTACGTATTAAACTTGCTCCTGATGGCATGCTGATTGATGTTAAATCAGAAGGCGGCGATCCGGCGCTGTGCCAGGCCGCTATCGCGGCGGCGAAGCAGGCACATATTCCGAAACCGCCTTCACAAGCGGTGTACGAAGTGTTTAAAAACGCCCCGATGCGTTTCAGACCGCAATAATGCAGTAACCTGCGGCAGGTTGATCTATGGTTAGCTTGCCGTACTCTAGTTGTACTCGTGGTTTTCAGGAACAGTGCCAATTATCGCGGACTCAGGTTCAGATAAGGGAGATAAAATGAAGCAAGCTCTTCGCGTAACGTTAGGCTTTTTTATCCTGCTGTGGGCAGCGGTGCTGCATGCAGAGGTTCGCATTGAAATCACCCAGGGCGTCAACAGCGCGCGCCCTATCGGTGTGGTTCCGTTTAAATGGTCTGGCCCAGGCGCGGCACCGGAAGATATCGGTGGTATCGTCGCAGCTGACCTGCGTAACAGCGGGAAATTTAACCCGCTTGATCGTTCACGTCTGCCGCAGCAGCCGACCAGTGCTCAGGAAGTGCAGCCTGCTGCATGGAGCGCACTGGGTATTGATGCCGTGGTTGTTGGACAGATTCAGCCGAATGCTGATGGCAGCTATCAGGTGTCCTATCAGCTGGTGGATACCGCAGGTGCACCAGGCACCGTGCTGGTGCAAAACTCCTATAAAATTACGAAACAGTGGCTGCGCTATGCGGCGCACACCGTCAGTGATGAGGCGTTCCAGAAACTGACCGGCATTAAAGGGGCGTTCCGTACCCGTATCGCCTATGTGGTACAGACCAACGGCGGTCAGTTCCCGTATGAACTGCGCGTTGCCGATTACGACGGTTACAACCAGTTTGTCGTGCACCGTTCACCGCAACCGCTGATGTCGCCTGCCTGGTCGCCCGATGGCAGCAAACTGGCGTATGTAACCTTTGAAAGCGGCAAGTCAGCGCTGGTGATTCAGACCTTGTCTAACGGCTCTGTCCGTCAGGTCGCTTCATTCCCGCGTCACAATGGTGCGCCAGCTTTCTCACCGGACGGCACCAAGCTGGCCTTCGCCCTGTCTAAAACCGGTAGTCTGAATCTCTATGTTATGGACCTGGCCTCCGGGCAGATTCGTCAGATTACAGATGGTCGTTATAACAGCACTGAACCAACCTGGTTCCCGGACAGCCAGACGCTGGCGTATACCTCTGACCAGGCCGGTGCGCCGCAGATCTACAAAATCAGCATCAATGGTGGTGCATCACAGCGCATTACCTGGGAAGGCGCTCAGAACCAGGATGCGGATGTAGCCAGTGATGGAAAATCAATGGTGATGATTAGCACCAGTGGCGGTGCTCAACACGTCGCCAAACAGGATCTGGTAACGGGAGCCGTTCAAACGTTAACGGACACGTTCCTGGATGAAACGCCGAGCCTGGCTCCAAACGGCACCATGGTAATCTACAGCTCGACTCAGGGCATGGGTTCTGTGTTGCAGTTGGTTTCAACCGACGGTCGTTTCAAAGCGCGTCTTCCGGCAACTGATGGACAGGTCAAATTTCCTGCCTGGTCGCCGTACCTGTAATGTCTGAGCTTTCTGACATTACAAAAAAATAAACAATAATGGGAATTTTCAAATGCAACTGAACAAAGTACTGAAGGGTTTAATGCTGGCTCTGCCAATCATGGCAGTTGCGGCGTGTAGCTCACACAAAAATAACAACAACGACCAGTCTGGCGCAGGTGCTGACGGCGCTTACGGTGCTAACTCTGGTATGAACAACGGCAACATGTCTTCTGATGAGCAGGCGCGTCTGCAGATGCAACAGCTGCAACAGAACAACATCGTTTACTTCGGTCTGGACAAATACGATGTTCAGCCTGACTACGCTCAGATGCTGGATCAGCACGCTAACTTCCTGCGTAGCAACCCGTCTTACAAAGTGACCATTGAAGGTCATGCGGATGAGCGCGGTACGCCAGAGTACAACATCGCCCTGGGCGAGCGTCGTGCTAACGCCGTTAAGATGTACCTGCAAGGTAAAGGCGTGTCTGCGGATCAGATGTCTATCGTATCTTACGGTAAAGAGAAACCAGCTGTTCTGGGCCACGACGAAGCGGCTTACGCTAAAAACCGTCGTGCCGTACTGGTCTACTAAGAGAATCACATGGTTAGTAACTTCAGACATCACCTGTTGAGTCTGTCGTTACTGATTGGCGTAGCGGCCCCCTGGGCCGCTCATGCCCAAGCGTCAATCAGTAGCGTTGGCTCCGGCTCGGTCGAAGACCGTGTCACCAGTCTCGAAAGAATCTCCAATGCCCAGGCACAGCTGATGCAGCAACTGCAGCAGCAGATGAGTGATAACCAGCGGGATATCGACTCATTGCGTGGGGAAATCCAGCAAAATACCTATCAGCTGAATCAGGTTATTGAGCGCCAGAAGCAGATCTATCAACAGATCGACAGTCTGAGCAGCAATAACAGCAGCAATGCCAGTCAGCCTGCCGCGGGTGCCGGTGACAATGCGGCTGCGGGCGCTGCGACAGCGGGCAACGATGCAGGTGCGGCCGCAGCCGGCAGCAGTGCGCCTGTTCAGAGTGGCGATGCTAACAGCGATTACAATGCTGCTGTTGCGCTCATTCTGGAGAAAAAACAGTACGATCAGGCCATCACTGCGCTGCAGGCGTGGGTGAAGCGTTACCCGGACTCGACGTATCAGCCGAATGCCAATTACTGGCTGGGGCAGCTGTTTTATAACAAAGGTAAAAAAGACGACGCAGCGTATTATTACGCCACGGTGGTGAAGCAGTATCCAAAATCCCCCAAGGCGGCTGAAGCGTTGTTTAAGGTTGGCGTGATCATGCAAGAGAAAAACGACACGGCAAAAGCCAAAGCCGTTTATCAGCAGGTGATCAAACTTTACCCGAACACCGAATCAGCTAAGCAGGCACAAAAACGCTTGTCTGGTATGTAATTTGTGCAGGTTTGACCGGATATCGATGGATTTCTGGTCTTGCCGCATGAAAGGTAGGCAATTGAACCCCTTAACAGAAAATAAGGGTTGCGCTACCTCGGTAAATCAGTAATATATGCCGCCGTTGCCGGGACACATTGCAAATGTGTCTGGCAAGCCTGAAGATGGGTCGTTAGCTCAGTTGGTAGAGCAGTTGACTTTTAATCAATTGGTCGCAGGTTCGAATCCTGCACGACCCACCATCTCCCGCAGGACGCTGTTCCCCAAGAGAACCTTCAGTATTGCTTCACAACCATTAAGTTGGGTCGTTAGCTCAGTTGGTAGAGCAGTTGACTTTTAATCAATTGGTCGCAGGTTCGAATCCTGCACGACCCACCATCTTATTCTCAGGCAGCATGCATACATGTGTTTGAGCGGTTGTAAGCCCCGAGCGGGTCGTTAGCTCAGTTGGTAGAGCAGTTGACTTTTAATCAATTGGTCGCAGGTTCGAATCCTGCACGACCCACCAATACAGAAAAGCGCGCCCACGGGCGCGCTTTTCGTTTATGGGGCATTACAGTCAAACGTGCATGATGAGAACCTGCAGCAGGTTCGACTGAATCGCGTTGCGATTCAGGCTGATGCGTCAGCATCCACCCGCAGGGCGAGGCCCACGGGGCCGAAGGCCATCCTGCACGACCCACCAATACAGAAAAGCGCGCCCACGGGCGCGCTTTTCGTTTATGGAGCAGTACAGTCAAACGTGCATGATGAGAACCTGCAGCAGGTTCGACTGAATCGCGGTGCGATTCAGGCTGATGCGTCAGCATCCACCCGCAGGGCGAGGCCCACGGGGCCGAAGGCCATCCTGCACGACCCACCAATACAGAAAAGCGCGCCCAACGGGCGCGCTTTTCGTTTATGGGGCAGTACAGTCAAGCGTGCATGATGAGAACCTGCAGCAGGTTCGACTGAATCGCGGTGCGATTCAGGCTGATGCGTCAGCATCACCCGCAGGGCGAGGCCCACGGGGCCGAAGGCCATCCTGCACGACCCACCAATACAGAAAAGCGCGCCCACGGGCGCGCTTTTCGTTTATGGGGCATTACAGTCAAACGTGTATGATGAGAACCTGCAGCAGGTTCGACTGAATCGCGTTGCGATTCAGGCTGATGCGTCAGCATCCACCCGCAGGGCGAGGCCTACGGGCCCGCAAAATCTGTCGTACTCCCGTCAGGGCCCAACACCCTGCGTCCGCACTGTTCCTGTCCGGCAGCGTGCCGTCGAGCGGGCGTCACGCAGGCGGATCTAATCATCTGCCATAAAAAAGCGCCCGACAGGCGCTTATAGGGCGTAATACGTCAGCCGGATTAGCGTGCGGCTGTCTGACCGGGTTCCAGGCTAAACTGTTTGACCAGCGTTTCAAGTCGGCGCGCCTGATCTTCCAGCGCGGTGGCTGAAAGGGCAGAGGCAGAGACCAGCGAGGCGTTTTGCTGGGTGGTGCTGTCCAGTTCTGAGACCGCACGCGCAATCTGCTCAATGCCACGGCTTTGCTCATCCGAGGCGGAAGAGATCTCACCCACGATGTCATTCACACGGGAAATCGCCTGAACCACCTGTCCCATTCTCTCGCCCGCGCGCGCAACGCGGTTATTGCCTTCCGCGATTTGGCTGACCGATGCGCTGATCAGTTGATCGATATCCTTCGCCGCCTGCGCACTGCGCTGCGAAAGGCTACGTACTTCGCTGGCGACGACCGCAAACCCCCGGCCATGCTCGCCAGCGCGTGCCGCTTCCACGGCGGCATTCAGAGCCAGGATATTGGTCTGGAAAGCAATACTGTCGATAACGGCCGTGATCTCGGCGATTTTCTTCGAGCTGGCAGAAATATCGCCCATGGTTTGCACGACTTCCGTGACGGCGGCACCGCCTTGCTCCGCCGTTTTAGACGCTTCAGCAGCAATCTGGCTGGCGTGGCGCGCGTTATCTGCGTTGTGCTTCACCGTAACGGTTAACTGTTCCATGCTGGCAGCCGTCTGCACCACGGCGGCGGACTGCTGTTCTGTGCGGGACGAGAGCGTGTGGTTGTCGCTGTTAATACTGCTCGCCGCCTGCGAAAGCGTGAGCACGCTGTCGCGGACCTCCAGAATCATTGTCCGCAGACGCTGATTCATCGCGCCCATCGCGCCAGCCAGTTTGCCCAGCTCATCACGGCCCGCCGGTTTGATATCGGCGCTTAAATCGCCCTTAGCAATGCGCTCCGCCAGCCATAAATTCTTTCTGACGGGATGAGTAATCTGTCGGCCAATCAGCCAGGCAATCAACATGCCCAGCAGCACAGCAAGGCCAACCGTCAACAGCGTCAGGTTAACAGAACTCCTGGTCAGGTCGCTGTTTTCTACCTTCATCTGCTGCAGAAGCGTTTTGAGGATAGCACTGCTCTTATCGCCATCGACCTTCACCGCGTTCTCCGCCTGACTGAGGGCCAGAAAGCCTGCTGCGTAACGTTCACTGAGTTGCTTAACCTCAAGGGTTGCATTCCACAGCGCGTTGAGCTGCGCCTGAGCATCGGGAGGTAATTGCGGTAGCAGGGTGGTGAGGGCGGTCTGGATGGCGTTGACCTGCGGTGTGAGCTGCGACTGAATCGCGCTGGCATGAGCGGGATCATAACGGAGTAACTGAAGCTGATCGCGCAACTGGCTGATTGCAAGCAGTTGCTGAAACAGTGCACTGGCATCGGTCATCTGGGTTTTAATCAACGCTTCGTACAGCGTTGACTGGCTCTGCATGTTGCGCTGATCGAGCTGCTTACCCGTTTCTGCCAGAGACTGCATGGCCTGGGTCATTGCGCTGATGCTGGCCTGAAAGTGGCTGAGCTGGCTGGCGATATCCTGGAGCTGTGTTTCCTCCTCGGGCAGCCATCGGTACTGTTGGGCATCATGCGTCAGCTGAGCGGCATGGGCGATATAATCCGCCATCACTTTCCCCGCTTTCTCATCGCCATACAGCAGTTTCAGCCGGTTAACCTTAGCCTGAAACACGTCAATATTAATGTCATAAATCAGGTTGCTCTGTTCATAAACGTCATGGATAGTTTTAAAACGCGCGATGCTTACCGCGCCCGATCCCACCACCAACAGCAAAACGAGTCCAAATCCTAAACTGAGTTTGTGCGAAATTTTTGTATTTTCTAACCGCAACCCCATGACCTCTGCCTCCTGCCCATGTCAACGATGTTAAGCCAAATTGGTTATCGGTTGAGCAGGCCAGGAGTTTAGAGGCGAGGCGTGATATTTCTTTTCAGGACAACGGGCTGCTTACTTCGCACTGGCCGGTGACAGGCTTTTCCAGATATGCATCACGGCGTAGCTGCGCCAGGGACGCCATACCTGTGAGCGCGCGTCTGCCGCTTTGGGTGTTAATCCCCCCAGATTATTGCGCACGGCGATATCCTCTTTCGGGAAGGCGTCTGGCCAGCGCAGCGCCCGCATGGCAATGTAGTGGGCGGTCCAGGGGCCAATGCCCGGTAAGGCCACCAGGCGCGCCATGATGTCGTCAGGCGAAAGCGTCGCATTGAAACGCAGGCTGCCCTCGTTACAGGCGGTCGCAAAGGCAAGAATCGCTCTGGCGCGCGCACTGACAATGCCCAGGCGGGCAATCTCATCGACCGTAGCCTGGGCAATGCGCTGGGGTTGCGCAGAATAGCGCGACAGATCAGGGAACGGCGTGGTGCAGGGTTCACCAAATGCCTGAGCAAAGCGGCTGCTGAGCGTCGTGGCGGCTTTAACGGTGACCTGCTGGCCCAGGATGGCGCGTACGCCCATTTCGACACTGTCAAATGCTCCGGGGACACGCAGGCCGGGGTAATCCTGAATACTTTGCGCCAGCAGGGGATCCTGTTGCAGGTGTTCGGCAATTCGCTGCGGCTGTGCATTCAGGTCAAACAGGTCACGCAGCCGACGCAGCAGGGCAGGCAGCACAGGCGTGAGAGAGCGGGTGAATTCCACCTGGAGCGCCTGCTTTGCCGGAAGATGCGAAATGCTGACCCAACCCCGGTATTCGCCCAGCGCCACCGTCCGGCGGTAGGTTTCACCATCAACGGCTTCAATGTCGTTCATTAACCGCAGGCGTAAAAAGTCCAGCATCGCCTGCCAGTCGTAAGGCGGACGATAGCTGAGGCGTAACCGCATTGTGTCCGTTGCAGGTTGCGGCGACAGGTTGCCGCTTTTGCGCAGTGCGCCCGGCGTCATGCGATAGCGCGCCTGAAACACGTCATTGAAGCGCCGTAAGCTGCCAAATCCACTGGCGTAGGCGATCTCGGTTACCGGCAGCGTGGTTTCGGTCAGAAGCTGCTTAGCCAGCAGCATACGACGTGTCTGTTTAAGCTCCAGTGGCGTGACGCCCAGCTCCTGCTGCACAATGCGCCGCAGCTGACGGGCGCTGATGCCAAACTCTGCAGCAATCGCATCCAGGCCGCTGTGGGCTTCCAGCAAGCCCTCTTCAATGCGCTGCACCAGTCGGTCGGCCACGCGGTGGGCGTTGTCCACGGGGGCGTTGCCGGGTGCCAGCTCCGGACGACAGCGCAGACAAGGGCGAAAATGCGCTTTCTCTGCCGCCTCAGCGCTGTTGAAGAACAGACAGTTTTTCTGCATTGGCGCTTTCACCGGGCAAATCGGGCGACAGTAAATGCCGGTTGAGGTCACGCCGACAAAAAACACGCCATCGAAGCGCGTATCACGCGAGGTCAGTGCCTGGTAAGCGGTATCTGAATCAAACATGGTTTTTCTCCGGCAAAGAGCGACAGCGTAGCGCGGGCATTGGATATTGACTGGCTGTTTTCGGACAGCACAACAGTTTATTGTAATGACCGAAAACAGCCAGTTTCGCGTGGCGAAAATGCGATAATGCCAGACAGCAATGTGATGGAGGGAACAGCATGTATTACTGCAAACCTGTGATAACGCCGGTGGGCGAACTGACCCTGATCGCCAGCGATCGCGGTCTGGCGGCCATTTTATGGCAGGACGAAGTGCGCAGACATCCCCGGTTGTCGCCGCGTGAGCGCGACGATAATCATCCTGTTTTACGCGAAACCGAAACGCAGTTACGTGAGTACTTTGCCGGCACTCGGCACGTTTTTGACTTACCGCTGGATATGGACGGCACAGCATTTCAGAAAAAAGTCTGGCAGGCGCTACTTTCTATTCCGTTTGGCGAAACCCGCAGTTACCGCCAGATCGCCGAGCAGATTGGGCATCCGGCAGCGGTACGTGCCGTCGGTGCTGCTAACGGCAGAAATCCGTTGTCCATTGTGGCACCGTGTCATCGGGTCATTGGGGCCAATGGAAAACTGACGGGATTTGCCGGTGGCCTGACGGTCAAAGCCTTTTTGCTTCAACTGGAAGCCCCTCAGCCCGGCCTGGTGGGGCTTTCTGCATCGTCATGACCAAATAAAACGCGACAGGCTGCTGCTTTTTCGCTATCGTGTTTAGCATATAAAACATGGTGGCGGTATTTACGTCCTGTTAAGCCAGAAACGGCTATTTTCGTTAATTTTACAGAACGAGAGCGGTGTCATGAGCGCAATCTTTGATCCTGAACATGCGGTGTATCCTTTTCCTCCTAAGCCCGCCCGGCTGAGTGACGAGCAAAAAACGCTTTACCGGGAAAAAATTAAAGCCCTGCTGAAAGCCCGTAACGCCGTGATGGTGGCGCACTATTACACGGATCCGGACATCCAGGCCTTAGCCGAAGAAACCGGCGGTTGCGTCTCTGACTCGCTCGAAATGGCGCGTTTTGGCAGCCAGCATCCCGCCACTACGCTGCTGGTGGCCGGCGTGCGCTTTATGGGCGAAACCGCCAAAATTCTCAGCCCGGAGAAAACCGTGTTGATGCCGACGCTGGAGGCCGAATGCTCGCTGGATCTGGGCTGCCCGATTGAGGCGTTTACGGCCTTCTGTGATGCGCATCCTGACCGGACGGTGGTGGTATACGCCAATACTTCTGCGGCGATAAAAGCGCGCGCCGACTGGGTTGTCACCTCCAGCATTGCCGTCGAACTGATTGAACATCTGGACAGCCTGGGGGAAAAAATCATCTGGGCACCGGATCGGCATCTCGGGCGGTATGTTACGCAAAAAAGCGGGGCCGACGTGTTATGCTGGCAGGGCGCCTGCATCGTCCACGACGAATTCAAAACTCAGGCGCTGCAGCGGATGAAAGCGCTGTATCCGGATGCGGCAGTGCTGGTTCATCCCGAATCGCCGCAGGCGATTGTGGATCTGGCCGATGCGGTAGGCTCAACCAGCCAGCTGATTCAGGCGGCAAAAACCTTGCCACATCCGCAGATGATCGTTGCCACCGATCGCGGCATCTTTTACAAGATGCAGCAGGCGGTTCCTGACAAAATATTGCTGGAAGCGCCTACCGCCGGTGAGGGCGCAACCTGCCGAAGCTGTGCGCACTGTCCCTGGATGGCGATGAACGGACTGCAGGCCATTGCCGAGGCGCTGACGTCGGGTGGGCGGGCTCATGAGATCCACGTAGACGCGGCGCTGCGCGAGGCCGCGCTGGTGCCGCTAAACCGTATGCTATCCTTTGCAGCAGACCTCAAACATAACGTGAAAGGAAACGCGTAATCCGCGTCGTTGACAGGTGCCTGATATGGATTTTTTTAGCACGCAAAACATTTTAGTTCACATCCCGTTGGGCGCGACCGGGTACGATCTGTCCTGGATTGAAGCCGTTGGCACCCTGGCGGGCCTGTTATGTATCTGGCTGGCCAGCCTGGAGAAAATCGCTAACTACGCGTTCGGCCTGATAAACGTGACGCTGTTTGCGGTGATATTTTTTCAGATTCAGCTCTATGCCAGCCTGCTGTTACAGCTGTTCTTTTTTGCGGCTAACGTTTATGGCTGGTACGCCTGGAGCCGACAAACAACTGATAACCAGGCGGCGTTAACGATTCGCTGGCTCCCGCTGCCCAGGGCCATTGGCTGGGCGGCAGTTTGCGTTATAGCGGTGGGGCTGATGACGATCTACATCGATCCGGTGTTTGCCTTTCTCACCCGTACCGCGGTGGCCCTGATGAATGCGCTGGGTTTTGCGGTGGCGATGCCGGCGTTGCAGCCGGACGCCTTCCCTTTCTGGGATGCCTGCCTGATGGTGCTGTCGATTGTGGCAATGGTGCTGATGACGCGGAAGTATGTTGAAAACTGGCTGTTGTGGGTGGCCATCAACGTGATCAGTGTGATGGTGTTTGCCCGTCAGGGGGTGTATGCAATGTCGCTGGAGTACGCCATTCTGACGTTAATTGCGCTGAACGGCTCACGCATGTGGATCATCAGCGCACGGAAACAGGGTTCGCGTGCGCTCTCGGCTCAGTGATGATGGCTGTGATGATGAACGTGGTCACTGTGGTGAGGTGAATGATCACTGTGCTGATGGGACGTTTCAGCAGCATGATCCGAATGCCCGCCATGATGATGGCCCTCTTCAATGACCTGTCCGTTCAGCTCACAGTCAGGTCCCACGCAGGGCTGAAACTCCATTTGTACCGTAGCATGCTCAATCTGATAATGGTCATGCAGGTACGTGTGGATGCGGCGCAGCAGGCCATCATGATCGCGCGGTGGAATGACCTGGACGTGCAGCGTTAAGATCGGTTGCTCGCCCACCTGCCAGACATGTACATGATGGACATCGCGCACCTCGGGAATGTTCCGCTTCAGATCGCGCCGCAGTTTCTTCACATCCAGCGACGCAGGCGCGCCTTCCAGCAACTCATGTAAACTTTCCCGCAGCAGCGACCAGGCGCTACGCAGCACCAGCATCGACACGACGATGGATAAGATGGGGTCAATGGGCGTCCAGTTGGTAAACAGAATAATCACCGCGGCGACAATCGCGCCCACCGAGCCAAGCAAATCCCCCATGACGTGCAGCGCAGCCGCCCGCACATTCAGGTTCTTTTCTTCACTGCCGTGATGCAGCAACCAGAAAGACAGGATATTCGCCAGCAAGCCGGCAATCGCAATGCCGAGCATCAGGCCGCCTGTGACAGGTTGCGGATGGGTAAACCGTTCCACCGCTTCCCAGACAATCAAAATGGTGATGCCGATTAAGGCGAGGGCGTTTACAAACGCGGCCAGCGTAGTCAGACGTAGCAGGCCAAAGGTATGGCGTTCATTGGGTTTGCGTTTGGCAAACTGAACCGCCAGTAAGGCCATTAACAGGGCGGCGGTATCGGTCAGCATGTGACCGGCATCGGCCAGCAGCGCCAGCGAGCCCGACAGCCAGCCGCCAATCACTTCTGCCACCATAAAGAGTGCCGTCACGGCAAACGCGGCCATCAGCCGCGTACGGTTAGTGTCCTGACCGCTATGAGAGTGGGTGTGTGCCATACGTGTCCAGTTTATGTAGTAATCTTTCGGTCAATGATATCAGCAATTGCCACTCTGCTGAGATGTTGTGATGCTGTCTGGCGCGATCGGTCAACTGCTGACAAAGCGCTACGCCCTCATCAATGCCAATCAGCAGCCAGCTTCCTTTCAGGCGATGCGTGGACTCGGCTAACTGTCTTTCGTCACCGCTGGCAATGGCCGCGCGCAGTTGTGCCATGTCTTTCTCCACGGTATCACGTAAGGTTTTGCCCAGTCGGCTAAGATAGTTCTCGTTTTGCTGCGCCAGTGTCCACAGGTTGTTATCCAGCGCGGCCAGCGGATCGTCATGGAAGGCGGTCAGCAGGTCGCTGATATCCTGTAGCTGTACCGGTTTAATCAGCACCCGTTCATGCGGCTCAGTCTGTACATTCAGTAACTGCGCATCAGCAGAGCACAGCACCCGCAACGGCCTTCCGCCTCGCTGACGCTGGCGACGACGCAACACGCGCAGCAGGAGCATACCGTCCGGGCGCGGCATCATCTGATCGATAAACAGCAGGTCGTAAGGGCGCCGGGCATCGGCCAGCAACAGGTCGCGGCCCTGCTCAAAACAGTCCGCCTGAATCGCAAAGCGCGCCAGCTGCTGCTGCATCACGATCAGGTTTGTCGGATGATCATCCACTACGGCCACGCGCAGTTGCGGAAAACCTGGCAGCGTGGCCGGATCGCCCTCAGGGACGCTATCGCAGGGAATCAGCGGCAGGATAAGTGTGACCTCGGTACCTTTGCCGGGCTGAGAATGCAGGTGAATCTCACCGCCCATGCGCTGCACCATTTCCCGACAAATAAACAGCCCCAGGCCACTGCCCTGAACGGAAAGCGCTTTGCCCGACGGGGCCTGGTACCAGGGATCGAACAGTCTGGGCTGTTCTTCAGGGGGAATCCCGCTGCCGTTGTCGCTGACGGTTAACTGCAATTTGTCTGTAGCCGACAGCGTCAGGCGGATCAGGCCGTGCCGGGTGAATTTAAAGGCATTGGTCACTAAGTTGTTGACGATCTGCTGCAGGCGGTCCGCATCCAGCATCACCGCGTCAGGCAGCGGCGTCAGGGCCTCTACCTGTAAATGCGGGCCATCCGGCCGCATCAGCGGATGATAGAAATGGCGCTGCTGCGCCAGCCAGGGTGCCAGTGCCAGCGGGCGGGGCGACAGGGTGAAACTGTTGTTTTCAATGCGCGCGTGATCCTGCAAATCATTCAGCAACGTCATCAGGGACTGCGCGCTCTGGTACAGAAGCTGCAGGTTTTCACGGCTGCTTTGCTGTTTTTCCAGCTCCAGTAGCCCCAGGATCGCCTGCATCGGCGTTCGCAGCTCATGGCTGACCGTCGCTAAAAACTGGCTCTTCATGGCATTCGCGTGTTCCGCCTGTTCGCGCTGTTGGCGATCCCGCCGTTGCTGCCAGTAACGCCGGGCCAGTAACAGCAGTAACACGACAATGGCAACACCTGCCGCCGCCAACACCGCGACGGGCAGCACGCGCATCGCGCCCACGCTGCCGGGCTGGGGCGGCATTGACCAGCGATCGCGCATCTGGTTTTGCGTATCGACGGGAATCTGCTGTAACGCGCGATCCAGCAGCCCACGCAGAACAGGCTCATCAGGTGCCACTCCGATGGCCACAGGCCAGGCGATATCGCTGGCCGCGAAAGCCAGATGAATGTGGGGATCGTTACGGCTGGCAATGCGCCAGCGCGCAGACAGGACGTTATCGACCAGCGCGTCAATCTGACCGGTAGCCAGCGCGTCGTACAGGCTGTTGCGATCCGCAAAGCGTTGAACCGGGATGGTGTCAGGAACGAGGCGCTGGGCCAGATCATCCTGCAGGATACCAATACGTTTGCCTGCCAGATCGCTCCAGTGGGAGCCGGCTGCGGGCTGGCGGCTGTAAATACCCCAGAGTGCCCGCCAGACGGGCAGGCTGGTGCTTTGGGTTTCACCGTTAAGCGGTTGCATCAGCTGTAACATCACCTGATGCTGTGCCAGCAGCGTGGCCGCCTGTTGCGGATTACTGACCCAGTGCGGCGTAAAACGTAAACCGGTGCTCTGTGCGACCGCATTGAGCAGATCGATACCGTAACCGCGGGGCGTGCCGTTGCTGTCGCGATAGCTCCAGGGATAGTTATCGGCTTCAGCGGCGTAGGTAACCTGGGGATGGGCTGCTATCCATTGCCGCTCGCTGGCGCTCAGCATCAGCGTTTGTGTGTCCTGATACCGCGGCAGGCTGCTGCTCCAGCGCGCCTGTAATGTGCTCATCAACTCTGCGGGTAACTGGCGCAGGCTCTGATTCAGCCACGCAATCAGCGCGGGATCGCGTGAAACCGCGCGCAGAGTCAGTTGCCCGGCATCAATCCCCGACGCGATTTGGTAAATTTGTCCCTGCTGTAGCTGACTCAGCAAAAATCCCGCGCTGGTTTCATCGGCGACCACATAGTCGTTTTGCTGATTGAGCAGCGTGTAGAGCGCCTGAAGATCGCTGCCGTAGGTGCGCCAGTGATGGCGGGCAGCCAGTGCAGGCGGAAGCTGTGCCAGGGTTTGCTCGCTGATCGCCAGTTGTGCATTATCACTGTTAAACATGACGGCACGCTGGTTCTGCTGATTACGGTAAATACGTAACGGGCTGCTAAACCAGCTGTCGCTGGCAACGGCGCCCGCGGGAAAGGGCGGGGCCAGCATGCCTAACGCAAAATCAATCTGCCCCGCCTGCAGGGCGCTCAGCAGAGCCGGCTGGGTGGCATAGAGGTGAAGGGAGAACTGCGCCCCGGTTAACTGGTGCAGCGCCGCCAGATAATCGGCGTCAATCCCGTACAGATCGTTGCCCACATGCATGGCCCAGGGCGCCGTATTCTCATCCAGCAGGCCCACACGCACCACTTTGCCCTGCATCAGCTCTGCACCTTTTACCGGCATCATCATAGGCAGATTGATACTGCTGACCGGACGCACGTCGGCCTGGGCCAACGGCGCCAGCAGGAGCAGGAGAAGTAACCAGCGTATCACTGCTGTGCTTTCCACAGATCGGCCAGCTCGACAACAGAACGCGCACCGGTTTTTTCCAGAATATTCTTTTTATGCGTACTGACGGTTTTATTACTGATATGCAACTGTTCGGCAATTTGCAGGTTGGACAGGCCGCTGGCCAGCAACGCCAGCACCTGGCGCTCTTTACTGGTTAACGGTAATTCGGGTTCGCTGCTGTGGCCTTCAGGAAAGGCTGACTGGCCGCCCAGTACGGCAAGAATGGCACTGAGTAAATGCGCCATCCGCTGGCTTTTCACCACATAACCCGCCGCCCCCAGCGCCTGCGCACGCCGGATATAGTGGCTGCTTTGCTGGGCAGAATAGATCAGTACAGGACAATCGGGTAAGTGCACTTTCAGGCGACGCAGAATCTCCAGTCCGTCGCCATCGGGCAGGCCGATATCCAGCACAATGATATCCGGAGGAAGCTGGAGATAAGGGCGAGCGGCGTGCTCGCTGCTGGCCGAAATAAGCTGAATGGGGACAGGCGATTGCGAGAGTGCCGCGTCCAGCGCCACTTCAACCAGTGGATGATCGTCAATCAGAAGCAGTGAGGCCATGAACATTTCCCTGTAAATTTCCCAGGCTCAGCATAGCGGAAGTCGCAGCGGGATAAAATAAAGGAGAGCCGCGGCTCTCCTCATAATGCACACAGTATACTTTACTGCGTCGTGCCGTCAGTTTTGGTATTGACGTGGCCGCCACCTTTTTTGGTGTGTACTTTTTTGTTGATATCAGGACATTTGCCATCTTTACACTGGCTGTTCTGATCAATTTCGTTCGCGGTCATATGCTTGCTGCTGGAGGTGCTGTCTCGGGTTGGAGACGACATCTCAGTACCGGTATTGTTAATTTTGCTGTTATCGACTTTATTCGGTGGCAGGTTCTCATTCGCCCCGCCCGCAACGGCACCTGCTGCTGCAGCCTGGTTAGAGTTTCCGTTGGCAGCCATTGCTGCGCCGCTGCCCAGAGTCATCGCTGCCGTCAGAAAAATTAGTGCAAACTTATTCATCATTATGCTCCCGTTAATCAATGATATTTGCTGTCTCTAACCCGCTGTCAGGTTTCAGACAAAAAGCGACCTGAGCGAAATAAAATTCCGCTGGTTAGCTTAAAGACAGGTATTAATAAACGTAAGCCACCGATCCTCAGTAGTTACCCTTAAAAGTCTAGACGCATAACCCATTTATGCAAATTTTACACATGCATTTTACATGGATTCAGAATTTACACCCTGTGCGCTTCCGGCTACATTGGCTGGGTTGAGCCCGGCGCGCGCCGGGCCAGAAATTATATGGAATCAGTATGAATTACCAGAATGATGATTTACGCATTAAAGAGATAAAAGAGCTGTTGCCCCCCGTTGCCCTGCTGGAAAAATTTCCTGCAACCGAACGTGCCGCGCAAACCGTTTCTCAGGCGCGTCAGGCCATTCACCAGATCCTGAACGGGGCCGATGATCGGCTGCTGGTGGTAATTGGACCCTGCTCTATCCACGATACCGAGGCCGCAAAAGAGTATGCCGCACGTCTGTTAAACCTGCGTGAGCAGCTGAAGGGCGAGCTGGAAGTGGTAATGCGCGTTTACTTTGAAAAACCGCGTACCACCGTTGGCTGGAAAGGGCTGATCAACGATCCCTATATGGATGGCACCTTCCAGTTAAATGATGGCCTGCGCCTGGCGCGTAAGCTGCTGCTGGAGATTAACGATTCTGGCCTGCCTGCGGCGGGTGAGTTCCTGGACATGATTACGCCGCAGTATGTCGCTGACCTGATGAGCTGGGGCGCTATTGGTGCCAGGACGACAGAGTCGCAGGTGCACCGTGAACTGGCTTCCGGTCTTTCCTGCCCGGTCGGTTTTAAAAACGGGACCGATGGCACCATTAAAGTGGCGATTGATGCGATCAACGCAGCCGGTTCACCGCACTGTTTCTTGTCCGTGACCAAATATGGCCACTCTGCAATTGTGGAAACGCGCGGCAACAGCGACTGTCACATCATCCTGCGCGGCGGAAAAGAACCTAACTACAGCGCCAGCCATGTCAGTGCCGTGAAGGCCGGACTGGAGAAGGCTGGCTTACCGCAGCAGGTGATGATCGATTTCAGTCACGCAAACAGCAGCAAGCAGTTCCAGAAGCAGATGCAGGTGGCTGATGATGTGGCACAGCAGATGATCAATGGCGAGCGCGGCATCATTGGCGTGATGATTGAAAGCCATCTGGTGGAAGGCAATCAGAGCCTGGAAAGCGGTGAACCGCTGGTTTACGGTAAGAGCGTGACCGATGCCTGTATCGGCTGGGAAGATACCGAAAAGGTATTACGTCAGCTGGCCGATGCGGTCAAACAGCGTCGCGGTTAACCGTGAGGCCATAAAAAAGGGCCAGACATCGCAGTCTGGCCCTTTTTACAGGTCAGTACATTACTTCGCTTTACCCTGGTTTGCCACGGCCGCCGCTTTCGCTGCGATCTCATCGGCGTCACCCAGGTAGTAGTGTTTGACGGGCTTGAAGTTCTCGTCGAATTCGTAAACCAGCGGAACGCCGGTTGGGATATTCAGCTCAAGAATCTCGTCTTCGCTCATGTTATCCAGGTATTTCACCAGCGCGCGCAGTGAGTTGCCGTGTGCGGCGATAATCACTTTCTCACCACTTTTAATACGTGGCAGGATGCTTTCGTTCCAGTAAGGAATAACGCGATCGATGGTCAGTGCCAGACTTTCCGTGGTGGGCAGTTGCTCAGGGGACAATGACGCATAACGCGGATCGTGTCCCGGGAAACGCTCATCACTGCGATCCAGCTCCGGCGGGGTCACGGCGAAGCCACGACGCCACTGTTTGACCTGCTCGTCACCATATTTAGCGGCGGTTTCAGCTTTATCCAGCCCTTGTAACGCACCATAGTGACGCTCGTTCAGACGCCAGGATTTTTCAACGGGCAGCCAGGCCTGATCCAGCTCATCCAGAATATTCCACAGGGTATGGATGGCGCGTTTCAGCACGGAGGTGTAGGCGAAATCGAACACGAAACCTTCTTTCTTCAGCAGCTGTCCGGCTGCTTTAGCTTCGGTACGGCCTTTGTCAGAAAGGTCTACATCATACCATCCGGTGAAGCGGTTTTCGTTGTTCCACTGGCTTTCGCCGTGTCGCACCAGAACCAGCTTAGTTACAGCCATAGCTTAACTCCTTAATACTTGATGTTTCTGAGATAATGGAAACCTGTTGTCGCCAGCCCGCTGGCCGACCATTGCGCTCTACCATAGCGGAAAACAGCGCACTGCGTAAGTCTGTCTGTGACGCACTGCGCGTTTTTCACCCGGCGGCTCAGTGTGAGGTAAAACGATAGCGCGTAACGGATTCCCAACGATCCCCCGGCTGCAGCCAGCAATCATCCTGTGGCCACTCGGGATGATTGGGCGAATCCGGTAAAAACTCACTCTCCAGCGCAATCCCCTGGTAAGCAGTATAGCTTTCCTGCTCCCGGGCGCGCGTGCCAGCCAGATAGTTGCCGCTGTACAGCTGCAGGGCAGGGGCCGACGTCGTTACACTTAACTGCAGCTTGCCGTCCTGCGACCATAACGCTGCTGCGGGCTGGCTCGCATCGCCCGCGCTGTTAAGTAGAAAGGCATGATCGTAGCCTTTAACCGCCTGTTGATCGGCATCGGCAAGGAAATCCTGCGCCAGGCTTTTGGCCTGACGGAAGTCAAAGCTGGTGCCGTCCACGGCTTTCAGCGGGCCGTTGGGAATACCCTCGCTATCGACGGGCAGATAACGATCGGCGTGCAGTTGTAAGCGATGCTGGCGCGCATCGCCATGATGCGCATCAAGATTAAAGTAAGCATGGTTAGTGAGATTCACCGGACAGGGTTGATCGCACCGGGCTTCATAGTGGATGGACAGGCAGTTATCGTCATCCAGCACATAGCGCAAATCCGCGATCAGATTTCCCGGATAGCCCTGATCGCCGTCAGGCGAATCCAGACGATAATGCACTTCGCTTTCTGACTGGCTGATAATCTGCCAGCGGCGTTTATCGAACCCGTCCGGACCACCGTGTAACTGATGCTCACCCTGGTTGGCGAGCAGTTGTCGGTTGAGGGTATTGAGTTTTGCCCCGGCGATACGGTTAGCGTAACGGCCAACGGTCGCCCCCAGATAGGCATCCTGATGCAGATAATCGGACGGCGTGGCACAGCCTAAGAGAGCCTCGCGCACGCTGCCGTCCTGAAGTGGCACGCGCGCCGACAGCCAGGTTGCTCCCCAGTCCATAAAGGTGGCCACCATTCCGTGCGCATTACGCAGCACGGTGATGCGCCATGGTTGACCATCCGGCGCATGGGAATTGACATCGCTTAACATTGACCTGCTCCTTCTGAAGCTTTACACACGTAGAAGGTCTCCTTGATGCCCGTTTTAGCTTCGTACTGGCTGGCGACGGCGGCCTGCACCTGATCAACCAGCTCAAGCGGCATCAGCGCAACGATACAGCCCCCGAAGCCGCCACCGGTCATACGGACACCACCACGATTGCCGATCTCGGCTTTAACAATTTCAACCAGCGTGTCGACAGGCGGCACGGTGATTTCAAAGTCATCACGCATTGAGGCATGCGATTCCGCCATCAGTTCCCCCATGCGCGTTAAATCGCCACGCGAAAGCACCTCTGCGGCTTCCAGCGTACGGGCATTTTCGGTAATGACATGGCGCACGCGCTTCGCGACGTCAGGATCTAACTGCGCGACCGCCGCCTCAAATTCCGCCAGGCCGACATCGCGTAGTGCTTTCTTATTAAAGAAGCGCGCACCGGTTTCACACTGCTGGCGGCGGGTATTGTATTCGCTGCCCACCAGGTTTCGGCGGAAATTAGAGTTAATGATCACCACGGCCACGTCTTCCGGCAGGGAAACCGGTTTGGTGCCGAGTGAGCGGCAATCCAGCAGCATGGCATGATCTTTTTGCCCCAGCGCGGAAATCAGCTGATCCATAATGCCGCAGTTACAGCCCACGAACTGGTTCTCCGCCTCCTGACCGTTTACCGCAATGGCGGCGCCATCCAGCGGCAGGTTGAACAACTGCTGAAAAACGGTCCCGACGGCCACTTCCAGCGAGGCAGAGGAGCTGAGGCCCGCGCCCTGAGGCACGTTACCGCTAATCACCATATCCACGCCGTTAAAATCAGGCGCGCGCTTCTGTAAATGCTTCACCACGCCGCGCACATAGTTTGCCCACATCGGCTCGCTCACGCTGGTAATGGGATCGTCCAGTGAGAAGCTGTCCTGAGCCTGATCGTAATCCACGGCCACAACGCGTACCTGACGATCGTCGCGTCTGGCACAGGCGATAACGGTTTGGTAGTCAATGGCACAAGGCAAAACGAAACCATCGTTATAATCCGTATGCTCGCCAATCAGGTTGACGCGGCCGGGTGCCTGAATCGTGTGAGTGGGCGCATAGCCAAAGGTGTCGGTAAAGACCTGCTGCGTGATGGTTTTTAAGCTCATTGTTGTGCCTCACGGAAATGAATGTCACTCACGGCGCGCAGACGTTCTGCTGCCTGCTCCGCGGTTAAATCGCGTTGGGTTTCAGCCAGCATCTCGTAGCCGACCATAAATTTGCGCACCGTGGCTGAACGCAGCAGCGGCGGATAAAAATGGGCATGAAGTTGCCAGTGGGCGTTTTCCTCGCCGTTAAACGGCGCACCGTGCCAGCCCATGGAGTAAGGGAAGGCGCACTGGAACAGGTTGTCATAGCGGCTGGTCAGCAGCTTAAGGGCTTTCGCCAGATCGTTGCGTTGCGCCTCGCTCAAATCGGTCATGCGTTTCACGTGCGCTTTGGGCAGTAGCAGGGTTTCAAAGGGCCAGGCGGCCCACCACGGCACCACGGCGATCCAGTGCTCGGTTTCCACTACGGTGCGGCTGCCGTCTTGCTGTTCACGCGCACAGTAATCCACCAGCAGCGGCGAGCCGGTTTTTGCAAAATACTGACGTTGATGGTCATCTTCGCGCTGGGCCTCGTTAGGCAGGAAGCTGTTGGCCCAGACCTGGCCATGCGGATGCGGATTCGAACAGCCCATGGCGGCGCCTTTGTTCTCAAACACCTGCACCCACGGATAATGCTGGCCCAGCTCTGCGGTCTGTTCCTGCCAGGTGCGCACGACCTCTTCCAGCGCGCTCAGGGACATTTCAGGCAACGTTTTACTGTGATCGGGCGAAAAGCAAATCACGCGGCTGGTGCCGCGCGCGCTTTCGCAACGCATCAGGAGATCATCGCTTTCGGGCGCATCCGGCGTATCCGTCATCAGCGCAGCAAAGTCATTGGTGAAAACGTACGTACCTTTGTAATCCGGGTTCACATCGCCGGTAATGCGCGTATTTCCTGCACACAGAAAACAGTCTGGATCGTGTGACGGCAGGGCATTTACCGCGGGCGTTTCCTGCGCACCCTGCCAGGGACGTTTGGCCCGGTGAGGTGAAACCAGAATCCATTGGTCAGTCAGGGGATTGTAACGGCGATGGGGATGATCGGCCGGGTTAAATTTTTGCATGTCGCATCCTGGTCAGCGTCAAAATAAAAAATCATCGCTAAAAAATAGCACATCAAACGGCATGAAAGCGTGATCGAGTCTGAATAAATGGTATCGTTTACACAAGATGACTATTCTTATTTAAAGGCGAAAAGGCACATTATGGTCATGAAATGGGGTTTTAAATGGTAACGTTTACATTGCAGGTAATATCCCCGCCGTTTGCACGGCAGGGTTGTGTCAGATCACATCTTGCTGATAACGGTAGCCGCCTGTGCCATCAGGGAGAAAATGCAGGCGATGCGTAATACAGTGCGGGGCATCTTCGGCATGATGCGAAACAAACAGCAGCTGGGTCCGGCCTTCCCCAATCAGAATATCCACAAAGCGGCGCACCAGTTGCCGGTTAAGCGGATCCAGCCCCTGCAAGGGCTCGTCAAGGATCAATAACGTGGGATGCTTAACCAGCGCGCGGGCGATTAAGACCAGCCGTTGTTGCCCCCAGGACAAACTGTGGAACGGCGCATTCGCCATCGCATTATCCATCCCTGTCAGCGCCAGCCACTGTTGCGCCAGCGCCATCTGGCGGTCAGATACAGCCTGATAGAGACCAATCGAATCGAAAAAGCCCGATAAAATCACGGTGCGCACATTCACGCTGACCCGGTAGTCCAGATGCAGGCTGCTGCTGACATAGCCGATATGCTGCTTGATGTCCCAGATGGTCTCGCCGCTGCCGCGGCGAATGCCGAACAGGGTCAAATCATTGCTGTAACCCTGCGGATGATCGCCCGTCACCAGGCTCAGTAAGGTGGATTTACCCGCGCCATTGGGGCCAATGATGTGCCAGTGCTCACCGGGATTCACCTGCCAGTTCAGGCCGTTGATCACGGGCTGATCGTTATAGGACACCACCGCGTTGCGCAGGATCACGCGCGGCGCATCATCCGCCAACGCGGGCAACTGATCGGGCACATCGGCCTCCGGCAACGCCATACCGTCCAGCTGTTCACTGCGAGCCAGCTGGGCGACCAGGGTCTGGGCCAGAATGGTCTCGCGTGGCCCGACCTGCGTCAGGCTGCATTCGGCCAGAACGCCCACCTGATCGACATAATCCGGAATATCGTCAAAGCGGTTCAGCACCAGCACCAGCGTGACGTCAGCCTCATGCAGCGTTGCTAAGGTGGCCGTCAGATTCGCGCGGGAATCCACATCCAGGCCGTCAAAAGGTTCATCCAGAATCAGCAGATCAGGCTGTGCCATCAGCGCCTGGCACAGCAGCGTTTTTCGCGTCTCGCCTGTCGACAGGTATTTAAAGCGGCGACTGAGCAGACTACTGATGCCAAACTGCGCCGCCAGACGTTCACAGCGTGCGGCATCTTTCACCGCATCCTGAATAATTTCCGCCGTGGTGCGGCCGCTGTCGTCCTCACCTTCGCTGAGTAAATCGGTATTGTTACGTTGCCATTCCTCGGCGACCAGCTTCTGTAGCTGCTCCAGCGACAGGCGCCACGGGCGCTGAAAATCGTGCGTCACCTTACCCGATAACGGGGGAAGCTCGCCAGAAAGCGCGCGTGCCAGCGAGGACTTGCCGCTGCCGTTTGCGCCAACAAACGCCCAGCGCTCACCCCGGCGAAGATGCACATCGGCCAGGGACAGCACCCGGGTATCATTGAGGTGAAATATGCCTTGCGAAATTTGCAATGAAGCCATGATTTGTTCCATTTTATGCAGCGTTAACTGACGTTTTAGCGACTGCAAACAGGGATGTCAAACCGGCCGGTGAAAATCACCGCAGTGAGGCAACAATCGCATGACTGGCGCTGAAGCTGGCGATAACATTCATGCCGATGTGAAGCTGACGCTGTTCCGTTTCACGGTTATCCAGCGTGGCACACAACGTTTCGCCACTGGGTAAGGTCATCAGCACTTCACTCACCTGCTGGCCTTTTTCGATAGCGGTCAGCGTTGCGGCAAGCTGATTCTCGGCATCAGTGGGCGCGGTATGCACACTGACCCACGGGGCCTTGATTAATACCAGCACCTCTTTTCCGGCGTGCAAATTCAGCCGTTCTGCGCTGCGCTCGGTCAGGGCAATGTTGAGCCGCGTCACGCCATCGGCAAGCAGAATCGTCAGATGCTGTATCACCTGCTGAGCATCATTGTGCACGACGGTACCAAACAGTTGATTACGTGCACTGGTTTGCAGGGAGGAGCGGGCGATAGCCGCGAGTAAGCTGTCGAGCGGCAGGGTATCCTGCTGCAGCGCATCGAAGGCATGTTGCTGAATCTTTTCCATCAGGCCAAACAGCTGTACCAGTCGTTCACCGTAGCGGGTTAACTGCGCGCCGCCACCGCCTTTGCCCCCGGTCGCGCGTGCCACGACTTCCTGCCCGGCCAGGTGGTTCATGTCGCTGATGGCATCCCAGGCGCTTTTGTAACTGATGCCCGCCAGTTTAGCGCCCTGACTGATGGAGCCGGTTTGCTGCACGCGTTGCAGCAAGGCAATGCGGCGGGGATCGGCAAACAGTTTCTGCTGCAGGCGAATATGAAGGGTGAGGTCGGCTTGCATGGTGGCTCCTGCAAAGGGTAAGTCGCGTGATCGGGCTGATGATAACGAGCTTTGCGCCTCAAAGTAAAAGCACGAAAAGGTCTGCGCAAATTTTTACTGAGCCGTTACAATCTCTTTTTTATCCGCAAAGTGGGACTTTCCATGCTGGAACTCATTAAAAGCCTCGCCGTGGCAGTGATTATGGTACCTGTGGTTATGGCGATTATGTTAGGCCTGATTTACGGTCTGGGTGAAGTGTTTAACCTCATTTCTAAAACGGGTCGCCGCGACAACACTAACGCCCGCTCTCAGCATTAATCCTCCTGCAACGTCCGTCTCAGCACGGACGTTGCTGTTTTACGTCCACGCTTTTCTTCCTCTTTTAATCATTTTGTCTGGCTGTCAGGCCGTTCGCTGTATTATTTTATATATAACGATCACTGGAGAAAAATCATGCGTTTAACCTTACTACATTCCGCAACTGCCGCCGTAATTGCCCTGTCACTGGCCGTTCCGGCGCTGGCAGCCGATAAAATCACCGTCTTTGCGGCGGCCTCACTGACCAATGCGCTTAACGAGATTGCGGCACACTATAAGAAAACACATGGGACAGAGGTGGTGTCGTCATTTGCCTCGTCGTCAGTCCTGGCCCGTCAGATTGAGCAGGGCGCGCCCGCCGATCTGTTTATCTCAGCCGATCAGCAGTGGATGGATGATGCGGTCGCGAAAAAAAGCATGATCGACACAACCCGCTATACCCTGTTGGGCAACGATCTGGTTCTGATAGCGCCACGCAGTGAGAACGCCAGGCCGGTAACGATTAACGATAAAACCGACTGGAAACGTCTGTTGAAAGGCGAACGTCTGGCGGTCGGCGATCCCGATCATGTGCCGGCGGGCATCTATGCCAAAGAGGCACTTGAGAAGCTGGGTGCCTGGTCTTCACTGTCACCTGTGCTGGCGCGCGCCAACAATGTGCGTGCCGCCCTGGCGCTGGTGGAACGTAATGAAACGCCTTACGGCATTGTGTACGGCTCTGATGCGGTCGCCAGCCAAAAAGTCCAGGTGGTCGGCACCTTTCCGGAAGACAGCCATAAACCGGTCGAATATCCTGTCGCGATTGTTAAAGATCACGACAACGCGGCCGTTAAGGCTTTTTATAACTACCTGAAAGGGCCGGAAGCGGCCGCAGTGTTTACCCAATACGGATTCACGCCTAAAAAATGATACTCAGTGATGTTGAATGGCAGGCCGTGATGCTCAGCCTGCAGGTCTCCGGCATTGCCGTCCTGTGCAGTCTGCCCTTCGGCATCCTTATGGCATGGGTTCTGGTCCGCTGCCAGTTTCCGGGTAAAGCGCTTCTGGACGGTGTGATTCACCTGCCGCTGGTGCTGCCGCCTGTGGTGGTCGGTTATCTGTTACTGATTGGCTTGGGCCGACGCGGCTTTATTGGTGAAAAGCTGTATGAATGGTTCGGCTTTAGCTTCGCGTTTAGCTGGCGCGGTGCGGCACTGGCGTCGGCGGTGATTGCCTTTCCGCTCATGGTGCGGGCCATTCGCCTGGCGCTGGACGCCGTGGATATCCGGCTGGAACAGGCGGCCCGGACGCTGGGCGCGGGCCGCTGGCGGGTCTTTTTTACCATTACGCTGCCGTTAACGCTGCCCGGTATTATCGTCGGTACGGTGCTGGCCTTTGCCCGCTCGCTGGGGGAATTCGGTGCCACTATTACATTTGTTTCCAATATTCCTGGTGAAACGCGCACGCTGCCGCTGGCGATGTATACGCTGATTGAAACGCCCGGGGCAGAAGGGGCCGCTGCGCGTCTGTGCGTTATCGCGGTGGTGCTGGCACTGGCCTCCTTGCTGGTGTCTGAATGGCTGGCGCAATGGGGCCGGAAACGGATGGGGGCCGGATGCTGACGCTCGATTTCACACAACGGCTGGGCGAACACGAGCTGGAAATCAACGTGACGGTTCCCGCCAACGGCATCACGGCAATATTTGGCGTGTCGGGTGCGGGTAAAACCTCGTTAATCAACGCGATTGGCGGGCTGACCCGGCCGCAGCGCGGGCGCATTCAGCTGCATGACCGTGTGCTGTTTGACGCCGAACAGCAGATTGCCTTGCCGCCTGAAAAGCGCAACGTGGGTTACGTTTTCCAGGAGGCGCGACTGTTTCCGCACTATCGTGTCCGGGGTAACTTACGCTATGGCCTGGCAGCCAGTATGAAAGGGCAGTTTGACACGCTGGTGGACTTACTGGGACTCGAACCCTTACTGGACCGTTTTCCGCTCTCGCTCTCGGGCGGCGAAAAGCAGCGGGTGGCCATCGGGCGGGCGTTGCTCAGCGCCCCTGATATCCTGTTAATGGATGAACCCCTGGCCTCGCTGGATTTGCCGCGCAAGCGTGAGCTGATGCCATATCTGCAAAAACTGGCAAAGCAGGTGGATATCCCGGTGCTGTACGTTTCTCACAGCCTCGACGAAATTCTGCAACTGGCCGAGACGGTGCTGGTTCTGGATCACGGCAAGGTGAAGGCCTTTGGCCCGCTGGAGCGGGTCTGGAGCAGCAGTGCGATGCGCCCCTGGCTGCCGGTCAGCGACCTGACCAGCGTACTGCGCGTTCAGGTGCTAGAGCATCATCCAGATTACCCGATGACGGCGTTATCGTTGGGCGATCAGCATATCTGGGTCAGTCGGGTAAATCAGCCGGTCAAAACGCCGTTACGGATACGGATTGCGTCGGCCGATGTTTCGCTGACGCTGCAACCGGCAAAACACAGCTCTGTTCGCAATGTGCTGCCGGCACAGGTGGTGGAGTTAATTGAGGTGGGCGATCAGGTGGAGGTTAAGCTGCGCATCGGTATCAGCGAACTCTGGGCGCGCATCTCTCCCTGGGCCCGGGACGAACTTAACATTCGCCCGGAGCAGTGGCTGTACGCGCAGATTAAAAGCGTCTCTGTCACACCGGAATGACCCGCTGAAACCGTGCTCATCGGGTCAGTGAAACTTACAGAACGAGCTGATAAAGCGTCTCGGCAATGCCGGTTTCCAGATTCGTACCGATGACCCTCTTCGCCCGGGCTTTAATGGCGTCATCCGCATTGCCCATGGCCACGCCCAGCCCCACCGTTTCCAGCATGCTCAGATCGTTGTAGTTGTCGCCAAAGGCAATGACGTCCTGCATTGTCAGCCCGATGGATTCTACCCACTGCGCCAGGCGCTTGCCTTTACTGTTACCGCCGCGGGCAACGTCGACCTGATCGTGCCAGGACCATTCGCAGGCCAGACCCAGCTCGTCTTGCGCACGCTGCGCAAACTGCTGCAACGCTGCTGTGTTGTCGTGAGACAGGGCAAACTTCCAGATCGACTGCGCCTCTCTGGCGGCCTGCGCCAGGCTGTCCACCTGTTTGAACACCGGACGCTGATGTGGAGGTAATGACTCACTCCATTTCAGCGTACGAATCACATGGCCGGTCGGCGTTTGATAGAGCATCGCATCGTCCACATACAGCAGACCGTGAATATGATGTTCATCCAGCATCTCGATCACACGTACCGCAACGTCGGTATCCAGCGGATCGGCAGCCAGGACTTTTTTCGCCGGATAATCGTACAGGTAGGTCCCGTTACAGCAGATGGCGGGCGTATCCAGATTGAGCGTCTGGTAGAAAGGATGAATGGCACAGTGATGGCGTCCGGTCACGATAATCACCTTGATGCCCGCTTTGCGCGCCTGGGTAATCGCTTCTGTGGATTGGGGCAGAATGGTTTTCGTCGGGGTCAACAGCGTGCCGTCAAGGTCGAGGGCGATTACACGATAGCTCATTAATCCTCTCATCTGGATAGGTTAGCGAAACAGCAAGTCTACACCTGACTGTGGCCCGGAAACAAAAATCAGGGCACAAATCATTCCAGCGAGACAGAAAAAAACGCGCTACAGTGACCTGCAGAACAACATGAGTCAGCGAAAAAGGAGAATACATGAAGCAGGTTGTCTACACCGCCAGTCCCGAGAGTCAACAAATCCATGTCTGGCAGTTGAACGATGAGGGCACCTTGACGCTACTGCAGGTAACGGATATCGCCGGTCAGGTTCAGCCTATGGTGGTCAGTCCGAAAAAAGATTTCTTGTATGTGGGCGTGCGTCCGGATTTCCGCGTGCTGGCCTTTCGTATTGCGCAGGATGGCACCTTAACGGAAGCGGGTCAGGCGCCGTTGCCGGGCAGCCCCACCCACATCTCCACCGATCACGCTGGCCGTTTCCTGTTTTGTGGCTCCTACAATGATGCCTGCGTCAGCATCAGCCCCATCGGCGCTGACGGTGTGCCCCAGGCTCCGAGCCAGGTGATCGACGGTCTGGCAGGTTGTCACTCGGCGAACATCGATAATGCCGACAGCACGTTATATGTGCCCGCGCTCAAACAGGATCGCATCTGCCTGTTTAACCTCGGGGCGGACGGTCAGTTAACGCCGCATTCCCAGCAACAGGTCACTACGGCAGAGGGCGCGGGCCCGCGTCATATGGCGTTTCATGCCAACGGCCAGTACGCCTACAGCGTTAATGAACTTAACAGCACGGTCGAAGTCTGGTCACTGAAGAATGCACACGGCAAAATGGAATCGGTGCAAACGCTCGATATGATGCCGCCTGATTTTACCGGTACGCGCTGGGCCGCCGATATTCACCTGACGCCGGACGGACGTTTCCTGTACGCCTGCGATCGCACCAGCAGCACCATTACGGTGTTCAGCGTGAGTGAAGATGGCGCGCTACTGACGGTGGAGGGGTTCCAGCCGACCGAAACGCAGCCGCGGGGCTTCAATATCGACCACACGGGCCAGTATCTGGTGGCGGCAGGACAGAAGTCGCATCACATTGAGGTATACCGCATTACTCAGCCGCAAGGGCAACTTGAACCTGTCGGCCGTTATGCCGTTGGACAGGGTCCAATGTGGGTTGTGGTACATCAGCTGGCTTAACGTTCAGCGTTGCCGCTCCCGGGCGGGAGCGGCAGAAGAGCAAGCGCAATCAGACGTAATGAACGGTCAATGACGCGCTGGCTAACACGTGAAAATGCACGTTGAAGCCCACCATCGCGCCGCTGGCACCTGCATCGACCTCAATGCTCTCCACATCCAGCGCATGGACGCTAAAAATGTAGCGGTGCGTTTCACCCGCCGGTGGCGCGGCCCCGCCGTACCCGGCCTGGCCGAAATCTGTGCGGGTTTGCACGGCACCTGCAGGTAAGGCGGCTTTACCGGAACCCGCACCCTGCGGCAGCGATGTGGTATCGGCCGGAAGATTGGCAACCACCCAGTGCCACCAGCCTGAGCCGGTCGGGGCATCAGGATCGAAACAGGTCACGACAAAACTTTTTGTGCCTTCCGGCGCGTCTTCCCAGGCAAGATGCGGTGACACATTTTCGCCCTGATAGCCCATCCCGTTGAAAACATGCTTTTCCGGCATTTTGTCGCCGTCGTGTAAATCCTGACTATAAACTCGCATCACATCTCCTTGGGTTTATGGTGACTGCGTCTTCATCTTAACCAAAACCGCCTGGACGTCCAGCCTTCAGGGCTCAACGCAGAAAATGACCGGGGTGCGCCAGGGCTGCGGCCATGGCCTGGATCAGCGTATCCAGTGCTTCAGGCGCGATGATATAGGGCGGCATCAGGTAGATCAGACGACCAAAGGGCCGAATCCAGACGCCCTGACTGACGAAAAACTGCTGCAGGGCGGCCATATTCACTGGACGGTGAGTTTCTACCACGCCAATCGCGCCCAGCACACGAACATCGGCTACCGCTGGCGACTGGCGCAGTGGCGTCAGTCCCGCCTGAAGCTGACGCTCGATAGCGCTGACCTGCCCGCGCCAGTGGCCTTCCTGTACCATTTTCAGGCTCTCCGCCGCCACGGCGCACGCCAGCGGATTGCCCATAAAGGTTGGGCCATGCATAAAGCAGCCCGCCGGACTGCGGCTGATGGTATCGGCGACATCACGTGTGGTCAGCGTGGCGGCCAGGCTCATCGTGCCGCCGGTCAGGGCTTTTCCAACGCACAGGATGTCCGGTGTGATCGCCGCATGTTCGCAGGCAAACAGCATGCCGGTGCGGCCAAAGCCCGTGGCGATTTCATCAGCGATCAGCAGGATGCCGTAACGATCACACCACTCGCGCACCTTCTGCAGGTAGCGCGGATGGTAAAAACGCATGCCGCCCGCGCCCTGTACGATGGGCTCCAGAATCACCGCGGCCAACTGATGCTGATGCTGTTCGATCAGCCGGGCGAAATCCTGAAAATCTTCTTCATTCCAGGCCGCGTCAAAACCACATTGCGGCGCCTCGGCAAAGTGGTGCTCGGGCAGATAGCCGCGCCACAGGCTGTGCATGGAATTATCCGGATCGCACACCGACATCGCCGCAAATGTATCACCGTGATAGCCACGCTTAAGGGTTAAAAACTGCTGACGCGTTTCTCCCCGACCCAGCCAGTATTGCAACGCCATCTTCATTGCCACTTCGACGGCAACGGAGCCGGAGTCTGCAAGGAATACGCACGCCAGCGCGTCAGGTGTCATCGCCACTAACTGACGACACAGCGCCACCGCGGCGGGATGCGTAATCCCGCCGAACATCACGTGGGACATCTGGGCCATCTGCTGCTGCAGGGCCTGGTTCAGGCGTGGATGGTTGTAACCATGAATCGCCGCCCACCAGGAGGACATCCCGTCTACCAGTGTGCGCCCATCCGCCAGCTGCAGCGTGTAACCCTGTGCCGCCACGACCGGGTAACAGGGCAACGGTTGCTGCATGGAGGTGTAAGGATGCCAGATATGCTGGCGATCGAATTCGGCGTCCTGAAGCGTAAACATCGTAGTTGTAAACCAAAATAAAAAGATTTAGTTTACAAGTATAACCACGTTAACTGTCGGGATGACACCTTTTTTGGAGTACGTAATGTCACAACGTTGGACGCTAGCCCAGGCACAGGCCCTGTTTGAACGCCCGTTTCTTGAACTGATGTTTGAAGCACAGCAGGTACATCGGCAGCACTTCGATCCGCGTCAGGTTCAGGTCAGCACGCTGCTGTCGATTAAAACGGGTGCCTGCCCGGAAGACTGCAAATACTGTCCGCAAAGTGCCCGCTACAAGACCGGGCTGGAATCAGAGCGCCTGATGGAGGTGGATGAGGTCCTGCGTTCGGCGCAAAAAGCGAAAGCGGCCGGATCCAGCCGCTTCTGCATGGGCGCGGCGTGGAAAAACCCCAGCGATCGCGATATGCCTTATCTGGAAAAAATGGTTGAAGGCGTGAAAGCAATGGGCATGGAAACCTGCATGACGCTGGGAACGCTGAGCGACAGCCAGGCCCAGCGTTTAGGTCGCGCCGGGCTGGACTTTTATAACCACAATCTGGATACCTCGCCGGAGTTTTACGGCAACATCATTACCACGCGCAGCTATCAGGAGCGACTGGATACGCTGGGCAAGGTGCGCGAGGCCGGTATCAAGGTCTGCTCGGGCGGGATTGTTGGCCTGGGCGAAACGGTTAATGATCGCGCAGGGTTGCTGGTGCAACTGGCCAACTTACCGACGCCGCCGGAAAGCGTGCCGATCAACATGCTGGTCAAGGTGAAAGGCACCCCGTTGGCAGACAATGACGATGTCGAACCTTTCGATTTTATCCGCACGATAGCCGTCGCCCGCATCATGATGCCTGCCTCGCACGTGCGTCTGTCGGCGGGCCGCGAACAGATGAATGAACAAACCCAGGCGATGTGTTTTATGGCCGGGGCTAACTCGATTTTTTACGGCTGCAAGCTGCTGACCACGCCAAACCCGGAAGAAGACAAAGATATGCTGCTGTTCCGCAAGCTCGGACTGAATCCGGAACATACCCAGACCGCCCATGGCGATAATGCGCAACAGCAGCAGCTCAGTGAGCAACTGCTCAATGCCGACACAGAAAAATTCTATAACGCGGCGCTGTAATGGGCTGGCCGCAACGCATACAGCAGGCGCTCGCGCAGCGCCGTGCTGAAGAGGGCTGGCGCGAACGGCGCGTAGTTGACGCCAGTCAGACGCGCCTGATCCGCTATGCAGGCCGGGATTATCGTCACTTTTCCAGTAATGATTATCTTGGGTTAAGCCAGCATCCGGCGGTGATTGCCGGATGGCAACAGGGCGCGGCACTGGCCGGGGCGGGGGCAGGCGCATCCAGCCATGTCACCGGTTTCCAGGCTCTTCATGCCACCCTGGAAGCGCAACTGGCCGGGTGGCTGGGTTATCCCCGGGCATTACTGTTTATTTCCGGCTTTGCCGCCAACCAGGCGGTCATTCACCTGCTCGCCGGGAAAAACGATCGCATTCTTGCTGACAAGCTGAGCCATGCCTCGTTGCTGGATGCTGCAAGTCACAGCCCTGCGCAACTGCGTCGTTTCGCCCATAACGATCCGGACAGTCTGGCTGTGCGACTGAGTGCGCCCTGTGAAGGGCAAACGCTGGTGGTCACGGAAGGGATCTTCAGCATGGATGGTGACAGCGCGCCGTTACAGACGCTGGCGGCGCAGTCGCGTGAGGCAGGGGCCTGGTTACTGGTTGACGATGCGCACGGCATTGGCGTCACAGGTGAGCAGGGGCGCGGCAGCTGTTGGCAACAGGGCATTAAGCCCGAACTGCTGGTGGTCACCTTCGGTAAAGCCTTTGGCGTCAGCGGCGCGGCATTGCTGTGTGATGACGCGACGGCCGACTATTTTGTGCAGTTTTCGCGCCACCTCATCTACTCAACCGCCATGCCGCCAGCACAGGCCAGCGCGTTACTGGCCGCCCTGAAACAGGTGCAGGCAGGCGATGGACTGCGCCAGCGCCTGAGCCGCAACATTGCCCATTTCCGCCGGGGCGCCTCCTCCTTGCCCTGGTCGCTTATGCCGTCATCCAGCGCCATCCAACCGTTACTTGTTGGCGATAACGCCCAGGCGATGGCCTTGTCGGCCCGTTTAGCCGAAGCCGGTTGCTGGGTCAGCGCGATTCGTCCGCCTACCGTACCGCCGGGCACGGCACGTTTGCGCATCACGCTGACCGCCGCGCATCAGCCAGACGATATTGATGTCCTGCTGGAGGCACTTCATGACGCTGCACATTGATAAACGTGCCGTAGCCAGAGCCTTTGGGCGCGCGGCGTCGTGTTACGACAGGCATGCCGAACTGCAACGGATCAGCGGGGATGCGCTGCTGGCATGGGTGCCTGCTCAAACCGGTCCACAGGTGCTGGATGCGGGCTGTGGCACCGGCTGGTACAGCCGGCTATGGCGCGACCGGGGGAAACAGGTCATGGCGCTGGATCTGTCGCCGCAGATGTTGCATCAGGCCCGGCAAAACGCGGTGGCGCATCATTATCTGGCGGGCGACATCGACGCACTGCCGTTAGCCGATCAGAGCATTGACCTGTTATGGAGCAATCTGGTGGTGCAATGGAGCGACGATTTGCCGGCCGCGCTCAGACAGTTTACGCGGGTACTAAAACCCGGCGGCTGTATGCTGTTTTCAACGCTGAGCGCGGGATCGCTGCATGAGGTTCACGAGGCCTGGTCGCATCTTGACGCGCATGTGCACGCCAACCGCTTTCTGCCGGCGCAGGCGATCGCCGCGGCCTGTGCTACACAACGGCTGCGCTGTCACGCGCAAACCGTCACCCTGCATTTTCCCGATGCGCTCAGCGCCATGCGCTCTCTGAAGGGCATTGGCGCAACGCATCTGCATGTCGGACGGGCCGATTATGTGCTGACGCGTCGCCGTCTGGCACAGCTTGAAGCTCACTGGCCACGGGACGAACAGGGTTTCCGCCTCAGTTATCATTTGATGTATGGAGTAAGTGAATCATGACACGCTGGTTTATCACCGGTACCGATACAGAAGTCGGTAAAACCGTTGCCAGTAGCGCCCTGCTGCAGGCGGCGAGCGCAGCAGGCTACCGCTGTGCGGGCTACAAACCGGTGGCCTCGGGCTGTACGTTAACCGCAGAAGGCATCCGTAACAGCGATGCGCTGGCGCTGCAACGTTACAGCAATGTGCCGCTCTGCTATGAGCAGGTGAATCCGCTGGCCTTTATGGAGCCGACATCGCCGCATATCGTCAGCGCAGAGGAAGGCAGGCCAATTACCTTTTCAACGCTATCGGCAGGGCTTCGCGAGCTGGAGCCGCTGGCTGACTGGATTCTGATTGAAGGCGCGGGCGGCTGGTATACGCCGCTGTCTGAGACGCAAACCTATGCCGACTGGGTTGAGGCTGAACGGCTACCGGTGATTTTGGTGGTGGGTGTAAAACTGGGCTGTATTAATCATGCCATGCTGACCGCCGAGGCGGTAAGGGCGCGTGGACTGCGACTGGCTGGCTGGATTGCCAACACGGTTCAGCCGCCCGGCCAGCGCTATCAGGCATACCTCACGGCCCTGAAGGAGCGCCTGCCCGCGCCTTGTCTGGGTGTCATTCCCTGGTTAGCGGATGACAGCCAGCAGGCGGACTGTGGTCACTATCTGACGCTACCGGATTAATCACGCCATCGTCAGCCATTTATCGAGCGTACCGTCATCCAGCAGGGTGACGTTACCCTGCGCCACATTACGCCCGCGATGCAACAGCAAAAAGCTGTCAGCGACGCGCCGAATCAGGGAAACCCGCTGCTCCAGCAGCAGAATCGTCAGGCCGTAATCCCGGTTAAGACGCCGAATCAGGTTACCCATCTCTTCTTCCAGCCAGGGCGCCATGCCATCGGCGGGCTCATCCAGAATCAGCAGGCGTGGCTGTAATACCAGCGCGCGGGCAAGGGCCAGTTGCTGCTGCTGGTAAACCGGCAAATCCCCGCTGCGCTGTTGACGCAGTGAATAGAGAGCCGGCAGAAGATCAAAAATCATTTCCGGGATAGGCCGGTGATTTTCGCGCGATTCAGCGCCTGCCAGCAGGGCAATCAGTAAGTTATCTTCTACGCTCATCTGCGTGAAAATATGTCGTCCCTGTGGCACGTAGCCAATGCCCTGGCGTGCACGTTGATCGGCAGGCTGCGACAGCAGGTCCTCTGGCGGCGAGCCATCCTGCTGCCAGCTAATCGTGCCGCTGTTGATGGGAAGCTTACCCATGATGCAGTTCACCAGCGTGGTTTTTCCCATGCCGGGACGTCCCAGTATGCCGGTACAGGTGCCGGGGGGCAGGTCAAGGTCCACATTCCAGAGAATATGATTTTTTCCGTAAAACTGATTCACCGACCGTAAACTTAGCATCTGACGCGCTCCTTCCAGATAATTAACCTGAATGTTTTGCTGCTCATAACGGGTAAATCGCACTACCAGAATAGCAGGGCTATGACTGCTGCTGTGGCGCATGACATCCTGATCACAGAGCATGCAATTACCGGGCCAGAGTCGGAGTGAACGAAGTTTGCGCGCTTAACATGCGGAATTTTGACGGTTTAAATATAAGTAAAAGTGAACAATTGACGGGCGGGACGACTGCGCAGCGCGATGAGGGTGCAGGAAAAATGAGCGTCAGGTGCAGTTGCCCATAAATGGCGCAGGCAGTCTGCTGTAAAAAACAGCAACCTGAAAAGCCAGACGATCAACGTTGAATGCGCGCCATGCATCGCGCTAAAACAACGCTATTGGCGTTAAAAATTTCGCTAAAAAAAATTTTTTTTCATCAAAACGCGGCGGCAGAAAAAATTATGCACAGCCGATATTCCAAGGCCTCTCATCAGTTATCCACTATTCCTGTGGATAACCTTGTGCATTAGATAATGAAAACAGGTTAGAAGCGAGGAAATACGCGGCCTGGTCACGTAATGATGACAATCTGGGCTTTTTTTACTTACTATTAAAAATCAGTGTGTTAGTAAAAAACAAGCCTGCCGGATTGGACGCGATTCATCAAACTGCAATTTTATGACACAGGCTTGACAAATGTTAAATCAATACGTCGCTTGGGGATAACCTTGCGCAACAAAAACGGGTGTTTGCCTGGGCAAAAGTGCCAGAGTCAAGTAAAACCTGGCGACAATACTGTGCATCATTACTGGTATTATATCCAGTATTTTTTTCTGGCAAAATTGCCATAGCAGAGTAAAATAATGGGCTGCCCGCCGTCTTTCTTCTGCAGGAACCGCATTCATGAGTAAAGATTTTAAACTGAACTCCGCTTTCAAGCCTTCTGGCGATCAGCCGGAAGCGATCCGCCGTCTGGAAGCCGGACTGGAAGACGGCCTGGCGCACCAGACGCTGTTAGGCGTAACCGGATCGGGTAAAACCTTTACCGTTGCTAACGTTATTGCCGACCTGAATCGTCCTACCATGGTGCTGGCTCCTAATAAGACGCTGGCGGCGCAACTGTATGGCGAGATGAAGGAGTTCTTTCCCGAAAACGCCGTAGAGTTTTTTGTCTCGTACTATGACTACTACCAGCCCGAAGCTTACGTGCCCAGTTCGGATACCTTTATTGAAAAGGATGCGTCGGTTAACGAACATATCGAGCAAATGCGCCTCTCCGCGACGAAAGCGTTGCTGGAACGGCGCGATGTGATTGTCGTGGCCTCTGTGTCTGCCATCTACGGCCTGGGCGATCCCGATCTGTATCTGAAAATGATGCTGCACTTAACGCGCGGCATGATTATCGATCAGCGCAGCATCCTGCGTCGCCTGTCGGAGTTGCAGTACACGCGTAACGATCAGGCGTTTCAGCGCGGGACGTTCCGGGTCCGGGGCGAAGTCATTGATATCTTCCCGGCCGAATCTGACGATATGGCCCTGCGGGTTGAATTATTCGATGAAGAGGTGGAGCGGCTGTCCCTGTTTGACCCGCTTACCGGTCAGGTCGAATCGGTGGTGCCGCGCTTTACCATTTACCCTAAAACGCACTACGTTACGCCACGTGAGCGTATCCTGCAGGCCATGGAAGACATCAAGGTTGAACTGGCCGAACGGCGCAAGATCCTGCTGGAAAACAACAAACTGCTGGAAGAGCAGCGTATTACCCAACGGACGCAGTTTGACCTTGAAATGATGGGGGAGCTGGGATACTGCTCTGGTATCGAAAACTACTCCCGCTATCTGTCTGGCCGCGGACCGGGGGAAGCGCCGCCGACCTTATTTGACTATCTGCCGGCGGATGGCCTGCTGGTCGTCGATGAGTCGCACGTAACCATTCCGCAGATTGGCGGCATGTACCGCGGGGACAGGGCGCGTAAAGAGACGTTAGTCGAATATGGCTTCCGCCTGCCTTCGGCGCTGGACAACCGCCCCATGAAGTTTGAAGAGTTCGAGGCGCTGGCCCCTCAGACCATTTATGTCTCCGCCACGCCAGGCAAATACGAGCTGGAAAAATCGGGCGATGAGGTGATCGATCAGGTGGTGCGTCCGACGGGGCTGCTGGATCCAATCCTTGAGGTGCGGCCCGTGGCGACTCAGGTGGACGATTTGCTGTCAGAGATCCGCCAGCGCGTTAACGTCAATGAACGCGTACTGGTTACGGTGCTCACCAAACGTATGGCCGAAGACCTGACGGAGTACCTGGAAGAACACGGTGAAAAGGTGCGCTATCTGCACTCTGACATCGATACCGTCGAGCGCATGGAAATTATTCGCGACCTGCGCCTGGGCAAATTTGATGTGCTGGTGGGCATCAACCTGCTGCGTGAAGGGCTGGATATGCCTGAAGTCTCGCTGGTGGCCATTCTGGATGCCGATAAAGAGGGCTTCCTGCGTTCCGAGCGCTCCCTGATCCAGACCATCGGGCGCGCTGCACGTAACATCAATGGTAAAGCGATCCTCTACGGCGATAAGATCACGCCTTCCATGGCGCGCGCCATTGAAGAAACTGAGCGCCGTCGTGAGAAGCAGCAGCGCTACAACGAAGAGAATGGCATCGTACCGCAGGGCCTGAATAAGAAAATCACCGATATTCTGGAACTGGGCAATAACGTGGTGAAAACGCGGGGTAAAGCCAAACCCGGCAAGCGCAACGCCGCCGAGACAGAGACGGATTACCTGGCGTTGTCACCGCAGGCGTTGCAGAAAAAGATTCACGAACTGGAAGGGCAGATGCAGCAGCATGCGCAAAACCTGGAGTTCGAACAGGCTGCTGGCCTGCGCGATCAGCTCCAGGAACTGCGCACCTTGTTTATCGCGGTGTCCTGAGTCAGTTAAACCGCTGGATGGCGTGCTCCAGCGCGCCGCGCAGCAGCTGGCGGTCGTGACGATATTTAATATCTGCGGCCTCCAGCGGCTCCTGGATGATCAGGCGGTTGTCGATCAGACTGACGTCCGTGGCCGGTCCGACAACCACGGCGTCGATGACCCGTTTACCAATCGCCTCTTCCATTATTCGCAGCTTATCCGCCACGGTCAGCGCCGCTGCCGCCGGACTGAGTTCACGGCCCAGGTTGCCGATAAACACCATGTTCGCGGGCGTGCGGCGCAGCGCCTGCGCCATCTCTTTCATTAACAGAATGGGCATCAGGCTGGTGTAGAAACTGCCTGGCCCAATCAGAATCAAATCGGCTTCTGCAACGGCATCGAGCGCTTCGCGCGTCGGTTGCACCACAGGATGCAGCATTAACGCCTGTGGTGGTGCGCGCATCTCATCAATGGCGGTTTCACCATAAACGGCATTGCCTTCGTCATCTGTTGCCATCAAATCCACCGGATGTTCGGACATCGGGATTAAAAACGCGTCAACTTTTAGCAGATTTCGGATGATATTGACCACTTCCAGCGGACGCACGCTCAGATGATCCAGCGCTTTCAGTATTAAATTGCCCAGATTGTGCCCGGCCAGTTCGCCATTGCCGGTAAAGCGGTATTCGAACATCGCGGACGCGACGCTGGGCTCGGTAATCAACTGGTTAATGCAGTTGCGCAAATCGCCCCAGGCGATACCGCCTTCAGCCCGACGGATGCGACCGGTGGAGCCACCGTTATCAGTGGTGGTAACGATGCCGGTCAGGCGCGAACCCAGTGGTGACAAGGCCGACATCACGCGACCTAATCCATGTCCGCCGCCCAGTGCCACGACGCGATCCAGGTCCGCCAGTGTTCGATTCATATTTCTCCTTTTTCGCGTCTGCAGAGGCGTGAAACGCGCAGGGTGCAGACGAGGATGATGTGTGTCAGTTTATGACCGGCAGTTTACCGTATCCCGGGCGCGAAATACGGTGAAAGTTAACGTTACTGCGCACACAGAGTAAAAGCCGTGGATGGCGCATTTACCCTAATCGCGCTACCATCTGTATACCGCGTTAATCAGCCGGTTAACGTACACTCAAGCCTGAATGCCTACGTCTGCGGATAGGGGATTCAGGCCGTAGCCTACGCGCTGCCAGGGTGCAGGAAGAAATGACTGCATCTCCCGAACTGGAAAGGTGTTCTCTGGTGTCACAATTTACTGATGCATTTGCGCGTAAGTTTTATTACTTGCGCCTCTCGGTCACGGATGTCTGTAATTTCCGTTGTACCTATTGCCTGCCTGAGGGTTATCAGCCAAACGGTATCCGCAATAAAAGCTTTCTCTCACTGGATGAAATTCGCCGTGTCACGCGCGCCTTTGCGGCGGCGGGCACTGAAAAAGTGCGTCTGACCGGCGGTGAGCCCTCTTTACGTCGTGATTTCACCGACATTATCGCCGCGGTTAACGAAAATGCTGCGATTCGCCAGATTGCGGTCACCACCAACGGCTACCGACTGGCGCGCGATGTTAAGCAGTGGCGCGACGCGGGACTGACCGCGCTGAACGTCAGCGTAGACAGTCTCGATGCACGTCAGTTTCATGCGATTACCGGTCAGGACAAGTTCCACCAGGTGATGGCCGGGATTGACGCGGCTTTTGAGGCGGGTTTTAGCCAGGTCAAAGTCAACAGCGTGCTGATGCGCGATGTCAACAGCCACCATCTGGCGACCTTTCTTGACTGGATCCGTACGCGTCCCATCCAGCTGCGTTTTATCGAACTGATGGAAACCGGCGAGGGCGGTGCGCTGTTTCGCCAGCAGCATGTCTCGGGCGAAGTTATCCGCGATCAGCTGATTGCTCAGGGCTGGCAGCGTCGTATCAGCGGCCGCAGTGATGGCCCGGCCCAGGTGTTTTATCATCCGGATTACGTGGGTGAAATCGGGCTGATCATGCCGTATTCCAAAGATTTCTGCGCCAGCTGCAACCGTCTGCGGGTTTCCGCACAGGGAAATTTGCATCTCTGCCTGTTTGGCGATGGCGGGATTCCTTTACGCGATCTGCTGGCCTCTGACGACCAGCAAGATGAACTTCAGGCACGCATTGCCAGCAGCCTGGGCCAGAAGAAGCAGACGCATTTCCTGTTACAGGGAAATACCGGTATTACACAAAATCTTTCTTATATTGGCGGTTAACTGCAGGAGCAGACATGGGCAAATCAGCCAGCACGTTTCAACCGTTACAGCTCGCTATGCTGACGGTCTCTGACAGCCGTGATGCCAGCAGCGATACCTCCGGCGATTATCTGCGTGAAGCGGCAGCCGAGGCGGGCCACAGCGTGATCGATCACGCTATTGTTCCCGACAATGTTTACCGTATTCGCGCGATTGTGTCGCGCTGGATCGCCAGTGAAGATGTCCAGGTGGTCATTATTAATGGCGGCACCGGCTTCAATGCGAAAAACAGCACGCCTGAGGCGCTGCTGCCGTTGTTCGATCGGGAGATTGACGGCTTTGGCGAGCTGTTCCGCATGGTGTCTTACGAAGACATTGGCGGCTCGACATTGCAGTCCCGTGCGGTGGCTGGTCTGGCTAACCAGACGTTGATCTTTGCGGTCCCGGGCTCAACGTCAGCCTGTACCACCGCGTGGGAACGCATCATCGCTGACCAACTGGATGCGCGTACGCGTCCCTGCAATTTTGTCACTCATTTAAAGAAGCTTTAAGCATGTCACAACTTACCCACATCAACGCCGCGGGCGAAGCCCACATGGTGGATGTTTCCACCAAAGACGATACGGTACGCGAAGCGCAGGCCGACGTGCTGGTACTGATGAAGCCAGAAACGTTACAGATGATCATGGAAGGCCGTCACCATAAGGGTGATGTGTTCGCCACAGCGCGCATTGCCGGTATTCAGGCGGCAAAACGCACCTGGGAACTGATCCCACTCTGTCATCCGCTTATGCTGAGCAAAGTGGAGATCAACCTGGTCGCGGAACCCGAATTGAACCGGGTTCGCATCACCTCTCTGTGTCGGCTGACGGGGAAAACCGGGGTAGAAATGGAAGCCCTGACGGCGGCTTCCGTGGCGGCGCTGACCATCTATGACATGTGCAAAGCCGTCCAGAAAGATATCGTGATTGATCAGCTGCGCCTGCTGCATAAAAGCGGCGGCAAAAGCGGCGTTTTTCAGGCGGCAGCCCATGATTAAGGTGCTGTTTTTTGCGCAGGTGCGGGAACTGGTGGGCACGGACTCGCTGACGCTGGCCGCCGACTATCCCGACGTCGCGGCGCTGCGGACAGCGTTGTCTCAGCAGGGCGAACGCTGGGCGCTGGCGCTCGACAGCGAACGATTACTGGCGGCGGTTAACCAGACGCTACGCCCCATGACGCACCCTTTACAGGACGGCGATGAAGTCGCCTTTTTCCCACCCGTTACCGGAGGATAAATGGACACGCAAATTCGGGTCGGTCCCGCGCCCTTTGCGATGGCGCAGGAATACCAGTGGCTGGCAGGGTGCAACGAAGACGGCGCGGTTGTCACGTTCACGGGCAAAGTGCGCAATCACAACCTGGGCGATGATGTTGCGGCCCTGACGCTGGAACATTATCCCGGTATGACCGAGAAGGCGCTGCAGGAAATTACTGACGAGGCGCGCCAGCGCTGGCCGCTTCAGCGCGTCTCTGTCATCCACCGCATTGGTGAACTGTTTCCCGGCGATGAGATTGTCTTTGTCGGCGTCACCAGTGCGCACCGCAGCAGCGCCTTTGCCGCTGCGGAATTCATCATGGATTACCTGAAAACCCGCGCCCCGTTCTGGAAACGGGAAACCACCGGGCAGGGCGATCGCTGGGTCGATGCACGCAGCAGCGATCACGAGGCTGCGCAGCGCTGGGATTAAGGCGTACCACGCTGTTCGGCGGGAGCAAACTGCGTGTTGCCGTGCGCGTGTTCACCGCCGCCTTGTCCTCGCCGAAGCTGAATAACGTCACCGTCCTGCCAGGCATTGGCGCCGGGCACCACGGGATGTGCGACGATATCCGCCCGTTCAGCACGAATTTTTTGACTGTCGATGTCAAAACGGCGGTCGCGATCGGCCAGCAAGCGCGCATCCATTTGCCCGTCGGCGGTAAAGCCCATCATCAGCGCCGGAATGCCAATGGGCAGTTGCTTGTCGCGGTCGGTGTGCCAGGTATGCCAGGTTTTCCCGTACGTGTTGACGATACGCGTCATCAGCGCTTTTTCTGCGACGGCCGGCAGGCCTGGCGCGACCAGTGAACCGGATTTCACCTCGTACTGATGACTGTGCCACAGTTTTTTCTCTTCGGCGGGCAGGTTGCGGTACAGGCGCTCACTGATAATATATTCCACGCCCATCAGGCGCGCATCGCGCGTATTACCGTCATAAATCACCGCCTGCATCACATCATCATTCAGGACCGTCACATAGTGATGGGCTTCCATCTGGCCATTCTTGTCGCCGTTATAGAAATGAAAACCATCCAGATAGGCATTGATCGCATCAATGGGCGGGCGGGACTGCAGCACGGCCGCGCCGCTGTCCAGCGCTTTTAGCGTCGGTGAAGTGGGGGCGCCCGGCGAACTGACCTGAGCCGGTGTGTTATTGCCGCCGCAGCCGGCCAGCAGCAGGCTCAGTGCGATAAGTGTCCAGCGTTTTGACATAAAACATCCCTTTTTCGTGAAAAGAGATAACCTTAGTTCATATAATCGCATCTGCCCTGCGAAGCGGCGCAGTGTTAAGCTACTCTTTTTGCCTCAGAGGACAGGTATGTCATTCATTTCATTCCCCAAACGCCTGACGTTGCTCGCTATCCTGATACTGGCGGGCTGTAGCAGCAAAAAAACACCAGAAGCGCCCGCCAGGCAACCTGAGGATGTCAAAGCGCAGATTCAGCGCCTGCTGCCCGCCGGTGTCAGCGATAAATCAGGCTGGGCTGACGATATCTATACGTCGTTCCGTACCCAGGGTCTGGCCGCCAGCGACAGTAATTTGTGCGCGGTTATTGCGGTGGCGGGTCAGGAGTCAGGATTTGACGCCAACGGCACCGTACCCGGTATGGCAAAAATCGCCTGGGAGGAGATCGACCGCCGGGCGGCGAAGGTGCATGTTCCGGCGTTTTTAGTGCGCACCGCGCTGTTAATCAAGTCCAGTAATGGCGAAAGCTACGCTGCGCGGCTGGATAAGGCGAAAAGTGAAAAAGATCTGAGCGCCATTTTCGACGACTTTATTGAGATGGTGCCCATGGGGCAGAAGCTGTTTGGCAACCTCAACCCTGTTCATACCGGCGGACCGATGCAGGTGAGTATTGCGTTTGCAGAAGCCCATGCCAAAGGCTATCCATGGCCGGTTGAGGGTTCCATTCGCCGTGAAGTTTTCACGCGTCATGGCGGTGTCTATTTCGGCACAATGCACCTGCTGGGCTATCCGGCTGACTACAGCAAGCCGCTTTACCGGTTCGCGGACTACAATGCGGGCTGGTACGCCAGCCGCAATGCGGCGTTCCAGGCGGCGGTAGCCCGCGCGACAGGGATGAAGCTGGCGCTGGATGGCGATCTGATTCAGTATGGTTCGGACACGCCAGGATCGACGGAGCTGGCGGTGCGGACGCTGGCGAAACGCATTGATATGAGCAACCGCGAAATCCGCCACGATCTGGAGCGGGGCGAAAAGGCGGACTTCAGCGACAGCGATCTGTGGAAGCAGGTTTTTACGCTGGCAGACAAGATGGCCGGAAAGCCTTTGCCACGGGAAATGTTGCCGGGCATCAGACTTGAAAGTCCTAAAATTACCCGCAATTTAACCACGGCGTGGTTTGCTCAACGCGTCGACAGTCGTTATCAGCAGTGCCTGTCACGTCGATAAGTACGGCGTTGTGGCACAGTTGAACAGAGCTGTGCCACACTTACTCAGACAGCCCGTTTTGGGGCACAACACATTTGTTTAACAAGAGGTGCATCATGGACCGATATCCACAGAATGATTCAATAGTTCAGCCTGCATCTCGTGGGTTGCAGGCTTATATGGCACAGGTTTATGGCTGGATGACCTGTGGTTTGTTACTCACTGCCTTCGTCTCCTGGTTTGCCGCGCGCACACCGGCGGTGATGGAGCTGGTGTTTGCAAATCGCATCACCTTCTTCGGCCTGATCATTGTGCAACTGGCGCTGGTGTTCTTCCTCTCAGGTATGGTGCATCGCCTGAGCGGGGCCGTGGCGACGGGGTTATTCATGCTCTATTCGGCCCTGACCGGGCTGACCATGGCCAGTATCTTTCTGGTGTACACTTATTCGTCCATTGCCAGCACGTTCTTCGTCACGGCCGGGATGTTTGGTGCCATGACGTTCTACGGCTACACCACAAAACGTGATTTAAGCCGCCTGGGCAGTCTGCTGTTTATGGCGCTGATTGGTATTCTGCTGGCCTCGCTGGTGAACTTCTGGCTGAAAAGCCCGGCATTGATGTGGGCCATTACCTACATCGGTGTGGTGGTGTTTGTCGGTCTGACCGCGTATGACACGCAGAAACTGAAAAATATCGGTGAGCAGATTGATGCGCGTGACACGGAAAACCTGCGCCGCTACTCAATTATGGGCGCGCTGACGCTCTATCTTGATTTCATCAACCTGTTCCTGATGCTGCTGCGTATTTTTGGCAACCGCCGTTAAAAAACAGGCTGCTCTGGTGAACCAGAGCAGCCGTTTACTACGATTTTTGTAGCTTCTGCTCGTTCTTATGGCGCATATGTTTCGCGCGGCTCTCCAGCCCCAGATACAGCACCAGTGCCAGGAGCAACGGCAAAATAAAGTACAGCACGCGGTAAGCCAGCAGCGCGGCGATGATGGTCCCGTGTGAAAGGTTCTCGCCGCCCAGCAGCGCCACGAATACCGCTTCAAGCACCCCAATCCCCGCCGGAATATGAATAATTACGCCTGCGATACTACTGATTAACAGTACGCCCAGCACCATGGGATAACCGGCATCCCGGCCCAGCAGCAGCCAGATAATCGTGCCCATAACCAGCCAGTTGGCGCAGGAGACGGCAAACTGAAACAGCGCCATGCGCAGGGAAGGCAACTGCAGGGTTTGCCCTTTCACTTTCCAGCGACGACGTTTAGAAAACGCGCACGCCCAGAGATAAAACGCGACGAGCACCAGCAGCGCGGCACCAATAAGCCGTAGTGTGGTTTCGCCGATAAACCAGCCGCCGGGAATCGGAACCAGGCCTGCGCTGAAGATCACGCCCGCCAGCAGGATGTAGCCCAGCCAGTTAGTGGCGATGCTGAGGGAGAAAATGCGCGTAATCGTCGCACTGTCCAGGCCGAGCCGCGAATAGAGCCGGTAGCGCATAGCGACACCGCCAACCCAGGTACTCAGCGTCAGATTAAAGGCGTAGCAGATAAATGACACCAGCATCACCTGACGTTTGGCCAGCTTATGACCACAGTAGGCCCGACCAATCAGGTCGTAGCAGCCGTAAACCAGATAACTGACGATAACCAGTGCCGCCGCGGTCAGCACCACAAAGCGGTTGTAGTTAACAATGACCTTATAGACGTCATCCCAGTTCACTTTGCGTGCATAGATCACCAGCAGCACAATGACGGCGACGAAGAAGAGCCCGGTCAGGATTTTTTTTGCCAGTTTCCAGCGTGGGTGCGTGTTTGCCATCAGGAATTGGCTCCTTCATTGTTGGCTTCGACGCGATCTTGCGTCTCCATTTCGGGCTGAACCGGCGGATCCACCTGAGCCAGCTTTGGCGTATGCGCCGGTAACCAGCCGGCGATAGCCGGGAAGTGACGCAGAAAGTGGAACACGACAACGCCTTTCGTCAGCTGCCACCAGGTGCGTGGTGGCAACTTATCCTCTTCGACGCGCTGACAGTCTTCAGCCAGTAAATGCTCAAGATTATCGCGTAATGTCTGGTTAAAGTTGCGATCGTGAATGATCAGGTTGGCTTCAAGATTGAGGGACAAACTCAAGGGATCGAGATTGCTTGAGCCAACGGTAGCCCACTGCTGATCTTTCACCGCCACTTTGCCATGCAGCGGTCGGCGGCAATATTCATAGACTTCCACGCCCGCATCCACCAGATAGTTATAAAGCAGCTCAGCGCCCACTTTCACAATCGGCATATCCGGCTCACCCTGCACAATCAGTCGCACGCGTACGCCGCGCTGTGCCGCATTGCGCATCTCCTTAAGCAAACGGTAGCCAGGGAAAAAGTAGGCGTTGGCGATAATGACGTCCTGTTTGGCGGTGCGCAGCATGTCCAGATAATGCTGCTCAATATCATCCCGGTGCTGATCGTTGTCGCGATAGACAAACAGGACCTGCGCGTCGCCGGGCAGGGTGTTTTTGGCCGGACGATGTGAACGCTGTCCCCACCAGCGGCGAGTGGTGGCCTGACTGCCAATCGCCTCTTGCAGGTAGCGGGTAATGTCGGCGACCACCGGACCTTTGACCTCCACGGTATAATCCTGTTTGGCTTCCGGGCCAAAATCCGTGTAGTGCTCGGCGGAAAAGTTGATGCCGCCGACAAAGGCGATAACGCCGTCCACGACCACAGTTTTACGGTGCAGACGGCGAAAGACGTTAGTTCGCATGCCCATGATCAGCGGACGCGGATCGTAATAGATAAAGCGCACGCCCGCCTGCGTCAGACTGTTGACATAACTCTGGGACAGCTCGGAGGAGCCGTAGCCATCGACCATCATTTCGACCTTGACGCCGCGCTGCGCCGCCGCCAGCAGCACCTTGTGCAGGGCGTTGCCCACATCGTCTTCGAACAGGATAAAGGTTTCCAGCAGTACGCTGTGTTCGGCACGTGCAATCGCGCCAAACACCCGGGGGAAAAATGCGTCCCCGTTTTCCAGCAGGCGCAGTTTGTTGCCGTCTTGCCACTCAAAATTCATAGATGGATCTCCACCGCCAGCGGCGCGTGATCGGAAAGGTGTGACCAGGGTTTACGCGGCAATGCCCAGGGTTGACTGATCGTCGCATTGCGCACGTAAATACGATCCAGTCGCAGAAGGGGAAAGCGTGCCGGAAACGTCCGCGCAGGTCGTCCGCTTTTCAGGCTAAAGACCTCTTTTAGTCCCGCCCCTTTTTGCAGTATGTTGTTGGCTCGCCCCTGCCAGTCGTTAAAGTCACCGGCGACGACGACAGGTGCGTCAGCGGGTAACGCCATCACCATGTCGTTTAACATCGCCAACTGGGCACGACGGTGCGCCTCTTTCAGCCCCAGGTGCACACAGATGACATGCAGCGTGCCCCGGCCATCGGGCAGGGTAAGCTGGCAATGCAACATGCCGCGATTTTCGCTCCCGGCAATTGAAACATCGCGATTGTCGTACTCAGCAATGGGAAAACGCGACAGCACGGCGTTGCCATGATGTCCTTCCGGGTAAACCGCATTGCGCCCATAGGCAAAATCGTTCCACATCGTGTCGGCCAGAAACTCGTAGTGGGAGGTATCAGGCCAGTTTTCATGTTGCAGAGGGTGAATGTCATGGGTTCCCATCACCTCTTGCAAAAAAACGATATCTGCTGACGTTGCGCGCACTGCTTCACGCAATTCGGGCAAGATGAAGCGTCGGTTAAACGGGGCAAAACCTTTATGGGTATTAATCGTCAGGACTTTAAATGAAAATCCTTGCTTGATTTGTGGCATACTCGCGACGCGCTCCTTTTCATCTTCATCAACAACAAAGTGTAGTCTTTGTCACAAATGGAGGGTGAAGAAGAGGAATAATTAGGGCGTTATCTGAAATTTGCTTTACATTGAGAAACCGTCCCTGGCCGGTTACGGTTGCATATGTGCAACGTGCCAGGTCTGCAGGAGAGAGAAATGAAATTGTCGAATCGCTTTCAAATTATTACCGGTCAAACCTGGGCCCACATCGCGATGCACCTGCTGGTGATTGCCGCACTGGTCTGGGGCTGGAAACATAAAGCACTGGTCGAAGTGTGCAGTACCCTGGTGGTGGCTTATGCAGCGGTGTTTATCGCCATGCTGATCACGCAGCGTAGTGCCCGTTTACGTACCCTGGGTGATTACCTGGAAGAAGCGACCACCACGTACTATTTCGGTGCCGCGATGATGACGCTGTTCCTGGTGTCGCGCATTTTCCACAACAACTTACTGTTAGCCAGCCTTGGCGTGGTGATGTTGTTGGGGCCCGCGCTGGTGTCGTTGCTGGCGAAAGAGCCGGCAGGACGCATTGAGAAAAAACGCAGCTGAATCAGGCTGTCGCGCTAAAAAAGCCACCGCAAGGTGGCTTTTGTCGTTGGGAGATATGTAATCAATTGTGAGCTATCTCGCACAGGGGCGGTAAAGCTGTTACACTCCGCCGCTTATGCATCGTAGTTTGCACCCTTTTCACGCGTCAGCCTCAGCTGGCGTCACTATCCCTCTGAAAACTACACCGCCAAACGCGGTCAGAGTGGACCGGAGTAATACTCGTCATGTCTTTTGACTCTCTCGGCCTGAGTGCCGATATTCTGCGTGCGGTAGCTGAGCAGGGCTACAGCGAACCGACGCCTGTTCAGCGCCAGGCGATTCCTGTTGTGCTGTCCGGCCGCGATCTGCTGGCAAGCGCGCAGACCGGCACCGGCAAAACCGCCGGGTTTACCTTACCTTTATTACAGAAACTGTCCGCGAATACCGGAACAGTGCGCGGCCGTCGTCCGGTGCGCGCGCTGATTCTGACACCGACCCGTGAACTGGCCGCTCAGGTCGGTGAAAACGTCAGCGACTACAGCAAATATCTTCCGCTGCGTTCGCTGGTGGTGTTTGGCGGCGTCAGCATCAACCCGCAGATGATGAAGCTGCGCGGCGGCGTCGATATTCTGGTGGCCACGCCGGGCCGTCTACTGGATCTGGCTCATCAAAACGCCGTTGACCTGTCTCAGGTTGAAGTGCTGGTACTGGATGAAGCGGATCGCATGCTCGATATGGGCTTTATCCACGATATCCGCCGCGTACTGGCCAAACTGCCAGCTAAACGTCAGAACCTGCTGTTCTCGGCGACGTTCTCAGATGAGATCAAAACCCTGGCAGAAAAACTGCTGCACAACCCGGAGCAGGTTGAAGTCGCGCGCCGCAATACCGCGTCTGAGCAGGTTTCTCAGCAGGTGCATTTTGTTGACAAAAAGCGCAAGCGGGAACTGCTGTCTCAGCTGATTGGCGAAGGTAACTGGCAGCAGGTGCTGGTCTTTACCCGCACCAAGCACGGTGCCAATCACCTTGCCGAACAACTGGGCAAAGACGGCATTACGGCCGCCGCCATCCACGGTAACAAGAGTCAGGGCGCACGTACCCGTGCACTGGCCGACTTCAAATCCGGCGCGATTCGTGTGCTGGTTGCGACGGATATCGCGGCCCGCGGTCTGGATATTGAAGAACTGCCGCACGTCGTGAACTATGAATTGCCAAACGTGCCTGAAGACTACGTACACCGCATTGGGCGTACCGGTCGTGCCGCCGCAACGGGTGCGGCGCTGTCGCTGGTTTGCGTCGACGAACACAAACTGTTGCGTGATATTGAGCGCTTGCTGAAGCGTGAAATTCCACGACTGGCTGTGCCGGGCTATGAGCCGGATCCCAGCATCAAAGCGGAACCGATTGTGAACGGCCGCCAGTCACCGTCTTCACGCGGCCGCGGTCGGGGGCAGGGCGGACAAGGTGCCGGCGCGGCGCGTCCTCAAGGGGACAAGCGTGCGCAGCCGCGTCGTCAGGGACCCGCAGCGGGCCAGTCTGATAAGCCTGCGTCTCGTCCACGTCGGCCCGCGCCTAAACGCAGCGGAAACGTCTGATCATGCGGGTTTTACTGGCACCCATGGAGGGCGTACTGGATTCTCTGGTGCGCCAGCTGTTGACGGACGTCAACGACTACGATTTGTGCATCACGGAATTTTTGCGCGTCGTCGACCAACTGCTGCCGGTAAAATCCTTCTATCGCCTTTGTCCCGAACTGCATCATGCCAGCCGGACGCCGTCGGGTACGCTGGTTCGTCTGCAACTGCTGGGGCAGCATCCCGAGTGGCTGGCGGAAAACGCGGCCCGCGCGGTTGAGCTGGGCTCGTGGGGCGTGGATCTGAACTGCGGTTGCCCGTCGAAGCTGGTCAACGGCAGCGGCGGCGGGGCGACGCTGTTAAAAGATCCCGACTTAATCTACCGCGCGGCCAAAGCCATGCGGGCAGCTGTACCTGACTCCTTGCCCGTTACGGTTAAGGTGCGCCTGGGCTGGGATTCCAGCGCCCGCAGCATGGAAATTGCGGATGCGGTAGCGCAGGCAGGTGCCAGCGAACTGGTCGTCCACGGCCGTACCAAAGAAGACGGCTACCGTGCTGAGGCTATTAACTGGCAGGCGATTGGCGAGATTCGTCGGCGATTGTCTATTCCGGTTATCGCGAATGGCGAAATCTGGGACTGGCAAAGCGCCCAGGATTGTCTGCGAATCACAGGCTGTGATGCGGTGATGATTGGGCGTGGTGCGCTTAACGTGCCTAACCTGAGCCGGGTCGTCAAATACAATGATGCGCCCATGGCCTGGCCGGAGGTAGTGGTACTCCTGCAACAATATACCCGGCTTGAAAAACAGGGTGATACGGGCATGTACCATGTCGCACGTATCAAACAGTGGCTGGGCTATTTGCGTAAAGCCTACGTCGAAGCGGGTGAGCTGTTCGCTGAGATTCGCGCCTTAAAAACCTCAGCCGATATTGCTACGGCGATTGACCGCTATGCGGCATTACAGCGGCAGACCTGTCAGTTCTCTTCAGCCTCACCGGAAGTGAGAGCGTGACAGCGCGGCGCTTAGCCGCGCACGCGATCAATACTTTTCTGGCACGATCATATTTTCCGGCACCTCGTTGCGGTGGTAGTCTTGTGAGCGTTCACGCGGCGGCAGAATGATTTCGTCGTGTGGGGCGGCTTCATAAGGCACCTGCTGCAAAAGGTGGCTGATGCAGTTAAGGCGCGCCCGTTTCTTGTCTACGCCCTGAACAACCCACCAGGGGGCTTCCTGAATATGGGTGCGGCTCAGCATCTCTTCTTTTGCTTCCGTGTAATCTTCCCAACGGCGGCGGCTTTCCAGATCCATTGGGCTGAGCTTCCACTGCTTGAGGGGATCGTGGATACGGCTCATGAAGCGCAGCTCCTGCTCCTCGTCCGTGATCGAAAACCAGTACTTAATGATTTGAATCCCGCTGCGGGTCAGCATTTTTTCAAACTCGGGCACGCTGCGATAAAACTCCGCCACGTCGGCATCACTGCAAAATCCCATGACGCGCTCCACGCCTGCCCGGTTGTACCAGCTGCGGTCGAACAGCACCATCTCGCCCGCGGCGGGCAGATGCGCGATATAACGCTGAAAGTACCACTGGGTTTTTTCACGATCGTTGGGCGCGGGCAGCGCAGCCACCCGGCAGGTGCGCGGATTAAGGCGTTGCGTAATGCGCTTAATCACGCCTCCTTTACCGGCCGCATCGCGACCCTCAAACAGAATGACAAGCCGATGGCCGGTGCGCATTACCCAGTCCTGTAGCTTCACCAGCTCGCCCTGCAACTGCAGCAGCTCGCGAAAATAACGACGGCGCCAGGCTTTTTCATCGCTGCCCGTGGGCGCGGCCTCGCTAAAGCGCAGATCGTCCAGCTCCAGCTCCAGCTCTTCGTCGTAGCTGTCATAGAACTCCTGCATTAAACGCTGATTAAAAGCGTCGCGATTGAAACTGTTGTCGTGTGTTGCCATGACAATTCACCTGGTCAGATATGAATGAACAGCCCGTAGAGCAGGGCAGAAAGTAAAATCGAGACCGGCAGCGTCAATATCCAGGCGACGGCAAGATTGCGCAGGGTGGACATCTGCAGGCCAGAGCGGTTCGCCGCCATGGTGCCCGCCACGCCTGATGAGAGCACATGCGTCGTGGAGACCGGCAGACCAAAGGCATCGGCCGCGCCGATGGTCGCCATCGCCACCAGTTCGGCGCTGGCCCCTTGCGCATAGGTCAGATGGGTTTTGCCGATGCGCTCACCCACGGTGACCACAATACGTCGCCAGCCCACCATGGTGCCCAGCCCCAACGCGATTGCCACCACCACCTTCACCCACATCGGAATAAAGCGTGTGGCGCTGTCCAGCTCTGTTTTCACCGCCTTCAGGTTACGTGCCGTCTCATCGGGGAGCGAGACATGGGCGGTTTGCAGGTGCTTGATCGATTCTGCGGCCAGGTACATTTGATTGCGGGTATTGGTTACGGACTGGGCCGGAATATTGTCCATCGAGCCGTAGCGGCGAATCTGGTCGCTGATATCCCGTAACGTCATGCCAAGCGCGGGCAAGACGTTCGGATTGACCGTGTCAGTGCTGACAAAGGCCGTCAACACATTGCGTGAATCCGGGGTGGGCGTGGCGGCCGGTTGAATATGCAGTAACTGGCGCGCCGTCACGTCACTCAGTGCGGCAACGCGCGGGATTTGCTCGGGCGGAAGTGAACGGTTCAGTGCATAGGCGATGGGCATGGTGCCGACCAGGATCAGCATGATGAGTCCCATCCCTTTCTGCCCGTCATTCGACCCGTGAGCAAAGGAGACGCCGGTGCAGGTCAGAATCAGCAGGCCACGAATCCAGACCGGCGGCGGCTCGTTGCTGTGCGGGGCTTCGTACAACTGGCGGTTACGAATCAACAGCTTCATGGCCCACAGCAGCAGGGCGGCGCAGACGAAGCCCACGACGGGCGAGAGCAGTAAGGCATAGCCGACCTTCAGCGCCTGATCCCAGTCAACGCCACTCAGGCCACTGCGACCATGCAACATCGCATTCGCCACACCCACGCCAATAATCGAGCCAATTAAAGTATGTGACGACGACGAGGGCAGGCCAAAGTACCAGGTGCCCAGATTCCAGATAATCGCCGAGAACAGCAGGGCGTAAATCATGGCAAAGCCGTTGCCGCTGCTGGCCTGCAGGATGAGTTCGACGGGCAGAAGCGAAATAATGCCAAACGCGACCACGCCGCTGGAAAGCATCACGCCAAGAAAGTTGCACAGCCCTGACCAGACGACGGCCGCACCGGGCGTCAGCGAATGCGTGTAGATCACCGTAGCGACCGCGTTGGCGGTATCGTGAAACCCGTTAACGAATTCAAAGCCCAGCGCAATCAGCAGCGCCAGGCCGAGCAGAAAGAAAGGCACATAACTGGTGACGGGCGTGTTAGTTTTTTCCACATCGTGAAACAGATTAAATCCGGCAAAGGCCAGACCGGCTATTAACAGGACATAAAAAGCCGTTTTGGTTGCGCGGCTGCCTTTGCCGTTGAAATCGGGACGTCCCTGCGTCGTGCCTGAAGAGGATAAACTGTTTTCGCTCATGCCGTACCTCTTAGCGGATGCAGATGCGGAGTTACATCTGGTTAACGCTGTGTGATACCCGCTTTTTATGACAAAAAAATGATCCAGGCGGCACAGGTCATTTTGCTGTAACAAAACTTCAGCAGGCTGTGGATCTTAATTGATGATGCTGACAGGATTGCCATGGCGACAGACGTTGTTCTCACCCCACAAAAACGTGATTTTGATGATGATGTGGCCGGACTCATCCATGGTTATCGCTTTTCTCCTGATGCCCTCCCTCAACGCCTGAATGCCCGTGAAGCGGTAAAACTCGGTGAACACCCTCCTGAAGAAGGCTTTCTCTGGTTACATATCAATCTGAATCACGCGCGGGCACAGCACTGGGTGCAGGGCCACTTTCAGGTTGATGATGATTTTTTTGACGAGATTCATTCCGCCTCACCGCGCACCCGGTTAGCGGAACAAAGCAATGCCCTGCTGGCGGTACTGAACGACGTCACGCTGAGCCAGGAAAATCGCAGTACGCAAAATGCGACCCTGTGGATCTGGTGCCGTCATAATCTGGTCGTGAGCGCACGTTATCGCTCGTCAGTGATGATCGAAAAGATGCAGCAGGGGCTGGCGAAGCATAATTTTCCCAGTGCGGAGGCCCTGTTACTTTACCTGCTCGGTGAACAGGAGTTGCAGCTGGAACTGGTGGTGCGTCGCATCAGCCAGGTAGTCGATAACATTGAAGAGCGTTTATTAAGTCCGGCAATCAAGGCCAACCGCAGTGAGCTGGGGCATTACCGGCGCATGCTGCTGCGCATTCAGCGCCTGCTGGCACCCGAACCGGCGGCGCTGTTCCGGTTGCTTAACCGCCCACCCGCCTGGCTCAACCGCGACACGCTCCGCGAGCTGCGGGCGTTCACGGAAGAATTTAGCGTGGTGCTGAACGACCTGGCCAGCCTGATGGAGCGCATCCGTCTGCTGCAGGAGGAAATTGCAGCACGGTTGATGGAGCAGAGTAACCGGACACTTTATCTGCTGACCGTGATTACGGTGCTTGCACTGCCGATTAACATTGTGGCGGGATTTTTTGGTATGAACGTGGGCGGCATTCCGCTGGCGTCGAATCCGCACGGGTTTTTACTGCTGGTTCTGATCGTTCTGGCCTTCACGCTGCTGGCCGGCTGGCTGAGTTTTCGCCGCCCATCCAGATAGTGGTGTTGACAGTGGAGCCCGTGACCAATAAAAAAGCCAGCGTGGCTATCGCCAACGCTGGCTTTTCACTGACCTGACGACCGGGCCTGAATGGCTGGCCCGTAACAGGCGAATGTTACTGCGCCGGCTGTGGCTGGGCAGGTTGCGACTGCTGTGGTTGCTCTGGCTGCGGCTGCGAAGGCTGCACAGGTTGAGCCTGTTGCGGCGCGGGCTCTGACTGGACCGCGACCGGGTTAGCAGGCTGCGACATCACTGGCGTCATGGGCTCTTCTTTCGGCTCAGCATCTTCACCTTCGTTGAAGGGAACAGGCGCAGGGGCCACGCTGTTTTCTGGCGCATTAACCTGTACAGGCATACCAGAGCGGTTCTGGATGGCCTTATCAACCTGAGACTGATTCACGCTACCGTCTACCAGTACTTTGCCAACCGCCTGAGTCAGCGTAATCGGCACCAGTTCACGAGAGTTAAACTGCTCTTCCGTGGTCGACAGCGGATTATGCACTTCCATCCAGCGTGAACCGTCTGGCTCAACAGACGCTTTCACCGGCTGGTTGATAAACTGCACGCGCGTGCCAACTGGCACGTGATCGAACAGCCATTTGATATCATCGGCACGCAGGCGGACACAGCCGTGGCTGACGCGCAGGCCGATACCAAAGTTGGCGTTGGTGCCGTGAATGGCGTACAGACGCCCAATGTAGAGCGCATACAGCCCCATTGGGTTATCCGGGCCTGCCGGGAACACAGCCGGCAGATTTTCGCCACGTGAGGCATATTCAGCGTGCATCGCTTTGGTAGGCGTCCAGGTCGGGCCATCTTTTTTACGTTGAACGGTTGTCGTCCAGTTCAGCGGCGTATCTTTACCCAGCTCACCAATACCGATAGGCAGAACGACCACGGTTTTCGTGCCTTTCGGGTAGTAATAAAGACGCATTTCAGCACTGTTAATCACGATGCCTTCACGCGGGGCGTCAGGCAGGAGTAACTGCTGAGGGATAATCAGTTTGCTGCCAGGCTTAGGCAGATAAACGTCAACACCCGGATTGGCTTCCAGCATATTGCTGAGGCCCATCTGGAACTGTGCTGCAAAAGCTTCCAGAGGCAGTTTACTGTCCTGAGGAATCGTAATCTCAATGTTTTGCCCGGTCAGACGGCTGTTCGCCGGCGGTAAGGGATAAACAACCGCAAGGGCTGACTGACTGAATGCCGCCAAAGCCAATGCAAGTGAAGCGAACGCGCGAATGCTTTTTTTCATATTTTACAAGTCTTTATCGCCATGTTTCAGGCTTGTCAATGTATCGAACCCATGCTGGTCACTATGACCTGCTGCGCATTATATGTTCATTAAACTGATGTTGTGAATCAGGATTTTTACCGCATCGAAATACTTTACCTGACTTACCTGCGTTATCCGCCTTTGTTCATTAACATTTTGGGCGAAAACCGCCCTCTACGGCTGCCATAACGTGACATCTCCGTTTAGCTTGCGGTTCAGGAAAAAGGCGGCGCTAATCAGGGCGAGATGCGTCAGCGCCTGCGGCATATTGCCTAGTGCCTGGCCGTGGCTGTCGAACTCTTCGGCATATAACCCCAACGGATTAGCGTAGCTCAGTAATTTCTCGAACTCAAAATGGGCTTCGCGTACGCGTCCGGCACGTGCCAGACATTCGACGTACCAGAACGAGCAGGCACCAAATGAACCTTCTCCGCCGGTGAGCCCGTCCGCCGGGGTTTCATGGATGTTATAGCGACGCACCATCCCATCGCTGACCAGATTCGCCTTGATGGCATCCAGCGTGGCAATCCAGTCAGGATCGGTTGCGCCGACAAAACGCACCAGCGGCATCAGCAGCATGGAGGCATCCAGGTAATCGCCATGGCGGGTCGAAACAAAATGGCCGCGTTCGCTGTTCCAGAAGTTTTTCCAGATATCGTCGCGAATCTCGCGCCGGGTACGGTCCCACCGCTCATAAGGCATCGGCAGGGAACGTTTCATGCCAAGACGCAGCCCGCGATCCATGGCCACCCAGCACATCAAACGGGAATGCAGGAAGTGCTCCGGTTCACCGCGCATTTCCCAGATGCCCGCATCCGGCTGATGCCAGTTATCACAGAGCCAGTCCAGCATCTCTGAGACATGGTTCCAGCCCCGTTGAGAGATGGCTTCACCATATTTATTGGCAAGGTAAATGGCGTCCATCAGTTCGCCATAGATATCCAGTTGTTTCTGTTGCCAGGCATCGTTGCCTATCCTGACCGGGCAGGAATCGGCATAGCCGGACAGGTTGAGCAGCGACATTTCCTGCAGTTCCGTGCTGCTGTCCAGGCGATACATCACCTGTAAACGCATCTCGTCATGATGGCTGTTTTCCACACAGCGACCGACCCATTCGGTGAAGTGCTTGGCCTCATCCACGTAGCCCAGGCGCATCAGCGCGTACATGCTGAAGGACGCATCGCGTATCCAGGAGGCACGGTAATCCCAGTTACGTTCGCCCCCCAGCTCCTCCGGCAGGCCAAAGGTTGCGGCGGCGGCAATGGAGCCGTGCTGCCAGGAGGTCAGCAGCTTCAGCACCAAGGCTGAGCGCTGGACCATTTCCTGCCAGCGGCCACGATAGGTACTGTGGCAACTCCACTCACGCCAGTAGCTCAGCGTCTCTTCGAAACAGTTCGCGGTCGCCAGTTTTTCAACGTGTGCGTCATTTACGCTGCCGAATTCAAATTCGGCGTGTTCGCCCGCTTTTAACTCGAAACTGGCGGTGGCGTTATTACCTTCCAGGGTCATCACGACCGTGGCGGCCAGCCGAAGCGAGGGCTGATCCTTCGCATGAAAATCGATACAACCGCGCTGAATCTCGGCGCGGGTTTCCGCGCGGGCGTAATCATGGCGAGGCGAACAGACCATGTTAAACCGGGCCTGGCCCCGCACCATTTTCACCCGGCGGATAATGCGTGGCAGTTTGTCCTGACGGTCGCAGATGGGCATGTAGTCAGTAATTTCGGCCACGCCTTCTTCGGCCAGCCAGCGCGTTTGCAGAATATTGGTATCCGGCAGGTAAATTTGTTGCCGACGGGCGTTTTGCCACTCGGGTGCGATTGAAAACAGGCCCGCTTCGTCACTGTCCAGTAAGGCCGAAAACACCGACGGGCTGTCCAGCTCCGGCCAGCAGAGATAGTCGATCGTGCCATCGTTTGCGACCAGTGCACAGGTGCGGAGATCACCTATGACACCATGATCGTCAATCTTGCGTTTAACCTTACTCATCGCGTTCTCCCTGTCAGTGTCTGACTTAACTATAGCCAGGTACCTGCATACCGCTTCGTTCGGGCACAGATCGTTAACCTGGCGAGCCCGTTGTCCGCGTCCGGCACAATTTTCAGCCCGGTATATACTTTTCATACACTTCCAGAGGAGACCGTTATGACAGCACCCCAACGAAAAGTGGCCATTGTGACCGCATCGGATTCGGGCATCGGCAGCCGTTGTGCTGAGATGTTAGCCGAACAGGGCTTTGATATTGGCATCACCTGGCGTTCAGACGAGGAAGGCGCACAGCGGACCGCCCGTCGGGTAGAAGAGACCGGACAACGGGCAGAGACGATTCAGCTCGATCTGGCCGATCCGCCAGAAGGCGGCAAGGTGTTGCAGCAGTTGATCGACAAACTGGGCCGTATCGATGTGCTGGTCAACAATGCCGGGGCAAATTTTAAAGCCGACTTTATGGACGTGACCTGGGAAGACTGGCGTAAAACCTTCAGCGTGGATGTCGATGGCGTCTTTATCTGTGGGCAGGTGGCGGCACGTAACATGATCAAACAAGGGCAGGGCGGACGCATCATCAACATCACCTCTGTGCACGAGCATACGCCCCTGCCGGGCTCAGTGGCCTACACCGCGGCAAAACATGCGGCAGGCGGCCTGACCAAATCGATGGCGCTGAGTCTGCTGCCCCACAATATTCTGGTCAATGCGGTCGCCCCGGGGGCGATTGCGACGCCGATGAACAAGATGTCCGACGCGGATGCGCATAACGTAAAAATGCCGGAAATTCCTGCCGGCCGCCCTGGCGATACGCACGAAATTGCCAGTATGGTAGCCTGGCTGAGTTCCGAGTGGGCGACCTATACCACCGGTCAGTCGTTTATTATCGACGGCGGCTTTATGCTGGCCAACCCGCAGTTTAAAGGCTACTGATCGGCCCGGTGATGATTCCAGCGGCGAATCGCCCAGCGCAGCACAAACGCAAAGACCACCGCCGCGCCCAGCCATAGCAGGTGTTTAAAGTGTTGGTCGAGTTTGTGCAGCCAGGGGGCGATAATGCCGCCTGCAAAATAGCCGAGCGTAACAAACAGCAGTGCCCAGACAGCCGCCCCGGTGACGTTGAGGAGAAAAAACTTCAGCGGCTTCAGGCGGCTTGCGCCAATAATGATCGGCCCAATAATACGAAAGCCATACATAAAACGTGCGCCAATCACGAACAGGCTGGGACGACGCTTAATCAGGCGGTTCGCCTTCACCACTTTATCCTGATGTTTTTTAAAGCGTCGCAAAATGCGGGTACCAAAACGCCGGCCAATCCAGTAGAGCATCTGATCGCCCACCACGCCGCCCGCCATCGCCGCCAGTACGACGCCACTGTAGTGCAGTAGCCCTTCGTGAGCGGCAACCCCGCCCAGCAGCAAAAACGTTTCGCCCTCGGCAATACAGCCAATAAACAGCGCAAGATAGCCGTACTGCGTAATTAACCCATTGATATCCAAATGCAAGGCTGAACTCCCTGTGTGAAGATTTTTCTTTCAGTCTATACCCGATTTGCCAGGACAGCGGATTAAGACCCCGTAAGCGATCTTTTTCGCCGTTTTTTTGCGCAGAGGCCCCAGAAATTATCCTGCCGATTATACTCAAATGACTGCTGCCCCCTTGTGGAAATGTTAACAGATCGGGTGGCCCAATCGGTCAGAGGAGTAAGCGTATGAACCATGTCTGGGGTTTGTTAGCGCATCCGAACCAGGAAATGCGCACTATCAAGCAAGAGAACGAAACGGTTTCGCACCATTACACTCACCATGTGCTGCTGATGGCCGCTGTGCCGGTGATCTGCGCCATGATTGGCACCACTCAGTCAGGCTGGAACCTGGGAGAAGGGCAATATGTGCAGCTTAATTTGCTGACGGCGTTGGGCCTGGGGATTCTGTTCTATCTGGTGATCCTGGGCGGCGTCGCCGTTATGGGGCGGGTGATTCACTGGATGGCGCGTGACTATCCCCATCGTCCCAGCATGGGGCGCTGCACCGTATTTGCGGGCTATGTCGCTACGCCCCTGTTTTTGAGCGGCCTTGTCGCGCTTTATCCGCTGGTCTGGCTATGTGTGCTGGCGGCAGCGCTGGCGCTCCTGTATACCGGGTATCTGCTGTATGTCGGCATTCCGCTGTTTCTGAATATCGACCGTGACGAAAGTCTGCGTTTTTCCAGTTCAACACTCGCTATTGGTGTGCTGGTCTTCGAAGTGCTACTGGCTCTGACCGTGGTGTTATGGGGCTATGGCCCGCGTCTGTTTTAACCTGCCGCTGCCGCCTACAGGGCGGCAACCTTTTTTTAACGCTCAGAAACAATCTCACCAGGAAAATTCCCTGACTTCAGCGTATGATGCTGCGGCCAGCCCGCGCTCTGCCTGTTCAGGCGTTGGCGGCCTGTGTTTACACAGCGCACAATCTTAACCGGGTCTTTTTTCCACGATGCCTGCAAAAATTCGCTTTTCACTGTTGTCGCTGGCGCTGCTCGTTTCCGGGCAGGTTTTTACCCTTTCAGCACAGGCGACCACCACGTTGTCGCAGATGGCCCCGATTGCTCAGCCGCAAATCGCCTCAGGGAGCGCCCTGATTGTCGATCTGACCAATGGTAAAGTCCTGTTCTCCAGTCACCCGGATCGGGTGCGCCCCATCGCGTCCATCACGAAGTTAATGACGGCCATGGTGGTACTGGATGCGCACCAGCCGATGAACGAGATGGTGAAGGTCGATATCAGCCAGACCCCCGAAATGCGTGGTGTGTTTTCGCGCGTCAAACTGAACAGCGAAATTAGTCGCCGCAGTATGCTGATGCTGGCGCTGATGTCCTCGGAAAACCGCGCGGCAGCCAGTCTGGCTCACGCTTATCCGGGCGGGTACGATGCTTTTATCCGGGCAATGAATGCCAAGGCGCGCGCGCTCGGCATGATGCACACGCATTACGTTGAACCCACGGGCCTCTCTATCAAAAACGTGTCCAGCGCCCAGGATCTGGTGAAGCTGCTGAAAGCGACGCGTGAATATCCGCTTCTGGGTGAGCTCAGCACGACCAAAGAAGAAACCGCCGTGTTTGCCCATCCGAGTTATGCGCTGCCGTTCCGCAATACCAATCACCTGGTGTATAAAAATGGCTGGCATATCCAGTTAACGAAAACGGGTTACACCGATCAGGCGGGGCACTGTCTGGTCATGCGGACGATGATTAAGAACCGCCCGGTCGCGCTGGTGGTACTCGATGCGTTTGGCAAATATACCCATTTCGCCGATGCGAATCGTCTGCGCGACTGGCTGGAAACCGGCAAGGCTGCGCCGGTTCCGGCGGCTGCACTGGCCTATAAAAAACAAAAAGCGGATGAGGTTGCCAGCAACGCAGCCAGTGGGGCCGCTGTAGAGTAATCCTCTGCCGGGGCGCTACGGTTCCCCGGCTGAGATTGACCTGTATTCCTATAGTTTCATGGCAGACGAAAATCTAAACTACCCGCAAATGGCGAGGGTGATTCGCCTGATTACTGTGCCGGAATCTCATTGATATGCTCAAGTTACGTTCATTTAGTGTTCTGATTTTTTTCGCGTTGATGACGCTCGCACCCACGCTGAGTTTTGCCGACGATGCGACGCAAGCCACGCAGCAAACCGACGACAAACCCAAGGTGGATGCCTCTGTCGAGCTGCCGAAAATGCAGAAGATCCTCGATAAAATTAAAAGCCAGGTCTCCGTTGAAAGCGACGAAAATAAGCTCAGTCGTCTGAATGAGATGGCGCTGGAGTTATCAGGCAATACGGATACGCTTGCGCAGGCGTTACAGCCCGATCGTCAACAACTGGAAGCGCAGCTGGCCGTGCTCGGTCCGGCACCCAAACCGGAAAGCGGCGTCAAAGAGACACCGGACGTGACGCGCAAACGCAGTGCGCTGGAAAGTCAGAAGAGCAAGCTTGACGATCAAATCAAGCAGGCGGAAGGCATTAAAAACAGTGCACTGATGCTCTCCTCACAAATCGTCAATCTGCGCCGCGACCAGCTAAAAAATAAACTCGCCCTGAATTCAGGCAGTATTCTGGGGCCGCGCTTCTGGGCGCCCGTGTTAAGTAGTCAGGATCTGGATGCGGAAAAAATTGGCGATTTTCTCAATGAGCTGAAAGACACGGCCGCACTCTCCTGGGAGCCGGGCTGGCGCATTGGCACGGTTGGCTGGTTGCTGGCCGCGGTGCTGGTGATGACGCTCGGTCGTCGCTATGGTGAAGAGTTCCTGGCCTGGGTCAGTATCAATAAATTGCCTGAAGGGCGTTTACGCCGTAGTTTTCTGGCGACTGCCGTGGCGCTGACCAGCCTGGCGGCCGTTGTCCTGACCTTCGTCTTTATTTCGCAGGCCTTTACGCGCCGCGATGAAGTCTCCAGCGATGTGCAGGACTTTATTTACCGTCTGGTCGAACTCAGCGTCTACTGTGGCCTGATTGCCGGGCTGGGTCGTGCCTTTTTATCCACGCGTCGCCCCAGTTGGCGTCTGCCGACGATTTCGAACGAAGTCGCCATCGCGCTTAAACCGTTCCCGCCGATTACGGCCCTGCTGGTGTTTATCTTTCAGATGGTCGAGTCCTTTAACTACACCGTCGGCACCAGCCTGAATACCAGTATTTTTGCCAACGGCCTGACGGCATTACTTATCGGCACTACGGCACTGGCGATCAGCATGCGCACCAAGCGCGTTCGTCGTCGCCTGGCGCAGTCGGGTACGCCGCCGGAAGCGCGTTCTACCCTGGTTGGATTGATTCAGATGGCGCTGACGATCACCGCGCTGACCATCCTGGCCTCACTGGTGATCGGCTACGTCACGCTGGCGCGTTTTCTCAGCTATGAGCTGGTGTGGTGCGGCATTTTGTTTGGCTCATTTTATATTCTCAGTCATCTGGTCAACGACGGCTGTGAGAGTCTGTTCTCAATCAGTAACACGACAGGTAAACGCATCCAGAGTTCACTGAACATTGATGAACGTCATCTGCAGCAGGTGGCGACCATTCTGGCGGCGATAGGTAAAACGTTCCTGGTGCTGTTTGTGGCGCTGGCGCTGCTCAACGGCACCTTTGCCTCGTCCACGCCGATTGAGTTGTTGCAGAAAGCCATCGAATTCTGGGGCGGTAAAGGCCTGGAGTCGCTGAATATCGTTCCGGCGCACCTGGTTAATGCATTGCTGTGCCTGATTGTCGGGATTTACGTCTTGCGTTCAGTGCGGCGCTGGCTGGACAACGACTTCCTGCCCAAAACCACCATGGACAGCGGGATGCGGGTGTCCCTGGTGACGTTGTTCAGTAATGTGGGCTATGTGCTGATTATCCTGCTGACCCTGTCGATTATGGGGCTGCAATGGAACAAGCTGGCCTGGATCGTCAGTGCATTATCCGTCGGTATCGGTTTCGGCTTACAGGAGATCGTTAAGAACTTTATTTCGGGTCTGATTCTGCTGACTGAGCGCCCGGTGAAAGTGGGCGATCTGGTAACGATCAGCGGCGTGGAAGGGGACATTCGTCGTATCAACGTGCGTGCGACGGAAATTCAGCTGGGCGATAAATCTACGGTGATCGTGCCTAACTCGCAGTTTATTTCTCAGAACGTCCGTAACGCGACCATGGGTAACGCGCAGGGCGTGGTGACGATTACCCTGACGTTCCCGCTCAATATTGACCCCGTGCAGGTACGTGAAATTCTGCTTAAGGTGTATGAAGAGAATGAGCGCATTCTGGAGACGCCGGAACCGTCAGTGTCGTTTAAAGATCTTACCGCGCAGGGCATAGTACTCAGCGTAACCGGTAACGTGGCCAGCCAGCGCCAGATTGCAGGCGCAAAAAGCGATCTGCTGTTTGATATTCTGACGCGATTACGTAAAGAAGGGATCGTCCTGTCGACGCCGCAGACCATGATTATCGAACGTCGTCAGCTGCTGGCCTCGGATGTCAGCGATGACGTAACGGTCACAGAGCAACCGCGTTAATGAAACAGGCAGCCCTATGGCTGCCTGTTTTTTCATGGCCTTTTGAGGCGTCAGGGCTGCCTGACCGCCCAGCCTTTCAGCTTACTGGTTTTGCCAATACCCGGGTTAAAGCTGTTGGTCGGATCGAGCTGACGATAGAACGCGGCCAACTGCGGCTGGGCCTGATAGAGATGGCCGACGTTATGCTCTGCCGGATACTCCGCGCCGCGCGTCTTCAGAATCGCCAGCATTTGCGCTTTCAGGGCATGGACATCCACCCCTTTTTTAACGATGTAGTCCTGATGGAAGACATGGCAGAAAAAATGGCCGTAATACAGCTGATGACTGAGTGACTGCGTTATCCCGGCAGGCAGGGTTTCGAACCAGTCTCTGTCATTGCGGCGCAGCGCAATATCCAGCGCCAGAATATCTTCCACCTCTGTGGCGTGAACGGCGTGATAACGCACTGCCGCACCGGCAGCGGCAAAGCGGTGCAGGAAAGCGTGCGCGCCTTCTTTGCCTTCGCACTCAAAAAACTCTCCGCCACCTTCACGGAAAAACTCCCGCAGGTAGTTGCGCGCCTCTTCGACGCCGTCACCCGACATTTTTAGCATTAAATGATGCTGGTATTTATCGCGATACTGCTTCATGCGTTTCGGCAGATGCGCCGGAAACAGGCGACTCAGCCGTTGCAGCAGCCGGTCAGTCAGATGCGGTTTTATGAAAGACAGTTTATTAAGCCAGCCGTCAACCCGACCTTTAAGCGTAAAAAACAGGGGCATCTTGTCGGTGCCCAGCTTGTCAATCATCAGGAACGTATCTTTGCCGTACACTTCGGCGATATCGTAGATATCCCGGTGCATATATTCCGCGGCAACGGGCAGATTTTTAAAATGGGCCAGCATATGGCAGCGCAGGTCGCTGAGCACGGCGGCATCGTTAGTGCCGATATAGAACACCTGCTGCTGCGGTTCCTGCTCAAATGTGTCCAGGCGTACCGCGAAAACCGCCAGCTTGCCTGCGCAGCCGGACGCTTCAAACAGACGACGGGCATCCGCGTTAAAACGGGCGGGCGTATCGGCATTCACATCGCGCACGCGGTCAGCATAATCATGATCGGACGCGTGACGGCCATCATGCAGGACATCGTCCGGCTGCCAGCGATCGTCATCCAGGCGTCCCAGAATCTCTTCCGGCGAGGTGCCCAGGTCAATGCCCAGATGATTGACCAGCTTCAGTCGCCCCTGGGCATCAATCTGAGCAAACAGCGCCATTTCACTGTAGGCCGGGCCGCGTTTGATCAGCGAGCCGCCAGAGTTATTACAGATGCCACCCAGCACCGACGCACCAATACAGGAAGATCCAATCACCGAGTGCGGCTCACGGCCCAGCGGCTTCAGGATCTTTTCCAGTTGATACAGGGTACTGCCCGGAAAGGCCAGGACCTGTCGGCCCTTATCGATGAGCTGTAGCTTATCCAGCTTCAGTGTGCTGATAATCACCAACGGACGATCGTAGTCGTCGCCCTGCGGCGTCGAGCCTTCGGTCAGGCCGGTATTGGCCGCCTGCATCAAAATGATCGCATCCGCAGCGACCAGCGTTTGCAGTACGCGCCACAGCTCCAGCAGCGTAGCCGGAAACACCACGGCCAGCGCCTCGCCTTCACCAGAACGAAAGCCTTTACGATAGCGAGCCGTGTGCGCGGCCTCAGTCAGAACGTTACTTGTGCCAACCAGACGGCGCAGATCGGCAATCAGGACAGACGATGTCATCATGGGCAATTCCCTTGTCGTATGCATGCGTCCTTACTGTAGCACGTCAGTTGCGTCGGGCGCAGTGTGATAGCCGCAGGCGACATGCTATGCTCTGATGATGCCATCCTGCATTTAGTCGATATTGCGCAGTTACTTAAGAGAACCCAACCCGATGAAATGGATTTGCGCTGTTAGCCTCGCTGTTTCCCTTGCGCTGCAACCTGCACTGGCCGGGGAGCCCACCGTTCAGTATCCGATGACCGAAAAGGCGCGTGATGCCTACGTCAATAATCTGCTTAAAAAAATGACGCTGGATGAGAAAATTGGCCAGTTGCGTTTAATTAGCGTGGGACCGGATACGCCAAAAGAAGCCGTGCGTGAGATGATCCACAAGGGGCAGGTGGGCGCGATTTTTAATACGGTTACGCGCCCGGATATCCGGGCGATGCAGGATCAGGTGATGCAGCTCAGCCGGCTGAAAATTCCGCTGTTTTTCGCCTATGACGTCGTGCACGGTCAGCGGACGATTTTCCCGATTCCGCTGGCGTTAGCCTCCAGCTGGGATCTGGATGCCGTTAAAGAGGTTGGGCGCATTTCAGCTTATGAAGCGGCAGACGATGGGTTAAATATGACCTGGGCGCCGATGGTTGACGTCAGCCGGGAGCCGCGCTGGGGACGCGTGTCCGAAGGCTTCGGCGAGGACACCTATTTAACGTCCGAAATGGGACGCACCATGGTGAAAGCGATGCAGGGCAAAAGCCCGGCAGACCGCTATAACATTATGACCAGCGTTAAGCACTTTGCGCTGTACGGCGCGGTTGAAGGCGGACGGGATTACAACACCGTGGACATGAGTCCGCAACGCATGTTCCAGGACTATCTGCCGCCGTATAAAGCCTCTCTGGATGCCGGCAGCGGCGGCGTCATGGTGGCGCTCAACTCCATTAATGGTGTGCCCGCCACGGCCGACAGCTGGCTGCTGAAAGATCTGCTGCGTCGTGACTGGAAATTTAAAGGGATCACCATCAGCGACCACGGTGCGATCAAAGAGTTGATTAAACATGGCGTGGCGAGCGATCCTCAGGATGCGGTGCGTATTGCCCTCAAATCCGGTGTCGATATGAGTATGAGCGATGAATATTACAGCAAATACTTACCGGACCTGGTGAAACGCGGCATTGTCAGTCGGGCGGAAATCGACGATGCGGCGCGCCACGTGCTTAACGTGAAATACGACATGGGGCTGTTTAACGATCCCTATAGTCATCTGGGGCCGAAAGAGAGCGATCCCCAGGACACCAATGCGGAAAGCCGCCTGCATCGTCCCGAAGCCCGGGATGTGGCACGCAAAAGTATGGTGCTGCTGAAAAACCGCCTGAATACGTTACCGCTGAAAAAATCCGGCACCATTGCCTTGATCGGGCCGCTGGCAGACAGCCAGCGCGATATCATGGGCAGCTGGTCAGCGGCAGGTGTCGCGAAACAGTCTGTTTCGCTGTTGCAGGGGATGCAAAATGCGACGCAGGGTAAAGCGACGCTGCTGTATGCCAAAGGATCCAATGTGTCAGACAACAAAGGTATTCAGGACTTCCTGAATATGTATGAACCTGCCATCGTCGTCGATCCGCGCTCCGCACAGGCCATGATCGATGAGGCGGTAGAGAAGGCAAAACAGGCAGATGTCGTCGTGGCCGCCGTGGGGGAAGCGCAGGGCATGGCGCACGAAGCGTCCAGCCGTAGCGATCTGATGATTCCACCTGCGCAGCAAAAATTACTGGCTGCGCTGAAGGCAACAGGCAAGCCGCTGGTCATCGTACTGATGAACGGTCGTCCATTGGCGCTGGTCAACGAAGATCGTATGGCCGATGCCATGCTGGAAACCTGGTTCAGCGGGACAGAAGGGGGCAATGCCATTGCGGATGTGCTGTTTGGCGATTACAACCCGTCCGGCAAGCTGCCGATGTCCTTCCCGCGTTCCGTGGGACAAATTCCCATCTATTACAACCATCTGCCGACCGGCCGGCCTTATAACTTTGCCAAGCCAAACAAGTACACGTCCCACTATTACGATGCGGAAAATGGCCCACTCTATCCGTTTGGATACGGCCTGAGCTATACCACGTTTACCGTGTCGCCGGTGACGCTGTCCGCTGAAACCATGCCGCACAACGGCAGTGTTGAAGCCAGCGTGACCGTAACAAACAGCGGTAAAGTTGACGGGGCCACAGTCGTCCAGCTGTACCTGAACGATCCGGTAGCCAGCATGAGCCGGCCGGTAAAAGAACTGCACGGGTTCAAACGGATCATGCTTAAAGCCGGGGAGTCGCAGAAAATGACCTTCAGGATTGACGTTGATGCACTGAAATTCTGGAATCAGCAGATGAAACACGTTGCTGAACCGGGCAAATTTAACGTCATGATTGGTCTGGACTCAGTACGCACCCAGAACGCCCAGTTTACCTATCAGTAAGCCCCGGCACGAACCGCGCGTCCGGTTCGTGCTGATTAACGCTTCCCCGTTCCGGGGAAGCGCATCCCGTTTCTGCTTCCGCCATCCTGCCCGGACCTCCCCACTTTGAGATTTTTACCCTTGTCTGACATGGCGACAGGCATGATCCTGCTCTATCCTCGGGGAAAATGGATTCCTCAAGCACGAATGAGGCGCTATGACGTACCAAACACTGATTGCCGAAGCCCACAATCAGCAGCGCACCCTGACGGCCATTGTCGAACAGGATGCGCGTACTGCTTATTTCTATATCTGGCCCACTGACCTGTTTCGTAGCCAGTTTGCGGTGCGGGGCTGCTGGTTACGTAACCTCCTGCCCGCGCCGGTTGAGGACGATCACCAGGCGATGGCGCAGGGCATTGCCCCCCTGTTAAGTGCCGAATACTGTCGTAACCTGGAAGCGGAGCCGCCGCTGGATCCGGCCGGGCTGCAAATACTCTGGGAACCGGGCGACGCGGGCGCAGCACTCTGGTACTACGGTCAGCTTCTTGCCGTGATCCCGGGCTGGAGTCTTTATCAGGATAAGCAGGTCAGTTTTTCTGCAGGCTGTATTAAAAAGAACCGGCTAACCGCACCCCTGGGTTCGGCGTCCACTAACCATTATTACGCCCTGGCCGAACAGCAACGGCAGTTCTGGCGTGAATGGCATGACGGCAGCGAATGGGACAAGGTACAGCAGGATCTGATGACCTGTTATCAGGCGCAGTTTGGCGAGTCGGTAAAATACTACGCGATCGATCAAGGCAACTGGCCGCCAATGGCGCTGTCGCAGCATTATCACAACGGCATCTGGTATTTTCTGACGCTGGGGATGAGTATTCGTCCCATGCCGCAGGTAGATTTTCTGTTTGATGAACTGGCACCGCACTATCGCCGGGCAGAGCTGGGAATGGCTGTTGATGGCGAGGTGATGACGGAGAGCAATGCGGTGCAAATGGCCAGCGCGCTGGCAGAATTTGTGCATTTACCATGGGCGCGCCTCACCTGGCTCGGCGAAGGCCATACGCTGGCTTCGGAAGTGGCTCCTGTGGGATTTGAAAGCTATCTGTTAGCCAACGAGCTGGCACCGGAAAGCGCGCAGTTTGTCCTGCCGAGGCGCGATGGCGACAGGCCAACGTTACTGTGGGCCACGCCGGTAACCGAAGCGGAGCGTCAGTTTGCACAGGCTGAACCCCAGGGCGGGCAACAACTGCGTGAACGCCTTTCCGCTGGCGGAAATACCCATATTTTCCGACCACGCGAGCAGGTCGTCGAGGCGGGATAAGCCGCGCAATCGGGTGCGCCTGCCGCCAGGGGTAAGGAAGTTACGCACCTGGCGCAATTAAATATCTTTGTTGTTAAATGACTTGTTAAATTTGTGATCTAGTCTACTCAAGTTCCCCTTTGCTGTGCCGTTAACCCGGATCAGGCAATGGCGCCACAAAAGGTCAGGGGAACAATGATGTTAAAGACCACGCAATCCCGCTTCACCGCAACACTTATCGGCTTCTTTGTTGCGTTAATGTTGGTCACTATCTGGGTAATTAATCAGTTTGTTGCGCCTCAACTGGTGGAAAATGAAAGCCGCCTGATTCGTTATCAGGTGGATTCACTGGCTACCGGCATTGTTGAGCAAATGAACCGTGTGCAGGCACAGCAACGCGCCATCACCGAGGCTGCGGCCGTCATCGACAGCGCGGCGATCGACACCTTATTACCGGCGCTGGTCAACCAGTATCAGGACAGCAACGTCTTTGGCGGCGGTATCTGGCCCTTACCTAATCGTCGCGAAGCCGGAAAAGAGAAAGACAGCAGCTTTTTCGCGCGCGATGCCAGCAATAAGCTGCAGGTGAATACCTACTGGAACTCTGAGGCGGCTGACAAATACTGGGAGCAGCCCTGGTACAAAGACGGGATGGCTGCACCAAAAGGGCAGTGCGCCTGGGCTAAGGCTTATCAGGATGCCGCCAGCCCACAGCCGCGTACCAACTGTGCGATGGCCATCTACCGCGACGGTTCCATCTGGGGCGTCTCAACCATCGACGTTACGTTGGGTTTTTTCAACCAACTGGCTAAAAAAATGGGCGAGGCGATTCATGGAGACGTACTGATCGTTGAGTCTGGCGGCAAAGTGGTCGGCAACGCAGCGCTGGCGAACGGTACGCCGAAACTTGAGAACCTGAGCGATCTGCAGAATCCAATGGCTGGGCCATTGAAAACCCTGCTGGCTCATGCAGGCACCCAGCCGACAGAAACCACTTACAATAATCATGACGGTGAACAGACGCTGTTTTTACAGGCTATTCCGGGCAGCCCGTGGTATCTGGCCAGTAGCGTTCCGAGCAGCCTCCTGAAAGCACAGTCCCACAACATGCTGATGCGTCTGGGCCTGGTACAGATCCCGCTGGCAGTTATTCTGTTACTGGTGCTGTTAGGCTTTGTCCGCGCGATGATGAAGCGCCTGAGAATGCTGAATCAAAATATTGAAGCCTTGTCGACAGGCGGTGCGGATTTGACCCAGCGCCTGCCGGCCAGCAACAGCCCGGAATTCAACGCGGTGGCACAGAGCTTCAATAATTTTATCAGCTACCTGCAAGGGTTAATGCAGCAGGTTGGCAGCAGCGCACTGGCCATTTCAGCCGCATCACGTGAAATTGCCAGCGGTAATACGAATCTGTCGTCACGGACGGAAGATCAGGCCAGCTCGATTGTTGAGACCGCGGCCTCAATGGAACAGCTGACCGGCACCGTGCGTCAGAACGCCGATAACGCCACACATGCGAACCAGCTGGCCGGTGAGGCGTCACAGGTGGCGGCACGTGGCACAGAGGTGGTTCGGCAGGTCGTCAGCACCATGGGTGAAATCCATCACTCTTCACGTAAAGTCGTGGATATCATTAGCGTGATCGACAGCATTGCCTTCCAGACCAATATCCTGGCGCTGAACGCCGCTGTTGAAGCGGCGCGTGCCGGAGAACAGGGCCGGGGCTTTGCCGTGGTGGCATCAGAAGTCCGTAACCTGGCGCAACGTTCCGCTAACTCCGCCCGTGAGATCAAAAAACTCATCGAAGAGTCCGTAGCCAATATCGATGCGGGTAGCCAGTTGGTCGAGCAGGCCGGGCAGACGATGGACGAACTGGTGCAGGGCGTCAGCAGCGTGACCACCCTGATGAGCGAGATTATGGCGGCCAGCCGTGAACAGAGCATGGGCATTGAGCAGGTCAACGTGGCCATCAACCAGCTAGACAGCACCACGCAGCAAAACGCCGTGCTGGTTGAAGAAGTCTCTTCAGCCGCCCAGGCGATGGAAGCGCAAAGTCTGCAACTGGAACAGGTTGTGAAAAGCTTTAAACTGTAACGCCCATCGGGCCAGCCTCCGCTGGCCCGATATTTTTGCCGATCGGCTTCACCGTCTGACAGATTTGTGCATAAACAGCACAATTTTATCCCCTCAACCTCGCCGATCTTGTGCCAGAATGATGAGGAACACATTCAAGGAATCCTCATGTCTGCTATTGAAGTCATCCTCGTCGACCATCTTGATCGCCCCACTGGCAAAATGGAAAAGCTGGAAGTACATGAAAAAGGATTACTGCACCGTGCCGTGACGGTGTATGTTTTTAACGCCCGTCAGGAATTGCTGCTTCAGCGTCGCGCCAGCGATAAATACCATTGCGGCGGCCTCTGGAGTAATACCTGCTGCGGCCATCCTTATCCTCATGAGTCGACTAAAGACGCGGCTGAACGTCGGTTACGTGAAGAAATGGGCATGACCTTGTCGCTGACGCCGATCTTCGAACTGAGCTACAACCTGCCCCTGAGTAATGGTCTGACAGAGCATGAATACGGCCATGTGTTTTTTGCGGTCAGCGATGAGCTGCCTCAGCTCAATCCGCAGGAGGCCGACGCTTTCGACTACCGTTCGATGCAGGATATCGCCCGGCAAATGCAGCAGCAGCCGCAGCAGTTTACGCCCTGGTTTCTTCATACGTTCCCGCGTATTCCTGCCTACCTTGAGCATTTCACTTTCCCGGCATAACGATCTCGCCCTGGCTGATGCGGTCAGGGCCGGTTTCGTCACAAAACCCATCGCGCAACGCTGTTGCCAGGCTACGCTTTTATTGCAATGAATAAAAACGGTGGGGTGCCCGTGCGCGTTTCGCAGTGCTGACAACCAACGGCGACTCCAGGTGAATAACGTGATAAGGAAAGCAACATGGCAACTATTCGCGGTTGGGCGGGCATCGGTGCAGTAGTGTTTAGTCTCGGGATGGCGCATGCGGCCGAACCGGTTCGTGTCGGTTCCAAGATTGATACCGAAGGCTCACTGTTGGGAAATGTGATTCTGCTGGTGCTGGAAAAGCATGGTGTCAAAACCGTGAATAAAATCCAGTTGGGCGCCACCCAGGTGGTACGCGGTGCCATTACGGCGGGGGAACTGGATATCTACCCGGAATACACCGGTAATGGCGCGTTCTTTTTTAACGACGAAAAAGACAGTGCCTGGAAGAATGCCCGTCAGGGTTATGAGAAGGTCAAAAAGCTGGATGCAGAGAAAAATCACCTGATCTGGCTGACGCCCGCGCCCGCCAATAACACCTGGACCATTGCGGTGCGCAATGATGTGGCCGAAAAAAATCAGCTTAATTCACTACAGGACCTGAGCGCTTATCTCAAAAAAGGCGGTACGTTTAAGCTGGCTGCCTCGGCGGAATTTATTGAACGCAGCGATGCATTGCCGGCCTTTGAAAAAGCCTATGACTTTACGCTTAAGCAGGATCAACTGTTATCGCTGGCAGGCGGCGATACGGCGGTGACTATCGGTGCGGCCGCCCAGCAAACCTCCGGGGTAAATGCGGCCATGGCCTACGGCACGGATGGCCCGGTTGCCGCGCTGGGCCTGAAAACCCTGAGCGATCCCAAAGGCGTGCAGCCCATCTATGCGCCCACACCCGTTGTACGTGAAGCGGTGCTCAAAGCCTATCCGCAAATGGATGCCTGGCTAAAACCGGCGTTCAGTGCACTTGACGAAAAGACATTGCAACAGCTCAACGCCAAAATTGCTGTGGAAGGGCAGGATGCCAGCAGTGTGGCAAAAGCGTGGCTGCAACAGCAAAAGCTGCTGTAACGGTGTCGCTTACGCGGTCGGTCATCAGCTGGCCCTGGCGACAGCCTGTGGCTCTGGTCCTTGTTTTGCTCCTGAGTCTGGTGCTGGGCGGGCTGCCGTTTGTCATTGTGGCGGCCAACCGGCTGGTCAGCGGCCAGTCCCTGATGCTCTGGCAAACCGCACACGGCAGCCTGGTGCTCCCGCTGTGGCTGATGCTGGTGGCACTGTTATGGATACGATCGTCTTCCCTGCGCAGCGCCCTGCAATTCCTCACCGCCGCCCTGCTGTTGGCGGCGCTGACTGGCGTGTGCGGCGATCAGGCAACATGGGTGGCGGAGCAGGGTAGCCGGCTCGCGCGTACCCGGTTTGCCAGCGGCATGTGGTGTGCAAGTGCCATTACGCTATTGCTCATCACGGATACGGTGCGTCAGTTAACCAAACATAAGCGCTGGCAGCTCGTGCTGAATCTGTCGGTCTGGATCATCCCTCTGTTTCTGCTGTTCAGCGGTCAACTTTCACAGCTGTCTCTGCTTAAAGAATATGCCAGTCGTGAGGCGGTGTTCGATGCCGCTTTACTGCGCCATCTGACGTTATTAGTCGGCACCGTTCTGCCTGCCTTACTCATCGCGTTGCCGCTTGGCATAGCGCTCTACCGACGGCCTGGCTGGCAAAGCAGTGTGTTTGGCGTACTGAATGTCGTTCAGACAGTGCCCTCAGTGGCGTTGTTTGGTTTACTGATTGCCCCGCTGGCGGCGCTGGCAAAACGTGTTCCCCTGGCAGGTGAATGGGGCATCAGCGGCATTGGGATGGCGCCCGCGATCATCGCCCTGGTGCTCTATGCGCTGTTGCCGCTTGTGCGCAATGTGGTGACCGGTCTGCAACAGGTGCCTCCGGACGTGCGCGAAACTGCGCGCGGCATGGGACTGAGTCGCCGCCAGCAGTTCCTTGCCGTTGACGTCCCCCTGGCGTTGCCAGTGTGGCTGGCAGGATTACGTGTGGTGGTGGTGCAGACGCTGGGCATGGCGGTGATCGCGGCGCTGATTGGCGCAGGCGGATTCGGCGCCATTATTTTCCAGGGATTGCTGAGCAATGCGCTGGATCTGGTGCTGTTAGGCGTGATCCCGGTCATTGCGCTGGCGGTCATGCTGGATGCGTTATTTCGGGTAGTGATAGCCCTGCTGGAGCGAAGCGATGATTGAGTTTGAGCGCGTCACAAAATACTTTGCGGGCCAGGCGGCGGTGAAAAATCTTTCTCTGACGCTTGCCGAGGGAAGCTTTAGCGTTCTGTTGGGTACGTCGGGTTCCGGCAAGTCGACCACGCTGAAAATGATTAACCGCCTGGTGGAGTACGATCAGGGCGATATTCGCTTTCGGGGGACGTCGATTCGTCAGCTGGATGCGCAGGCCCTGCGCCGACAAATGGGCTATGCGATTCAGTCGACGGGGTTATTTCCCCACTGGACGATCGAAAAGAATATTGCCACGGTGCCCGCCTTGCTTGGCTGGCCGAATGCACGCCGCCAGGCACGAATTGCGGAACTCATCACGCTACTGAATCTGGATCCGGCCTTATTGCGTCGCTATCCGCATCAGCTTTCCGGCGGGCAGCAGCAGCGCGTCGGGGTTGCCCGGGCGCTGGCAGCCGATCCCCAGGTGTTACTGATGGATGAACCGTTTGGTGCACTGGATCCGGTAACGCGCAGCGCGCTACAACAGGAAATGTTACGTATCCATCAGGTCTCCGGCTGCATGATTGTGTTGGTGACGCATGATATTGATGAAGCCCTGACGCTGGCCGACAACATCGTGCTGCTCCATGACGGTGAGATCGTTCAGCAGGGGAAACCGCTGACGTTACTGACCCGGCCAGGCAACGATTTTGTCCGGGATTTTTTTGGCCGCAGTGAAAGAGGACTGCGGCTACTGGCGCTCGGACAGGTCGGCAGCGTGGTGCGTCATGGCGAATGGCTGGAAGCAGAACCGCTCAGGGCAGATCTGACGTTACGTGAGGCGCTGTCGCAGTTTATCAGTCGCGGCACCGATAAATTGCCGGTAGTCGATGGCGATCACCGCCCGCTTGGTGTGCTTCACTTCGCTGACCTGCTGCATCATGCGGAGACGGGCCGATGCGACGGTTAGCCGATCCGCTACTGTGGCTGGTGCTGCTCTATCTGGGACTGCTCTGGGCGATGCCCTACAGTGGGCCGCTGTTTGCCGCCTGGTTCCCTGAACTTGCGCGCCCACTCTACCAGCAGGACAGTTTCTGGCAACTCACCCTGGCGCACCTGTTTTTAGTGGTCGTAGCCAGTCTGCTGGCAACCGTTATTGGCGTCGGCTGTGGCGTGCTGGCGACGCGTCGCAGTGGTCGCGCTTTCCGCCCTCTGCTGGAAACCATTGCGGCAGCCGGTCAGACCATCCCGCCTGTGGCCGTACTGGCCATTGCGATACCGGTGATGGGATTTGGCGCCTGGCCCGCGATCGTGGCATTACTGCTCTATGGTTTGCTGCCTATCCTTCAGGGCACCTTAGCAGGGCTGGACAACGTGCCTGCCAGCAGCCGGGAGATTGCCGTAGGGGTGGGAATGAGCCGTTGGCAGCGCTTATGGCAGGTGGAGCTCGCCCTGGCCGCGCCAGTGATTATTGCGGGAATGCGCACGTCGGTGATTATCAATATCGGTACGGCAGCCATCGCCTCTACCGTAGGGGCAAAAAGCCTGGGATCGCCCATCATTATTGGATTAAGCGGCTTTAATACCGCCTATGTGCTGCAGGGCGCTTTACTGGTCGCACTGTTGGCGATTGTCTGCGATCGCCTGTTTGAACGGCTACAGCGCAGATTTAGCGTGAATGGACGATGAGCGAATAGCCAACCAGCATCAGCCCACTGGTTCCGCCAAGCGCCAGAATAGCAAACAGCGTGGCGAAAAAGGTTTTTTTCCAGTTCATAAATAACCTGAAGGTGTTGATGTGAAGGCGGGGATGATAGCGCGCGCAAGGCAGCCGTCATAGTGCCGAGCGTGCGTTTTTGTGTCAGTGAGCCTCATGCAAAAGAACAGAGAATCCCTGCTCCTGCCAGTGCGACAGTTGTTCCTGCTGACGACGCGTCAGTTTTTTCCCCGTAAAAACAAACATATTCAGCCCGGGAAACAGCTCCGGTCGCGGAACATCCAGCGGTTCTGACAGCACATCAATCCGCCAGCCGTGCTGGGATAACCGCCAGCCTTCCAGCCAGATGCGGGTTCGATCCTCAATGCCCCAGCCAATGATCAGCGCTTCCTTGCCTGCCTTTTTGCGATTACTGGCAAGACAGAACGCCACATAGTCGATCAGAATGCCGTCCAGCAGGCTGCACATCGTGCGGGCCGTATTCTGATCAAGGCTGAGTTTTTGCCTTACGGGCATAAAAACATGATCGATCAACGAATCGACTGCATATTCGCGGCCAATTAAGGCGATTTTATTGCGTAGCTTTGCCGGTCTGACATGGCGCAGTATGCTGATAAGCTCGTCCTGCATAGCCGTCCAGCCATCATGCGTATCAACATCGCCGCCTTCCAGTAGGGCTTTTACCTTGCCTACCGGGACTCCACTCTCAATCCAGCGCATAATTTCCTGGATGCGCTGAACATCTTCTTCATCGAACTGTCGATGACCGCCTTCAGTACGTTGTGGTTTCAATAATCCATAACGTCGTTGCCAGGCGCGTAAGGTAACCGGATTTATGCCACAGCGCTCGGCGACGTCGCCGATACTGTATAAGGTCATATTTACCTCTTTCACTGACCTGAATGAAACCACCATAGCGAAGCCTGTTAAGTTGTACAACCAATTTTTAAATGTACAACTTGACGGCTGCGCTTAAATGGTGTCCTATCTCAATTGTGAGAATTAAATTTCATAATAGAGATAAAAATGGCTGCTGATAATACTGAACAACGCCTCGCGGCTCGCCTGGCAGAACTGCGCATAAAACAGGGCTGGTCACTGGATGAGTTATCCACCGCAACAGGCATTAGCCGGGCAACATTATCGCGTATTGAGCGCGCTGAAACCAGTCCAACGGCTGCTCTCCTGAACCGCTTATGCGTCGCTTACAGTTTAACAATGTCACGCCTGTTGAGCGAAGTTGAAGAAGGTAACGATCTGCTGATTCCGCGCGATCGCCAACCGGTCTGGCAGGACGAAGCCAGCGGTTTTATTCGCCGTAACGTATCGCCGCCTGCGGCCACCTTCCGATGTGAGCTTATTGAGGGAACGCTGCGACCGGGTGCCCGTATTGATTATAATGCGCCGCCCGTGCAGGGCATGGAGCAGCATATCTGGCTGCGACAAGGGCAACTGACGGTAACGATGGGCGCGCAGAGCTGGACACTCGGTGCGGGCGACAGCCTGCGTTTCCATCTTACGGGCGCATCCGGCTTTCAGGCGCATCTGACTGAGGGTGCGCGTTACCTGCTGGTGGTATGTAAACCATGACACTCTATGAATCACTCAGCGCCGGTGCGGCGCACCAGGCGTTAAGCGAGCTGGTCGAGGTTTTACAGGCCTGTGTCGCCGACGGGGCCAGCGTCGGGTTTATCGATCCCGATGACCGGGCGGCCATTCATCAGTTCTGGCAACGTCAGCTTGCCGGACTGGAACAGGGCCAAAGTGAGCTGCTGGTCGCCCGTCAGCATGGCACGGTTGTCGCGACGGTTATGCTGAACGCGAGCGCAATGCCGAATGGCCGACACCGGGCCGAGATCAGTAAATTATTAGTGCATCCCCGCGCGCGGCGGCAGGGCATTGCACGCCAGTTAATGCAGCAGGCAGAGCAGCGGGCACGCCAGCAGGGGAAACGCTTACTGGTGCTGGACACGCGGCGTGGCGATGTTGCCAGCGAGCTTTACCTGGCGCTGAACTGGCAGGTGGCCGGATTTATTCCTCTCTATGCGGAATCCATTCACGGTGAGATGGACGCGACCACGGTGATGTTTAAGCTGCTGACGTAGCGGATGTGCTGCGAGAGTGCGCCGGGTCAACGGGATCGGCAATCAAACATGCACTGCGCCGCGCGGTTTGTCCGGTGCTCAGCCCGCTCGCCTTGCCGCCCGTTTCTGAAGCGGGCACGAAAAAACAGACCTGAAAGCTGACGACACCGCAATACTGTGTAAAAATACAGGCCAATGAGTAACACGGTAATCTGAACATGGCCCTGACAGCAGCAATAAAAAGCCAGATAGCACAGTGGTACAAAGCGCTGCAGCAACAGGTGCCCGATTTTATTCCTCGCCCGGCCCAGCGTCAGATGATTGCTGAGGTGGCAAAATGCCTGTCGGGTGATGACGGTCGTCACCTGGCCGTGGAAGCGCCTACGGGCGTGGGCAAAACCCTTTCTTATCTGATCCCCGGTATCGCCGTCAGCCGTGCCGAAGAGAAACGGCTGGTGATCAGCACGGCCAACGTGGCCTTGCAGGATCAAATCTTCAGCAAAGACTTGCCGTTGCTGAAAAAAATCATTCCGGATTTAACCTTTACAGCGGCCTTTGGGCGGGGACGTTACGTCTGCCCGCGTAACCTGGCTGCGCTGGTGGCGGATGATCATCAGCAGGCTGATTTGCTGTTCTACCTGGATGATGACGCGGTCAGCAGCACCAAAGACGAGCAGATCCTGTGCGGACGGCTGCAAAAGTCACTCGATCGCCATCAGTGGGATGGCCTGCGCGATCACAGCGATGAAAACGTCAGCGACAGCCTGTGGCAGCGCCTGTCGACGGATAAAGCCAGTTGTCTGGGCGTGCATTGTCGCTGGTATCGGGAGTGTCCGTTTTTTATCGCGCGACGTGAAATCGAGCAGGTCGATGTGGTGGTCGCCAACCACGCGCTGGTGATGGCGGCAATGGAAAATGAATCGGTATTGCCGCCCGCCAAAAACCTGATGCTGGTGGTGGATGAAGGCCACCATCTGCCCGACGTGGCGCGGGATGCGCTGGAGATGAGCGCGGATATCACGCCGGGCTGGACCAGCCTGCAGCTCGATCTGTTTGTCAAACTGGTCGAGGCGATAATGAGCCAGATGCGGCCCAAATCGCCGCCTCCGCTGGCCAGTTCTGAACGCCTGAAAGCGCACTGTGATGAACTGCGCGAGTTACTGACCGTGATAAGCGATGCATTGAGCCCGCTGTTACCCGCGCATAATCAGCCCGGCGAGTTTCGCTTTGTATTGGGCGCGTTGCCTGAGGATGTGCTGGCGCTGTGCGCGCGTCTGTTTAAGCTGAGCGATGCGCTGCGCGGGCTGGCAGAGGGACTGATCAACGCGCTGAGTGAACAAACCGGTAGCGTTGATCTGGTCCGTCTGCATCGTAATTTATTGCAGCTTAACCGCCACTTTGGCTGGTTTGAATCGGTCAGCAAACTGTGGCGGCTGGCCGCGATGGAGAAAGCCTCTGGCGCACCCGTCTCCAAATGGATTACCCGCGAGCTGCGTGAGGGACAGGCACATCTCTTGTTTCACTGCGCAGGCATTCGCGTCTGCGATCAACTGGAAAAAATGCTGTGGCGGAAAATCCCGCATGTGGTGGTGACCTCTGCGACACTGCGCTCATTAAACAGTTTTACCCGCCTGCAGGAGATGTCCGGGCTGAATGAAAAGGCCGGGGACCGCTTCGTGGCGCTGGACTCGCCGTTCAGCCACGTCGACCAGGGTAAGCTCGTTATCCCGCAGATGCGCTACGAGCCGCTGATGGCGAATGAAGCAGCCCATATCGCCGAGATGGCGGCCTTTTTTCGCCAGCAAATGCAGACCGATAAACACAAAGGCATTCTGGTCCTCTTTGCCAGCGGTCGGGCCATGCAGCAATTTGTCGAGGCGTTGCCCGAGTTGCGCCTGATGATGCTGGTGCAGGGCGATCAACCGCGTAGCCGGCTGATCGCCCTGCACCGTAAGCGGATAGAACAGGGCGAAACCAGCATTCTGATTGGTTTACAGTCCTTTGCCGAGGGGCTGGATTTAAAAGGCGAGCTGCTCAGCCAGGTGCACATTCATAAAATCGCTTTCCCGCCCATAGACAGTCCGGTAATTTTAACCGAGGGAGAGTGGCTAAAAAGTCTCAAACGCTATCCGTTTGAAGTGCAAAGCCTGCCCAGCGCCTCCTTTACGTTAATTCAGCAGGTCGGGCGCTTAATTCGCAGCCACCAGTGCTATGGCGAAATCGTGATTTACGATCGCCGTCTGCTGAGCAAAGCTTACGGTGCCCGGCTGTTAGCCGCGTTGCCCGTGTTCGCCATTGAACAACCGGTGACGCCTGAGCCTGAAGCCCTGAAGGCCCGATCCAAACCTGGCGCGCGCAAACCGCGTGCGACGCGGCGTTAAGTCGGTACCACTGAACGGAAACGAGTGATGGAACTGAATAAAATTATCAAAGAAGTCGGGCGTGGTAAGAACCATGCACGTGATATTGATTTCGACAGTGCCGTTGCACTTTACGGCGCTATGCTGGACGGCAGCGTACCGGATCTTGAAATGGGCAGTATTTTAATTGCCCTGCGTATCAAGGGCGAGGGCGAGGCGGAGATGCGCGGATTTTATCAGGCGATGCAGGCGCGTATGCTGCGCCTGCAGGCACCCGCAGGCCGTCCGATGCCCGTGGTCATTCCCAGCTATAACGGTGCGCGTCGTCAGGGCAATCTGACGCCCCTGTTGGCGCTGGTGCTGAACCGGCTGGGTTTGCCAGTGCTGGTTCACGGCGTCAGCGACGATGCGACGCGCATCACCAGCGAAGCGGTGTTTGCGGCGCTGGGCATCATGCCGGTCACCACTGCAGAGCAGGCGCAGACGTTGCTCGACAAGGGCAAACTGGTGTTTATCACCATCGATCACCTCTGTCCGCCAATGGCAAAACAGCTGTCGCTGCGCTGGCGCATGGGCGTCCGCAACAGCGCCCATACGCTGGCAAAACTGGCCACCCCGTTTGGCGAACGCGAGGCGCTACGCCTGTCGAGCGTCTCGCATCCCGAATACGTGCCGCGGGTGGCAACGTTTTTTAATGATATCGATGCCCCGGCTATTTTGCTGAATGGCACAGAGGGCGAGGTTTACGCCAATCCGCAGCGCTGCCCGTCCATCAGCTACGTGGGCGGTGCTGGACAGCAGGCCGAGGTCTGGGTGGAGAGGCAGCCGGAAATCAGTGTAGCGCTGCCCGCGGACAAATCGGCAGAGGAGACCGCGCGCTGGACGCAGGAGGTGCTGAATCAGCAACGTCCACTGCCCGCCTCGCTGCGTCTGCAGATTGCCTGCTGCCTGCGTGCCAGCGGTGAGGCGGCGACGCTGCAGGCCGGTCTGGACAGGCTCGCGGCAGCGGGTTTTTAAGCGCGCGTCTGTGGCAGAGCCTGTTCCACCAGGTTCTGCCAGAACTGGATTCCGGTCGGAATCAGCGCATCGTTGAAGTCATAATGGGCATTGTGCAGCGGTGCGGAGGGCGTTGCGCCATCGGCACCCAGCCAGAAGTAGGCGCCCGGGCAGGCTTCCAGCATACAGGCAAAGTCTTCCGAGGCCATGGACGGATTCACCTGCCAGCGCACCTGGCCTTCGCCGAAGGTACTAACGGCAACGTCATGCACCTGCTGAGCCGGGCCAGCATGATTCGCCGTTACCGGATAGCCGGGCAGCCAGTGAATGGCCCCACCCACGCCAAAAGGTTTCGGCAGCGTCGTCACAAAATCATCAATAAGGGCATGAACCCGTTTGCGCACGTCGTCCTGCAGACAGCGCACCGTTCCGCGCAGAACAATCTGCTCCGGAATCACGTTAATCGCCTCACCGCCCTGAATCTGGGTGACGCTGACAACCGCAGATGACAGCGGCGACAGGCGACGTGAGGGAATAGTTTGCAGCGCCAGGATCAGTTCGGCGGCGACCACCATCGGATCGGCACCGCTCTCCGGCATGGCCGCATGGCAGCTCTTACCGCTCAGGGTGATTTCAAAGGCGTCCAGCGAGGCCATCATTGCGCCTGGATTGACGGCCAGCGATCCCAGCGGTAAGCCCGGCCAGTTATGCATCGCGTAAACGGCATCCATCGGGAAGCGCGTAAATAAGCCCTCTTCAACCATTTTGCGTGCACCACCCAGATTCTCTTCCGCCGGCTGAAAAATGAAATGCACAGTGCCGCTGAAGCGACGCGTAGCCGCCAGATGTTTTGCTGCCGCCAGCAAAATTGCCGTGTGACCATCATGGCCGCAGGCATGCATCACGCCGGGCGTGGCAGAGCGCCAGGCCGCATCACCTTTCTCGTTGATCGGCAGCGCATCCATATCCGCGCGCAGGCCGATAACCGGTCCGGCGCCATTTTCCAGCGTGCCCACCACGCCGGTGCCAGCCAGACCGTGAAACACCTGCAGGCCTGCAAGTTCCAGCTCCTGAGCGACCTTATCGCTGGTCTGATGTTCCTGATAACCCAGTTCAGGTTCGCGATGAAACTGATGGCGCCAGCGCAGCGCTTCGTCAAGCAGGGCAGGGGAAAGAGTCATGCAGTATCGCGCTCCATATCATTCAGGAAGCTTCACTTTAGAGATCTGACAGCGGTACGTCTATTACCGAAAAGGCGAAATGGGATGACAGGCTAAATCAAAATGGAATAAGTAATAAGCAAGTGTACAAAAATGCAGTCGTTTATGCCGGTTCTCGTTTCACGCACAGAAAGCCAATACCGATAAGGCTGTCTTAGCAGGACGGATCGGCCAGCAGGGGCACGGCACAGGCTCCCGGTAAGATCCATCGTACTCTGGCATTCGATGACGCCTTGGGTTCAACACGGTTTATGGGCGTATCATCCGGATTGTCCTAGGTTCATTACCGTCTGACGTGGCTCGATGTGACAGCAGGCTGGGGCTGTGCGGTTCCGGCATGGTGCTCGCCGGAACCGCGCGTTTTGATACCGTTATTGCATCGGTAAGTTCAGTCCGTGCTTTTGGGCACAGGTCTGCGCCAGTTCATAGCCGGCATCGGCATGGCGCATCACGCCGGTGGCGGGATCGTTCCACAGCACGCGGCCCAGACGCGCATCTGCCGCTTCACTGCCGTCACACACAATCACCATGCCGGCGTGCTGAGAGAAGCCCATGCCCACACCGCCGCCGTGGTGCAGACTGACCCAGGTCGCACCGCCCGCCGTGTTAAGCAGGGCGTTCAGTAATGGCCAGTCAGAGACCGCGTCCGAACCGTCTTTCATCGCTTCGGTTTCACGGTTGGGCGAAGCGACGGAACCGCAGTCGAGATGATCGCGGCCAATGACTATCGGCGCTTTCAACTCGCCGGTGCGCACCATGTCATTAAAGGCCAGCGCCGCAAGATGGCGTTCGCCCAGCCCCAGCCAGCAGATACGTGCCGGTAACCCCTGGAAAGCGATGCGTTCCTGCGCCATATCCAGCCAGCGATGCAGCGTTTTATGTTCAGGGAAGAGCGCTTTGAGTTTAGCGTCCGTTTTATAGATATCCTCCGGATCGCCAGACAGGGCCACCCAGCGAAACGGTCCTTTGCCCTCGCAAAACAGGGGACGGATATAGGCGGGCACAAAACCGGGGAAATCAAACGCGTTGCTGACACCTTCATCCAGCGCGACCTGGCGGATATTGTTGCCATAATCCACAGTAGGGATGCCCATGTGACAAAAGTCGAGCATCGCCTGCACATGCACCGCCATGGAGGCGCGGGCGGCTTTTTCTACGGCTTTAGGATTCGCCTTACGTTCCTGCTCCCAGCGCGACACATCCCAGTCAATCGGCAGATAGCCGTTGACGGGATCGTGCGCCGAGGTTTGATCGGTCACGATGTCCGGCTTCGGCCCACCGGCTTTGGCGCGTTTCACCAGCTCCGGCAGGATTTCTGCCGCGTTGCCTAACAGACCCACGGAGATTGCCTTTTTCGCCTGCGTGGCCGCGTGGATTAACGTCAGGGCTTCATCCAGCGAGGTGGCTTTGTGATCGACATAGCGGGTGCGTAAACGGAAATCGATACGCGATTCCTGACATTCAATGGCCAGCACGCAGGCCCCGGCCAGCACGCCGGCCAGCGGTTGGGCACCGCCCATGCCGCCTAATCCGGCCGTCAGGATCCAGCGTCCACTTAAATCATTGTTGTAATGCTGACGTCCGGCCTCGACAAACGTCTCGTAGGTGCCCTGTACAATCCCCTGCGCACCGATGTAAATCCAGGAACCGGCGGTCATCTGGCCGTACATCATCAGCCCGGCCTTATCGAGTTCATGGAAGTGATCCCAGTTGGCCCAGTGCGGCACCAGATTGGAATTAGCCAGCAGTACGCGTGGCGCATCCGCATGGGTGCGAAACACGCCAACCGGCTTGCCCGACTGGATCAGCAGGGTTTCGTCGGGTTGCAGCACCTGTAGCGAACGTAAAATTTGCTCAAAGCATGCCCAGTTACGCGCGGCTTTACCAATCCCGCCATAGACCACCAGATCCTCCGGGCGCTCTGCCACATCGGGATCGAGGTTGTTCTGAATCATGCGGTATGCCGCTTCAATCAACCAGTTTGCGCAGTGCAGTGTATTTCCACGCGGCGCACGAATCTCGCGTGCTACCACTTTTGCCAGGGTTTCGCTCATGACGGATTCCTTTTTCAACTGAATGGGTGCCCATGCTGGGTAACAATGCGGTGAGTGCCTGCGGCCAGTCGCAGCGGCTTGCCCACTGGCGCATCGCTTCGATGTCCGGTGCCAGCAGGCGGTCTTCCTCAAGGAAGGCGACGCGTTCGCGGATCGTGCCAATGGCCTGTTCTATCAGTGCAGAACTTTGCAGGGGACGATGAAACTCAATGCCCTGGGCCGCTGCCATGGCTTCAATGCCGACTACCGCCGCGCTGTTAAAGCACATGTCGCCCAGTCGGCGGGCGGCATAGGTGGCCATCGACACGTGATCTTCCTGGTTAGCCGAGGTAGGCAAACTGTCGACGCTGCCGGGATGCGCCAGCGATTTATTTTCGGAGGCGAGCGCCGCCGCGGTGACCTGAGCAATCATAAAACCGGAGTTCACGCCGCCGTCGCGGACCAGGAAAGGGGGCAGACCGGACAAACCGGTATCCAGCAGCAGGGCCAGTCGACGTTCAGAGATGGCGCCCACTTCGGCGACGGCCAGGGCAATAATGTCTGCGGCAAAAGCCACAGGTTCAGCATGGAAGTTGCCACCGGAGATCACATCACCGGTTTCGGTGAACACCAGCGGGTTATCGGACGCGGCGTTGGCTTCAATCTGCAGGATGCGGGCGGCATGGCTGAGGTTATCCAGACACGCTCCCATGACCTGGGGGACGCAGCGGACAGAGTAGGGGTCCTGCACGCGCCCACAATGGGTATGAGAACCCAGGATCTCGCTGCCTTCAATCAGGGCGGTGACGGCGGCCGCCACGGCAATCTGGCCATGCTGGCCACGCGCCTGATGAATACGCGCGTCGAACGGTTTTAATGAGCCTTTAATCGCTTCCAGCGACAGCGCGCCCGCCATTAAGCCTGCGGCAAACAGATTTTCCGCTTCGAACAGGCCGCGCAGTGCCAGCGCAGTCGATACCTGGGTACCGTTGAGTAAGGCCAGCCCTTCTTTGGGACCCAGCACAAACGGCGTCAGGCCCACTTTTGCCAGACCTTCCGTCGCCGGAATGCGTTCACCGTTGACCCGTACTTCACCTTCACCCAGCAGCATCAGCGACATGTGCGCCAGTGGGGCCAGATCGCCAGAGGCCCCCACCGATCCTTTGGCGGGAATGCACGGCATCACGCCCGCATTGAACAGGGCCAGCAACGCCTCCACCAGTTCAATCCGCACGCCAGAATGACCACGGGAAAGGCTGATGATTTTGCTGGCGACCACCAGGCGCGTCACGTTATCGGGCAGAAGTTCCCCCAGGCCGACGCTGTGAGACAGCACCAGGTTTCGCTGCAGATCGGCAAGACGGCTGGCGGGGATTTGAGTCTGCGCAAGTTTACCGAAACCGGTATTGATGCCGTACACCACGCTACCGGAGGCCACAATCGCTTCAACGGTTTGTTGCGCTTCAGTGATGGCGCGGCGAGCGCCGTCATCAAGGCTGAGTGTGACGTTACCTTGATATATTGCGCGCAACATCGCGAGATCGACCTTGCCTGGCACCAGACGTAATCCCTGAGACGAACCTGACATACTTTGCTCCTGTCTATACAAGGGTTGGCTTATTCGCTGGCCGTTCTGTTGACCCGAATAGCGGAATAACGCGAGTGAAACATAACTGTCTATTCTTGTCTATACAAGCTGCAATCGGCATGCCAGACCGATCACAAAATTGATCAGGCATTAACAGAGGGCTAACGTGGGCAGCAGGCGGGTTTCCTGCACCGCTGTAAGGCAACAGGTGCACGGTTTACGTGCCGATCTCAGGCTGGAATGTATATACATCCAGCCCGTCAGGCAGTAAACTTTGGGCATTATCAGCTTAAGGAATACGATATGGCCGAGCACACGGCAATTGCACAACTGGCAGCGGCCATGAGTGACGAACCCGCACCCATCTATCAACGGGTTAAACAGGCGATCATCAGCCAGATCCGTGAAGGCCACTGGAAAGCTAACCAACGGGTGCCTTCAGAAAGCGAGCTGGTGAATGAGCTTGGCGTAAGTCGTATGACGATTAACCGGGCATTGCGGGAATTAACCAGCGAAGGATTTCTGGTACGTATGCAAGGCGTTGGTACGTTTGTCGCGGAGATGAAAGGCTACACAGCCATGCTTGAGGTGCACAACATCGCGGATGAAATTGCGCAGCGGGGTCATCAGCACAGTTGCAAAATTCTCACCATTGGTCAGAATAAAGCCGATCCGGAGCAGGCTTCCGTTCTGGGCCTGACAACCGGACAAACGCTGTTTCATTCTCTGATTGTGCATTATGAAAATGACATGCCGGTGCAGCTGGAAGATCGGCTGGTGAATCCACAACTGGCCCCGGATTACCTGGCCCAGGATTACCACACGCTCACGCCTTATACGTACCTGATGCGCGCGGCACCGTTGACGGCGGGTGAACATATCGTTGAGGCGGTGATGCCGGATGCGCGACAGCGTAAATATCTGGCGATTGATGAGCACGAGCCTTGTCTGCTCATCCGTCGCCAGACCTGGAGCGATAACAAGATTGTGACCTATGCGCGTTTACTCTATCCCGGCTCGCGTTACAAGCTGCTGGGGCGCTTTAAAGGGCACGGGTAAGACGAATAAACAGTAACCTCGCATCCTGGCTGTCCGGCTGCAGCCGGGTCGGATGATCGACCCACCAGACGCCGTGCTGCTCCGCTAACGGTGCATCGTTCACGATGCGCCATTCTCCTGCCAGCACCCAGGCCACACCGTGCTCGCTGCTGACGGCGTCGGTGACGACGTCAGCCTGTGCCCGCCATTCGCCTCGTCGTGTCATGATGTTAAAATCCTGACTGGGCGCTTTACCCTGCAACTGAGCCTCAAGTGCCTGCTCCCCCGCAAAAGCCCAGGGCTTTTCCGGCAACAGGCGATGCGCGACGTTCTCGCCACGCAGCAGAACAGGGCTGCCGTTTAGCAGAGTGATAATGCGATCGACACCGGTAAACGCCGAGAAGGGCCCGTCGCTGGCGATGGTGGCAATACTGGCGCGCCAGGCGAAGTCGCTTGCCCCGGGCGGATAGCCGATAATTTCACGTGTTTCGCCACCGCCGTTGCGCCAGCGACTGACGGGTAAGCTGTCTAGAGAAAAAACGCTTCTCATCGCAACGCTGCCATTGCCTGCGCGAAACGGGCTGCACAGGCTTCTTCTTCTGCATGATGGCCATCGCTGATCACCCGGTTACCCGCCACATACACGTCGCGAATCTGCTCGCGCTGGCCAGCAAACAGCCAGCGATTGAGCAGGGCAGACTCATCCACACTGCCCAGCCAGGCGTCATCGCGTAATACCAGCCAGTCGGCGCGTTGCCCGACGGCCAGCGCCCCACTCTTTATTCCGCAGGCCTGGGCACCGCCCGCCGCGGCCTGTTGCCACAGCAGATCGCCGACTGAGGGCTGGTCGGGCAGCGTGATGCGATTGCGACGACGGTCGCGCAGGCGTTGGGCATATTCAAGCCAGCGCAACTCCTCCTGAACACTGAGCGAGACATGACTGTCAGAGCCAATGCCCCAGCGTCCGCCCTGGGCGATATAGTCCACGGCGGGAAAAATACCGTCACCGAGGTTGGCTTCCGTGGTCGGGCAGAGCCCGGCAACCGCACCGCTGGCGGCAAGGCGCGTCACTTCGCTGTCATCAAGATGCGTTGCATGAATCAGGCACCAGCGTGCATCGACATCGAAACGCGTCATCAGCCAGCTCACCGGACGCTCGCCGCTCCAGGCCAGACTGTCATTGACTTCCTTCTCCTGCTCGGCGATGTGAATATGGATGGGTAACGTGGTCTCGCTGGCGCTGAGCACGGCATGCATTTGCGCTTCACTGACTGCGCGCAGTGAGTGAAAGCAGAGGCCTGCGTTGTGCAGGGGTTTATCTTTTATCCATGTCTGAAGACGTACCTGCTGTTGCAGATAGCTGTCGGTCTGCTGAATAAAGCGCTTTTGTCCCGGCACCGGCGGCTGAGCGCCAAAACCGCTGTAGCTGTAAAGCACCGGTAGCAACGTCTGACCTATGCCTGCCGTCTCTGCCGCCGCAATAAGCTGGCGCAGCATGGCATCGTCCGCATAAGGTTTACCGTCAATATCGTGATGCAGATAATGAAATTCTGCGACCTGGCAATAGCCGCCTTTTAGCATATCGATATACAGCAGGGCGGCGATATCACCTACCTGCCCGGGCGTCAGACGCTGCACCATGCGATACATCCGATCGCGCCAGGTCCAGAAGCTGTCCTGCGGATCGCCCGCCACTTCAGCCAGACCGGCCATGGCACGTTGAAAAGCATGTGAATGCAAATTCGCAATAGCGGGAATCACGTTACCGGCTAAACGTGTCGCTTCCCTGTCATCACCGTCGGGCGTAATCGCATCAATCATGCCCGCCGCGTTGACGCTGATACGCACCTGTTTATGCCAGCCTCCGGCCAGCCATGCGCGTGGCGCAAAAAAAGTTGCCATGGTTGATCCTCAAGGGATGTGGTTGTATATACATATACATACTTTAAAGTTTGCTGTAAACGGCAAGCGCATTGTGAGGCGGGAATGGCAGAAAAACTCCAGGTAGACAGCGTGTGGAGCGGGGCAGATGTGGTAACCATGCAAAGCGGCCACTATCATCTTATCGAACAGGGTGCGCTGGCAGTAAAGGCGGGCAGGCTGGTATGGGTTGGGCCCGCCGCCGCGATGCCGGCTTTTGAGGCGCGTGAACATCATCGTCTGCCGGGCGGGATCATCACGCCGGGTTTAGTGGACTGCCACACGCATCTGGTTTTTGGTGGCAATCGCAGTCAGGAGTTTGAGCAGCGCCTCAACGGCGTGAGCTATGCCGATATTGCGGCCCAGGGCGGCGGCATCCTTTCTACCGTTCGGGCCACCCGTGACGCCAGTGAACAAACGTTAGTGGAGACAGCCCGCTGGCGGTTGAATCGCTTGCTGGCCGAGGGCGTGACCACCGTCGAGATTAAATCCGGTTACGGTCTGGATGAAGAAAGTGAATTACGTATGCTGCGTGCAATTCGACAGCTCAGTCAGGAGGTGGCTGCGGATGTGCAGGCCACCTGCCTGGCCGCTCATGCGGTTCCGCCCGAATTTAAACAGGATCCCGATGGCTGGATCACGATCATCTGTGACCGCCTGTTACCTCAGATCAGCGCCGAAGGCCTGGCGGATGCGGTGGATGCATTTTGCGAACATCTGGCGTTTACCCCGCAGCAGGTCGCCCGGGTATTTGACCGGGCAACGGCGCTGGGCATGCCGGTGAAACTGCATGCCGAGCAGCTTTCCTCTTTGGGCGGTGCGGCGCTGGCCGCCCGTTATGGCGCGCTGTCCGCCGATCATCTGGAATATGCAACGGAAACGGATGTTCAGGCAATGGCAGAACAGGGTACGGTAGCCGTGTTATTGCCCGGCGCGTTTTATCTGCTGCGGGAAACGCAGCGCCCGCCGGTAGCGTTGTTCCGACGCTATGGTGTGCCCATGGCACTGGCGAGTGATGCCAACCCCGGCACATCGCCCGCGCTGTCGCTGCGCCTGATGCTGAATATGGGCTGCACCCTGTTCGGCATGACACCGGAAGAAGCGCTGGCAGGCGTGACCCTGTGGGGGGCAAAGGCGTTGGGGCTGGAGGCAAGTCACGGTTCGCTGGAGGCGGGAAAAGTGGCCAGTTTTGTTCACTGGCCGCTGGCCCGCCCGGCGGAGCTGGTTTACTGGCTGGGCGGTGAACTGCCCTGTACCGTTATCTACCGCGGAGAAGTACAATGACACCTTTTCATTTTACCCAAGGGACTATCCCGCTGCTGGTCAGTATTCCCCATGCCGGCACGATGTTAACACCGGAAGTTGAAGCCGGGCTCAGCGATGCCGCCCGTGACTTACCGGATACGGACTGGCACATTCCACAACTTTATGATTTTGTGCGTGATATGGGAGCCAGTCTGGTCATTGGCCGCTACTCACGCTTTGTTGTCGATCTCAATCGTCCCTCAGACAATCAACCGCTTTATACGACCGCCACCACCGGCCTGTTTCCGGAAACCCTGTTTGACGGCACGCCGACGTTTGTTGCGGGCAAAGCCCCCACGGATGCACAGCGACAGGGATATATTCAGACAATCTGGCAGCCTTATCATCAGCAGATCCAGCAGACGCTGGCGCAGATGAAAGCGGAATTTGGCTATGCGCTGCTGTTTGACGCTCATTCGATTGCCAGTGAAATTCCACGACTGTTTGACGGTCGCCTGCCGGATCTCAATATTGGTACCAATGACGGGGCCAGTTGCAGCAAACGCGTCATCGACGGGCTGACATCGATATGCAGCGCGCAGGATCGCTATAGCTGGGTCGTCAATGGCCGTTTCAAAGGCGGCTACATTACGCGCGCTTACGGTCAACCCGATCGGCAGATCCAGGCGGTGCAACTGGAGCTGTCGCAAATCAATTATATGGACGAGACACCGCCCTTTACCTGGCATGAAGCCCGCGCGGCAGAACTGAAAAAAGTCCTGAAGCCGCTGTTACACAGCTTTGTGGCGCAGGGCAAGGGCTGACGGCGACGTTCGTGATGCGTAGCGCCCGCCTGTCAGACGCAGGAATGTCACAGTAAAGCGCACTGGTCCGCGACGCGCCTGGCGGCAACGGCGCGAAGTCGTTACCCGCTGGCAGGACGATCGCTGGCTGGCACCTGAGATCGCCCGTGCGGTCAAAACGTTACGAACGCATTCGGCAGAACTGCTCTGACTTAGCTGCGGCGCGCATCGGGCCGCACCAGGTCAAAGCGCTGTGCTTCACTAATGCCGTAATACGCGCTGGGTCCACCGGCGCGTAAAATCGGTTCCGCTTTCGCCGTCTGATAAATACCGTTTTCCAGCAGGCTTTCGTCAATATGGATGGCAACGGCTTCGCCCAGCACCAGCCAGCTGTCGATGGCGCGCCCGCCGGCATCCTGTAACTGAATCAGTTGTGTCAGCCTGCATTCAAAATTCACCGGACTTTCCTGTACCAGACAGGCCTTGACCTGCGAGGCGGCCAGAGGGGTCAAGCCTGCCAGGGCAAACTCGTCCTGATCGGCTGGGGCAGAAATTGAGCTTTCATTCATGGCCTCCGCCAGCGGTCGGGTCGCCAGATTCCAGACAAATTCTTTTGTTTCAGCGATGTTTTGCACACTGTCTTTCCAGCCGCTGCTGGCGAAGCCAATAATGGGCGGCTGGTAATTGAAACAGTTAAAAAAACTGTAGGGCGCAAGGTTGCGCACGCCTTTTGCGCTGGTGCTGCTGATCCAGCCTATTGGACGTGGGCCAATGATGGCATTCAGTGGATCGTGAGGCAAACCGTGTCCGGCGCGGGGCTGATAGGAATAGCGTTTATGCATCGTCATCTCCTGGATAAAAACAGAGTCTAGCCTGGCCTGTCCGCCATGCGTTAAACCGTCAGAGCCGCACCGCTTTTTTGCGCATTGTTAACCAGATTAGTCTGGTTCAGCGACAGGAGGGAATGTTCTGTACTACAGCATTAATAACGATAAATATCAAAAGCTTAATTATTTATTTGATGAGCAATCCGCGAAAAGGTGTGTTTAAAAAGTAAACGAAAGTTAAACGGAATCATTTTATACATTTTGTGCTAATGAAAGTTTCGTATTTGTTTAACGAAACTGAGGCATTATGCAATCTCATCAATTGTTCTCGTGGTCGAATATGAAAAAAATTCTTGTTACAGGATCTTCTGGATTCGTTGGTGGTGCAGTCGTGGCAGAATTGCTGATGCGCCAGGATGTTGAGTTATTGCTGCTCGTCAGAGCCAGCGATGCTAACCAGGGACTGGAGAGGGTTAAAGATAATTTAACCAAGTTTTCATGTTCGGCGCAGGCGATTGCGCGCCTGACAGCAGATCAGATTCTGGTCGGCGATTTGCTGGCCCCGGAGCTTTTCCTGGATGATGCGCGCATCGATCAGATCAGCCACGTTATCAACTGCGCAGCGATTGCGTCATTTGGTGAGAATAACGATATCTGGCGCGTCAACGTGGAAGGGACGTTTAAACTGGCCGCCAGAATGGCAGCCTTGCCTGAGTTTGTTAAATTCGTCCACGTCGGCACGGCGATGTCGTCTGCCCCGGATCACGGTGAGATTGTAAAAGAAGATCTGGTGCTGTCTTCACGCGAAGATCACATTGTCGATTACACCTATTCCAAGTCGTATATCGAAAATAAGATCAAACAGGAATTGCCGCATCTGCCACTGGTCATCGCGCGTCCGTCCATTGTGGTGGGCCACTCTCAGGAAGGGTGCACGCCGTCAGGCAGCATCTTCTGGGTGTTTAAAATGGTCATGAAGCTGGAGAAATTCCTCTGCTCACTCGATGACCGTGTTGATGTCATCCCGGTAGACTACTGTGCCAAATCGCTGGTGTTCCTGATGGATCATGGCTGCACCGAGGAGATGGTTTATCACATCTCTGCTGGCGAGCGCAGCAGTAATACCTTCTCTGAAATTGATTCGGCTTTTGCCAGTGCAGAAAAAAGTGCCCCGTTGGCACCGAATTATCTGCAGGTTGATTTCAGCGAAATCGTTAAAGAGCGTAAGAACTTTAAAAAGATCTACGGACCCTGCAACGAACGTCTGATGTTGCGCGCAATGCGTCTTTACGGCGAGTTCGCCCGTCTGAATGTAGTGTTCTCTAACGACAAATTACTGCGTCTGGGCATGAGCTCACCGCCAGGATTCACCAGCTATATTGACCGCTGTGTTGAAACCACCCGGGGCATGCCGATTCAGGATTTAATGCGCGTCGATTTTAAATAATCCCGCAGACTTAACGCCCCGCCAGCATTGTTGCTGGCGGGGCGCATTTTGCTTTTTTGCTCACCTCGCTTTCCTGCAACGACGCCGTACCCTCGCGATTTCGCACGTCCGCAACGTCGGCCTGCTGGCCGCTCTGTCCGAGAATGCGGTTTATTTTCTGCCCGCCACAGCGTATTGTACGCGCGCCTGAAAATATGAGAGAACGTATGAAAAAGTCTGCCAGCCCGTCCCCTTTCCATGCCCGTAACCGCCACCAGGGTGAATATGATTTTGCCGCGCTGACGGCAGCGCACCCGCCGCTGGCAGAAAAAGTCCGGCCCAACGGCTATGGCGTCATGTCGGTGGACTTTGCCGATCCTGAAGCGGTCATGCTGTTGAATCAGGCGCTGCTTAAACGGTTCTACGGCCTTGACTGGCAACTGGCGCCTGGTTCGTTGTGCCCGCCCGTGCCGGGGCGCGCTGACTATCTTCACTACCTGGCCGATTTACTGGCACTGGACAACCAGGGCAGGATCCCGCCGGCGGACATCCTGGATATTGGCTGCGGGGCGAACTGTATTTATCCCCTGATCGGCGCGGCGGAATATGGCTGGCGTTTTACCGGCACGGATATTGATGACGAGGCACTAAAAACGGCGACAAAAATTGTCGCGGCGAACCCGGGCATGCAACGCCTGATCCGCCTGCGTCGGCAAAAAAATCCCGCCGTGGTGCTGAATGGCGTGGTGAACAAGAATGAAAACTTCCATGCGGTCATCTGCAATCCGCCTTTTCACGCTTCTGCGGCAGAGGCGGCGGCCGGTTCACAGCGCAAAACGCGCAACCTGGGACTGGCACCGGCTGCACCGCTGAACTTTGGCGGCCAGCACAATGAATTGTGGTGCGAAGGGGGAGAAAAGGGCTTTGTCGGGAAAATGATCGCTGAAAGCGCCAGTCTGGCTCAGCAGGTCGTCTGGTTTACATCGCTGGTATCGCGCAAAGAGCATTTACCCGCGCTGGAGAAACAGCTGAAGGCGCTGGATACCCAGGTGGTACGTGTGGTCAATATGGCGCAGGGGCAGAAGCAGAGCCGGTTCCTGGCATGGAGCTTTATGTCCGCCGCCCAACGCGCGCAGCGATTGTCCCGCTAACGCAGGCGCTTACGTCAGTTCGCCGCATCATCGTGTGGCGTCGCCAGAGAAAAACGGGCCGCCTGACGGCCCGTTCGCACTCAGGAAACGTGCTGTAAAAATTCGCGCAGACGCTCGCTGGGCGGATCACTGATCAGACGGTCCGGATCGCCGTCTTCGGCAATACGGCCTTTATCAATAAAGATCAGGCGCGACGCCACTTTCCGGGCAAAACCCACTTCGTGTGTGACGATAACCATTGTCATACCTTCTTCAGCCAGATCCTGCATGACTTTCAGCACTTCGTGACGCAGTTCTGGGTCCAGCGCGGAGGTGGGCTCATCAAACAGCATCATTTTGGGTTTCACCGCCAGTGCCCGGGCAATCGCCACGCGCTGTTGCTGCCCACCCGAAAGCTCAGAAGGGAAATGGTTGGCGCGCTCGGCCAGGCCCACTTTCGCCAGCAGGCTATGGGCCAGTTTTCGTGCGTCTTCTTTGCTGGCACCGCGAACGCGAATCGGGCCAAAAGCCACGTTATCCAGCGCACTCATCTGCGGGAAAAGGTGGAACTGCTGAAACACCATGCCGGCTTCCTGACGAATAAGGCGATCGTCTACTTTGGGATCGTTAACGTTCAGGCCATCGACGATCAGTTCGCCGCTGGTGATCTCTTCCAGCTTGTTGATGCAACGCAGCAGCGTCGATTTACCCGAACCGGAGGGGCCGATAATCACGACGACTTCACCCTGATTAATCTTCAGGTCGATATTGTGCAGCACCTGGGTTTGGCCAAAATGCTTTGAGACGTTTTTAAATTCAATCACAGGATTTTCACCCTTTTCTCAATACGGCGCAGCACAAAGCTCAACACCAACGTAATCACAAGATAAATAACGGCCACTGCGCTCCAGATTTCCAGCGCGCGGAAGTTACCGGCAATAATTTCCTGTCCCTGGCGGGTCAGTTCGGCCACACCGATCACAATAAACAGCGAGGTGTCCTTAATGCTGACAATCCACTGATTGCCCAGCGGGGGCAGCATACGACGCAGCGCCAGCGGCATGATGACGTAGCGCAGGGTTTCGCGGCCTGACAGGCCCAAAGCCAGCCCGGCCTCGCGAAAGCCTTTGTTAATGGACAGGACCGCACCGCGGGTAATTTCCGCAATATAGGCACCCGAGTTAATCATAATGGTTACCACCGCGGCGGTGAACGGATCGATGCGTAAATCCGGGAACGCCATAGGCAGGGCAAAATAGATGAACATAACCTGCACGACGATGGGCGTACCGCGAATGATTTCAATAAAAACCAGGGCGATATTATTGCTCAGCCAGCCACCGCATGCGCGGGCAAAACCCGCGACCAGGCCGATGATCAATCCACCGACCAGGCCAATAATGGAAATAATTAAGGTCAGTTTTGCGCCTTCGAGTAGCGCGGGCATGGCTGGCCAGATGACGCTCCAGTCAAAATCCATGGTGAAACTCCGCTGTTGTTGCGATGGAAAAAAGCAGGGACAGGGTCCCTGCTGAAAAATAAAAAAACGGGCTCAGTGATTATTTCGGTTCAGTTCCGAACCACTTTTTATAGAGTTGATTGTAGGTACCGTTCTCTTTAAGCGTTTTCAGCGCCCCGTTCACTTTTTCACGCAGTTCATCACTGCCTTTCGGGAACGCAATGCCGTACTGCTGGGCTTCAATAGAATCACCTACAGCTTTGAAACGGCCTTTACCTGCGGTGTTGATGAAATAGAGGATATTGGGCGTATCGTGCAGCACTGCGTCAGCGCGGTTGGTGCCCAGTTCCATGTAAGCGTTATCGATATTCGGGAACTGACGCAGATCTTTCGTTTTGATGTGCGTCTTCGCATAATCTACGGAACCTGTGCCGCTCTTCACCGCCACCACTTTGCCGTTCAGATCGTCAATGCCTTTGATGTCTTTCTCGTTGTTACGCACCATGACCAGCAGACCGCTTTTGTAGTAGCCATCAGAGAACTCAATGGCTTTCTTGCGCTCGTCAGTAATGGTAATGCCAGCCAGTGCCACATCGACGTTGTGCGTCTGAAGGGCAGGGATGATGCCGCTGAAGTCCATCGGCTTCAGGGTGTAATCCAGTTTCAGTTCCTTCGCAATGGCATCCCATAAATCCACGTCAAAGCCGACATATTTGTCACCTTGTTTGAATTCAAACGGGACAAAAGCCGTATCGGTGGCGACGATCAGTTTCTTTTCTGCTGCGGTAGTGGAGAGAGAGAAGGCCAGCGCCAACGCGGCCACAGAGATGTTAAATAGCGATTTCATCATTTTTCCTTATTGCGACCAGGCACAGGGCCCGGGTTTGCGAGCTATCATTTGCGGGCTATCATATGAAAAAAGTATGCCAACTTTTCAAAATGTAAAAAATATAATGATCAGGAGATCATCGCTGACACGATTCTGCAACCTGTCGCGCCGATGCACTATTATGGTGATCCATCATAGTGCGAAGCGCTAAAGTGGTGCAGGAGTAGTGTGCATCAGAAGGCGAAAACGGGAAGGGCGCAGCGTCAGAAATGTTAACAAAGTCATAAATTATAGTAACGCAGACGTAAAAAAGGCGGGTTTCCCCGCCTGGTAATAGCCTGTAAGACCGTTATTCGATATTAGACTCAATGAACCACAGGAATTTATCCAGGTCACGAGAAGCCGCGGTAAAGATATCGGCGGTATCTTCATCTTTCACTTCAGAAATCGCTTTGCGCGTATCGTTAGCCACCACAGCATAACGGTCGGCCAGCGCTTTCAGATGATCCTGTACGCTGTGGATATTAAGCGGATAGCTTTTCAGTGGCGTTTTATCGTTGACGACCTGAGTGGTACCCAGTGCTACACCACCCAGTTGCACCACGCGTTCCGCGATAGTGTCCTGATGATCGGTGATGGTGGTACGGAAACCGTCCAGCATTTCGTGCACACCGATGAAGTTCGCGCCGCGCATGTTCCAGTGCGCTTGCTTAGTGATCAGGGACAGATCGATGAACTCCACGACCAGACGATTGAGCACCTCAATGGTGGCGCGCTTTTCGTCATCTGCCACGTCATTACGGGTATAAAGTAGATCAGAAGATTTTGTTTTAACCAGTTTAGCGGTACTCATTGTTTCAGTCCTCTCTTTCAATGGTTGTCCTAATCAAGTACGAAACTAAGTATAGCAGCGATTTGTCGCCTTGCAGGATTGGCTTAATCAATGGATGAAATAGCATTCACCTTAGCGTGCGTGGGTGCGCGGGTGAAATAGTTAATAAATTGTTAAAATTAAAATTTCATAAAGCACTTTAAATACATAAGGTTAAATAAAAATTCAATCGAATGATTTTTACCTGTATTAAATATTAACTTTCTATTACACATTAACTGAAATAATTATCAGCATGAGAGTTATTGTTATTTAGCCTGCCTTTCAGCAGGCGGAAACCTGTTATTTCTTTTTATTATCAGATAATTCTATTGCATTTAACTGGCGCTTTCTGGGACGCATGGTCAGAGTAGCGCCGGACGAGGCCAGGATAATCGCCAGCAGCGCCAGACACTGTACGCCAGAAAGGCTCTCATTCAGATAAAGCATGCCAGACAGTGCCGCCACCGCAGGCTCAAGGCTCATCAGCGTACCAAAAATGCGCGCAGGTAAACGGGTCAGTGCCATCATTTCCAGTGAATAGGGAAGCGCCGTTGAAAGAAAGGCCACTAAAATGGCAACCGGCACGATGCTCCATTGCCAGATGCCGCTTGCGGCAAACGTCAGCCCTACGGGAACAAAAATCAGCGAAGCGATCAGGGAGCCGATGGCGACCGTTGCCGCGCCGTGCTCTGCGCCCGCGCGCTGCCCTGACAGAATATAGACTGCCCAACAGACACCGGCACCGAGCGCAAATAGTGCACCTATCGGATCGACGGAGGTAATACCGGTACTGAACGGCAGTAAAAACCACAGCCCAATGACCGCCAGTATGACCCAAAGAAAATCGAGTGGCCGACGTGAGCCGAGCAGCGCAAGCGTAAGCGGGCCAACAAACTCCAGCCCGACCGCGATGCCAAGCGGTACCGTCCGAATAGACAGGTAAAATAAAAAGTTCATTGTACCCAATGCTAAGCCATAAATAATCAGCGGCATGCGCTGTTCAGGACGAAAACGCAGTCGCCAGGGCTTGAAGATAAGGCAAAGGATGACGGTGCCAAAGCCCAGGCGCAATGCGGTGATGCCGGTGGCACCCACGGTGGGAAAAAGTGTTTTTGCCAGTGAGGCGCCGCCCTGAAGCGACAACATCGAGATAAGTAACACGACGACAGGGAGTAAAGCTGGCGTGAGCGATTTGAGTGGCGAAACTGACATCCTGTTGATACTTCCCAATCAATGAGCTAACAAGATGACCAGTGTAAAGGAAATGTTGGTTAAAAAGGGGACGTAAACTGATTTTAATTTTGTCTGTTTGCCTGCTTTTTAAGCAGTTTTTCCGGCTGGAAAGTAAATTAATGTCAGGTTTTTTTAGGAATTTACTTAAAGAATGAAAATTTGTTTGGGGTCATTATTGCAAGGGTATGACGGTTTTTATAAGAAAAATGAATGACATAGGAAACTCCATTAACTTTCTGTTACACCAAACACTGTGTTAGACAACAAAATGCGGGCAGAGTTTCTCGCTATTTTTTGTTATATTTTTAGCGTTGTCAGGAGAGAAGTACTTTCACATTTGAGGTGGTTATGAAAAAAATTGCATGTCTTTCAGCATTAGCCTGTGTGTTAGCAGTCGCAACAGGTTCCGCCATGGCACAGAGCACCGTAACCGGTGGCTACGCACAGAGCGACTACCAGGGCGTTGCTAACAAAGCAAACGGCTTCAACCTGAAATATCGCTATGAAGACGGTTCTAACCCACTGGGTTGGATCGGCTCATTCACTTACACCGAGAAAGATCGTACCGAAGACGGCATTTACAATAAAGGCCAGTACTACGGTATCACCGGTGGTCCAGCATTCCGTCTGAATGACTGGGCAAGCATCTATGGTGTGGTTGGTGTTGGCTACGGCAAATACCAGGCTAACGACACCACTTCACGCGACAAAGCTGACACCAGCGACTACGGTTTCTCTTACGGCGCAGGTATGCAGTTCAACCCAATGGAAAACGTTGCACTGGACGTTGGCTATGAGCAGAGCCGCATCCGTAGCGTTGACGTTGGCACCTGGATTGCTGGCGTAGGCTACAGCTTCTAAGCGAGCTTAGTCGAGATTAAAAAAACGGCCCTCTTCAGGGCCGTTTTTATTGGTAACAAAAACCCGCGCTAATAACCTGCCTTTGTCTTTGTCTTTGTCTTTGTCTTTGTCTTTGTCTTTGTCTTTGTCTTTGCCACCGCGACTGTCCCTGTATCTGTCTTCTCCGCGCCGCATTACGTTCTGACATTAACCCGCGCCCCGGACTTCCCTGGCAGGAAGCCTTTTTTCCAGGCCCGCACAGAACAAAAGAAGGGCGCCTTACACAGCGGCTGTATTTTGACGCTTACCTTTACAGGAACAGCGCTAAGCGCAGGGCACAGAAGCGTGGATCAATGCAGGCGCGCGGCGAGGAAAGGAAAACAGGCCGCGCGTGGGTAATGAATCTGAATGTGAAAACGGATTCAGCCGCGCCAGATCAGTTTTTGGCAGTAGCGCGTTTCCGGCTGCTGGCCCAGCAGACGCTCAATAAGCATGAGGCGCAGCGTAAAAGGGGAGCGCGTCAGCAGGCACCACCAGGATTTTCCTGATGTTGTTTTTTCGGCCTGGAAGCATTTGCTGCAGTCGATACAGCTTTTCAGAGTGCTCATAGCATCACCTCCCATAAAATTTAACGCAACGGTAAGCAGAGATCGTGCTTTAATGCATCACTCTGTTTACATTATCGACAAATATAGCACTGGCTATACCGTTTAGCCAAGGCTAACGACGAAAAATTTGAGCTTATTTGCGCCTGGTTTACAATGAGCGCAGCTAAATCCACACGGAAGGGCTGGTGTGGAAAAAATAAAGAGGAAGCTGAATGAGTCGTCGTGCCAAAAGCGTGGTTTCTGCCCCGCAAGGACCACTAAAAGATATTGAAGAGCATGTCGAAGGTTTTCGGCAGGTGCGCGAAGCGCATCGTCGTGAACTGATTGATGACTATGTTGAGCTAATCTCTGATTTGATTGGTGAGTTTGGCGAGGCGCGCCAGGTCGACATGGCCGCGCGTTTGGGGGTTTCGCAACCGACCGTCGCCAAAATGTTAAAGCGGTTAGGAACTGCCGGCCTGGTCGAGCAGGTGCCTTATCGCGGCGTCTTTTTGACGCGTGAAGGGGAAAAGCTGGCTGAAGAGAGCCGCGCCCGCCATCACATCGTTGAAACCTTCCTGTTAGCGCTTGGCATTAGTCCGGAAACGGCACGCCGTGATTCTGAAGGCATCGAACATCACGTCAGTGATGAAACCCTGGCCGTATTCCAGAAATTTTACCAAAACAATTAATCCTCAGTTAAGGCGCCGGACATCATGCCCATTGTGCTTCGCTCATTTCTGCATGACCATATATTGCACTTGTTAGTCGTTGTTGGGGTTGTTCTGCTGTTTCTTGCTCATTACCACTGGGCGGATCTGCCTGCCGCAGTGGACTGGCACACCATCATCACCCTGAGTGGACTGCTTATCCTCACCAAGGGGTTAGAAACCAGTGGGTATTTTGATGTTCTGGGCGGTCGGTTAATTGCGGGGTTTAAGCATGAGCGCACGCTGGCCCTGTTTATGGTGCTGGCGGCGGCGGTGCTCTCGACCTTCTTAACCAACGATGTGGCCCTGTTTATTCTGGTGCCGCTGACGCTGACATTGCGCAAGTTTTCCCATTTACCGATTTCCCGCTTAATCATCTTCGAAGCGCTGGCCGTAAATGCCGGTTCGTTGCTGACGCCGGTGGGCAATCCGCAGAATATTTTGCTGTGGAGCCACGGCTCGCTGAGTGTAGTCGGTTTTATCTGGCAAATGACGCCGCTGGCCGTCTGGCTGCTGTTAAGCCTGCTGGTCGTCACTTGGTTTAGTTTTGCCAAACGCGCGATTGAAAAACATGAGAACGCAGAACAGCACAGCTGGCAGAAGCCACTGTTTGCCGTCAGTCTGGCGCTTTACGTCTTGTTTATCGCCGCGCTGGAGTGGCACCTGACCGGCTGGGCGCTACTGCTGATTCTTGTCTGCTTTTTTATTATGGCGCGCCAGGTATTGCTGAATATCGACTGGAGCCTGCTGGTGGTCTTCATCGTCATGTTCCTGGACGTGTTCTTGCTGACACGCTTGCCTGTTGTGCAGGCCCATTTTGATGCGATTGCCCATCTTGCCAAAGGGGAGCTTTACCTGTTGGCGATTGGCTTGTCACAGGTAATCAGTAATGTGCCTGCCACGATCCTGCTTTTGCAGAAAGTGCCGCCTTCAGACGTCCTTGCCTGGGCGGTCAATATCGGTGGGTTTGGCCTGCTACCGGGTTCGCTTGCCAACCTGATTGCGCTGCGCATGGCGAAAGATCGTGCCATCTGGTGGCGCTTCCATCTGTTCTCCGTTCCCTTACTCGCATGGTCAATGCTGACCGGCTGGCTGTTGCTCAAACTGGTTGCCTGACGCGAACCTGTCCTGCCCTCGTGGCAGGACGTGCGGACTTTCTCAAGTTAAGTAAAGTTGTACTGGATTTTGTCAGTTTTCGATCTAATGTTTAGTTGACTTTCTACGCCCAGGACTGAGGGCCTTAGCCAGCGACGGACACTATGAGCGAGAACAACAACAACCGTGACCCACACCAGAAAGATACAGAAAACGCGCCCGATAAAAACAGCCCAGAACACGATAGCCAAAGCGATAACGACGAGAAACCGCGTAAGCGTCCCGGCAAAAAGCCGTTAATTATTTTGGCGGTCGTCGTCGTGGTGATGTTGATCGTGGCGTTCTTTTTCTGGTTTACCACCCGTAATGAAGAAACGACTGACGATGCGTTTACCGAAGGCAACGCAGTGACTATCGCAGCGAAAGCCTCGGGTTACGTCGTAAAATTGCTGGTGAAAGACAACCAGCGCGTGAAGAAGGGCGATCTGCTGGTGGAAATCGATCCCAGCGATAACGAAGCCCAGCGCGCGCAGGCAAAAGCACAGCTTGGCCTGGCCATGGCACAGTTGCACCAGGCTCAGGCGCAACTGGCACTGTCGCGCGTTCAGTACCCGGCGCAACGCGACCAGGCGCTGGCCGATCAGGCCAAAGCCGAGGCCAACTACCTGAATGCGCAGGCGGATTACCGTCGTCAGCGCGGCGTCGATCCCCGCGCCACCAGTCAACGCAATATTGATTCAGCCTCGGCGCAGTTACGCTCCGCGCAGGCACAACTGCAAAGCGCCAAAGCTCAGTTGGAAGTCGCCTCGCAGGTGGCCCTGCAAATCCGTCAGCAGGAAACCAATGTTGAAGCGCGTCAGGAACAGGTCGAGCAGGCAAAAGCCCAACTGAATGTGGCCGAGCTGAATCTGTCTTACACCCAGGTTCGTGCTCCTTACGACGGGTTTGTGACTAAGCGAAATGTCCAGTTGGGAACGTTGGTTCAGGCGGGCAGCGCCTTGTTCTCACTGGTTTCCCCGGATATCTGGATCACCGCCAACTTTAAAGAGTCACAGCTGGAGCGAATGAATCCCGGCGACAAGGTAACCATCAGCGTGGATGCCTGGCCTGACATGAAACTTGAAGGCCACGTCGACAGTATCCAGATGGGCACCGGTTCGCGCTTTTCGACCTTCCCGGCGGAGAATGCCACGGGCAACTACGTGAAAATCGTTCAGCGCGTGCCGGTCAAAATTGTGATTGATAAAGGACTGGATCCTAACCGTCCACTGCCACTGGGCTTATCGGTTGAACCGAAGGTAACCGTGGAATGAGTGAATCGCAGAGCTGGAAACCCGCCAGTAATCCGTGGCTCGTGGCCATTACGGTAACGCTGGCGGTATTTATGGAAATCCTGGATACCACCATCGTGAACGTGGCCCTGCCACATATCGCCGGTTCGCTCTCATCCAGTTACGATGAATCCACCTGGGTGCTGACCTCGTACCTCGTGGCGAACGGCATTGTGCTGCCCATCTCTGCCTTCTTCAGTCGTTTATTTGGCCGTAAACAGTTTTTCTTAATCTGTATCGTCATGTTCACGATCTGCTCATTCCTGTGTGGTATTGCCACCGAACTCTGGCAGATCATTCTGTTCCGCGTCCTGCAAGGGTTTTTCGGCGGCGGCCTGCAGCCTGTGCAGCAGTCGGTGCTGCTCGACTACTTTAAACCTGAGGATCGGGGCAAAGCGTTTGGCCTTTCCTCGATTGCGATTATCGTGGCGCCTGTTATCGGCCCGACGCTGGGCGGCTGGATTACGGATAACTACAGCTGGCGCTGGGTGTTCTTTATCAATATCCCGGTCGGTATCCTGACGATCATGGCCATTTTGCCGCTGCTGGAAGATCCGCCATGGGAGCGCAAGTGGGCCAAGGGCAAACTGAAAATTGACTACATCGGTATCGGTTTAATTACGCTGGGCCTGGGCTGCCTGCAGGTGATGCTGGATCGGGGTGAAGATGAGGACTGGTTTGCGTCGCACTTTATTGTGTTATTCGCGGTACTGGCGCTGGTCGGCATTGTCGGAGCCGTCTACTGGCTAATGTATGCCCGCAAACCGGTAGTCGACATTCTGGTAATGAAAGACCGTAACTTCTGGGTTGCGGGCCTGCTCATGGCCGGGATGGCGATGATTCTGTATGGTAGTTCCGTCGTGCTGCCTCAACTGGCCCAGCAGGATCTGGGTTATACGGCGACCTGGTCAGGGCTGGTGCTTTCACCCGGAGCCGTGCTGATTGTGCTGACGATTCCGCTGGTGCTTAAGCTGATGCCGGTCGTGCAAACCCGCTATATCATCGCATTTGGTTTTAGCTGCCTGGCCCTGGCGTTTTTCTACTCGTCCACGTTAACGCCCAATGTCGATTTCTCCACGCTGGTCATGATGCGCAGTGCGCAGTCTATTGGCCTGGGCTTCCTGTTTGTGCCGCTGACCACCATTGCCTTCATTACCATCCCACAACGCCTGAACGCGGATGCATCAGCATTATTTACGATGTTCCGTAACGTTGCGGGTTCGATTGGCATCTCGTTATCCACGGCGGCAATTACGGAGCGGGAGCAGGCGCGTTCGGCCCACATGGTGCACAACATGACGCCGTTAAATGAACAATTTAACATTACCGTTCAGCACTGGGCGCAGGCGATTCGCGACTTTACGTCGGCGGTGGGCGATCCCGTGACGCTGGCAACCGGCCAGCTCTATAAAGAGATGATTGTCCAGTCACGCATTCTGGCTTATATCGACGTCTTTTCAGGCTTAAGTATTGTCGCCCTGATTTTGATTCCATTTTGTTGGCTGCTGTCGCCCGTCAAAAGCGAAGGCAGTGCAGGAGCACACTGATATGAAGGTTATGACTACGTATCGCCTGAATCCCTTTACCTTGTTGCTGACGTTATCGCTGGCAGGTTGCAGCGTGGGCCCGGACTACCAGGCGCCAAAACCTCAGCTGCCGGGCAGCTACCACGCGCTGGATTCTCAGGAGCGCTCGAAACCGCAGACGTCGGCAGTGGATACGCGCTGGTGGCGTAACTTCAACGATCCCCAACTGGACAGCCTGATTGCCCGCGCAATCGCGGGTAATCTGTCGTTACAGCAGACCGTCCTGCGCATTGCGGGCGCGCGCGAGCAGTTATCTCAGGCGCAGGGCGGCTTGTTTCCCAGCCTGAACGGTTCGGCAAAAGTCACGCGTCAGCAACTGGGGCTGGAAGGTTTGCTGAAAGCGAATGGGGTCAATGACCAGGTGGACAGCACTGTCGCCAGCCAGTTGAACGGGCTGACGCAGCCCGTCACCTTATATCAGGGCAGCTTCGATGCCAGTTGGGAACTGGATCTGTGGGGCAAGGTACGACGTCAGATCGAATCAGCCAATGCACAGCAACAGGCGGCCATTGAGCAACGTAACGATGCGCTGGTGTCGCTGGAAGCGGAAGTTGTCCGTGCCTGGTTACAACTGCGTGGGGCGCAGGCAACCGTCAACACGCTGCAACAGCAAATCGCGGTGGCGGATCAGACCTGGCAACTGACACAAAGCCAGCAGCGCAATGGCCTGGCACCCTTAACCGATGTGGAAAATGCCCGGGCGCAGTTGAGCAGTTTACGGGCGCAGCTACCGCAGTATCAGGCGCAAACGCGTCAGGCGATGAACGGTCTGGCTGTGCTTATCGGTAAAACCCCCGGTGCGCTGGATGCAGAACTGCAGACGCCGAAAGCGCTGCCAGCCTTGCCGAATGCGGTCGCGGTCGGCATTCCCTCAACCTTAGCGCGTCGACGCCCGGATATTCGCCAGGCAGAGGCGAAACTCCATGCGCAAACCGCCGGGATCGGCGTTTCTGTCGCACAGCTGTTCCCCAGCCTCTCTCTTACCGGACAGTTGGGCGTGCGCAATACCGATGCCAGTTATCTGGACGACTGGAGCAGCCACTTCTATAGCGTGGGGCCTTCGCTGTCGATTCCCCTTTTTCAGGGAGGCCGGCTGGTTTCCAGCGTGAAGCTTGCACGTGCTCAGCAGGCCAGCGCGGCGCTGGATTATCGCCAGACGGTGCTGACGGCTTTGCAGGATGTCGAAAACGCCCTTGTGAGTTACCGGGCCGATCAGCAGCGCGTCACGGCGCTGGACGAAACGACCGGTGCACTGCAACGGACCTTTGATTTGGCGAGCGACAGCTATCGCCAGGGATTATCGACCTTCCTTGAGGTGCTTGATGCGCAGCGCCAGCTCGCCCAGGCCGAGGAGCAGGCAACACAGGCGCGCATGCAAAGCGGGCTGGATCTGGTGGCGCTCTACAAAGCGCTGGGCGGCGGCTGGGAAACCTATCAAAACGTTCAGCTCCCTCAGTATGACGTGTTTGGACCTGCGACCCAGGTAAATTAATCCTTCAGGCCGTGGCCTTTCGGCAGACCACGGCCTGTTATCAGACAGTGTAATACCTGCGCTTTATTATTTATCTGTTATATCGTTCAGTAAACTCATTTAATCACCCTTAAAGCTGGTGGTTTAAAAGGGTTGCTGGCTATTTAGCCGGCGCACTTACTGTGAAGCATAAATTGTCTGTAAATGTATTCAACCTTATAACGGCTATGAAACGCCGTCGCCTTGCCTGTGCCGATGCAGCATTTTTGTCGGGGAGTGAAGGGGGACAAAGGCAATATCCCCACATTTTATTCGCCATAAAGCCGATATTATTGTGGCAAAGCGCGATAAACCTCGTACCCGACGTCAGCTATTTTGTTCACAGACCGCGTGTTCCGGGCGGAGAACGTCTGAGTCAGGACAGGCAAATTAATCCAAATTCTTCACCGGTGTTAAAAAATATTCAGCGTTAAAATTTAAAAGCGCATAGCGAATTCATACAGTAAGTGTAATCAATGAAATCGTTTACATTGTGCAAGGATAGCAGGCATTTAGTGTTAATTTGAGGTTAATTATCTCTCCACATAAGCATTCTGAATACTTCACTGACATTTAAAAAACCTATCGGAATTATCTGTAGTAATAAATTAATTTATTTTTTTATTTGAATTAGGTAATCTTGACGCTACAGTTTAATTAAACCCCTTAATCAAGGATATTGTGATGAGTGACGCATTTAAAGTTCTAAACAACATTCGCACATTACGTGCCCAGGCTCGTGAACTGCCACTGAGCGATCTGGAAGAAATTCTTGAGAAATTGACCGTTGTAGTAACGGAACGTCGTGAAGAAGCGCACGCTGAAGAACAACAGAATCGTGAAAAAGAAGAGAAGTTATCGAAATATCGCGAAATGCTGTTGGCTGATGGCATCGATCCTAATGAATTATTAGGTGCGCTGGAGCAGGGTAAAAAACGCACTAAGCGTGCGCCACGTCCGGCTAAATATTCTTACACCGACGAAAATGGCGAGAAAAAATCATGGACCGGCCAGGGCCGCACGCCAGCAGCAATTAAAAAAGCGCTGGACGAAGGTAAAAGCCTGGACAGCTTCCTGATCGATTAATCGACACAATCCTTGTAAGTGGTAGCCGGCGACATTTATGTCGCCGGCTTTTTTTATTTAAAAAACCCTGCTCTTTGCTTTATTACTCTCGCTGTCATGCACCCGGTGTGGCGTGCGCAGGTAGGGCTTCCCCTCTGCGCAGCGTCCGGTACGTTTAGCCAGCGGCTGGGTTAAGCGGCAAACGTACGGGCAGTGAAAATAAAAAGTCATGCGTTTTCAACAGACACTCATGCAAGGGTAGCCGGAGACTGGCGTGCGCTACGTCACATCTGGCATAATAGCCGCCGTTTTCCATCCACTCTCTTCACTAAGGTCAATGCCGTGTTAGTTAGCAGCAATATCACCATGCAGTTTGGCAGCAAGCCACTGTTCGAAAATATCTCCGTTAAATTTGGCGGCGGTAATCGGTACGGTTTAATCGGTGCGAACGGCAGCGGAAAATCCACCTTCATGAAGATTTTGGGTGGCGATTTGGTGCCGTCGGGCGGCAATGTTTCCTACGATCCCAATGAACGTATTGGTAAATTACGCCAGGACCAGTTCGCTTTTGAACAATATAGTGTGATTGATACGGTAATCATGGGGCACCATGAATTATGGGAAGTGAAACAGGAACGTGACCGTATTTATTCCCTGCCCGAAATGAGCGAAGAGGAAGGCTACAAAGTCGCAGACCTGGAAGTACAGTATGGCGAAATGGATGGTTACAGCGCGGAATCGCGCGCCGGTGAATTATTACTTGGCGTGGGCATCCCGGTTGAACAGCATTACGGGCCGATGAGCGAAATTGCGCCAGGCTTTAAATTACGCGTTCTTTTAGCCCAGGCCTTGTTTTCTAATCCGGATATTTTGCTGCTGGACGAACCGACCAACAACCTGGATATCGACACCATCCGTTGGCTGGAGCAGGTGTTAAACGAACGCGACAGCACCATGATTATCATTTCGCACGACCGTCACTTCCTCAATATGGTCTGCACGCACATGGCCGATCTGGACTATGGCGAGCTGCGCGTTTATTCCGGTAATTATGATGAATATATGACCGCGGCCACCCAGGCGCGTGAACGTCTGTTAGCGGATAACGCCAAGAAAAAAGCGCAAATTGCCGATCTGCAGTCGTTTGTCAGCCGCTTTAGTGCCAACGCTTCTAAATCGCGTCAGGCCACCTCGCGCGCTAAACAAATGGATAAAATAAAACTGGAAGAAGTGAAAGCCTCCAGCCGTCAGAATCCATATATCCGTTTTGAACAGGATAAGAAACTGTTCCGTAATGCGCTGGAAGTGGAAGGCCTGACGAAAGGCTTTGATAACGGTCCTCTGTTCAAAAATCTTAATCTGCTGCTGGAAGTCGGTGAAAAACTGGCGATATTAGGGGCTAACGGTATCGGTAAATCCACGCTGTTAAAAACCCTGGTCGGCGAACTGACGCCAGAAAGCGGCAGCGTTAAATGGTCCGAGAATGCCAAAATTGGCTATTACGCGCAGGACCACGCAGACGATTTTGCTGACGATCTGACGGTTTTTGACTGGATGAGTCAGTGGAAGCAGCCGGGCGATGATGAGCAGGCCGTACGCGGTATTCTTGGCCGCCTGTTGTTTTCTCAGGACGACATTAAAAAGCCCGCCAAGGTGCTGTCGGGTGGTGAGAAAGGGCGCATGCTGTTCGGCAAGCTGATGATGCAGAAGCCTAACATTCTGATTATGGATGAACCCACCAACCACCTGGATATGGAATCCATCGAGTCATTAAACATGGCGCTGGAAATGTATGAAGGCACGCTGATTTTCGTTTCCCATGACCGTGAATTCGTCAGCTCACTGGCGACGCGTGTTATGGAAATCAAGGCGGATCGCATCGTCGATTTCACCGGGAATTACGAAGACTACCTGCGCAGTCAGGGCATCGTTTAAGACCTGCGGGGTAGCGCTGACTACCCCGTTTTCTTTCGTGCATTGACCCGCCTTTTGTAATCGCTCACGCTCAGCGTTCAATCAGACCGGCCTTTAGCCTGTGCACTCAGAATGGCCACAGACTTCACAATTCGGATCCTGTGCGACATGCATCGTGCGAAACTCTGCGCGCATGGCATCATACATGAGCAAACGTGAGCGCGCGGGCGTGCCAAACCGGGTCAGCAGCTTTATTGCTTCCATCGCCTGCATGGCACCGACAACGCCCACCAGCGGCGCCATTACACCGGCTTCCACGCAGCTGAGCACCTGAGCGCCAAACAAACGGCTGATACAGCGGTAGCAGGGCGCACCAGGCTGCCAGTCAAACACACTCAACTGACCTTCCATGCGAATCGCCGCGCCCGAAACCAGAGGCACCTTCAGTTCATAACAAAGCCGGTTAAGCTGTTCACGCACGCTGACATTATCCGTGCAGTCGACCACAACCTGCTGCCTGGCGATGAGCGCCCGCAACGCGTTATCGTCCAACTGGCCGTGGACAGGATATAACTGACAGTGGGGATTGATCTCCGCCAGGCGTGCCCGGGCGGATTCGACCTTGGCCCGACCAATATCCGCATCATGATGCAGAATCTGTCGCTGCAGGTTTGAGAGCGAAACCGTATCAAAATCCAGCAGAGACAGGTGACCGACGCCTGCTGCCGCCAGATAAGGTGCGGCTGCACAGCCTAAACCGCCCAGGCCCACGACCAACACATGGCTGGCCTTCAGGGCTTCCTGTCCGTCAAAGTCAAACCCCCGCAGGACAATTTGCCGGTTATAGCGCAGCATTTCCTCGTGGCTGAGTTCGGGTAGCATTTATCCCTCCAGCAGGGCGTTGAAGGGCTCAACATCTACCCATTCTCCCGCCTCGACATAGCCGCGCTCACGCTCCAGTACGATAAAGCAGTTAGCCTGTGAAAACGAGCTGTACACATGCGAACCCTGGGCACCCGTGCTGATGACTTCTGTTTCACCCTCAGCATTTCGCCGTAGCACACCGCGCTGAAAATCCAGACGGCCTGGCGATTTTTTCAGTGCGCTTGCTGTACGCACGCGCTGACGTGGCGGTAAAGCCGAAGCTGACTGTCCGGTCAGACGGGCCAGCAGGGGCTGCACCAGTTGATAAAAGGTCACGACGGCCGAGACCGGATTGCCGGGCAGGCCGCAGAACCAGCTGTTTGCCAGGCGGCCAAAGGCGAAAGGTTTGCCCGGTTTAATGGCCAGCTTCCAGAAGCGAATACTGCCCAGTTCCTCCAGCATCGCCTTAGTAAAGTCGGCTTCACCAACAGAGACACCGCCGGTGCTGATGACCACATCGGCCTGGCGATCGGCGTCCATAAAGGCAGCCCGCAGGGCGACCGGATCGTCGCGAACAATGCCAAGATCGATTACCTCGCAGCCCAGCTTATGCAGCATGAGGGAGATGGAAAACCGGTTGGTGTCATAGATTTGCCCGTCAGACAGCGGCTGGCCCACGGGTTGCAGCTCATCCCCGGTGGAGAAAATTGCCACGCGCAGTTTGCGCAGCACCTTCACCGTGGCGATGCCTAATGAGGCCAGCAACGGCAGTTCCGCAGCGCCCAGGCGCACGCCAGGCGCAAGGACCTGATGGCCTGCCCGGATATCATCGCCGATCAGGCGGATGTTTTGTCCGGCTTTTACGGGCGCATCAATAACAATCTGTTCGCCCTGCAGGTGGGTTTGCTCCTGCATGACGACGGCATCGCAGCCGTCCGGTACCGGCGCGCCCGTCATGATTCTGATAACACTGCCCGCAGGCCAGTCACCCGAAAACGGCGCACCGGCAAAGGCTTTACCGGCAACCGTTAAGGGCTGACTCTCTTGCACATCAGCAAGCCTGACGGCATAACCGTCCATGGCTGAGTTGTTAAAAGGCGGTACATCAATGGGGGAGGTCACGCTGCAGGCGGTGATGCGCCCGGCCGCGTCGGTCAGGGGCACATCCAGGGATTCGGTGATGGGCGTCAGTTGCGCCAGCATCTTCTGTTGCGCGTCTTCAAGGGAAATCAGTCCGGCAGTAAAGCTTTCCATTATTGTCTCAGTCTGTCTGTTGCAATTGCTGACTATTATGGTGGCTTTTATCCTCAGAGTCACATCGGTATAAGCCACAACGAAAGGTTATTAGCGCGGGACCAGTTTCCGCTTTACAAGCTATGGCGGGCTTTCTATATTCAAAAATACGCTAACAAGACGTAAAACCATTCAAAATCAGTGTTTTTCCTTCTGATGCAACCACAGGGTAACGCAGTATGGCTAAAGCAGTGATCGCCATTCATGGCGGCGCAGGCGCAATTACGCGTGCTGCCATGAGCGCAGAGAAAGAACAGGCTTATCGTCAGGCGCTTCACGATATTGTGACACATGGCCAAACCCTGCTGGCGCAGGGCGCATCCGCGCTGGATGTGGTGACTGAAGCGGTGCGCAGGCTGGAAGAGTGCCCGCTGTTTAATGCGGGTAAAGGGGCTGTGTTTACCCATCAGGGCACACATGAGCTGGATGCCAGCATCATGGATGGCAGAACGCTGCAGGCTGGGGCAGTGGCGGGCGTCTCCCGGCTGCGCAACCCGGTACTGGCAGCGCGTGCGCTGTTAGACCACAGCCCGCATGTCCTGTTGATCGGGGAAGGGGCCGAAGCCTTTGCGTTTGCGCAGGGGCTTGAGCAGGTTGAACCGGATTTCTTTTCCACGCCTGAACGCCTGGAGCAACTGCAACGGGCGCTGCGCAGCGATGCCGCTGTGCTTGACCACGATGGCGCCGCCCAGGGCGGCGATCCTCTTGACCCGGATCGTAAGTTTGGCACGGTCGGTGCCGTGGCGCTGGATTTGGCGGGAAACCTGGCGGCGGCGACATCGACCGGCGGCATGACCAATAAACAGCAGGGGCGCGTAGGCGACTCACCGTTGCCTGGCGCAGGCTGCTATGCCAGTAACGACAGCGCGGCGGTGTCCTGCACCGGCACTGGCGAAGTGTTTATCCGCACCCTGGCGGCCTACGATGTGGCGGCACAAATGCGTTACGCCGGGCGGACATTACAACAGGCCAGCGTCAATGTGATTCATGACAGCGTGCTGGAGCTGGGCGGCAGCGGTGGGCTGATTGCGGTTGATCGGGAGGGCAATGTGGCACTGCCGTTCAACAGCGAAGGCATGTACCGGGCTGTTGCCCGGGTGGATGACGTCGCAGAGGTCGCAATTTACCGTGAAAGCTAACAGCCAGCCTGACAGGCTCCCTCTGTCTCCCGAACAGGTGTTGGCGGTGCGCGACCTGAACGTACGTTTTCACCATGACGGCCAGGTGACCGAAGCCGTGCGTCATCTTTCACTTGATGTGTTTCGCGGCGAAACGCTGGCTTTAGTGGGCGAGTCCGGCTCGGGCAAATCCGTCACCTCACTGGCGATCATGCGCCTGTTGGCGCAGGACAGCGCAGAGGTCAGTGGCGAGATACGGCTGCGTCGACGCAGTGGTGAGGCACTGGATCTGATGCGGATGCCGCGCGGTCAGATGCGCAGGGTGCGCGGCGCGGATATGGCCATGATTTTCCAGGAACCGATGACCTCGCTGAATCCGGTGTTTACGGTAGGCGATCAGATCGCAGAATCCATTCGACTGCATCAGGGTAAAAGCCAGTCCGAAGCCCTGACGGAAGCGCGTCGTATGCTGGATCGGGTACGCATTCCTGACGCACAAAGTATGCTGCGCCGTTATCCTCACCAGCTTTCCGGCGGTATGCGGCAGCGCGTGATGATTGCGATGGCCCTGTCGTGTAAGCCTGCGCTGCTGATTGCCGACGAGCCGACCACTGCTCTGGACGTGACGATTCAGGCCCAGATCCTGCAACTGATCCGCGAGCTGCAGAAAGAGATGCAGATGGGCGTGATTTTTATCACTCACGATATGGGCGTGGTGGCGGAAATGGCGGACCGCGTCCAGGTGATGTATCGCGGTGAGGTGCTGGAAAACGCCCCTACCGCCGAGCTGTTCAGCGCACCGCAGCAGCCTTACACCCGGGCGTTGCTGGCCGTTGTCCCGACCCTGGGTGCGATGCAGGACCAGCCGCTGCCCGCGAAATTTCCTCTCCTGCTCAACGATGCGGCACCCGACGTACCGCAAAACACCGTACGTCACGATCGCCCGCCCATCCTGCAGGTGCGCAATCTGGTCACGCGCTTCGATATTCGCTCAGGATTACTGAATCGCGTAACGAGCCGGGTGCATGCGGTCGAGAACATCAGCTTTGATCTGTATGCAGGCGAAACGCTGGCGCTGGTAGGGGAGTCCGGGTGCGGTAAATCGACCACCGGACGTTCACTGCTGAAACTAGTCGCCAGTCAGGGAGGCAGCATTACCTTTGACGGGCAGCGTATTAACGATCTTTCGGGAGCGGCGCTGGCGCATCTGCGGCGCGATATTCAGTTTATCTTCCAGGACCCTTATGCATCGCTCGATCCGCGCCTGACGGTGGGATTTTCGATTATGGAGCCGCTGCTGGTTCACAAGGTGATGCCACGACGCGAAGCGGAACAGCGCGTGGCCTGGTTACTGGAAAAGGTTGGCTTACTGCCGGAACACGCAAAGCGTTATCCGCATGAGTTTTCGGGTGGCCAGCGTCAGCGTATCTGCATCGCGCGGGCACTGGCGCTGAACCCCAAAGTGGTGATTGCCGATGAGTCGGTGTCCGCGCTTGATGTCTCCATTCAGGCACAAATCATCAACCTGATGCTCGACCTTCAGCGTGAATTTGGTATCGCCTTTTTGTTTATTTCCCATGATATGGCGGTGGTTGAGCGCATCAGCCACCGCGTAGCGGTGATGTATCTTGGACAGATTGTGGAAATCGGCCCACGTCAGTCGGTATTCGGGCAGCCACATCATCCGTATACCCAAAAATTAATGGCCGCCGTGCCGGTTGCCGACCCGACACGTCGGCAACGCGAGCGCAGTCTGCTGGTCGATGAGATCCCCAGCCCGATTCGTGCACTGGGCGATGAACCCGAACGGGTTTCGCTGATGGAAGTGGCCCCCGGTCATTTTGTGGCTCGCTCTGCCACCAGCGCGATCTGAAATAATACGCTATCGCCACGGCGATAAATCAGACAGGGATTACAGGAGAAAACAATGCAGATAACGATGCGTAGAAGCTTACTGGCAGCAGGGATATTAAGTAGCGTCATGACGCTGCCCGCCTGGGCCGCGGGTGATGCGGTGATCGCCGTCGCCTCTAATTTCACCACGCTTGATCCCTATGACGCTAACGACACCTTGTCCCAGGCGGTCGCGAAATCATTTTATCAGGGGCTGTTTGGCTTTGATAAAGATATGAAACTGACCAATGTGCTGGCGGACAGTTACACGGTGAGCGGCGATGGCCTGACCTATACCATCAAGCTGCACTCAGGCGTGAAGTTTCAGGATGGCACCGACTTTAATGCCGAGGCGGTCAAGGTCAACCTGGATCGGGCCAGTAATCCCGACAACCATCTCAAACGTTATAACCTGTTTAAATACATCGCCAGCACGGAAGCGGTCGATCCCACGACGGTGAAAATTACGCTGAAGCAGCCGTTCTCGGCCTTTATTAATATTCTGGCGCACCCTGCGGCGGTGATGATTTCCCCTGCCGCCCTGAAAAAATACGGTAAGGACATCGGTTTTCATCCGGTGGGCACCGGGCCGTTCGAATTTGTGACCTGGAATCAGACCGATTTTGTGAAGGTGAAGAAATGGGACGGCTACTGGAAAAAAGGCTATCCCAAACTCGACAGCATTACGTGGCGCCCGGTCGTGGATAACAATACGCGTGCGGCCATGCTGCAGACCGGTGAAGCGAACTTTGCCTTCCCGGTGCCTTATGAGCAGGCCAAATTGCTGGAGAAGGACAGCAAGCTGGACGTGGTGGTATCGCCCTCCATCATGCAGCGCTACATCAGCCTGAATGTGACACAAAAACCGTTTGATAATCCGAAAGTGCGTGAGGCGCTGGAGTACGCGATCAACCGCCAGGCACTGGTTAAAGTTGCGTTCGCCGGTTATGCCACACCTGCCACCGGCATAGTGCCTCCCTCTATTGCCTATGCGCAAACGTATCCGCCCATTCCTTACGATCCCGCTAAAGCAAAAGCGTTGCTGAAAGAAGCGGGTTATCCGAACGGTTTCGACACCACGCTCTGGTCGTCGCATAACCACAGCACGGCACAGAAAGTGTTGCAGTTTGTTCAGCAGCAACTGGCACAGGTCGGCGTGAAGGTGAAAGTGACCGCGATGGATGCGGGACAGCGCGCAGCGGAAGTGGAAGGCAAGGGCCAGAAAGAGAGCGGCGTGCGCATGTTCTACACTGGCTGGTCAGCCTCAACGGGGGAAGCCGACTGGGCGCTGACGCCGCTGTTCGCAACCGCAGCCTGGCCACCGGCGATCTTCAACACGGCGTTTTACAGCAATCCGAAGGTGGATAAAGACCTGGCCGACGCGCTGAAAACGACCGATCAGGCGGAAAAAGCCAAACTGTATAAAGATGCGCAGGACACCATCTGGAACGATCATCCGTGGATCCCGCTGGTGGTGGAGCAACTGGTGTCCGCACACAGCAAAAACCTGAGCGGTTTTTACATGATGCCGGACACGTCATTCAGTTTTGATGACGCCGAGATGAAGTAAGTCGCCGGACCTGTTCTGTCCTGAACAGGATGTGTGATGCCCGGTGCCTCGTCAGCAATGAGGCACCGGGCAGGTCAGCTGCGCTGCTGACTGTTGTGTGGGATGTCACATGGTTAACTATTTTCTTAAACGCCTGCTGGGCCTGATTCCCACGCTGTTTATCGTGGCAGTGCTGGTGTTTCTGTTTGTCCATCTGCTGCCGGGCGATCCGGCGCGGCTGATTGCCGGACAGGAAGCCGATGCGTCTGTGGTGGCATTGGTCCGTCAGGAGCTGGGCCTGGATAAACCGCTGCCGGTGCAGTTCGTGCACTTTATCGTCAATGCGCTGCAGGGGGATTTTGGTCAGTCGCTGGTTTCCCGGCGTCCGGTTTCGGCGGAAATCGCTACGCGTTTTATGCCAACCCTGTGGCTGACGCTCACCAGCATGGTGTGGGCGGTGATCCTGGGCATGGCGATCGGCATTGTTTCGGCCGTATGGCGCAATCGCTGGCCGGATCGCCTCGGCATGACGCTCGCGGTTTCGGGTATCTCTTTTCCGGCTTTTGCCCTGGGCATGTTACTGATGGACGTGTTTTCCGTCCAGTTGGGCTGGTTGCCTACGGTGGGCGCAGACAGCTGGCAGCACTATATTTTGCCCTCTCTCACGCTGGGCGCGGCGGTAGCGGCTGTGATGGCCCGTTTCACCCGGGCATCCTTTGTGGAGGTGATGCAGGAAGATTACATGCGCACCGCGCGTGCCAAAGGCGTCAGTGAGTACCGCGTGGTGATTAAGCACGGTCTGCGGAATGCCATGATACCGGTGGTCACCATGATGGGCCTGCAGTTTGGTTTCCTGCTGGGTGGCTCGATTGTGGTTGAGGTCGTGTTCAACTGGCCGGGGCTGGGACGCCTGCTGGTGGATTCGGTACAGATGCGTGACTATCCGGTGATTCAGGCAGAGGTATTGCTGTTTTCGCTGGAGTTTATTTTGATCAATCTGATTGTCGATATGCTGTATGCCGTCATTAACCCGGCGATTCGCTTTAAGGACACCTGATGAAAAACTGGCGACGGGAAGCGGCACTCAAACACATGCCACTGCTGGACAGCAACCGGGTAAGAACGCCCTGGCGGGAATTCTGGCGACGCTTTCGTCGTCAGCCGGTCGCTCTGCTGGCGGGCCTGTTTGTCCTGGTGCTGATCGTACTGGCGTTTACGGCACCGTATGTTGCGCCATTCGATGCAGAAAATTACTTTGATTACGACCGACTCAACGACGGCCCCTCACTGGTGCACTGGTTTGGCGTGGATTCACTGGGACGCGATATCTTTAGCCGCGTGCTGGTGGGAACCCGAATTTCGCTTCTCGCCGGCTTCGTTTCCGTCGCGATAGGGGCGATAGTGGGGACGCTGGCAGGACTGCTGGCGGGCTACTATGAAGGCTGGTGGGACAGGATCACCATGCGCATCTGCGACGTGCTGTTTGCGTTTCCCGGCATTTTGCTGGCCATTGCCGTCGTGGCCATCATGGGCAGTGGCATCAGTAACGTCATTATCGCCGTGGCGATATTCAGTATTCCTGCCTTTGCCCGCCTGGTGCGCGGCAATACGCTGGTACTGAAACGGCAAACCTACATCGAGTCAGCCCGCAGTATCGGAGCGTCAGACTGGACGATCATGATACGTCACCTGCTGCCCGGCACGGTATCCTCTATTGTGGTGTACTTCACCATGCGCATCGGGACCTCGATTATCACCGCCGCAAGCCTGTCATTTCTGGGGCTGGGCGCGCAGCCACCGACGCCAGAGTGGGGCGCGATGCTCAACGAAGCGCGCGCGGATATGGTTATCGCGCCGCACGTGGCGATTTTTCCGGCACTGGCTATTTTTTTCACGGTTTTAGCCTTTAATTTGCTTGGCGACGGGCTACGTGACGCACTTGATCCTAAACTGAAGACATGAAACCTTTTGACTATGAACAAGACTTCAGCACTATCGACTTCCGCAAACATCCTGAACGTTATCAGGTCGGGCGCGGTGAGCAGGGCGTGCTGATGGTCCAGCCCTATAAAGGCGAAATCCTGCCGCACTGGCGTTTTCGTACCGTTGAGGTTGCGAAAGCCTCGGCAGAAGAAATCATGCGGCTGTTCGAAGCCTATCGCCAGCAGGATGACTTTGTGGGCATGGACATGGCGCGCAAATTTATTCAAATGGGCTACACCCGCGCGCGCCGCTACAGCAACCATAAGGGCGGACGAAAATACGATGCGGAGGGCAAGGAGTTGCCCCGGGGCAGGGACGAAGAAAAGGCCGCTGCGGCGGCCATTTTCAAAGCGTACTGGGATAAGCTACGGGCAGATGACGACTATCTGGCGCGCAAAAAAGCGCACCAGCAGAAGTATGGTTAGACGCGGCTCGCCCACAAATCGTATTCGTCAGCATGTTCCACTTTGACACGCAGAACATCGCCCGGCTTAACGTTGCTCTCGCCATTCAGATAGACGGCACCATCGATCTCTGGCGCGTCAGCCATGCTGCGACCAATCGCGCCTTCTTCATCGACTTCATCGATGATGACCATAATTTCACGGCCGATTTTTTCCTGCAGGCGCTCGGCAGAGATCTGCTGCTGCAACTGCATAAAGCGGTCATAACGTTCCTGTTTCACTGCGTCATCGACCGGATCGGGTAACTGGTTTGCCGTTGCGCCTTCAACCGGGCTGTACTGGAAGCAACCCACACGATCCAGACGCGCTTCTTTAATAAAGTCGAGCAGCATCTGGAAGTCTTCTTCGGTTTCGCCGGGGAAGCCTACAATAAACGTTGAGCGCAGCGTCAGCGTCGGGCAGATCTCACGCCAGCGCTTAATGCGCTCCAGCGTGCGTTCCACGGCACCCGGACGCTTCATCAGCTTCAGAATGCGTGGGCTGGCGTGCTGAAGCGGGATATCCAGATACGGCAGAATCTTGCCTTCTGCCATCAGTGGAATCACGTCGTCCACGTGAGGATAAGGATAAACATAATGCAGGCGAACCCACACGCCGAGTTTCGCTAACTGCTCGCACAGGCTCACCATGCTGGTTTTCACCGGCGCGCCGTTCCAGAACCCTGTGCGGTGTTTCACGTCCACGCCGTAAGCCGAGGTATCCTGCGAAATGACCAGCAACTCTTTCACGCCCGCTTCAACCAGCCGTTTTGCTTCGTCCAGCACTTCGCCAATGGCACGACTGTCGAGATCGCCGCGCATAGACGGGATGATACAGAAGGTGCAGCGATGGTTGCAGCCTTCAGAAATTTTCAGGTAAGCGTAATGACGCGGCGTCAGCTTCACGCCCTGTTGCGGCACCAGGCTCAGGAACGGATTATGTTGGGGCTTCGGCACGTAGCGGTGCACGTGCGACAGCACTTGTTCATAGCTGTGCGGACCGGTGATTTCCAGTACCTTCGGGTGCACTTCGCGAATCTGGTCGACTTTCGCTCCCAGGCAGCCGGTCACAATCACCTTGCCGTTTTCGTTCAGGGCTTCACCGATCGCTTCCAGCGATTCCTGGACGGCGCTGTCGATGAATCCGCAGGTGTTGACGATAACGATTTCCGCATCGTCATAGCGTGGGACCACCTCATAGCCCTCGGTGCGCAGTTCCGTCAGAATGCGCTCAGAGTCGACAAGGTTTTTGGGGCAGCCAAGCGAGACAAATCCCACGCGCGGCGGCAGTGTAGTAGTAGTGGACATAAGGTGGTTTCCGGTTCAGCACAGCAATGGCGCGCGATTTTACCTGTGTTGCGATGAAAATTGTAGCGTTATCTGACCTCAGGCATAACAGTGTAAAGTCACGCAAAAAACCGTAAAGGGTTCCCGAGAGTGACAGGCGTTTAAGCCGATGATCGGAAAGGAAGAAAACCGCAGTAACCCGCCGTTTTGCAAAAGGATTTCTAATAAATAGCTAAAAATTAATTCGTTAATTTTCTTATCAACGCAGGTGATAACGCCATTTGACGGTCATATTGTTGGTTGATATTTGCTTGTTTTCATTAATAATGATTCGCTTAACAAGTGCTGAGAGCCTGGACTTTCAGACAATGACGTGGATAATGTGAGAGCAAAATAATGAAAGAGATCATTAACGGGTTTCTGAGTTTTCAGCAGACTGTCTTTCCTGAAAGAGAGGCGCTGTTTAAAAGTCTGGCCTCAAATCAGAACCCGAAAGCCCTGTTTATCTCTTGCTCAGACAGCCGTCTGGTGCCGGAGCTGGTCACGCAGCAGGAACCCGGGCAGCTATTCGTTATCCGTAATGCGGGCAACATTGTGCCGTCTTTTGGGCCGGAGCCGGGTGGCGTGTCAGCCACCATTGAGTATGCGGTGATGGTGCTGGGCGTTTCTGACATCATCATCTGTGGTCACTCTAACTGCGGTGCGATGAACGCGATTTCGTCCTGTGCCTGCATGGACAGCATGCCAGCCGTCGAGCACTGGCTGCGCTTTGCCGATGCGGCCAAAGCGGTGGTGGAGCAGCGTGACTATGAATCACCCGAGAAAAAGCTCAACGCTATGGTGCAGGAGAACGTGATTGCGCAGCTAAACAACATGAAAACCCATCCTTCGGTGTCGGTAGGGTTACGTCAGGGCAAGCTGCGTCTGCATGGCTGGGTTTACGACATTGAGTCGGGCACCATTCTGGCGCTCACGCCGGGCGGTAAAGAGTTCATCTCACTGGCGGATAATCCCGAGACCTTTTTCGAGTAAGTTCCGTTTGCCCGCGCCGTTCAGGTCGCGGGCCCCTTACCGCCTGTTTTTTCATCCCGTCTTTATCACGCCCACGCTGTTTAATCTTTTGTAAATCCTCAACATCATGCCGGACAGGCTGACTACGCTTAAACACACTGCCTCTGTCTGGAGAATGCTATGACCCGTGTTTCCACCCTACTGTTACTGAATGGCACGTTACTCGTTTCCAGCCCGTTATGGGCGGATGATCTGACGGTGAAGGTGCTTCAGGATAAGCTGGACCATCCCTGGTCGGTGGCCTTTTTACCGGATAACCAGACGTTACTCATCACTGAACGCGCCGGCCAGTTGCGTAGCTGGCGACCTGATACCGGTTTATCTGAGCCGATTAAGGGCGTGCCCGCGGTGTGGGCGCAGCGACAGAGCGGCCTGCTGGATGTGGTGCTGGCCCCGGATTTTGCCCAGAGCCGTCGGGTGTGGCTCAGCTATACCAAAGCGGACAGCGACGGCAAGGCGGGGGCCGTCGTGGGTTATGGCACACTCAGCGACGATCGTCGCCAACTGACCGATTTTCATGAAGTCATCAGCCAAACGCCCCGGCTCTCAAGCGGCAACAATATTGGCACCCGGCTGGCCTTTGACCGTCAGGGGTTTGTGTGGATTGTCTTCGGGGATAATTTTGTCAGCAGCGCCGCCCAGGATCTCGACAAGCTGCAGGGAAAACTGCTGCGCCTGAACGGCGACGGTAGCGTTCCCAGGGATAATCCTTTCGTGGGCAGACAGGGTGCCCGGCCTGAAATCTGGGCCTACGGTTTACGTAACCCACAAGGCCTGGCGCTTAATCCCTGGACACAGGTCATGTGGGAAAGCGAGCACGGCCCACGCGGTGGCGATGAGGTCAACGTGATCGAAAAAGGGAAAAATTATGGTTGGCCGCTGGCGACCTACGGCATTGATTACAACGGCAGCAAGGTTCCTGAATCGAAAGGCACGCACGTGGCGGGCACGGAACAGCCGGTATTTTACTGGAAAGTTTCACCAGCGCTAAGCGGCATGGCCTTTTATAACAGTGCCCGTTTCCCCCAATGGAAAAATTCACTCTTTATCGGGGCGCTGAAAGAGAAGCAACTGATTCGACTGCGTGTCAACGGTGAAAAAGTCGTTGAGGCGCAACGCCTGCTGGGTGAGCGAAACGAACGTATTCGTGATGTTCGCCAGGGGCCGGATGGGTATCTGTATGTGTTGACGGATGAAGCTAACGGCAAGCTCCTGAAGGTAGGGCTGGCGCAGGACGCCAGCGCCTCCCGCGGTTAACTTAACGCGCCCAGTGGTAAACCGGCCAGCCGCGTTTTTCGGCTTCCTGGCGTAACGGTTCCGCAGGGTTAATCACGTGAGCATAATCGGCCTGCACCAGCATCGGCAGGTCGTTCAGAGAATCACTGTAAGCCCAGGTATGTGAGTAGTGTTCATCCGGCCGCTGGGCTTTCCATTCTTCCACCCGCGTCACTTTGCCCTGCTGAAAGGTCATCGTTCCGTAGGTGTTGCCGCTGTAGCGCTCATCCACCACTTCCACACCGATGGCGAGGGCACCGCAGGCCCCTAACTGGCGGGCAATCGGCGTCACCAGATGTTCACCGCTGGCGGAGATAACAATGATTCTGTCGCCACGTGACTGATGCCATTTGAGACGTTCCCGGGCTTCAGGATAGACGCGCGGCATAATGTCGCGATGAATAAAGCGGCGGATCCAGCCCTCAACCGTCAGGGTCGCCATGCCGCTTAACGGGGACAGCGTTTTATGCATATAGTCTTCAATGGACAGCGTCCCGGCGTAATACTGACGCATAAGCGCCTGCTCTTCCTCAATCAGCTCACTGGACGCAAAGCCTTGTGAAACCAGCCAGCGCAGCCACAGGCCGGTGCTGTCTTCACTAATCAGCGTTTCATCCAGATCAAACAGTGCCAGGTCCATACGGGTTCTCCTCGAGTGAATAGCGTCAGGTTAACCCAGTTTTGTGACGGCCTTAACTTTCTGATGAAAATTTCGGAATTTAACGCATTTTTATGGACGACACTGTTGCCGGAAAATGGCACGCGGGCGGCGGTCATGCCAGGGTTAATCTACTAAAATCTATAAAACTTTACGATTAAGCGGTTTTTTTCAGTCACGCCAGCGGGTAGCGTTCTGACAGAGGGTTTCACGCCTTTGACTTTCCGTTTTAACAAGGACAATCCGGTCAAGCTCATGACAAAAACTAGCTTCTCATCTCACCTGCGGCGCGTCGCTGCCACCTCTTTGCTACTGATTGCACCGATGACTGTATTGGCAGTACAGGCACCGGATGCTCCTCAAATTGATGCCAAAGCCTGGATCTTAATCGACTATGCCAGCGGCAAGGTCCTGACCGAGTCCAATGCGGACCAGCGGCTTGATCCAGCCAGCCTGACCAAAATGATGACCAGCTATGTGGTTGGGCAGGCAATTAAAGCCGGCAAAATTAAGCCAGATGACATGGTGACCGTAGGACAGGATGCCTGGGCGACCGGCAACCCCAAACTGCGCGGATCGTCGCTGATGTTTCTTAAACCGGGCGATCGTATTCCGGTGCATGAGCTGAATAAAGGCATTGTGATCCAGTCAGGCAATGATGCCTGTATCGCGCTGGCCGACTATGTGGCAGGCAGTCAGGACGCGTTTATCGGGCTGATGAATAACTACGTTAAAGCGCTGGGGCTGACCAATACACATTTCATGACGGTACACGGTCTGGATGCGGAAGGGCAGTACAGTACCGCACGGGATATGGCGCTGCTTGGTCAGGCGTTGATCCGCGACGTGCCGGAAGAGTACGCACTGAATAAAGAGAAAGAGTTCACCTTCAATCATATTCGCCAGATGAACCGCAACCGTCTGCTCTGGAGCACCAACCTTCACGTTGACGGCATCAAGACGGGCCATACGTCAGGCGCAGGTAATAATCTGGTCGCTTCGGCAACCGAGGGCGATATGCGACTGATTTCGGTGGTGCTGGGCACCGCCAGCGATGCCATTCGCTTCCGCGAAAGCGAAAAGCTACTGACCTGGGGTTTCCGCTTCTTTGAAACGGTTACGCCAGTAAAAGCGGATGCCCCGTTCGCCCAGCAGCGCGTCTGGTTTGGTGATCAGAGTCAGGTCAGTCTGGGCGTGGCGAAGGATGCCGCGCTGACCATTCCAAAAGGTCAGATGAAAAACCTGAAAGCCAGCTATACGCTGTCATCGCCCCAGTTAGAAGCGCCGCTGAAGAAGAATCAGGTCGTCGGCACCATTAATTTCCAATTGGATGGCAAAACCATTGAACAGCGGCCACTGGTCGTGCTGCAGGATGTGCCGGAGGGCGGCTTCTTCAGCCGGATGATCGATTTTGTGATGATGAAGTTCAACGGCTGGTTCGGGAAGTGGTTCAGCTAATAATCAGGGACGCGATGGCGTCCCTTTTTTACGGCAGGCGGCCCGTTCGGCCCTGAAATCCACGTACGTTTGCGCCGACATCAGCAAAAGATTAACTCTGCGTCCAGCCTTTACGAATCGGTAGCGCAAACAGCAGTCGGTAAGCGGGGTTAAGAACATTCAACAGGCGTTCACCATAAAGCTGCCAGGCAAGATGCGACGCCAGACAACCCAGCATACCTACCAGCAAGCCGCCCAGCATATCCATTGGCCAGTGCACGCCCAAATAAATACGTGACCAGGCGATTGCGGTACCTACGACCATCAGGATGACGCCTGACCAGAGGCGGTGCCAGAAGAGAAAGGCCAGCGCAAAAGTAAAAATGGTGGTGCCATGATCGCTCGGATACGAGTCGTCAGGTGCGTGATGAAGAAACTGATAACCGAAACCAATGGCGAAAGGCCGCGGATGCGGTAACAGTTGACCAACGCACCAGGATATCGCCAGTGCGTAAAGCAGCGCGATGCCGGTTTTCAGCACCAGCACACGCTGTGACGCAACCTGATCGCGCGGGCCCCATAACCACAACGCCACAATCAAAAGTGGCACGATGGCAATGACGTCTCTGGCAATAAACGTGGCAAGCTGCAGTAACCAGTGAGGTGAGTCGGGCGTCGCGTTAATCGCCGTGAACAGGGTACGGTTTAATTCTTCCATTACGTGAACGGTTCCTCGTTTTACTGATGTTCAGATTTTCTCAATCCAAAAAAAGCCTGACAAGCAGGTCAAACCGGATGGAGTCTGTCGCATCTGCCAGCACACATTGCTAACAAATTAAGTCAGCTATCCTGAATCCAGATGCCCGGCGAGTCCATCACAAGGTTCTTAATCTGCACAGAGGTTGCAACGCGGTTTAACTTTTATGACTTTTTTGTGTTAAATAGGACGGGAGAAAAGCAGGCATAAAAAAACCCGCCGGGAAAAAGACCAGCGGGCTCCACAATTTGGGGATTTCAAAGAAAAGCAGTGGCACTTATTCAGACTGTGATCAAAATAAAAAGTTCTGGACGTCAGTAAAAAAATTTTATAAGGGCAATAACGGCCAGATAATGACGATTAGCGTGCCGGCCAGCGTCAGCAGGACGTTGGCAATAGCGTAGGTGCCGGCATAGCCTAAAGCCGGAATATTGCTGCGCGCGGTATCACTGATAATTTCCATGGCTGGCGCGCAGGTGCGGGCACCCATAATCGCCCCAAACAGCAGTGCCCGGTTCATGCGCAGTATATAGGCACCAAACAGGTAGCAAATCACCACCGGCAGCAGGCTGACCAGCAGGCCGCACAACAGCATCAGCGCCCCGTTACTGGAAATACCGTGATCGATTCCACTGCCAGCACTCAGGCCAACCCCTGCCATAAACACCATCAGACCAAACTCTTTGACCATCGTCAGCGCACCCTGCGGAATATAGCCAAAGGTAGGATGGTTAGCCCGCAGGAAGCCCAGCATGATACCGGCAAATAACAGCCCGGCCGCGTTACCGATGCCAAAACTGAAGTTGCTGAACTGGAACGTGATCAGTCCTGTCATCAGGCCGATGATAAAAAAGGCGCAGAAAGCCAGTAAGTCGGTCATCTGGCTGTGAATAGCAATAAAGCCGATGCGATCGGCGACGCTTTTCACCCGGCGGGCTTCCCCGCTGACCTGCAACACATCGCCTTTGTTCAGCATAATATTGTCGTCGATAGGCATTTCTATCTGACTGCGAATGACGCGGTTTAAAAAGCAGCCGTGATCGGTCAGGTTAAGTTTGCTCAGCCGCTTGTTCACGGCATTGTGATTTTTCACCACAATCTCCTCGGTCACGATTCGCATGTCGAGCAAATCGCGATCAAAGACTTCTTTCCCGTTGCGGAAACTGGGATCCAGGCGCGCGTGCGCATCCGGGTAGCCCACCAGCGAAATGTCATCGCCCAGCTGGAGCACAGCATCGCCATCGGGGCTGGCGAGAATACCGTTGCGTCGGATACGTTCGATATAGCAGCCCGTCTGGCGATAGATGCCCAGCTCGCGCAGATTCTTACCGCCGCTCCATTCCACCAGCTCCGGGCCCACGCGATAGGCGCGGATAACGGGCAGAAAAACCTTACGCTGACTGTCGGCATCAAGACCGCGCTCACGCGCAATCTGTTGAGCACAGGTGGACAGATCCTGATGCTGCAGACGTGGCAGGTAACGTGCACCGAAAATCAGGCTGACCAGCCCCACCAGATAGGTAACCGCATAGCCCAGACTGAGTTGATCCTGCATGATGCCTAACTGCCTGGGGTCGCTAATGCTCTGACGCAGCGTATCGCCCGCGCCCACCAGGACTGGCGTCGACGTCATCGAACCCGCCAGAACACCGGCGGTGAGGCCGATGTCCCAGCCGAAAAGCTTGCCAAAGCCCAGCGCCAGCAGCAGAGCACTGGCGACCATGACAATGGCCAGCATGAAATAATTTTTCCCGTCCCGAAAGAAAATAGAGAAAAAGTTAGGGCCGGCTTCAATGCCGACACAAAAAATAAACAGCATAAAGCCCAGGCTCAGGGCATCGGTATTCATCGAGAAGTGTTGCTGGCCTAATAATAACGAAACGACTAATACGCCAATGGAATTTCCGAGCTGGACAGAGCCAAAACGTAATTTTCCTAAGCAAAGTCCCAACGCCAGTACGAAAAATAATAACAAAATGTCATTACTTCTTAACAATTCTGCGATGTTAACATTCAACATTTTAACTTCTTGTTTACGTGTAACGTATTGAAGAGTGGTCTGTTTTTCGCTATCTTGTCCAGACCGTAAGCGTGCCGTTACGTCATCCATAATGACTGCGCGGATAACGCGGGTAATATTCTAATCAGAAAATACTTTCTCAGCCATTGGCGACTTTCATTCGTACGCAAAACGACTGTTTATTTTTATTTCCACCAGGCTCATCAAGGTCAAAAGCGATGTTTTGGCGTGTTTTAAATGAGTGGGGAGTTATGCCGCAGCGTTATTATTTTTGGGCGACCTGTCTGTCAGGAGGTCTGCTTTATTGTCTGGTGTTTATTTTTGCCCAGGATTTTTGTGCCCTGGATAAACATGCGTTGCACAGTCAGCCTGCATTGTTGCTTTTTTTACTGCCGGGTGGATTGATGGCGTTTATGCAGCACTCGGCACCGCTGAAAAGTACGTTGATCATGGCTTCTGTTGGCACCTTGCTGGCGGCGCTGTTGCTGCACGGTATTTTCGCTGTGCCGGCACGCTGGGACTATATTATGGTCTGGAGCCTGAGCGGGATGTTCTGGGCAGGATGCGGCGCATTGCTGGTCAGACTGATGAAGCTGATTGTGGCAATCAGACAGTAAGGCCGGAACGGCCTGCATCAGAGACCCGGCACTCTGCGAACGGTATCTGATGCAGGCAACGAAGAACTCACCCGTGAGGTCAGCGCGCTGACCGGGTGAGCGAAATCAGGCCACGAAGTCCAGATTCTCTTTCGTCCATGCGGCAAACTCGGTATAACCACCAATATGCTGCTCATCCAGGAAAATTTGCGGCACGGTGCTGACCGGTTTCCCCGCACTGGCCTCTAAATCCGCTTTAGTAATGCCTTCCGCCTGAATATCTACGTATTGATAGTTGAAATCATCACGCTCAGCTTGCAGTTTATCAGCCAGTTCTTTTGCGCGAACGCAGTACGGGCAGCCGGGACGACCAAAAATAACAGCAATCATCGAAAACTCCTTGCAAGGGACGTCGTGTGAGTGACACGGAATCACGTCAGAAAAGCGGCCTATGATGCCCGCTCGTTGCGCTTAAAGAAAGCAGGAATTACCTGTTAGTCTAATGCCCGTCCCCGATGAATCCGTCGCACGTCGGCAGAGCGGAACAATCCCGACACCTCTGATGTGCAAATTTGCGGATGTTAACCATAATTGGGGGGCGATTGGCCTTGAGGCAGGAGAAACGCATGCAAAACGTCGCTAAATTGCCGAAAGCACTGCTGGTGATGGAAGCGCTGGGTGGGTTACTGATTGCCAGTGCATTGCTGGTTGTGAATCACTGGTTCCCTGGCCTGCCGGGCCGCCTGGCTACACCCGGGCTGGCTACCGCGCTGTTTATCATCGGCATTCTGCTAATGTTGCCTGCCGCCTGGCTCCTGTTGTGGCGCAGTGCGAAAGCGCTTGCGCCGCAGTTGTTCAACCTTTCCGACAAAAAAAGATAAATCAGCTGGAGACTTTATGACACCGACAATCGATTTACTGTGCAGCCACCGTTCAATTCGCGCGTTCACTGACCAGCCGGTAAGCGCTGAACAGCGCGAAGCGATTATTGCTGCGGCGCAATCGGCGTCCACGTCCAGCTTTTTGCAGTGCTCATCCATCATCCGTATCACCGATCCGGCCATGCGTGAGCAGCTGGTGACATTAACAGGCGGACAGACATGGGTAGGGGAAGCCGCTGAGTTTTGGGTATTTTGTGCTGACTTTAATCGTCATCTGCAAATTTGTCCTGATGCGCAGCTGGGCCGCGCAGAACAACTGCTGCTGGGCTGTGTCGATACGGCGCTGATGGCGCAAAATGCCATGGTTGCAGCAGAGTCGCTGGGGCTGGGCGGCGTTTTTATTGGTGGCATCCGTAACAATATCGCTCAGGTAACAGAACTGCTGGGGCTGCCAAAATTTGTCCTGCCGCTGTTTGGTTTTTGTCTGGGCTATCCCGAATCGGTGCCGGATGTGAAGCCGCGTATTCCCCAGGCCATGTTAGTGCATGAAAATCGCTATCAACCAGTGGATCCGGCCGTGCTGGCTGATTACGATAACCGGACGGCGATCTATTACGAACAACGCGACAGCAACCAGCGCAGCGAAACCTGGAGTCAGTTGATTCAGCGCCTGATTATTAAAGAAACGCGCCCGTTTATGCTGGACTACCTGCATCAGCAGGGCTGGGCAACACGCTAATACAACCCAAGGATTTTAATTGATGAAAATGGCTATTCTGTCACGCGATGGATCGCTCTATTCCTGCCGCCGTTTACGTGAAGTCGCCGAACAGCGTGGTCATTTTGTACAAATCATTGATCCTCTTTCCTGCTACATGAACATCAATTCTGCCTCGCCCGGTATCCATTACCGTGGCGAGTTGCTGGGTCACTTCGATGCCGTGATTCCCCGTATCGGTACCGGAATCACCTTCTATGGCACGGCGGTGCTGCGCCAGTTTGAGATGTGCGGCAGCTATCCACTCAATGAGTCCGCTGCGGTCACGCGTGCCCGGGACAAACTGCGTTCCCTGCAACTGCTCGCCCGTGATGGCATCGACATGCCGGTGACCGGATTCGCCTCGTCGCCCGATGATACACAGGACCTGATCGCCATGGTGGGCGGTGCGCCGCTGGTGGTAAAGCTCGTCGAGGGCACGCAGGGCATCGGCGTGGTTCTGGCGGAAACCCGCCAGGCGGCTGAAAGTGTCATCGATGCGTTTCGTGGACTGAATGCGCATATTTTGGTGCAGGAGTTTATTCAGGAAGCGCGCGGATGCGATGTACGCTGTCTGGTGATTGGCGACCGGGTCGTGGCGGCGATTGAGCGTCAGGCAAAAGAGGGCGATTTTCGTTCGAATTTGCACCGGGGCGGTAAAGCCCGCATCGTTGACATCAGTGAGCAGGAACGTCTGATGGCCGTTAAAGCGGCGGCGGTGTTGGGGCTGGATGTCGCGGGTGTAGATATTCTGCGTTCAAATCGCGGTCCACTGGTGATGGAAGTGAATGCCTCACCCGGTCTGGAAGGTATTGAAACTACAAGTGGTCTTAACATTGCAGGTATGATGATCGATCATATTGAGCGGTACGCTATCCCCGGGCACCGTCCTAAAACCGCAGGTTGACCCGCGCTTTTCAGTGGTTTTCGTGGAAACTCACCACATTTTTCCGTAAGCTAAGTCGCTTATTTATCACCCCATGGGATTTTACAATGGATTCTCTTGTCGTTCCGGATATCGACCTGCTGCGTCGTTGGCTGGATCAGCAAAATATCACTTGGTTTGAATGTGATGCTTGTCAGGCGCTGCATTTGCCGCATATGCAAAACTTCGACGGGGTGTTTGACGCTAAAATCGACCTGGTAGACAACGTCATTCTGTTTTCAGCACTGGCGGAAGTGAAGCCGACGGCGTTAATTCCGCTGGTGGGTGACCTGTCGCAAATTAACGCCAGTTCGTTAACGGTGAAAGCGTTTATCGATATTCAGGATGACAATCTGCCGAAGCTGATTGTGTGCCAGTCGATGATGATCACAGCCGGATTAACCTTCGGCCAGTTTTCGCATTTCATGAAGCAGAGCGAAGAAGAAATTTCCATGGTCATCATGGAAGCCTTCGCCAACAACCTGCTGATGATGGGTGAAGATGAAGAGCATGTTGCCACCAGCAGCATGCATTCCGTTCTTCACTGATCCTCACCGCCGTGATTAAGCCGTCTGCCAGGACGGCTTTTTTATGCCTGTCCCTGGCACAGGCTTTCCTGCCGCACGCGTCATAAGCGTTTTTTCCCTTCAGCATCAAATATTCTCAATGTTATCAATTGTGAAGGAGGTAGATTATTTTGTAACCGTAATGTTTTATTCTGCATTAAGCCCTTAATTGCCAGATTTATGACGTTCTTTATGCCGTAAAAGCCGAACCTCATAGCTTAAACATGCATAAAATATTACGTTCAGGCGTTTTTTACGCTGAGGTATGGTTAACCCCGAACGGGGCGGCTATGCTTGCGGTGCGGCACTAACCGCAGGAATACCGTGCTGGTATAGGTTTTTACTATTAAACGTCCACTGAATAATGATTCATTGTGTCACTGATTTTTAAATCATAAAAACGCAATGTCGGATCACTGATGTGCAGCGTTGTTATAACCCGCTCAGGAGGATTAAAAACATGTTCAACCAACGTAAAAAATGGTTGTCAGGTGTGGTTGCTGGGGTGCTGATGGCTGCTTCAGCCAGTACCATGGCGGAAGATAAAACGCTGCACGTTTATAACTGGTCGGATTATATTTCGCCCGATACCGTGCCGAACTTTGAAAAGCAGACCGGCATTAAAGTGGTTTATGACGTGTTTGATTCCAACGAAGTGCTGGAAGGCAAACTGATGGCCGGCAGCACCGGCTACGATGTGGTGGTGCCTTCGTCCAGCTTCCTGGCGCGTCAGCTGCAGTCTGGCGTGTTCCAGCCGCTGGATAAAAGCAAACTGCCCAACTATAAAAATCTTGATCCGGCGTTGATGGAGAAGGTTGCCCAGCACGATCCGGGTAATAAATATGCCATTCCGTATTTGTGGGGCACCACCGGCATTGGCTACAACGTTGAAAAAGTCAAAGCCGCACTGGGTGCGGATGCGCCGGTCAACAGCTGGGATCTGGTGCTGAAACCTGAGAACCTGGAAAAACTGAAAAGCTGTGGCGTCTCGTTCCTGGATGCACCTGAAGAAATTTTCGCGACCGTGCTGAACTACCTCGGCAAAGATCCGAACAGCAGCGATCCTAAGGATTATTCCGGTGCCGCGACCGATCTGCTGCTTAAGCTGCGTCCAAATATTCGTTACTTCCACTCGTCGCAATACATTAACGATCTGGCCAACGGCAACATCTGTGTGGCGATCGGCTGGTCCGGCGATATTCTTCAGGCAAAAAATCGCGCGGAAAAAGCGAAGAACGGCGTCAACATTGGCTACAGCGTACCGAAAGAGGGCGCACTGGCGTTCTTTGATATGATGGCGATTCCTAAAGATGCCAAAGATGTGGACGCGGCTTACACCTGGCTGAACTACATCATGGATCCGAAAGTTATTGCTGACGTGTCCAACAAAATGAATTATGCCAACGGCAATAAAGCGTCTCTGCCGCTGATTAATGCCGATATCCGCAACAATCCGGGCATTTACCCTACGCCGGATGCCATGGCCAAATTGTTTGTACTGAAGGTACAGGATCCGAAACTGGATCGTGTGCGCACGCGTGCATGGACTAAGGTTAAAAGCGGTAAGTAACTAAACGGCATGTCCTGCTACAGCAACAGAGGCGCAGTCCCGGCCTCTGTTGTGCCATTTTTAGCGGCACTGTTTGCCGCGTTGTTCCGCCTGGCTCCGGAGAGATATGAGTGAACGATGCCATCCCACGCCCGCAGACTAAAACGGCAAAAGCGTTAACGCCGTTACTGGAAATTCGTAATCTGACAAAATCCTTTGACGGCCAGCATGCCGTGGACGATGTCAGCCTGACTATTTATAAAGGCGAAATTTTTGCCCTGCTCGGCGCATCCGGCTGTGGTAAATCGACCTTACTCCGCATGCTGGCAGGCTTTGAACAGCCCACCAGCGGGCAGATTGTGCTGGATGGACACGATCTGTCGCATGTCGCGCCCTATCAGCGTCCTATTAATATGATGTTTCAGAGTTACGCGCTGTTTCCCCACATGACGGTGGAGCAGAACATTGCGTTCGGGCTGAAACAGGACAAGCTGGCTAAAGGCGAAATTACCAGCCGTGTCGAAGAAATGTTATCGCTGGTACATATGCAGGAGTTTGCTAAGCGCAAACCCCATCAACTTTCGGGCGGTCAGCGTCAGCGCGTGGCGCTGGCGCGCAGCCTGGCAAAACGGCCAAAACTGCTGCTGCTGGATGAGCCAATGGGCGCGCTCGATAAAAAACTGCGCGATCGGATGCAGCTGGAAGTGGTGGATATCCTGGAACGGGTGGGGGCAACCTGCGTGATGGTGACGCATGATCAGGAAGAAGCCATGACGATGGCGGGGCGCATCGCTATCATGAACCGGGGCAAATTTGTGCAGATCGGCGAGCCGGAGGAGATTTATGAGCATCCGACCAGCCGCTACAGCGCGGAATTTATCGGTTCGGTCAATGTGTTTGAAGGTCTGCTGCGTGAGCGTCAGGCAGATGGCCTGGTGATTGACAGCCCGGGCCTGAAACATCCGCTTAAAGTCGATTCGGACGTGTCGGTGGTCGATAACGTGCCGGTACATGTTGCGCTGCGCCCGGAAAAAGTGATGCTGTGCGAAACGGTGCCGGCGGATGGCTGTAACTTTGCCGTCGGTGAAGTGGTCCATATTGCCTACCTGGGCGATCTGTCCATTTATCACGTGCGCCTGCACAGCGGTCAGATGCTGAGCGCCCAGTTGCAAAATGAACATCGCTACCGCAAAGGGCTACCGACATGGGGCGATGAAGTCCGCCTGTGCTGGGACAGCGACAGCTGCGTGGTGTTGACGGTTTAAGGAGGCGGGATGAGCCAGATTTTTCAACGCACTAAAGCCCCTGCCAAACTGCTGGGCACGCCGCTGCAGCGCTGGGCAACGCGCGTCAAAATGCAGCACGGACGCAAGCTGGTCATTGCCTTACCTTACATATGGCTGACGCTGTTCTTTCTGCTGCCTTTCCTGATCGTACTTAAGATCAGTTTTGCCGACATTGCGCGCGCCATTCCGCCCTATACCGAACTGGTTAACTGGGCTGACGATCAGCTGAGCCTGGTGCTCAATCTGGGCAACTACGTCACGCTCAGCGACGATCCGCTCTACATTGACGCCTATCTGCAGTCATTAAAAGTGGCCGCTATCTCGACGGTGATTTGCCTGCTGATAGGTTATCCGCTGGCGTGGGCGGTCGCGCACAGTAAGCCTTCAATGCGATCCATCCTGCTGCTGCTGGTGATTCTGCCCTCATGGACATCGTTTCTGGTGCGGGTTTATGCGTGGATGGGGCTGCTGAACAATAACGGTATTCTTAATCGTTTCCTGCTGTGGCTGGGGGTGATCGATCATCCGCTGATCATCCTGTATACCAACACGGCGGTGTACATTGGCATCGTCTACTGCTATCTGCCGTTTATGGTGCTGCCGATCTATACCGCGCTGACGCGCATTGATTATTCGCTGGTGGAAGCTTCGCTGGACCTGGGCGCGCGTCCGCTGAAAACCTTCTTTAGCGTGATTGTGCCGCTGACCAAAGGCGGCATCATTGCCGGATCCATGCTGGTGTTTATTCCGGCGGTCGGCGAGTACGTGATCCCTGAGCTGCTGGGCGGCCCGGACAGTATCATGATTGGCCGCATTCTGTGGCAGGAGTTCTTTAACAACCGTGACTGGCCGGTGGCGTCGGCACTGGCGGTGATCATCTTACTGATTTTGATTTTGCCGATTATCTGGTTCCACAAACACCAAAACCGCGAAATGGGAGAGAAGGGATGAACAATCTGCCAACGATCCGCTCTCCCTGGCGCACAGTCATCCTGGCCTGCTGCTTTTTATTTCTCTACGCGCCGATGCTGCTGCTGGTGGTTTACTCCTTCAACAGCTCGCAGCTGGTGACGGTGTGGGAAGGTTTCTCCTTCCACTGGTATAAGGTGTTGTTCCAGGACGATGCCATGATCGATGCGGTGGTGCTGAGCCTGACCATCGCCGCGCTTTCTGCCACCATGGCGGTGGTGCTGGGCACGATGGCGGCGGTAATTATCGTGCGCTTTGGGCGTTTTCGTGGGCATAACGGCTTTGCCTTTATGCTGACCGCACCGCTGGTGATGCCGGATGTGATTACCGGTCTGTCGCTGTTACTGCTCTTTGTGGGGCTCGGTAATGCGCTGGGCTGGCCAACCGAACGCGGCACGCTGACCATCTGGCTGGCGCACGTGACCTTCTGTACAGCCTACGTGGCGGTGGTGATTAACTCGCGCCTGCGTGAGCTGGACCGTTCCATTGAAGAGGCGGCGATGGATCTGGGCGCAACGCCGTTGAAGGTGTTTTTCGTGATTACGGTGCCGATGATTGCACCCGCTATCGTCACCGGCTGGCTGCTGGCCTTTACCTTATCGCTGGACGATCTGGTGATTGCCAGCTTTGTCACCGGGCCGGGCGCGACAACGTTGCCGATGGCGATTTTTGCCACGGTGCGTCGTGGGGTCAATCCGGAGATTAACGCCCTGGCGTCACTCATCCTGTTTGTCGTGGGCATTGTCGGTTTTATCGCCTGGCGCGTGATGGCGCATGAAGAAAAACAGCGTTTAAGCGATATTCAGAAAGCTAAACGTGGCTGAAATGCCTGACGTTTGCCAATATAGATAAAGGCTGGTTTATCCAGCCTTTTTATCGCGTGGCGGAGTCGAGGACATGTCGGAAACCCTGAAGCACAGTTCTGTTTTACCGGATGCGCCGGTGCCCGTTACGGTGGCCGGCATCGCCATTATTGCCACGCGCTGCCTCAGCGTGCTGATGCTGGTGAACGCGCTGGGCTATACCGAAATCATCAACTTTCTCCATCGCAGTGCGCAGTCTTGGGATTCCACGTTGATTTTCATTGCCAGTCAGATCATTTTTTTATTTGAGCTGCGCTGTGCCTTTACCCTGATGCGCGGGAGCAATCGCGGGCGCTGGGGATTTGTCGTGGTGCAGATTGTGGTGTTGTGCTACATGCTGATGGCCTCCACGGGCGGGATCTATCCGGAAATTTTCAGTATTGACGGCGAAAGTAATCTGCAGATCATTCACCACACCTTGCAGCAAAAACTGCCCGACCTGGCGGTATTCCTGCTGTTGTTTCTGCCCGCCAGTAGCCGCGCATTTTTTCGTAAGCGGTGATACAATCGCGCTCCGCTCACCCTCCCGACAGGCAATACAGGCTTTACCATGCAATGCGCGCTCTATGACGCTAACCGCTGCCGCTCATGCCAGTGGCTCGAAAAACCCTATTCACAGCAGCTTGATGAAAAACAGTCTCTGCTGGCCCAACTGCTGGCTGATGTTCCGGTTGCAACCTGGCTGCCGCCGGTCGCCTCGGCCCAGGAAGGGTTTCGTAATAAAGCGAAGATGGTGGTCAGTGGAAGTGTAGAGCGGCCTGTTTTTGGCATCGTGCAGCGCAACGGCGAGGCCGTCGATCTGTCGGACTGTCCGCTTTACCCTGACCGTTTTTCACCAGTGCTGGCAACCTTAAAACCGTTTATCGCGCGCGCGGGGTTAACGCCGTACAACATTGAACGCCAGCGCGGTGAGCTGAAGTATTTGCTGCTGACGGAAAGCACGCAGGGCGGCATGATGCTGCGCTTTGTTCTGCGCTCGCACACGAAGCTGACACAACTGCGAGCTGCGCTGCCCTGGCTTCAGCAACAGCTGCCGCAACTGACGGTGATCTCCGCTAATATCCAGCCGGTTCATATGGCCATTCTGGAAGGGGAGGAGGAGATTCCGTTAACGCCGACCCAGTCGCTGGCAGAAACGTTCAATGGGGTGCCCTTGTGGATCCGCCCTCAGAGTTTTTTCCAGACCAATCCTCAGGTCGCCAGTGCGCTGTATGCCACGGCGCGCGACTGGGTCCGTGCGCTCCCGGTAACCAGCATGTGGGATCTGTTCTGCGGGGTGGGCGGATTTGGCCTGCATTGCGCGTCGCCGTCCCTGCAGCTTACCGGGATTGAAATCAGCGCCGAAGCGATTCGCTGTGCAGAACGCTCTGCCGATATGCTGGGCCTGGATAATGTCAGTTTTGCCGCGCTGGATTCCACCGCGTTTGCATTGGGACGCGAAGCGGTGCCGCAGCTGGTGCTGGTCAATCCACCGCGTCGGGGGATTGGCCGTGAGTTGTGTGAGTATCTCCGTGCGATGGCACCGGATTATGTACTTTATTCAAGCTGTAATGCACAGACCATGGCGCAGGATATCGCCCGGCTCAGTGACTACAGGGTAACGCAGGTCCAGCTGTTTGATATGTTCCCGCACACCGCGCATTATGAGGTGCTGACGCTGTTGACGCATCAACGTCAGGGCGGGCCAGCCAGGTAAGCTGCTGAACTGAGGACAGTGCAGAACCGGTCAGCAGAGTACGCGGCTGGCCCATAAACCTTATTCAGGAAACCATTGCTGGTTGATTTTCTGCCAGGTGCCGTTGGCTTTAAGTGCCGCCAGTGCCTGATTAAGTTTCTCACGCAGGCCGTCGTTACCTTTGCGTACCGCAATGCCTAAGCCGGTCCCAAAATAATCGGCGTCCGTCACATGCTCACCCACACTGGCCAGATCGCTGTTGGTTTTTAACCACTGATTGACCACCGCGCTGTCGCCAAACACGCCGTCAAGACGGCCGCTTTTCATATCCAGAATGGCATTCTGATAGCTGTCATAAGCCACCACTTTGATGTCCGGATGTTTGTCCTGTAGGTATTTCTGGTGCGTGGTGCCGTTTTCGACGCCTACACGTTTACCGTTCAGGTCACTTATCGCGCTGAATGTGCCTTTCGGGGCAATCACAATCGCCGAGTTGGCATAATAAGGCTGGGTGAAATCGACCTGTTTGCTGCGCTCGGCCGTGATGTCCATGCCGGCAATGACGGCATCATATCGGCGAAACTTCAGCGAGGGGATCAGGCTGTCAAATGCCGTATTGGTAAACGAGCATTCCGCTTTCATCTGCTGGCAAAGGGCCTTTGCCAGATCAATATCAAAGCCGACAATCTGGTTGTCGCTGTTCAGCGATTCAAAAGGGGGATAGGTAGCAGAGGTGGCGAAACGAATTTTCTCAGCGGCCTGCGCGCTTACCGCCAGGCTTACCAGTACTGCAGCAATCATCCATTTTTTCATTACAGGCTCCCTGGCCATCAGTCACATAACATACAGGGCAGTAAGATGCCAGATAATGAATTTTTATGCAATAAATGTGACTGGAAATTACTCAGGCAGGTTTCCCTGCCTGAAGATTAGTCGCGACGCTCAAAGGCCAGAGCGCGTTTTTCGATCAGGCGCATCAGAAGGGTAAGCAGGCCGTTAACGCACAGGTAAATCAATCCCGCAGCCGCATAAACCGTGACATCGTAGGTCCGGCCATACAGTAACTGACCGTGTCCCATGACTTCCATCAGCGTAATCGTAAACGCCAGCGAGGTGCCCTTAAAGACCAACACGACTTCATTGGAGTAAGAGGAGAGTGCACGCTTAAATGCATAAGGCAGCAAAATGCGCAGGCTTTGTCTGGGCGTCATGCCCAGCGCCTCGCAGGACTGCCACTGACCGGCAGGTATTGCCCGCACCGCACCGTAAAACAGCTGCGTGGTATAGGCAGCACTGTTCAGCGACAACGCCAGCATGGCACACAACCAGGGTTGTGACAGCAGATGCCACAGCCACGGCAGTTTTTGCAGGCTGGGAAACTGACCGGGCCCGTAGTAGATCAGGAAAATCTGCACCAGCAGCGGGGTGCCCGTAAACAGGGTGATAAATCCTTTAATCAGGGGCGAAAACAGCGGTGTTTTCAGGGTCAGTGCGATGGTAAACATCAGCGACAGACACAGCGCGACCACCAGCGATGCCGCAGTCAGTGTCAGGCTGGTATGAAGCCCTTTCAACAGTTCGGGTAAATATTGCAGCATCAGCTGTTCCCCCGTTCAAAACGGGTCGTACGGTGTTCAATACGACGCAGCACTGCCTGGCTAAACAGCGTAATCACCAGGTAAATGGCCGCCGCAATCAGGAACCAGGTAAAGGGTTCCTGCGTACGCGTAGCGATGCTTTTGGTTTGCAACATCAGGTCGTTAACGCTGATAAGCGACACCAGCGCAGTGTCCTTCAGCAAGACCAGCCACTGGTTACCCAGACCGGGCAGCGCATGACGCCACATCTGCGGCATGATGAGGCGGAAAAAGATCGCCGACCTCCTCATGCCCAGCGCCTGGCCCGATTCCCATTGACCGACCGGCACGGCTTTTAACGCACCACGCAGCGTTTGTGACGCATAGGCGGCGTAAAGCATAGCCAGTGCAATCACGCCACACAGGAACGGGCTGACATCAAAATTTTCGATCTGCATCTTAACCGGTACGCTGAACAGACCGAAATGTAGCGTAAAACCGTCAGACAGCGTCAGGAGCAGTTGCGAGGCACCAAAGTAGATAAACAGCACCACCAGAATCTCTGGCAGGCCGCGAATCAGGGTGACCAGTGCGGTGCCTGCCCAGGCGAGCGGACGCAGCCGCATTGACTCCCAGCCAGCAAAAATCATCGCCAGCACAAGGCCAGCGATGAGGGCACAAACAGCAAGGCCGACGGTCATGCCGGCGGCGCTTGCAAGCGGAATTATTTCATTCATCAGAGATTACTGCTGAAACCATTTGTTGTAGATGGTTTTGTAAGTACCATTGGCCTTGATTTTATCAAGCGCGGTGTTGAACTTGCTTTGCAGCTCGGTATTGCCCTGACGAACGGCGATGCCCAGGCCGGTGCCAAAGTAGGCTTTATCCGTGACTTTCTCACCCACCGGGGCCAGATTCGCGTTTTGTTTCAGCCACTCGTTTACCACGGCGCTGTCGCCAAAGACCGCATCAATACGGCCATTTTTCAGGTCAAGCACGGCATTCTGATAGCTGTCATAAGGGACAACGGTGATGTCACTGTGTTTGTCGGCCAGGTATTTCTGATGTGTGGTGCCGTTTTGCACGCCTACACGTTTACCTTTCAGCGCATCAACACTGGCCACTTTGCCTTTCTGCGCCACGAAAATTGCGGAGTTATCGTAGTAAGGCTTGCTGAACAGCACCTGCTTTTCGCGCTCAGGCGTAATGTCCATACCGGCCATAACGGCGTCGAAACGGCGGAATTTCAGGCTTGGGATCAGGCTGTCAAAAGACTGGTTGGTAAAGGTGCAGGTTGCATCCATCTCTTTACACAGCGCATTCGCCAGATCGACGTCGAAGCCCTGAATTTTATTGTTGGCATCGACAAATTCAAACGGAGGATAGGAGGCCTCAGTGGCAATACGAATAGTTTCAGCGGCGGAGGCGCTTAAACTCAATCCGGCAAGCAGTGCAGCAAGTACGACTTTTTTCATTTTTAGCATCCTGACTTAGTGCGAAAGATAATGTGCAAACGCCTCGGTTTGCGGCTGTGTAAAGCGGCTGGCATCACCCTGTTCCACGATATGCCCGTTTTCCATATAAACTACACGGCTGGCCGTTTTACGGGCCACGTCCACTTCGTGCGTCACGATAACCTGTGTAATCTGCGTCTGAGCCAGCTCGCGGATAATACTGACGATCTGGGCGGTGATTTCAGGGTCGAGCGCGGCAGTGGGTTCATCAAATAACAGCACCTGCGGCTCCATCATCAGCGCACGGGCAATGGCTACGCGTTGCTGTTGCCCGCCAGAAAGGTGCAGGGGGAAACGGTCGCTATAGCTGGTCAGGCGCAGACGATCGAGGAGCTTGTCGGCTCTGGCGCGTGCGTCGGCCTTGCTCAGGCCCAGTACACGGCAGGGGGCTTCCATCAGGTTTTGCAGCACCGTCAGGTGCGGCCAGAGATTATATTGCTGGAAGACCATTCCGACATTTTGACGAAGCTCGCGTATCGCGGCCTCTGAAGGGGTTTTGCTGAAGTCGAAATCATTACCTGCAATGTGCAACTGGCCTGAGCGTGGGCGCTCAAGCAGATTCAGCACGCGCAACAGCGAACTTTTTCCTGCGCCGCTTGGGCCAAGCAGCACCAGCGTTTCGCCCTGCGGACATTCCAGGTTAATGTCAAACAGCGCCTGGTGAGCACCGTAGAAACAATTAATCGCGTTTAGTTGAATACTCATGCGCCAATTTTGAATAGCTATTAGTTTTGCGGATTTTAACGTCACCAAAATAGTTATGCAATTAAGGTGGCTTAAAATTTACGAATAAGCGGTAAACACACAAAAGATTAGCACAAGATATCGCGAGACAAGGCGGTGAGAAGACGGGGAACCGGAGGTGGCGCGGGATAAAAACGCACGGCCTGGCCGCCGGCGTTTTTATCTGCTGATGTCAAAAAGCGTTTATTTCTTTGTTTTTTCAAGCAGCTGGCTAAGCGATCCTCCGCCAGGATGCGGGACATCTGCCACATAGCGGACATCATCGACGACCCAGCAACTGCCCTGATGAATCATCAGCACTTCGTCCTGCCACTGTTTGTCACCGCGGCTCATTTTCACGCGCAGGGGAATGTTACGGGCATCCCGGTTAGGAATCGTGGAAGCATCGGCAACGTCAACCCCGGTCGGCCCCTGAGCCAGGCTGGAGAAGAGATCGCCGTTGCGCCACGTCGCCGCATCCGGACGTTGGCTGGCTTGCAGCAGCGCCTGATAAAGTTCATCGCTCAGGTAAGGGCGATACTGTGCCAGCGTCGCGGTATCAGGCAGGCCGGATGAAGGATGCTCGATACGCATGTCGTAAAAACGCTGGGCGACGGTGTCCGGGCTACCTTCCACGCAGGGGGCCATGCGCGGGCCATTATCCTTTATTACCGGCTCGACCGTCGTACAGGCACTCAGCAGCAGCGCAGCCGGGAGCAAAAGCGCAAAACCTTTGTTTCTCATCTCGATTTCCTTATTGTTCTCTGGCAAGGTGCTTTTTTAACATAGAGTATAGCCCTGCTTTTAGGTGAAAGAGCCTTTGACCCGTTTCGGTAACAGGAGAGTACGATGAAATTGTCAACAACCCCGACGCTGGAAGGACACAGCATCACGGAATACTGCGGCGTAGTCACCGGTGAAGCGATTCTGGGGGCCAATATATTCCGCGATTTTTTCGCCGGGATTCGCGATATTGTGGGCGGCCGCTCGGGCGCTTATGAGAAAGAACTGCGTAAAGCGCGCGAGATCGCGTTTAAAGAGCTGGAAGAGCAGGCCAGAGCGCTAGGGGCGAACGCGGTGGTGGGCATTGATATTGACTATGAAACCGTAGGGAAAGACAGCAGCATGCTGATGGTTAGCGTCAGCGGCACGGCGGTTGTTATTCGTTGAAACGCCTCCTGTGCTGTCTGATGGCGCTGCTGCTGGCGGGTTGCCACTCAGGCATTGAATCACGATCGGGCTACTGGGTTGATTTGCGCCATCCCGCACAGGGCGCGCGTCCGCGCGTGAAGGTGGTGGTGATTCACTATACCGCTGAGGATTTCTCCTCCTCGCTGGCTACGCTGACTGACCGTGACGTCAGCGTGCATTATCTTATTCCCCGCCAGCCACCGCAGCGCAACGGTAAAGGCATTATCTGGCAACTGGTACCGGAGCAGGATCTGGCCTGGCATGCCGGCGCCAGCTTCTGGCGCGGCGCAACCCGTATTAACGACACCTCGGTGGGCATCGAACTGGTGAACAACGGCTATCGCCGGACGCCGGCCGGAGTGACGTGGCAACCGTTTCCCCCTGCGCAGATTCGCACCCTGGCGGCGCTGGTACGCGATATAACGCAGCGCTATGGCATCGCACCGGAAAATATTGTGGGCCACAGCGATATCGCGCCGCAGCGTAAGCAGGATCCCGGCCCGCTGTTTCCCTGGCAGCAACTGGCCGCTGAGGGCATTGGCGCGTGGCCCGATCCACAACGCGTGGCGTTTTATCTGGCCGGACGCGATCGTTACGCCGCTGTGCCAGCCGTAACCCTGCTGGAGTGCTTGCAGCGTTATGGTTATCAGGTAACGGAAGGAATGAGCGCGGACGAGCAACAGAAACTGATTGCCGCCTTTCAGATGCATTTTCGTTCTGCAAACATTCAGGGCTTCGCGGATGCCGAAACCCTGGCGATAGCGCAGGCCCTGCTGGAGAAATACGGCACAGCGCAATAATCCCTCGATCACGGCGCTGTGGCGAGTTCAGCGGCCTGCGTAAGGCGAGGCGGGCAGGTTCACCGCATCCGATGCCGCATCAGGACGGTGCTGTGCCAGGAAGGCCCGCCAGTGGCCGAGCACCGTTTCAAGCGCGGGACGCTCAGCATCCAGATGGGTCACAATCCGTGTTACCGGGCCCACACTCATCAGGACGTTGTGCGCATGCATCCACTGGCCCAGCGCCGTAACCTGATCGACCGGGATGCGCACGAACAGCATATTCGTCTGCTGCTCAGCGACGTCAATCCCCATCTTTCGCAGTTCCTGTCCCAGCCAGGCGGCGTTGTCGTGGTCCGTTTGCAAACGCGTAACGTTGTGTTGCAGCGCATAGAGGCCCGCCGCCGCCAGAATACCGGCCTGGCGCATGCCTCCGCCGGCCATTTTGCGCCAGCGGCGTGCACGTTCGATATAGGCTGCCTCGCCGCAAAGTAGCGAGCCTACCGGCGCGCCCAGGCCCTTCGACAGACAAATGGTCAAGGTATCGCAATAGCGGGCAATGTTTTCCAGCGTGGTTTGCTGTGCGACGACCGCATTGAAAATGCGAGCACCGTCGATATGCAGCGCCAGTTTATGTGCTCGGGTAAAATGCCAGGCCTGCTCCAGGTAGGCAGCGGGTAACACTTTACCATGATGGGTATTTTCCAGGCTCAGCAGCCGGGTGCGGGCAAAATGGATGTCGTCGGGTTTAATAACGTCTGCCACGACATCCAGCGGCAAACTGCCGTCTGCTGCTGCGAGAATGGGTTGGGGCTGGATACTGCCCATCACCGCCGCGCCGCCGGCTTCATATTTATAATTGTGCGCCTGCTGGCCCACAATATACTCTTCGCCGCGTTCGCAGTGGCTGAGCAGGGCCACCAGGTTCGCCTGCGTGCCGGTAGGGAAAAACAGCGCTGCCGCTTTACCACTCAGACGTGCGGCTTCGGCTTCCAGTGCATTGACGGTGGGATCATCGCGATAGACGTCATCACCGGTTTCAGCGGCCATCATCGCCTGTAACATCGCGCTGCCGGGACGGGTGACGGTATCACTGCGTAAATCGATCATCGGGCGCTCCTGGTCTGCGGAAAACAGGCGGGCAGAGAACCCGCCCGCAAGAGCACTCTGTTTTACCGTAGCCAGTTGGTTTTTGCCAGCTCCAGCACTTCGTCACCCCGCCCATTGATGATGGCACGGAGCATATAGAGGCTGAATCCTTTGGCCTGTTCCAGCTTGATCTCCGGCGGCATAGCCAGCTCTTCCTTCGCGGTGATGACATCCACCAGCACCGGGCCGTCATGGGCAAAGGCCTGTTCCAGTGCGCCATTGAGTTCTGACGCTTTTTCAACCCGAATACCTTTCACGCCGCAGGCCCCGGCAATGGCCGCAAAGTCAGGATTATGCAGATCCGTCCCGTCAGTCAGGTAGCCGCCCGCTTTCATTTCCATGGCGACAAACCCCAGCGAACTGTTGTTAAAAATGACCAGTTTGACAGGCAATTTCAGCTGTGCGACGGTCAGAAAATCACCCATCAGCATGCTGAATCCACCATCGCCACAGAGCGCCACGACCTGACGTTCCCGGTTAAGCGACTGTGCACCCATCGCCTGTGGCATGGCGTTCGCCATCGAACCGTGATTAAACGATCCGAGCAGGCGACGTTTGCCGTTCATCTTCAGATAACGCGCCGCCCACACGGTCGGCGTGCCCACATCGCAGGTAAAAATAGCATCTTCGTCAGCCAGTTCACTGATTTGCTGAGCCAGATACTGCGGGTGAATGGGCTGCCTGTCGTTCGCGGTGGCCAGCGCATCCAAATCCTTACGCGCTTCCGCGTAGTGTTTCAGCGCACTGTCGAGATGATGCTGATCGGTTTTCACCTGCAGCTTCGGCAGCAACGCGCGCAGCGTCGTTTTGACATCACCGACGTACGCCTGGTCGACATGACAGTGCGATCCCAGACTGCCGGGATTAATATCGATTTGAATGATGTTGGCTTTCTCAGGATAGAAGGCGCGATAGGGGAACTGAGTACCTAACAGCACCAGCGTATCCGCATTCATCATGGCATGATAACCCGAGGAGAAACCGATTAGCCCGGTCATGCCCACATCGTACGGGTTGTCATATTCGATATGCTCTTTGCCGCGCAACGCATGCACAACAGGGGCTTTCAGCGTTGCCGCCAGTTGCACCACTTCCTGATGCGCACCGGCACAGCCGCTGCCGCACATCAGCGTAATATTGCGGGCGTCATTCAGTGTTTGTGTCAGGGTCGCCAGTTCATCGGCAGACGGCAACACGACGGGTAGCTGCGGTGGATACCACTCTGCACGCGCAGCATCGGGAGCGGGTTGCAGCGCCACATCGCCCGGCAGCACCACCACGGAAACCCCACGGTTCAGAATCGCTTTGCGCATGGCAATGCCCAATACCTGGGGCAACTGCTCGGGATTGGAGACCAGTTCGCAATAGTGACTGCACTCGCGAAACAACTCTTGTGGATGCGTTTCCTGGAAGTAACCGCTGCCGATCTCACTGGAGGGGATGTGGGCGGCAATGGCCAGTACCGGAACGCGATTGCGGTGGCAGTCGAACAGCCCGTTAATCAGATGCAGGTTACCTGGCCCACAGGAACCCGCGCAGACCGCAAGCGTGCCACTGGCATGCGCTTCCGCACCCGCAGCAAAAGCTGCCACTTCTTCATGGCGGGTAGGCATCCACTCAATGGTGCCCATTTTGTTCAGACTGTCAGTGAGTCCGTTTAACGAGTCACCTGTGACGCCCCAAATACGTTTTACACCGGCGTTTTCCAGCGTTTTGGCCACCAGCGCCGCGACGGTTTGTTTCATCTTCATCTCCTTGGTCATTCGTTGCCATCCCGGGGAGGGCAGAATTAAACAGCTACCAAGAAGCGTAGACGAGAGTCATTCAACTCTACCGTAAAAAATTGCATCAAAAGTTGAATTTCGCGCTCAGGCTGAGAACAGCGCAATAAGCACGGGCGCGGCCAGGCTCATAATAAATCCATGCACGATCGCCGCCGGCACAATATCGGTACCGCCTGCACGTTGTAAAACGGGCAGGGTAAAATCCATTGACGTCGCGCCGCACAAGCCCAGCGCGCTGCTGCGGTGGCGGGCGATCAGCGCGGGAATCAGCATAATGGCGATAAGCTCTCGCAGCAGGTCATTAAAAAACGCGGCACTGCCGATCACTGGCCCAAAGGCTTCTGTCATCAGAATGCCGGAAAGGGAATACCAGCCAAAGCCACTGGCGAGTGCCAGGCCGGTTTTAAGGGGGAGCCCCAGTATCAGCGCCGCTATAATGCCGCCCAGTAAGCCACTCAGCAGGACGACACAGGCAACCGTCATCCCCCGGCGATTCAGGATAATCTGACGCAGCGTCATGCCGCTGCCGCGCAGTTGAATACCGACCAGCAAGAGCAGGAAGATCAAGGCATATTCACTGGCTGCGGATGCATGGTGCAGCCAGGGCCATTGCGTAAGGCCCAGCGCAAAGCCGAGGACTACGACGCCGCACAACGTCAGCGATTCCAGCGCCATATGTAAACGTGACGGCAGTTTTTGCTGTTTATGATGATGTTGCCAGGGCATCCGCTGTTCCAGCCAGCGCAATGCCAGCAGGTTGCACAGTAAAATACAGCCCGCAGCGACGGATGCCGTATAAAAAACGGTGATCAGATTGCTGCTAAGGTTGTCCAGAAAAGCCAGGCTGATGCCCATAAAAAACAGAATGACATAGACCATCCAGCCCAGCAGACGATTTACCGCCTTAAGAAACCTGGCCTGCCGGACGGGTAACAGCCAGCCAGCGAAGAGCGGGAGTAGAATCAGTAACAGTCCTGAATACATAATGAAAAGATCGTCCATGTTAAAATTGACGCTACGCTAACGAAAAAGCACAGGGGAGTAAACCCTGACGGTAAAGTCACCTGACCGCCAGAGCAACGCGTTCCCTTCTTCGGTCAGCTCAGAGGATAAAGCGCTATGAATCTGGAACATATCGATATCCGGGGATTTCGCGGCATTAATCAGCTTTCTCTTCCGTTAACGCGCATTAACCTGTTGATCGGCGAAAATGCCTGGGGGAAATCCAGTCTGCTGGATGCACTGAGTCTGCTGCTGTCACCGCACACGCGCGAGTATGTTTTTACGTCTGACGATTTTCATTTTACGCCAGGTGACAGGGACGACCAGGTGCATCGCCTGTCTGTGGTTTTTCATTTTCGTGAGGATGAGGCAGAAACCAGCGGACCACTTGCGCCTTTCTGGCGAGGCGCGATACCCGGACAACGCTATCTGCGTTACAGCATCCAGGCCAGACGACACGCTGGCCAGATTCGATCCTCGCGACGCTTTATCGACAGCGAGGGCCAGGTGTTGCCAGAAGCGGGAACGGCTGAGGCGATCGATGTTCTTCTGCGTATGAATCCGGTATTACGCCTGCGCGATGCGCGTTTTAGCCGCCGCCTGCGTCCCGTTGCCAGCCGGGTGGATGAACGTCTGACGACATTAAATCAGCTGACGCAGGAGCTGGATAACCTGACGCGCGATCTGGACCGTCATCCCCAACAGTTGAGCGATGCGGTCCTGCGTCAGGGCGTGCAAACGCTACAGCAGCTGATGGAGCACTATTTTCTGGTGCAGCATCCGGATCACGGGAGCCAGGCGTTCCGCGTCGATCCACAGTCACGGGATGGCGTTGAGGGCTGGCGTTCGCTGGATCAGCTTAATCATCTGATTGCTGCGACCGATGTGCGCAGCCGTCAGCTGATTTTGCTGCGGATGTTTAGCTTACTGATGCAGGCAAGGGGCAATGAGCCGTTGCTCCCGGGTGCGCGACCGCTGTTGTTAATTGAAGATCCGGAAACACGACTGCACCCCATCATGCTTTCGGTGGCCTGGAACTTGCTTGCGCTGCTGCCGTTGCAGAAGATTGCCACGACCAACTCGGGCGAGTTATTGTCGCAGGTGGCGGTAGAGGATGTGTGTCGACTGGTACGCGAACCCACGCGCGTGGCGGCGTGGCGCATCGGGCCTGAAGGATTGAGTGCAGAAGACAGCCGTCGCATCGGCTTTCATATTCGTGTTAACCGCCCCTCAGCGTTGTTTGCCCGTTGCTGGTTGCTGGTTGCTGGTGGAAGGTGAAACCGAAGTCTGGATTATCAATCAGATGGCACGACAATGCGGTTATCACTTCGCGGCAGAAGGGATAAAAGTCATTGAATATGCGCAGTCAGGTCTGAAACCGTTGCTGAAATTTGCCCGACGCATGGGCATCGCCTGGCATGTCCTGACGGATGGCGACATGGCAGGGAAAAAATATGCCGCCACGGCGCGCAGCCAGCTTCAGCCGCATGATAATGAAAAGCATCATCTGACCCAGCTTCCGGCGGCCGATATGGAACAGTTCCTCTACAACAACGGCTTTAGCGAGGTTTACCATGCGGCAGCGCATCTGCCGTTAAACGTGCCTGTTAATTCCAGGCGTATTATTACCAAAGCGATTCATCGCGCATCAAAACCGGAACTGGCCATCACGGTCGCTATGGCGGCCGCAGAACGCGGAACCGCGTCTGTTCCGACCTGTCTGCAAGAGATGTTTGTTCGCGTCATCCAACTGGCGCAGGGGAAGGCGGGTTAAGGCATAAAGTAAAAATGCCAGCGCATCAGGCTGGCATTTTTGACGGAGCGGTCCAACGTTGGGGATGTCAGGCCACGGCCTGCTGCGCTTCTACGGGTACAATAAGACTGGCATGGTTGCCCTTCGGGCCTTGATGAACGTCAAAATGGACCTGCTGGCCCGCTTTTAACGTCCTGTAACCATCCATCTGTATTGTTGAGTAGTGTGCGAAGATATCTTCGCCGCCCCCGATTGGACAGATAAAGCCGAAACCTTTGGCGTTATTGAACCATTTAACGGTACCTGTCTCCATGCTTTTACTTCCCTCGCAAGACATTTTATAAGTAGGTGAGGTGACGTAAGCTGTGAGTCGGGTTTGATTAAAACTCAATCAGCTTGTGAAGCTAGAATGTAGAAAAATCGCCGCGATCGTCAAGCAAACCACCGGGCCAGGTGGGGAGAAAATCATTAAAATTTGAGGTAGTTAACGCTATTTGAAATTTTGTGATACAGGTCGCGTAACGAATTTTTGGCTGACCGATTCATTAGCGGCAGTGCACTTGACACACGTGTTAAACTCTACAGATGACACCGGGTTTGATGATGACGTACTGACTCACAACGGAACACTATGGCAAACACTAAAGACTGGCTAAATTTCGAACACTTAGCCGAAGGTAAAGTACGCGAAGAGTTAAAGCCACCTTCGATGTATAAAGTCATTCTGAATAATGACGATTATACACCTATGGAATTTGTTATTGACGTTCTGCAAAAGTTCTTTTCTTATGATATTGAACGTGCAACGCAACTGATGCTGAAAGTTCACTACCACGGTAAAGCCATCTGTGGTGTATTTACCGCAGAAGTCGCTGAGACGAAAGCGGCACAGGTGAACAATTACGCGCGGGACAATCATCATCCGTTGCTGTGTACGCTTGAAAAAGCCTGAGCCTCTCTCCATACAGGAAGCAGGTCAGAGCGATTAACTGGAGGAGGTGCCTAATGCTCAATCAAGAACTGGAACTCAGTTTAAACATGGCTTTCGCCAGAGCGCGTGAGCACCGTCATGAGTTTATGACCGTCGAGCATTTGTTACTGGCATTGCTCAGTAACCCGTCGGCAAGAGAGGCACTGGAAGCCTGTACGGTGGACATTGTGGCTCTGCGGCAGGAGCTTGAAGCCTTCATTGAACAAACCACGCCTGTGCTGCCCGCCAGTGAAGAGGAGCGCGATACGCAACCGACGCTCAGCTTCCAGCGCGTGTTGCAACGCGCCGTGTTCCACGTTCAGTCATCCGGACGCAGCGAAGTCAATGGCGCGAATGTTTTGGTCGCCATCTTCAGCGAACAAGAATCCCAGGCAGCGTATCTGCTGCGCAAACACGAAGTCAGCCGCCTCGATGTGGTGAACTTCATCTCTCACGGTACGCGCAAAGACGAACCGGGCCAGGCACCTGGTGCTGAAAATCCGGTTAACGAAGAGCAAGCAGGCGGGGAGGAACGTATGGAAAACTTCACCACCAATCTTAATCAGCTTGCTCGCGTTGGCGGCATTGATCCGCTGATTGGCCGCGACAAAGAGCTGGAACGTACGATTCAGGTTCTGTGTCGTCGCCGTAAAAATAACCCCCTGCTGGTGGGTGAGTCGGGCGTCGGTAAAACCGCGATTGCGGAAGGATTAGCCTGGCGAATCGTTCAGGGCGACGTGCCAGAGGTGATGAAGGACTGCACCATTTACTCGCTGGACATTGGTTCGCTGCTGGCGGGCACCAAGTACCGTGGTGATTTTGAGAAACGTTTTAAAGCGTTGCTGAAACAGCTTGAGCAAGATAACTCCAGCATCCTGTTTATTGATGAAATTCACACTATTATCGGTGCGGGCGCCGCATCGGGTGGACAGGTGGATGCCGCTAACCTGATTAAGCCGCTGCTCTCCAGTGGCAAAATCCGCGTAATGGGATCAACCACGTATCAGGAATTCAGCAATATTTTTGAGAAAGATCGTGCCCTGGCGCGTCGTTTCCAGAAAATTGACATTACCGAGCCCTCTGTTGAAGAGACGGTGCAGATTCTTAATGGTCTGAAAACCAAATACGAAGCGCACCATGATGTACGTTACACCGCGAAAGCCGTGCGCGCGGCGGTGGAGCTGGCGGTGAAATACATCAACGATCGTCATTTGCCGGATAAGGCTATCGATGTCATTGATGAAGCCGGTGCCCGTGCGCGACTGATGCCTGCCAGCAAACGTAAGAAAACGGTGAATGTGGCGGACATTGAAACGGTGGTGGCGCGTATTGCCCGTATTCCGGAGCAAAGTGTGTCAGCAACCGATCGCGATACGCTGAAAAATCTGGGCGACCGTCTGAAAATGCTGGTCTTCGGTCAGGATAATGCCATTGAGGCATTGACTGAAGCCATCAAGATGAGCCGCGCAGGTCTGGGTCAGGATCGCAAGCCGGTAGGGTCGTTCCTGTTTGCCGGTCCTACCGGTGTGGGTAAAACCGAAGTGACCGTCCAGTTAGCTAAAGCGCTGGGCATCGAACTGCTGCGCTTCGACATGTCCGAATATATGGAACGTCACACCGTCAGCCGTCTGATTGGTGCGCCTCCCGGCTATGTCGGTTTCGATCAGGGCGGTTTGCTGACCGATGCGGTGATCAAACATCCTCACGCCGTTGTGCTGCTGGATGAAATTGAGAAAGCGCATCCGGACGTGTTCAACCTGTTGTTGCAGGTCATGGACAACGGCATGCTGACTGATAACAACGGTCGCAAAGCGGACTTCCGTAACGTGGTGCTGGTGATGACCACCAACGCCGGCGTGCGTGAAACTGAGCGTAAATCTATTGGCCTGATTCATCAGGACAACAGTACGGATGCAATGGAAGAGATTAAGAAAATCTTTACGCCTGAATTCCGTAACCGTCTGGACAACATTATCTGGTTCAGCCACCTGTCAACGGACGTCATTCACCAGGTGGTCGACAAGTTTATTGTTGAACTGCAGGCGCAGCTGGATGCGAAAGGCGTTTCGCTGGAAGTCAGTGACGAAGCGCGTGACTGGCTGGCAGAGAAGGGCTATGACAAAGCGATGGGTGCCCGTCCAATGGCACGTACCGTGCAGGAAAGCCTGAAGAAACCGCTGGCGAACGAACTGCTGTTTGGTTCTCTGGTCGACGGGGGATCGGTTTCCGTTGCGCTGGATAAAGAGAAGGGGCAACTGACCTATCACTTCCTCAGCGCGCAAAAACGCAAAACGGAAGGGACGGTGCACTAAGCACCGTTTCACAGAACGAGAAAAGGCCGGATAAAATCCGGCCTTTTTTTGTCCGCCTGCGCGCACGCAGGCAGCAGCATCAACGCAACTCAGCGACTACGGAAGACAATGCGGCCTTTGCTCAGGTCGTACGGGGTCAGCTCGACAGTCACTTTGTCGCCCGTCAGGATGCGGATGTAGTTTTTACGCATTTTACCGGAGATATGAGCGGTAACCACGTGTCCGTTCTCAAGTTCTACGCGGAACATGGTGTTAGGTAACGTATCCAGTACGGTACCTTGCATTTCAATATTGTCTTCTTTGGCCATCGAATCCTCTGGGTGTACTACCTTTCAGTTGAATCGGCAAGATAATGCCCAATTCAACAAGTTATGTAAAGAACCGTCGGCAATAAAGCCAACGCATCGCCGTGCTTCGCGTGTCAACGCGAGCATGTCGGTTAAATTCGGGTGTTTATGTGACGTCTGCGGGGGATTAGCGGGCTAAGAATCTGAATCAACCGGTAACACGCGCACGATTGAAACAGTTCCGAGAGTGCGATGAGATTCCCAGCCTGGCAATTCCGGCTTGAAAACCAAGCGCGGACGACATACCAAACCTGGCTATTATATCACTTAACCGACTTTATGTGTGCAAAACATCTACGCAACTTTTAAAAAAGGGTTTGATTACGCCAGCAGCCGCTGTCAACGGCCAGGGATGCCAGGTCTTTTACCTGCTCAAGATAATGATCGCGTGCAATCTCAACCGCTCCCAGCGAAGCGGTATGGGGGTTAAGTATCTGACAATCCACTAACTGGCCCCCGTGCTTAATAAAATGCTGACAGAATACCAGTAAGGCTGTTTTTGACGCATTGGGTTGCAGGCTGAACATCGATTCGCCGCAAAAGATTTGTCCCAACGCCAGACCGTACATGCCACCTGCAAGGGTTTGATCGCGCCAGACTTCAATCGAATGCGCGTGGCCCAGTTCATAAAGCTTCTGCCAGGCGCGTTTCACTTCAAACGTAATCCATGTACCTTCTTCGCGGCCCAGGGCACAGCCGTCAACGACATCGCCAAAGGCCTCATTCATCGTCACCCGATAAGGTGACTGCTGATGAAACCGCTTCATACTGCGACTGAGATGGAACTGCGTCGGGAATAACACCGCTCGCGGATCGGGTGACCACCACAAAATCGGATCGCCGGGCGAGAACCAGGGAAAAATACCCTGCTGATAGGCACTCAGCAGGCGTGCAGGGGAGAGATCGCCGCCCATCGCCAGCAGGCCGTTCGGCTCGCGCAGCGCGGTTTCCGGTGGCGGAAAGCGCAACGACTCTTGTGACAGTTGAACCAGTCTCATCGCGGTAATGTACCCCTCAGCGTTTGCTCAGCACTATAGCGCAAAGCGCTGCTGGAAACGCCAGTAACGTCCACCTTTTGCGACTAATTCAGAATGATTTCCCTGCTCGACGATCTTACCGCTGTCCATAAGGCAAATTCGGTCCATTTGCGCCAGGCCGCGCAGACGATGCGTTACCATAATGACCGTTTTACCCGTGGTGATCTGTTGCAGGAGGGCGAGAATCTGCTGCTCGGTGGTGGCATCAAGCCCTTCAGTCGGCTCGTCCAGAAGCCATAAGTCGCCGTTGTGTAACATCGCCCGGGCGATGGCCAGGCGGCGTAGCTCTCCACCCGACAGCGGACGGCCGCCTTCACCCAGCCAGGCATTAAGCCCTTCTTCATTTTCCAGCAGGCCCTGAAGCCCGGTTTGCACCAGTGCATTTTCAAGCATTGCATCACTGGCGGTGGGGCAGGCCAGCAACAAATTGTCCCGTAGCGTCTGACTAAACACATGGACGCGCTGGGTGACTACGCTGATGCGCTGACGAAGTTGGGCTTCATCCCAGTCCGCAAGCGGTACGCTGTTCAATACGATTTCGCCCTGTTGCGCCTCCCAGGCGCGGGTGAGCAGCCCAAGCAAGGTGGACTTGCCGCAGCCTGTGGGGCCGAGAAGGGCAATACGTTCACCGGCTTTCATCGTCAGTGAAAACTGATCCAACACCTTTTCTGGTCGTCCCGGATAACGGAAATCCAGCGCGTCAATCCTGAGTTGCAGCGCACCGGCGGGAACCGTGCTTGTGGATGGAAAGAGGATGGCAGGCGACTGATCGATAACGTCATTGACGCGTTGTGCTGCCGTGATTACCTGAGACAGGGGCAAAAAGGCGCTCGCGATCGGCGCCAGTGCTTCAAAAGCTGCCAGGGCACAAAACACCACCAGGGCAATGAGCGGTCCGGGCAGTTGCTGCTGCGCAATGCTTGTTGCGCTCAGCCAGAGCAGGGCAGTAACAGTGAGGCCACTGCATAACAGCAGCAGACTTTGCGCCAGCGCCTGTAAACGCTCCTGCTGACGTTGTGCGTCCTGCCACTGCTGCTCATCTTCGTCCAGCCTGGCCCGCCAGCGGGCAGCGTTATCATACAGTGTCAGTTCTGCCTGTCCCGCCAGCCAGTGCATTAACTGCTCTCGCCAGCGCGATCGCTGCCGGGCAATCGCGATGCCGGTGGGCGCGCCCAGACGGTAGAACAGCGGGGGAAAAAGGCAGAGCAGCGTAAGCAGAATGCCGCCCAGCACCAGCGCCAGGTGCAGATCAATCAGGCTGAGGCCGGCTGTTACCACGACGATAACGATAAACGTGCCCAGCAGCGGCGAGAGGACCCGCAAATAGAGATGATCCAGCGTATCCACATCACCAACAAAACGATTAAGCAGATCGGCCTGACGAAAGAGCGCGAGCTGGCCGGGAGAAAGCGCAATCAGGCGGCTAAACGTGAAGACACGCAGATGCTGTAAAACCCGAAACGTTGCGTCGTGACTTACTAACCGCTCAAAATACCGGGCGGCGGTACGGGTAATCGCTGCGCCGCGCACGCCAGCGGCGGGAAGCATATAGTTGAAACTGTACAGACCAGCCACACCGGCTACAGAAGAGGCGGCCAGAAACCAGCCCGACAACGTAAGCAAGCCGATACTGGCTAACAGCGTGACAATCGCCAGCACGATCCCTGACGTCAGGCGGAAGGGATGACGCAGCCATAGCCGCAGAAAGGGACGCAGAGCCGTCATCAGAAAATCTCCTGTTGCCGGTGTTGTAATAAATCACTGAACGGACCGGACGCAGTCAGCGTCTGCCAGTCGCCCTGCTGCACGATCTGACCGGCCTGCATTACCCAGATCGCATCCCATGTCTGAAGCAGATCAATTTGGTGGGTGATCATCAGTGTCGTCTGGCGCGTGGCCGCCTGATTTAATGCCTGCATCACATGATGTTCACTTTGACTGTCCAGGCTGGCAGCGGGCTCATCCAGTAACAATAACTGGGCGGGTTTATACAGCGCGCGGGCTACGGCAATGCGCTGTGCCTGACCGACCGATAAGTGATGACTGGCATCCCCCGGTTCGGTATCCAGTCCGGCAGGCAGTCGGGAAAGAAATTCATCGATCCCACATGATGCGGTTAAAGCACTTAGCCGTGCGGGATCATGCGGCGCATCCATGATGATATTGTCCCGTAACGTTGCGGCGGGTAGCTGGGGATTCTGGCCGACCCAGGCAAGATGCCGATGCCAGTCATGGCGTGCGATACGGTGAAGTTCAATGCCGTTAACTTTCAGCGATCCCTGATAGGGTAAAAAGCCCAGCAGGGCATTTAACAGTGCGGTTTTGCCTGCACCGCTTTTGCCCACCAGCGCGACGCGTGTGCCTGCGCGCAGGGTGAAGGTGAGCGGGCCGCAGAGCCGATGGCCATTGGGCGCGTGCACCGTCAGATTTTCTGCCACCAGCTCTACTGGCGCCGTTGCGCTAAAGGCGTCGCTGGCGGATGTGTTTTCGGCCTCTGGCGTTTCCTGCATAAAGCGTTCAAGCGCATCGGCACCGCCGATTGCCTGCGCTTTAGCATGGTAGAACGTGCCCAGATCGCGCAGAGGCTGAAAAAATTCCGGGGCCAGAATCAGTACCAGGAAGCCGGCAAACAGCGTCACGCCGCGGCCATAATCACCAAAGTGCAGTTCGCCCAAATAGGAAAAGCCAAAATAAACGGCGACAACGGCGATGGACAGCGACGCAAAAAATTCCAGTACTGACGAAGAAAGAAAGGCCAGACGCAGAACCTCCATCGTCCGTTGACGGAAATCCGTCGTGGCGTCAGCAATCGCCTGTTTTTCGGCGTCTGCCCGATGAAACAGACGCAGGGTTTCCCGGCCACGCAAGCGATCCAGAAAGTTGCCACTCAGGCGTGCGAGCGCCACAAAGTTACGGCGATTAGCCTCGGCCGCGCCCATGCCGACCAGGGCCATAAAAAGCGGGATCAACGGCGCGGTCGCGAACAAGATCAGACCTGCCGCCCAGTTTAACGGAAACAGGGTGAGCAATATGCAACAGGGAATGACCGCCGCCAGCGTCATCTGCGGCAAATAACGCGCGTAATAGGCCTGCATATCCTCGGTTTGCTCAAGCAGTAACGTTGCCCAGCTGCCGGCGGGCTTGCCCTGTATCCAGGCCGGACCCAACGCTGCCAGACGATCCAGCACCTGTTTACGCAAAGCCTGACGGATGGCCTGCCCGGCACGAAATCCAGCCTGCTCCCGGGCATAATTCAGCGCGGCGCGCAGAACAAAGCACAGGATCAGAAGTGAAAATGAGGACAAAAGGGAGGCTGGAGAATGCCTGTCAATAATCAGCGCCTGCAGTAGCGACGCTAAAAGCCATGCCTGTATGATAATCAGAAGCGCGCCAGCGCAGCCCAGCAACGACGTAACGCGCAACCAGGGGCCAGCATGATGACACTGTTGACGAAGCCAACGAGTAAGATGCTGCTGACGCGATTTATTCATGCGAAACCCAATGTGGCAAAGACAAATGAAATGAGGCTGGTCCTCACACCCGGCGCCTGAATTTAGCATGGTGATAATAAAAAAGGCGACTGAAAAACAGTCGCCTCAAACAATTAAGATCAGGTTATTAACAACTTACTTATCGTTCTTAACCAATCCGTCAAGATAACGCTCTGCATCTAACGCAGCCATACAACCGGTACCGGCAGAGGTAATGGCCTGACGGTAGATATGGTCCATGACGTCACCCGCGGCAAACACGCCAGGGATACTGGTTTGCGTGGCATTACCATGCAGGCCGGACTGTACCTTGATGTAGCCGTTTTCCAGCGCCAGCTGACCATCGAAAATCGCCGTATTCGGGCTGTGTCCGATAGCAACAAACAGGCCGGCAACGTCCAGCGTTTCGGTCTCTTCGGTATTCAGCGTTGAACGTAGCGTCAGCCCCGTCACGCCCATCTGATCGCCGACCACTTCTTCCAGCGTTCTGTGTGTATGCAACACGATATTGCCGTTGCTGACTTTTTCCATCAGGCGGTCAATAAGGATTTTCTCTGCGCGGAAGCTGTCGCGGCGGTGAATTAAATGCACTTCAGAGGCGATATTCGCCAGATAAAGTGCTTCTTCAACCGCGGTATTTCCGCCACCGATAACGGCGACTTTTTGGTTGCGGTAGAAGAAACCATCACAGGTCGCACAGGCCGAAACGCCTTTGCCTTTAAAAGCGTCTTCCGACGGTAAGCCCAGATAGCGTGCTGATGCACCCGTGGCAATAATCAGCGCATCGGCAGTATATTCGCCACTGTCACCGGTCAGACGGAAGGGACGGTTCTGCAGATCGACCGTATGAATATGATCGAAAATAATTTCCGTGTTAAATTTCTCGGCATGCTCATGCATACGTTCCATCAGCGAGGGACCTGTCAGATCATGCGGGTCGCCCGGCCAGTTTTCCACTTCCGTCGTGGTGGTCAGCTGACCGCCTTTTTCCAGCCCGGTAATCAGTACTGGATTCAAATTGGCGCGTGCAGCATAGACGGCCGCGGTATAACCTGCCGGACCAGAGCCCAAAATGAGCAACTTACTGTGTTTAGCCGTACTCATGCGTTCCTCAGTTTTATTCACCTGACATAACCTGCGATTGTAGGGAATATGCCGTAGCAATGACAACACTTGCGCACTTTTGTTAGCGATTGCTGCAAACGGCGTAGACGATGAATGGCTTTTTCGCCTGCTTCCTGTGCCAAAAGGGGGCAAAAATTCAGTTTACAGACCACCATCGCACGAAAATACTCATTTAAAAACAGTGACCCAGCGAAGTGTCTGGCATCTTGTCCTGAATTTAGACATTTTACTTTGACAATCGCCTGCGCATTTGCGAAAACAGTGTGAGAAGCGAATAACTTAGTCTGAACAAAACGGGTGTTGCCGCCGGGTTTTGGGCAGAGTACCGAACGAATTTTATCGTCTGATATTGGTCATGACGCATGCGGTGGACAGACAGCATGCGTCATACAAATAGGTACGAATGCGCTCAGACGCCGTTATTTCACTTCAAAAATGCCCCGAACAATGACCGTTTTCAGGGGATGGCAGGTAAAGGGAAGGAATGAAGAGAGACAATAATAATGGTAGATAATAAGAAACGCCCCGGTAAGGATCTCGACAGGATCGACAGAAACATTCTCAATGAATTGCAGAAAGACGGTCGCATCTCAAACGTGGAACTTTCCAAACGTGTAGGATTATCTCCTACACCTTGTCTTGAGCGTGTACGCCGTCTTGAACGCCAGGGATTCATCCTTGGCTATACTGCGCAACTCAACCCTCACTACCTGGATGCTTCATTACTGGTATTTGTTGAGATTACTCTGAATCGTGGCGCACCTGATGTGTTTGAGCAATTTAACGCCGCTGTGCAAAAACTTGAGGAAACTCAAGAGTGTCACCTGGTTTCTGGTGATTTCGACTACCTGCTTAAAACGCGCGTGCCTGATATGTCCGCTTACCGCAAGCTGCTGGGTGAAACCTTGCTGCGCCTGCCAGGCGTAAACGACACGCGTACTTATGTGGTGATGGAAGAGGTCAAACAGAGCAATCGTCTGGTGATCAAAACGCGCTGATGCGTGGCAGGTGCAAAGCCTGGGAAATTTCGGTACACTCCTGTGAATACATACAGGACCAGCGTCGGGTGAGCCCGACGCTGTTGTTTCTTACTTTACAGGCACCTGGAGAGATCTCTTGAGCCAGGAATACACAGAAGATAAAGACGTTTCGTTACAGTCGCTGAGCAGCGGACGCCGTCTGCTGGAAGCGTTACTTATTTTGGTGGCATTGTTCGCCATCTACCTGATGGTTTCCCTGGTCAGCTTTAATCCTTCCGATCCGAGCTGGTCGCAAACGGCCTGGCATGAACCTATCCATAACATGGGTGGCACAGTCGGCGCATGGCTGGCTGATACGTTGCTTTTCATCTTTGGTGTGATGGCCTATGCCATTCCGCCGGTCATACTGGGGCTGTGCTGGATAGCGTTTCGCCAGCGGGATAACCAGGATTATGTGGACTACTTTGCCATTGGTTTACGCTTAATCGGTGTCCTGGCCCTGGTCGTCACCACCTGTGGGATGGCCGCGCTCAACGCGGACGACATCTGGTATTTCGCTTCCGGAGGCGTCATTGGCAGCCTCGTCAGTAATGCCATTTCACCCTGGTTCAGTCCGGCAGGTGGCACACTGACTTTGCTCTGCATCTGGGCCGCAGGGATCACGCTATATACGGGCTGGTCATGGTTAACCATTGCGGAAAGAATCGGTGGCGTGGTCATGGGCGTGCTGACATTCGCCAGCAACCGCTCACGTCATGATGAACCCTGGCATGAAGAGGACGAAGCAGACGATTATCACGAGAGCGCACCCGTCCTTCATGCTCAGACGGACGACGACGATGACGTATTGCTAACCGCGCCGCGTAAGGCGCAGCCCGATCTGGATGCGCATGATCCACTGTTAGCCAGGGCCGCCACCGCCACCCGCGCCGCTGTTGCGGCCACAGCCGAAGTATCTGCGACCACGACACCGACGGCAAGCGCTCAGGCTACTGCCACAGCACCTGCGCAGCCTGCTGCCGCAACAATGGCGGCAACGCCTGTCAGTGCGCCATCAGCTTCACCTGAGCCTGAACAGGTTGCAGCGACGCCTGAACCTGTTTCGCCTGTTGCGGCATCGCCTCATCCTTCCCCGGTGACGCACACTGCACCGCGCGAGCCGATGCCACAGGAGAAGCCTCTCACTGAACCGCCGCGCTACCGCTTTGAGTTACCGGACGATGCACCGGCGGCTGCCCCGCACTTTACCGCTTATGAGGATGACGAACCCAAAATGGGTAACTGGCGTGAAGCCACGTCAGCAGCCTCGCTGAACAGCGCTGCTGTCGCCGGTGCTGCGGCAACCGCAGCATCGTCAGCATCCTCACCGCTGTTTGAGCCTGTCCCTGAAACGGTGTCGAATCCACAGGTGAAACAGGGGATTGGTCCGGCGCTGCCGCGGCCTAATCCGGTTAAACTGCCTACCCGACGTGAGCTGGCCTCGTACGGCATTAAACTGCCTTCACAGCGTATGGCGGAAGAAAAAGCCAAACGTGCTGAACTGCCGTCATCACAACCTACGAAAGAAGATGCGTCACTCACTGACTGGTCAGCAGAGGAGCAGGATGCGCTGCAACAGGCAGAGTTGCGTCAGGCGTTCCAGTCAGAGCAGCAGCAACGCTATGGCGAAAGCTGGCAGCAGGACGACGCGCACGAGGACGACGAGCTGGCATTGCAGCAGGCCTCGCTGGCGCGTCAGTTCGCACAGCAACAGCAACAGCGCTATGAAACGGTGCCTGAAGACAATGCACCCGTTTTCAATCTGGATACGTCAGCGGCCTTCGATTTCTCCCCAATGAAGGACCTGGTCGACGATGGCCCTGTCGAGCCGCTGTTCACCATTGCAGCATCGCCGGACGTCAGCGAGGTCGCGCCACAACATGAGCCCTGGCAGCACGTTCAGGCGGCACCAGAACAGCCCGCGGCTCAGCGTGTAGAATCAGCCCAGACCTTTGCGGCCGATCACTTTGCCGCGCCTGCGCAGCAGCCGGAGCCGGTCACGGAGGCGAAGCCATCCGTGCATGACAGCCTGATTCACCCCTTCCTGATGCGTCACGAGCAGCCACTGGAAAAACCTTCTACACCCTTACCGTCACTCGATCTCCTGACCGCGCCGCCGGAAGAGGAAGAACCGGTTGATATGTTCGCCCTTGAGCAGACAGCAAGACTGGTTGAAGCGCGTCTGGGTGACTACCGCGTCAAGGCCGAGGTGGTGGGCATTTCGCCAGGACCTGTGATTACCCGTTTTGAACTGGATCTCGCGCCGGGCGTGAAAGCGGCGCGTATCTCTAACCTGTCACGCGATTTGGCCCGCTCCCTGTCGACTACGGCAGTGCGTGTGGTTGAAGTGATCCCTGGCAAACCCTATGTTGGACTGGAATTACCCAACCGACATCGCCAGACCGTTTACCTGCGTGAAGTGCTGGATTGTCCAAAATTCCGTGACAACCCCTCGCCGCTGTCTGTGGTGCTGGGTAAAGATATTGCCGGCCAGCCGGTCGTTGCCGATCTGGCTAAAATGCCACACTTACTGGTAGCCGGTACAACCGGTTCCGGTAAGTCCGTCGGCGTGAATGCGATGATCCTCAGCATGCTGTATAAAGCCACGCCGGAAGATGTGCGCTTTATTATGATTGACCCCAAGATGCTCGAGCTTTCCGTTTACGAAGGCATTCCGCATCTGCTTACCGAAGTCGTGACCGATATGAAAGATGCGGCGAACGCGCTGCGCTGGAGTGTCGGTGAGATGGAGCGTCGCTATAAGCTGATGTCGGCGCTGGGTGTACGTAATCTGGCCGGCTACAACGAAAAAGTGGCGCAGGCGGATGCAATGGGGCGGCCGATTCCCGATCCGTTCTGGAAGCCAGGCGACAGCATGGATATGACGCCGCCAGTGCTGGAAAAACTGCCTTACATCGTGGTGATGGTGGATGAGTTCGCCGATCTGATGATGGCTGTCGGTAAGAAAGTGGAAGAACTGATTGCACGTCTTGCACAGAAAGCGCGCGCGGCTGGAATCCACCTTGTTCTGGCAACCCAGCGTCCGTCAGTTGACGTCATTACCGGCCTCATCAAAGCCAACATACCTACCCGTATCGCGTTTACTGTCTCAAGTAAAATTGACTCGCGAACCATCCTTGATCAGGGCGGTGCAGAATCGTTACTGGGGATGGGCGATATGCTTTACATGCCGCCCAACTCATCAATGCCGGTGCGTGTTCACGGTGCCTTTGTGCGCGATCAGGAAGTACATGCTGTCGTGCAGGACTGGAAAGCGCGCGGGCGTCCGCAATATATTGAAAGCATTACGGCGGGCGAAGAAAGTGAAGGCGGGGGCGGCATTGACAGCGATGAAGAACTCGATCCGTTGTTCGATCAGGCTGTTGCCTTTGTGGTGGATAAGCGACGCGCCTCGATTTCGGGCGTACAGCGTCAGTTCCGTATCGGTTATAACCGTGCTGCGCGCATCATTGAACAGATGGAAGCACAGGGCATCGTCTCGTCACCGGGCCACAACGGTAACCGTGAAGTGCTCTCTCCACCACCCCATGATATGTAAAGCCTGAACGATAAGCTTTGAAACACAAAACAATGAGCCAGTTTCCACTGGCTCATTGTTTTTTAGCGGTTAACCCCCATAGTTGATTAGTGTTTCGGTTTTTTCTCCTGTATTAAACGCAGGACAGCGACCAGGCTTAGTCACGTGATCAACGGGAAACGATTTAATAAGGATTTAAGCAGATGAAATTACGCGTAATCGCCTTAGGCCTGCTGGCCGCTTTGGGGTCAGCCAACGTTCTCGCCGATGCGTCGAGCGACCTGCAACAGCGCCTTAATAAAGTTAACAGCTTCCACGCCAGCTTTACTCAAAAGGTGACCGATGGAAGCGGTGCCAACGTGCAGGAGGGTGAAGGCGAGCTCTGGGTTAAGCGCCCCAGCCTGTTCAACTGGCATATGACCGCACCCGACGAGAGCATCATTATTTCTGACGGGAAATCGTTATGGTTCTATAACCCGTTTGTTGAACAAGCTACGGTCAGCCTGTTAAAGAATGCGACCAGCAATACACCGTTTATGTTGATTGCCCGTAACCAGGCCAGTGACTGGCAGCAATACAACGTAAAACAGCAGGGTGACAAATTTGAACTGACGCCGAAGAAAAGCGATGGCAACCTCAAGCAGTTCACGATTGATGTGACGCCAGATGGCACCATTAATCAGTTTAGCGCCGTCGAGCAGGATGGGCAGCGCAGTAACTACCAGCTAAAGAGCCAGAAAAACGGCCCGATTAGCCCGGATAAATTCACATTCACCCCGCCAAAAGGCGTCACGGTGGATGACCAACGTCAGTGAGGTGGTAGTGGGTAACCTGTCCCTGGATTTTTCCAGTGAAGATTTTAAACCGCTGGCCGCGCGTATGCGGCCAGCAACCCTGAAGCAATACATTGGACAGCAGCACCTGCTGGCTGCGGGTAAACCGTTGCCGCGCGCGATCGAAGCGGGGCACCTGCACTCCATGATTCTCTGGGGACCGCCAGGGACAGGAAAAACAACGCTGGCCGAGATTATCGCTCACTATGGCAATGCGGACGTTGAGCGTATTTCTGCGGTCACCTCTGGTGTCAAAGAGATTCGTGAAGCCATTGAACGCGCAAGGCTGAGCAAGCAGGCGGGCCGCCGCACTATCCTGTTTGTAGATGAAGTCCATCGCTTCAACAAAAGTCAGCAGGATGCGTTTCTTCCCCATATGGAAGACGGCACTATCACGTTTATCGGTGCCACGACAGAAAATCCCAGCTTTGAGCTGAACTCCGCACTGCTGTCACGTGCTCGTGTCTATTTACTTAAATCCCTGACCACAGAAGATATTGAGCAGGTGCTTGACCAGGCGATGCAGGATGCCAGTCGGGGTTATGGCAACAGCGATATCCTGTTACCTGACAATACGCGGCGTATGATTGCGGAACTGGTCAACGGCGATGCACGTCGTGCCCTGAATACGCTGGAAATGATGGCCGATATGGCCGAAACCAACGGCACAGGCAAACGCGAGCTGACGCCCCAGTTGCTGACCGAAGTGGCGGGGGAACGGTCTGCCCGGTTCGATAATAAAGGCGATCGCTTTTATGACCTGATTTCTGCCTTGCATAAATCCGTCCGGGGATCGGCGCCGGATGCCGCCCTGTACTGGTACGCCCGTATTATTACCGCCGGTGGCGATCCGCTGTATGTCGCGCGTCGGCTACTGGCCATTGCGTCTGAAGACGTCGGCAATGCCGATCCACGAGGCATGCAGGTGGCTATCGCGGCCTGGGACTGTTTCACCCGCGTTGGCCCGGCAGAAGGGGAGCGCGCGATTGCGCAGGCCATTGTCTATCTCGCCTGTGCGCCAAAAAGTAACGCCGTCTATAACGCGTTTAAGGCGGCGATGCGTGATGCACGCGACCATCCAGATTTTGATGTTCCCGATCATTTGCGCAATGCCCCCACGAAGCTGATGAAAGAGATGGGGTTGGGCGAAAGCTATCGCTATGCGCATGACGAAGCCAATGCCTATGCTGCGGGTGAAGTCTATTTCCCACCCGAAATGGCGCAAACGCGTTACTATCATCCCACTCAACGCGGTCTTGAAGGCAAAATTGGCGAAAAGCTGGCCTGGCTGGCTGAACTCGATCAAAATAGCCCGACAAAACGCTACCGCTGAAACAGACGTTGCGGTAATGTGGTCAATGTTTTCAATGCATTCCAGCGGGAGTGCGTCCCCTTCTTTTAACTCATAAATACACAGGATAAGCATGCTCGATCCCAATCTGCTGCGTAATGAGCCAGACGCAGTCGCAGAAAAACTGGCACGCCGAGGATTTAAACTGGATGTGGAAATGCTGCGTTCGCTCGAAGAGCGTCGCAAAGTCTTGCAGGTTGAAACGGAAAACCTGCAGGCTGAGCGCAACTCCCGCTCCAAATCCATCGGTCAGGCCAAAGCACGTGGGGAAGACATCGAGCCACTGCGTCAGGAAGTGAACAGCCTGGGCGAACGCCTGGATGCGGCTAAAGCAGAACTGGACGCGCTGCAAAATCAGATCCGCGATTTCAGCCTGGCGCTGCCGAATCTTCCTGCGGATGAAGTGCCGCTGGGGAAAGACGACACGGAAAACCTGGAAATCAGTCGCTGGGGTGAACCCCGCCAGTTTGATTTTGAGGTGAAAGATCACGTTGAGCTGGGTGAAGCGGCTAAAGGGCTGGACTTTGCTGCGGCAGTGAAACTCACCGGCTCACGCTTCGTGGTTATGCAAGGCCAGGTTGCTCGCCTGCACCGTGCGCTCAGCCAGTTCATGATTGACCTGCACACGGAACAACATGGTTATCTGGAAACTTACGTCCCTTACCTGGTCAACCATGCGACCTTATACGGTACAGGCCAGTTACCTAAGTTTGGTGAAGATCTGTTCCATACCCGCCCGCTGGAAGAAGAATCCGAAAGCAGCCATTACGCGCTCATTCCGACCGCTGAAGTGCCGCTGACTAACCTTGTGCGGGATGAAATTGTTGAAGAAGAGAGCCTGCCGCTGAAGCTTACGGCACATACACCCTGCTTCCGCTCTGAAGCAGGCTCCTATGGCCGTGATACGCGTGGGCTCATCCGTATGCACCAGTTCGACAAAGTTGAAATGGTGCAAATCGTCGCGCCTGAAACCTCTATGGATGCGCTGGAAGAGCTGGTTGGCCATGCTGAAAAAGTGTTGCAACTGCTGAACCTGCCGTATCGCAAGGTCTTGCTGTGCAGCGGTGATATGGGCTTTGGTGCGACAAAAACCTACGATTTAGAAGTATGGTTACCGGCGCAAAATACCTACCGTGAAATCTCTTCTTGCTCAAACATGGGGGATTTCCAGGCTCGCCGTATGCAGGCGCGCACCCGCAATAAGCAGGATAAAAAACCGCGTCTGGTGCATACCCTGAATGGCTCGGGCCTGGCCGTAGGACGTACGCTGGTTGCCGTGCTGGAAAATTACCAGCAGCAGGACGGCCGCATCGCCGTGCCAGAGGTATTACGTCCTTATATGAACGGCCTGGAATTTATTGGCTAAGCGTTCATCCTGTCTAAAATAACCCAGCTCAGGCTGGGTTTTTTTATCTTTACCGCGAGGCATCCTCAGCACGTTTAAAATTTATCACAAATAAACATTATCGATGACGACGCGGGTAGAAAGCGTAAAAATCCAGATTATCATAGAGATAGCGCAAAGTTATCTGATGCCTGACAGATGGCTAACTTACTGAAGATAAATAATTTAAATGGTCACGCAGCAAAATGTGCTGCACCCTCATTCCTCCCGTTGACTTTACAACGCGCGATGGCAAACTGCGCGCAATTTCCTTCATTTCTTTTGGTTTTTATCCCCTATGTCGACCTGGTCACGTCCTGTGATATTGCTGCTCTGCGGCCTGTTATTAATGACCGTTTCCATTGCGGTACTGAATACGTTAGTGCCCCTTTGGCTGACGCATGATGCGCTGGCAACATGGCAGGTAGGCGTGGTGAGTTCGTCGTATTACACCGGTAACCTGCTGGGCACTTTAGTGGCTGGCTGGCTGATCAAGCGATACGGTTTTAACCGAAGCTATTATCTGGCGACCGGCCTTTTTGCGCTGTCGACACTGTGCATGCTGGCGCTGGAAGGATTCTGGGCATGGACATTGCTGCGCTTCACGGCCGGTATCGGCTGCGCGTTAGTCTGGGTCGTGGTGGAAAGCGCATTGTTATGCAGTGGAACAGTACGTAACCGTGGGCAGTTGCTCGCTGCCTATATGATCGTCTATTACCTGGGTACGGTTGCCGGACAACTGCTGGTGAGCAAACTGTCTACCGAATTACTGAGTGTGATTCCCTGGGTAACCGCCACGGTCATCAGCGCCATCTTACCGTTAATCTTCACGCAGGTTTCTGCCAACAGCGATACCGTAGAAGCTACGCCAGGCGGACGAATTTTACCTATGCTGCGTCGTCGCAGTTCTCGTCTCGGTATTAACGGCTGTATTATTTCTGGCATTGTTCTGGGATCGCTGTACGGCTTGATGCCGCTCTATCTTTCTCATCAGGGTATGAGTGATGCCAACGTGGGTTACTGGATGGCCTTGCTGGTGAGTGCCGGCATTGTCGGGCAGTGGCCGATTGGTCGGCTTGCTGACCGCTTTGGCCGCATGATGGTACTGCGAGTGCAGGTATTTGTGGTGATCCTCGGCGCGATTGCGATGCTGACAAATGCCGCGATGGCCCCGGCCCTGTTTGTGCTGGGGCTGGCAGGTTTTACGCTTTATCCGGTCGCTATGTCATGGGCCTGCGAAACCGTGGCGCACCATGAACTGGTGGCAATGAATCAGGCGCTGTTACTGAGCTACACCGTGGGCAGCCTGGCCGGACCAAGCATGACGGCCATGCTGATGCAAAGTTATTCCGACCGTCTGCTGTTCGTTATGATCGCGGCGGTAGCGCTGGTTTACCTAGTCATGTTACTGCGTAAAGCCGATCACCATGCCACGCCAGTGGCACATGCCTGATCATAACGATAACCAGGCGGTGACACTTAACCTTCGCCGTCTGGCTGCGCTGACTGTCAGACGGTTATCGTTTACTGACTGCGGTGACGTGGCCTGTCAATACATCACTTCATGTCCGTAGCTGGCAAGAATATGCTTGACCCGTTCCATGGTCGCTTTACTGGGCGGTTTTACACCGTCGAGCTTGTACTCTTCACCCATCGCAATCCATTTATGCTTACCCAGCTCGTGATAAGGCAGAAGCTCAATCTTCTCCACATTTGCCATATCCTGCGTAAATGCACCTAAGCGATGGACACTGTCATCATCATCAGAATAGCCGGGCACGACGACGAAACGAATCCACGTCCGTTTTCCTTTCTTCTGAAGATAGCGCGCAAAATCGAGTGTGCGATGATTCGACACACCGACAAGAATCTGGTGGATGTCATCGTTCATCTGCTTGAGGTCAAGCATCACCAAATCTGTTGCATCCAGTAATTCATCAATAACGGGATCGTAGCGGCGGACAAAGCCGTTGGTGTCAAGGCAGGTATGAATGCCCTCAGCTTGACATGCGCGAAACCAGTCGCGCACAAACTCCGCCTGCAAAATGGCCTCACCGCCTGAAGCCGTCACCCCGCCACCGGACGCATTCATGAAATGGCGATAAGACAGAACGTCCGCCATGAGCGCGTCGACGGTAATTTCTTTGCCGCAATGCGTGTCCCATGTATCACGGTTGTGGCAGTACAGGCAGCGCATCAGGCAGCCCTGAAAAAAGGTGATAAAACGGATGCCGGGACCGTCTACGGTTCCGCATGATTCAAATGAGTGGATGCGACCAATGGCAGACATTGCGATGTATTCTCCTGATGAGCCTGCGAAGCAGGTGGCGCACTCTCCGGTGCGCTCTGAACGGGAAATCAATTTTGGTGGTTATCCGTCATACAGACAGCGACCAAACCTGACTCGAAAGAAGAGGCTCCATGAAGGAGCCTCAAGGGCGAACTAGAGTGACTGGGTAAAGGTACGGGTAATCACGTCCTGCTGCTGCTCTTTAGTGAGCGAGTTAAAGCGAACGGCATAGCCCGAAACGCGGATGGTTAACTGAGGATATTTCTCAGGGTTATCCATCGCGTCCATCAACATTTCCCGGTTCATCACGTTAACATTCAGGTGCTGGCCGCCTTCAATACTGGCCTCATGATGGAAGTAACCATCCATTAGTCCTGCCAGATTGGTTTTACGTACATTATCATCTTTGCCAAGCGCATTAGGCACGATGGAGAAAGTATAAGAGATACCGTCTTTAGCGTACGCAAAGGGTAATTTCGCTACCGAGGTCAGCGATGCTACCGCTCCTTTCTGGTCGCGACCGTGCATGGGGTTAGCGCCAGGGCCAAAGGGGGCGCCTGCACGGCGGCCGTCTGGCGTATTACCGGTTTTCTTGCCATAAACGACGTTAGAGGTAATGGTCAGAACGGACTGCGTTGGCACCGCGTTGCGATATGTTTCCAGTTTCTGAATTTTCTTCATAAACCGTTCAACCAGGTCGCATGCCAGGTCGTCCACGCGCGGATCGTTGTTACCGAACTGGGGATAGTCGCCTTCGATGTCGAAATCAATTGCCAGGCCATCTTCATCACGCACGGGTTTCACTTTGGCATATTTAATGGCTGAGAGTGAATCCGCAGCCACAGACAGTCCGGCGATACCGCAGGCCATGGTGCGGTAAACATCACGATCGTGCAGCGCCATGAGTGACGCTTCATAGCTGTATTTATCATGCATGAAGTGGATGATGTTCAGTGCGGTGACATACTGTTTTGCCAGCCAGTCCATGAAGTGATCCAGACGGGCCATCACGACGTCGAAATCGAGCACTTCATCCATGATTTTGGCTTCTTTCGGCCCCACCTGCATTTTCAGTTTTTCGTCCATGCCGCCGTTGATCGCGTACAGCAAGGTTTTTGCCAGGTTGGCGCGGGCACCAAAGAACTGCATTTGCTTGCCGACGATCATAGGGCTGACACAGCAGGCAATGGCGTAATCATCGTTGTTAAAGTCAGGACGCATCAGGTCGTCATTTTCATACTGCAGTGACGAGGTGTCGATTGAAACTTTAGCCGCATATTTTTTGAAGTTAACGGGCAGTTTTTCAGACCACAGAATGGTCATGTTTGGTTCAGGGGAGGGGCCCATGGTGTAAAGCGTGTTCAGGAAACGGAACGTGGTTTTACTGACCAGCGTGCGACCATCAACGCCCATCCCCGCCAGCGATTCGGTGGCCCAGATAGGGTCGCCAGAAAACAGCTCATCGTATTCTGGTGTACGCAGGAAGCGGACCATGCGCAGTTTCATGACCAGATGGTCAATCAGTTCTTGTGCCTGCTCTTCGTTCAGTTTTCCTGCCTGGAGGTCGCGTTCGATGTAGATATCGAGGAAAGTCGACACCCGGCCAAAAGACATGGCCGCGCCGTTCTGTGATTTAACTGCAGCCAGATAGCCATAATAGGTCCACTGAACGGCTTCAGCCGCGTTGGTGGCCGGGCCAGAAATATCATGACCGTATTTGGCTGCCATCGCTTTAATTTGTTCAAGCGCCCGATGCTGATCAGCAATTTCTTCGCGCAGGCGAATCGTGGCTTCCAGGTTTACGCCGTTTTCAAGATCGTTTTGCAGTGAGGTGAACTGAGCAAACTTATCCGCCATCAGATAATCAATGCCGTATAGGGCAACACGACGATAATCACCGATGATGCGTCCACGACCATAAGCATCAGGCAGGCCGGTCAATACGCCGGATTTACGGCAGCGTAAAATGTCAGGTGTATAAACATCAAAAACACCCTGGTTATGCGTTTTGCGGTATTCCGTGAAAATCTTTTTCAGAGACGCGTCGAGTTCACGACCATAGACCTTGCATGAGCCTTCAACCATTTTAATACCGCCAAAAGGAATAATGGCGCGTTTCAACGGGGCTTCGGTTTGCAGGCCAACAATTTTTTCCAGTGATTTATTGATGTAACCGGCATCGTGGGAAGTGATGGTTGAGGCAAGATCGGTATCAAAATCGACTGGTGCATGGGTGCGGTTTTCAATTTTGATGCCTTCCAGCACGCTCTCCCACAGTGTTGTGGTGGCCTCGGTGGCACCGGCCAGAAAGGACTCGTCGCCTTCATAAGGCGTATAGTTTTTCTGAATAAAGTCGCGTACGTTGACGCTGTTCTGCCATTCGCCTTCAGTAAATCCCTGCCAGGCTGAAGCGAGTTTTGCATTACGTTCGGTCATAATATACCTGCCTTATTTAAGGAGACTTTTGCTCTCGGGCGTACCAGGCTGCGATATGCCGTTGAGACAGGATTAGTGCGTTTCTTTACCACCGCGTAAGTAAATTACCCAGTAGGTCAATCCGACTAGCAGGCCGCCGCCAATGATGTTACCGAGCGTGACCGGAATCAGATTGTCGAAAATAAAGTTTTTAACGGTGAGGGCCGGGAACTGTGCTGCTGTGGCCCCTGCGGCCTGCCAAAACTCAGGCCCGGAAAAGTCGCGTATCACGATCGCGAAAGGAATCAAAAACATATTGGCGATACTGTGTTCAAAACCACAGGCGACAAACATGGCCACCGGCAAAATCATAATCAGGCTTTTATCGGTCAATGTCCGTCCTGAATAGCTCATCCAGACCGCCAGGCAGACCATCAAATTGGCCAATGTGCCGAGGCAAACGGCTTCGATAAAAGTATGATGCATTTTATGGTCGGCTGTTTGCAGGACGTTTAATCCCCACGCGCCGTTTGCCACCATCTGTTCACCGGAGAACCACATGAGCGTGACGAAAAATAACGCGCCAGCCAGGTTACCGATATAAACGGTTATCCAGTTTCGTGCCAGTTGCCCCCAGGTGATGCGTCCACTGGCTTTGGCGACCACAATGAGGACGGTAGATGTGAACAGATCGGCACCGCATACCACGACCAGTATGAGTCCCAGTGAAAAACAGATGCCGCCGATCAGTTTTGCCAGGCCATAAGGCACAGCACCGCTGCCCGTGGTAGCCGTGATGTAAAACACGAAAGCAATCGAGATGAACATGCCCGCAGTAAAGGCCAGAAAGGTCGTGGTGAGGGGATGTTTAGTGGCTTTATAAACGCCAGCATCTTCAGCCACTTTCGCCATCGCGGCGGGTAATAACAGATTAAAAGGATTGTCAGCTTTCACACTAACTCACTCCAAAAGTTGTCTGAAAAAATGATAACAAAGGCAACAGTTACAGAAGTTGATTTGGATCATGATCAGCCATGCAAGGACGGTGCGTGTTTGACTGAAAGACGGGATTTTTGGGGTTAATTTATTGAAATATAATGATTAAAAATATTTTAAATTATGCAATTTTTGTTTAAGAGATGGCGGTGTGCCGTCAAGACGATCTCTGCAGAGTTAACGAAATGCATCTGTTATGTTGCTTTAAATAATGATGATAAAAACGCTGAACAATACATCCCTTAAATACTTATTCTCAAAAAAAAGAAAGGCACCCATTAAATAAGGTGCCTGTGAGATTATTATCGCTTTATCCTGAAACAGAGCCGCGAAAGATTAGGCGTTTTTCCAGTAAAGACGTTTCGCCTTTTGCAGCTTTTCATAGGCAGCAAGCAAAGCCTGATGAGCAGGGAAAGCCTTAAGATCGCTGTCTACCGGCTGGAGGCCATTGAAGGCCGCCTCACCGCTGATTGCCGCCGAGGCGGCGTCGACAGCGTCAGCACCATACATACGCACAAAGGCTGCGTGATACTCAAGCGGATTCCGCTCATCTTCCATCGCCAGCAGCAGCAGAGTTTGCAGACAGCGGTAATAATTTGCACGCTCCGGGCTGAATACGGAGCCATTAAATTCCATTGTCCATTCCGTCCAGATCAGCGCCTGATCGAGATCACCGCCAGCCAGGGCCAGCATGGCTTTGAGTTCACCAATGCGCAGCGTGTACCAGCCGTTATCTTTGCCTGTCGCCAGTCCCAGCAACTCGCGGACACGCGTGAAGTCATCAAAACCTTCTTCGTCCAGCTGAGAAATTAAATCCAGGTACTCTTCCGGATTCCAGTTGCTGCCGGGCAGGGCCAGAAGCGTTTCACGAATACCTGCACCCATGCTGTTATTCGCCAGCAACAAGTCTTCAGCCGGATAAATATCTGACATACCGGGCACAATAATGCGGCAGGCATACACACCGAGGTGCTCATAATCAGCGATGTAAACGTCCTGACCTTCGGCTTTGAAAATCGCCATGAGCGTACTGAATTCCTGCTCGGTGGTGCCATCAAATTTCCAGTCAACGAAGGGATAATCCGCTGTTTCTTTAAACAGATCCCAGGAGATCAGGCCGCTTGAATCGATAAAGTGGGTTTCCAGGTTGGCGTGCTCTGCCACTTCTTCATCATCAAACGTGGGCGGCGTGAACACATCCAGATCTTTCAGGCTGCGGCCCTGAAGCAGTTCGGTAACGGTACGCTCCAGCGCGACACCAAAATCAGGGTGCGCGCCAAAAGAGGCGAAACAGGTGCCGTTGGCAGGATTAAACAGCACAACGCAGATAACCGGATATTTCCCACCCAGTGACGCGTCATAGGCAAAAATCGGGAACCCTTCGGCTTCCAGACGGGCGATGGCCTCAACCACATCGGGGTAACGCGCCATCACGGATTCAGGAATGGCAGGCAGGCTGATGGACTCGGCGATGATACGATTTTTAATATAGCGCTCGAAAACTTCTGACAGCCCCTGTACCCGTGCCTCGTTGGCCGTGTTGCCGGCGGACATGCCGTTCGACACATACAGGTTACCGATAATATTCATCGGAATATAAACGGTCTGCTGATCGGACTGACGGGTAAAGGGCAGGGCGCAGATGCCGCGTGCGCTGTTACCCGACTGGAGATCGATTAAATCTGAAGCGGAGAGGGCGTTTTCAGGATCGTAAAAGGCGCGCAGGCGCGCATCCAGGATGCCTTCAGGCAGGCTGTCGTCTTCAAGCAGAGCAAACCATTTTTCATTGGGATAGTGAACAAAATCCCCCTGGGCGATACTGTTGCCAAGCCAGAAATCAGCAAAAAAGTAATTCGTGGACAGGCGTTCAAAATATTCTCCCAGCGCCGAGGCCAGAGCGGCTTTTTTGCTGGCGCCCTTACCATTGGTGAAGCAGAGGGGGCAGTCGCGATCACGAATGTGGACAGACCAGACGTGTGGCACAGGATTCAGCCAGGAGGCTTCTTCAATATTAAAACCCAGATCCTGTAATTTGGTCTGGAAGCGTGAAATGGAGTCTTCCAGGGCGGCATCTTTGCCCGGGATAAAAGTTTGCGTCATGGTGCCGCTCTCTCTGTAAATGGGGAGACATAAAGCGCGCAATGATACGTTTTTTACCGTCTGTTCGCTATCAAGACGCCGCAATTTTACCGTCGTTTTTCTCATGCTTTGTCATCTGAGCCAAAGCCGGGACTGCATGAAAGGAAGCCGCCTCACAATATTTCGTGCCGGATTACATTGGTAATATAACCTTCGGTGCGTCATGCCGAAAAAATGTGACCGCAGTTCGATTTATGATTGCAGCCACCAGAAGGCAGTGATAAAACCGAATCGTTATTCATAACCGTTCGATATGACAGTGGTGAGGGAAATGACGCAAATTTATAATTTTAGCTCTGGGCCAGCGATGCTGCCGAGCGAAGTACTCCGCCGTGCAGAACAAGAACTGACAAACTGGCATGGTCTGGGAACTTCAGTAATGGAGATCAGCCACCGCAGTAAAGAATTTATTCAGGTGGCAGAAGAGGCTGAAGCGGACTTCCGCGATCTGCTGAAAATTCCTTCCAATTACAAAGTATTATTCTGTCATGGCGGCGCACGTGCGCAGTTTGCTGCTGTACCGGGCAATTTACTCGGCAGTGCGACCAGTGCGGACTATGCAGATGGAGGCTACTGGGCTCACAGTGCCATTAAAGAAGCGGAAAAATATTGCTCACCGCGGACGCTGGATGTCAAAACGACCCAAGAAGGTAAGCGCGCCATCCTGCCGATGCGCGAATGGGATGTCAGCGACACGGCCGCCTATTTGCATTTTTGCCCAAATGAAACCATTGACGGTCTGGCTATTGACGAAGAGCCTGACTTTGGTGACAAGGTTGTGGTCGCCGATCTTTCCTCCACCATTCTGTCACGCCCAATTGATATCAAGCGCTATGGTGTGATTTACGCAGGTGCGCAGAAAAATATTGGTCCGGCTGGCCTTACCCTGGTTATCGTACGGGACGATCTTCTCGGCAACGCGCATCAAAGCGTGCCTTCCATCCTTGACTACACCGTTCTGGCTGAAAATGATTCCATGTTTAACACGCCACCTACGTTTGCCTGGTATCTGAGTGGCCTGGTCTTTAAGTGGCTGAAGCAGAAGGGTGGTGTCGCTGAGATGGAAAAAATTAATCAGGCAAAAGCCGGATTACTCTATGGTCTCATCGATAACAGCGATTTTTACCGTAACGATGTGGCACTGCAAAACCGTTCCCGAATGAACATTCCTTTCCAACTGGCTGATGCCTCGCTGGACAGCCTCTTCCTGGAAGAGTCATTTAAGGCAGGTCTGCACGCATTAAAAGGTCACCGTGTTGTGGGCGGCATGCGTGCCTCAATCTACAATGCGATGCCATTGGAAGGCGTTAAAGCGCTGACCGATTTCATGATTGATTTCGAACGCCGCCACGGCTAAGTCTTTCACTGTCAGTGGAATGACTGACACCCGACTCCGCCCTCTGGCGGAGTCATCGTTTTTTAAGGATTACGTTTCACATGCAAGATTCCCTGACCCTTCAGCCCATCGCTCGCGTTAATGGTACGGTTAATTTGCCCGGTTCCAAAAGCGTGTCAAACCGTGCGCTTCTGCTTGCTGCACTGGCGAAAGGTAAAACCCGATTAACTAATCTGCTGGACAGCGACGATGTTAAGCACATGCTTAATGCGCTTGATGCACTGGGTGTTGAGTTCACGCTTTCCAGCGATCGTACGGTGTGCGAGGTGACAGGAAAGGGTGGGCCGCTGCATGCATCACAGCCCACAGAGCTGTTTCTGGGCAACGCCGGCACTGCCATGCGGCCGCTTGCGGCAGCGCTTTGCCTGGGTGTGCAGGATGTCGTCCTGACGGGCGAACCACGCATGAAAGAACGCCCTATCGGGCACCTGGTCGATGCACTACGGCAAGGTGGGGCTACTATAGACTATCTCGAAAATACAGATTATCCCCCAGTCCGCCTGCGGGGTGGGTTTACTGGCGGCGACGTTACAGTAGATGGCAGCGTATCCAGCCAGTTTTTGACCGCGCTTCTGATGATGGCTCCGTTAGCTGAAAATCCTACCCGTATCAGCATTAAAGGTGAGCTGGTTTCCAAACCTTACATCGACATTACTCTGCACCTGATGCGCTGCTTTGGTGTCGAGGTTGAGAATCAGCAGTATCAACACTTCCTGATTAAGGGTAAACAGCACTACCAGTCACCAGGTGAATATCTGGTGGAGGGGGATGCGTCTTCTGCCTCCTATTTTCTTGCCGCAGCCGCAATCAAAGGCGGTACCGTGCGTGTCACCGGCATTGGTCGCAACAGCGTGCAAGGCGATATTCGCTTTGCGGATGTACTCGAAAAGATGGGTGCATCAATTGAGTGGGGCGATGACTATATTGCCTGCACGGCCGGGACATTACGCGCTATTGATATGGATATGAACCATATTCCTGATGCTGCCATGACCATTGCCACTGCGGCATTGTTTGCAGAAGGTACGACGCAACTGCGCAATATTTATAACTGGCGAGTTAAAGAAACGGATCGTCTGACGGCTATGGCAACCGAGTTGCGTAAAGTCGGTGCCGAGGTGGAAGAAGGGCACGATTTTATTCGCATCACGCCGCCTGAGACGTTGAAGCATGCCGACATCGGCACGTATAACGATCACCGTATGGCGATGTGTTTCTCGCTGGTTGCGCTGTCCGATACGCCCGTTACCATTCTTGATCCTGGCTGTACGGCAAAAACCTTCCCTGATTATTTTGAACAGCTGCAAAAAATTAGCGAAAACGCCTAATCCCCTCGCCCGATGTCGTGCATCGGGCTCATCATCTTCAGGACGCTTTTCCACGCCAGAGGCCTTTTTCCTGGCTAAATTTCTCATTGCCTCTTCTCAAAAGGTAACTAAGCGTCGCCGGGCAGCGTATAATGCCCGACATTTGTGACGGCCAACCGGCCAAAATGCGCGCAGCAACAGGAGGGAATGATGACAGCAACTGCCCCGGTCATAACAATTGATGGGCCAAGTGGCGCGGGAAAGGGCACCCTGTGCAAGGCGATGGCGGAAGCATTACAGTGGCATTTACTGGATTCCGGCGCAATTTATCGTGTACTGGCCTTAGCCGCATTACATCATCAGGTCGATATTGAGTCTGAAGAGGCGTTAGTGCCTATCGCCGCCCATCTGGATGTGCGTTTCCTTTCTCATCATGGCGAAATGCAGGTCATCCTGGAAGGGGAAGACGTCACCAGCGAAATTCGTACCCAGGAAGTCAGTAATACCGCCTCACGCGTCGCGGCTTTCCCTCGCGTTCGGGAAGCGCTGTTACGTCGTCAACGCGCGTTTCGCGAGGAACCCGGTTTGATTGCAGACGGACGGGATATGGGCACCGTCGTTTTCCCCGATGCGCCTGTAAAGATTTTCCTTGATGCCAGCCCGGAAGAACGTGCTCAGCGACGTATGCTACAGTTGCAGGAGAATGGCTTTAATGTTAACTTTGATCGCCTTTTAGCCGAGATAAAAGAACGCGACGACCGCGATCGCAACCGCGCTATCGCACCGTTAGTCCCTGCCGCTGATGCTTTGGTGTTGGATTCAACCCAGATGTCCATCGAGCAGGTTATTGATAACGCGTTAAATTATGCCCGCAAAACGCTTGGTATGTAATCTTCCGGCTTAAACGAATGTATTAACCCTGTGCCACGGATCCGGTGCAGGGCATGTGAAACAACCCCATCCGACATGATGTCAGATGGACGTTAAATTGAAGAATCCTAAGATTATCAATATGACTGAATCTTTTGCTCAACTATTTGAAGAATCCCTGAAAGAAATCGAAACCCGCCCGGGTTCCATCGTTCGTGGCGTTGTTGTCTCTATCGACAAAGACGTTGTTCTGGTTGATGCGGGCCTGAAATCTGAATCTGCAATCCCTGCAGAGCAGTTCAAAAACGCAGCCGGCGAACTGGAAATCCAGGTTGGTGACGAAGTTGACGTTGCTCTGGACGCAGTGGAAGATGGCTTCGGTGAAACTCTGCTGTCACGTGAGAAAGCTAAGCGTCACGAAGCTTGGATCACGCTGGAAAAAGCTTACGAAGAAGCTGAAACTGTTACCGGTATTATCAACGGCAAAGTCAAAGGTGGCTTCACAGTTGAGCTGAACGGTATCCGTGCGTTCCTGCCAGGTTCACTGGTTGATGTGCGTCCAGTACGCGACACACTGCACCTGGAAGGCAAAGAGCTTGAATTCAAAGTGATCAAGCTTGATCAGAAACGCAACAACGTCGTGGTTTCACGTCGTGCGGTTATCGAATCTGAGAACAGCGCAGAGCGCGATCAGCTGCTGGAAAACCTGCAGGAAGGCATGGAAGTTAAAGGTATCGTTAAGAACCTCACTGACTACGGCGCATTCGTTGATCTGGGCGGTGTTGACGGCCTGCTGCACATCACTGACATGGCCTGGAAGCGCGTTAAGCATCCAAGCGAAATCGTGAATGTTGGCGATGAAATCAACGTTAAAGTCCTGAAATTCGACCGCGAGCGTACCCGTGTATCTCTGGGTCTGAAGCAGCTGGGCGAAGATCCATGGGTGGCTATCGCTAAGCGCTATCCAGAAGGCACCAAGCTGACTGGTCGTGTAACCAACCTGACTGACTACGGCTGCTTCGTTGAAATCGAAGAAGGCGTTGAAGGCCTGGTACACGTTTCAGAAATGGACTGGACCAACAAAAACATCCATCCGTCTAAAGTCGTAAACGTAGGCGATGTGGTTGAAGTGATGGTTCTGGACATCGATGAAGAGCGTCGTCGTATCTCCCTGGGTCTGAAGCAGTGCAAATCTAACCCATGGCAGCAGTTCGCTGAGACCCACAACAAAGGCGATCGCGTTGAAGGTAAAATCAAGTCAATCACTGACTTCGGTATCTTCATCGGCCTGGACGGTGGCATCGACGGTCTGGTTCACCTGTCTGACATCTCCTGGAACGCGACTGGCGAAGAAGCCGTTCGTGAGTACAAAAAAGGCGACGAAATCGCTGCCGTTGTACTGCAGGTTGATGCAGAGCGCGAGCGTATCTCTCTGGGCGTGAAACAGCTGGCAGAAGATCCGTTCAACAACTACATCACTTTGAACAAGAAAGGTGCTATCGTCACCGGTAAAGTGACTGCAGTTGATGCGAAAGGTGCTACAGTTGAATTGGCAGACGGCGTTGAGGGTTACCTGCGCGCTTCTGAAGCTTCAATGGACCGTATCGAAGACGCTACACTGGTTCTGAACGTCGGTGACGACGTTGAAGCTAAATTTACTGGCGTTGACCGTAAAAACCGCGTAGTGAGCCTGTCTGTTCGTGCTAAAGACCAGGCTGACGAGAAAGAAGCTATCAACACTGTTAACACCAAACAGGAAGAAGGCAACTTCTCAAGCGCAATGGCTGAAGCGTTCAAAGCGGCTAAAGGCGAGTAATCGACCTTGCACCGGGCGGATTCATCCGCCCGGTTTCGGTAAAGGCTGTCATACATTCCTGTAGGGATTAACCGGAGGTTACATGACCAAGTCAGAATTGATTGAAAGGCTGGCGGGACAGCATACTCATATACCGGCGAAAGTCGTTGAGGATGCAGTCAAAGAGATGCTTGAGCACATGGCCACAACGCTGGCACAGGGCGAACGCATTGAAATCCGGGGATTCGGCAGCTTTTCGTTGCACTATCGCGCACCGCGCACTGGCCGTAACCCGAAAACGGGTGACAAAGTGGATCTGGAAGGTAAATACGTTCCCCACTTCAAGCCGGGCAAAGAACTGCGTGACCGTGCTAACATCTACGGCTAAGCCGATACCGAAACGCCTAAACGACATCTCCGGATGTCGTTTTTTTTTGCCCGCGTGATTATGTTCGCTCTCCCGCAAAAAAATGCGTCTGCGCTGCAACGAATTATCCTCTCTGGAAACCCTTTCTTAATTCACTCTTTACGCGCTTTACCCTGAAAGTCTGAAGGACATACTTACGCCAGTTCATCAGCGGGATACGGTATGTTGACATGGATTGGACTGGCGAGACTGGCCTCGCTGACCGCGTTACCCTTACTGATCGTGCCTCAGCTCCCTTCGCGAACGTTTATTGTCGTGATGCTGCTGTGTGGCACTTGTCTGGTAGGGATGTCCGTACGTTATGTCCGCATCGCAGGCTATACGCTTTTGCTGGCCGCCTGGGGGCTGGTTAATGCGCAATCCCTGGTCAACGACACGGAATGGATGAGTACCCGACCCGCCTGGTTTGTCGTGCAAATTGAAGAGGTAAAACAAGACGCGTCACGTATTCGGGTCAGAATGTTGAAAGCGGGAAACCGGATTTTCTTTCCTCCCCGTTTTGCCTGGCTGTCACTGCAGGATAACGCTACAGCCTATTGTCCGGGGCAGCGCTGGCAAATGCGGCTCAGGTTACGCGCTGTTCATGCCAGACTCAATGAGGGAGAATTCGACGCACAACGCTTTGCCATGGCGAATCATACCCCGGTGCAGGGGCGCATTATCAAGCAACATCCTGTGCAGTCTGAATGCAGCTGGCGTTGGCAGCATATTCGTGGCCACAGGCAACATTACGAACATTTACCCGCTTCGGCTACGCTGGAGGCACTGGCTTTTGGCATTCGCGACAATCTGAGTGAGGCAACCCGTCAGCTGTTACGTGATACCGGAACGGCGCATCTTATGGCCATTTCAGGTATGCACATTGGCCTGGCCGCGGGCACCGGATGGCTACTGGCGCGGGGCAGCCAGTTTTTGTTACCGGCACGCTGCATTAGCTATCTGTATCCGCTCATTGTCAGTTGGCTCTGTGCCGCACTCTATACGTGGCTTTCAGGGGCCCAGGCGCCAGCGCAGCGGGCATTACTGGCACTGACGCTATGGGCAATAACACGTATAACAGGTATACAGCTCAGCCCCTGGCAAATCTGGACGCTCTGCGTAGGGTTGTTGCTGGCACTGGATCCGCTTACCGTCCTCTCGGACAGCTTCTGGCTGTCGGTGCTGGCGGTGGGGATGTTGCTGACCTGGTATCGCTGGTTTCCTCTGGCCGAGCGCTTTCGTGACAGGCGGCGCTGGTTTTTACTGCAACTCCTTCATCTGCAACTGGGGATGATGATCCTGATGGTGCCGCTTCAGGCCGCATTATTTAATGGCATCAGCCTGACCGCGCTGTTCGCTAATCTGTTTGCGATTCCTGTCGTGTCGTTTATTACGGTGCCATTGATACTCATCACCCTGTTGCTACCTTTCCCGGCATTATCAGTGTGGGGGTGGCAGGCGGCCGATCTGTCCCTGCGGTTTCTGTTCTCCGGCCTTGCCCTGCTACCGGCAGGCTGGTGGCCGCTGCAAGGCGCACCTTTCCTGATAATAGTCATATGGGGAGGGCTACTCCTGTGGCGTTCCGGCGTACTGTTCTCCATGCCGTTCAGTTGTAGCGCTGTCGCACTGGCAATCCTGTTTTCCCGCCATGCTAAGCCGGAAGCGCTATGGCGCATTGATATGCTGGACGTGGGGCATGGATTGAGCGTCGTCATCAGCCAGGGCGATGAAGCGGTGCTCTACGATACCGGTCCACGCTGGAAATACAGCGATGCAGGGAGCCGCGTTATTCTGCCCTGGCTTGAACGTAAAGGACTCAGACTGCGGGAGGTTATTCTCAGCCACCGGCATCTTGACCATACCGGCGGGCTGTCGGCTATTCTGCAACATGTCCCTACTGTACGGTTGCGCAGCGGACTTACAGAAAGCGGGCATTTACCCTGTGTACGCGGTACCACATGGCGCTGGAAACGGCTACATTTCCGGGTGCTCTGGCCAGCAACGTCTCCCAACCAGGGGAAAAACAACGATTCATGCGTGGTGAGTGTGGATGATGGAAGCGTCCGTTTGTTACTCACGGGCGATCTGGAAACCGAGGCGGAGCGGCAGTTAGTGCGGCTGGAAAAGCAGCAGTTAAAGGCGGATATTCTGCAGGTACCTCATCATGGCAGCCGGACATCCTCATCGCGCTTACTGCTGCGCAGCATCGCCGGCCATACCGCCATCACCTCTGTAGCACGCTATAATGCGTGGCGAATGCCCGCGAAGTCCGTGCTGCGAAATTACCGTGAACACGCTTATGACTGGCGTGATACCGGTCAGTCCGGACAAATTAGTATCAAAATAGAGGCAAACACCGTGCAGGTTTTTTCCTTCAGAGAACAATTAGTGCCCCGTTGGTATCATCAGTGGTTTGGCGTCAAACGCGAATCCAGGTAGAATGACCGGCTATTTCCAACAACGTGAATAAATAATGCATCAAGATAAAGATCTCTCAACGTGGCAGACATTCCGTCGACTCTGGCCGATGATCGCACCCAACAAAGCTGGCTTAATTGTGGCGGCTACTGCCCTGATTATTAATGCCGCAGGCGATACGTTAATGCTCTCCCTGTTGAAGCCTTTGCTGGATGACGGCTTTGGTAAAGCGGACAGATCCGTGATGCTGTGGATGCCGTTGGCAGTCATCGGCTTGATGCTGGTTCGTGGCGTAAGCAGCTATATCTCCAGCTACTGCATCTCATGGGTGTCAGGCAATGTGGTGATGAATATGCGCCGTCGTCTGTTCAGCCATATGATGGGCATGCCGGTTGCGTTCTTCGATCAGCAATCCACGGGTACGTTACTCTCTCGCATCACCTATGATTCGGAACAGGTCGCCTCGTCGTCATCGGGGGCGTTGGTCACCGTGGTGCGTGAGGGCGCTTCGATAATTGGCCTGTTTATCATGATGTTTTATTACAGCTGGCAGCTGTCGTTGATTCTGATTGTTCTGGCTCCAATCGTATCCTTCGCGATTCGTACCGTATCAAAGCGCTTCCGCAACATCAGCAAATCGATGCAAAACACCATGGGACAGGTGACGACCAGTGCCGAGCAGATGCTGAAAGGGCACAAAGAAGTGCTGATTTTTGGTGGCCAGGACATTGAATCCGAGCGTTTTGCCAAGGTCAGTAACCGCATGCGTCAGCAGGGGATGAAGCTCGTTTCAGCCTCTTCAATCTCCGATCCGGTTATTCAGCTCATTGCTTCTCTGGCTCTGGCATTCGTTCTGTACGCCGCCAGTTTCCCCAGCGTGATGGATACGCTGACTGCGGGGACCATTACGGTGGTCTTCTCATCTATGATCGCTCTGATGCGCCCGCTGAAATCGCTGACAAACGTGAATGCGCAGTTTCAGCGTGGTATGGCGGCCTGTCAGACGCTGTTCTCCATTCTCGACAGTGAGCAGGAGAACGACACCGGTACGCGTGAAATCACGCGCGCAAAAGGTGATGTCGAATTCCGAGGTGTGACCTTCACCTATCCCGGCCGTGAAACACCTGCGTTGAAAAACATTAACCTGATGCTGCCTGCCGGAAAAACCGTTGCCTTAGTCGGGCGCTCCGGCTCAGGTAAATCGACTATCGCCAGTTTGCTGACGCGTTTTTATGATATTCAGCAGGGCGAGATTTTACTGGATGGCCATGACCTGCGTGAATACACCTTAGCGTCGTTGCGTAATCAGGTCGCACTTGTGTCGCAAAATGTGCATCTGTTCAACGATACTGTTGCCAATAACATTGCCTATGCGCGCAGTGAACAGTACAGCCGCGAGGAAATCGAAAAGGCGGCGACGATGGCACACGCGATGGACTTTATTAATAAAATGGACAAGGGGCTGGATACCGTCATCGGGGAAAATGGTGTGCTGCTATCAGGCGGTCAACGCCAGCGTATCGCCATCGCCCGCGCTCTGCTGCGTGACTGTCCTATCCTGATTCTCGATGAAGCCACCTCTGCGCTGGACACCGAGTCCGAGCGTGCTATCCAGTCTGCCCTGGATGAGCTGCAGAAAAACCGCACCTCACTGGTGATTGCGCATCGCCTTTCTACTATTGAAAAAGCGGATGAAATTGTGGTGGTGGAAGAGGGCAATATCATCGAACGCGGTACGCACGCCGACCTGCTGGCGGAAAAAGGTGCTTATGCCCAACTCCATAAAATGCAGTTCGGCCAATGATTGAGCGCATCTGGAGTGGCCGATCGCCATTATGGTTAGTCCTGTGGCCACTCAGTGTGCTTTATGGCGCCATTACGGCGCTGATCCGCCTCAGTTTCCGGCGTGGCTGGCGTAAAAGCTGGCGTGCGCCCTTGCCTGTTGTCGTGGTGGGGAATCTGACCGCGGGCGGGAATGGTAAAACACCCGTGGTCATCTGGCTGGTTGACGCCCTGCAGCAGCGAGGATTACGGGTAGGTGTGATTTCCCGCGGCTACGGGGGGAAAGCAGACCGCTATCCGCTGCGTGTCACTGCGGAAACCGCCACCGATCAGGCGGGTGACGAGCCGGTGCTGATTGCGCAGCGCACAGCTGCACCCGTTGCAGTGGCACCGCGACGCCGTGAGGCGATTGAAGCCCTTCTGCAACATCATTCACTGGATCTCATCGTGACTGATGATGGCCTGCAACATTATGCGCTCCAGCGCGATCGGGAAATTGTGGTGGTGGATGGCGTGCGACGTTTTGGCAACGGCTGGTGGTTACCTGCCGGACCCATGCGGGAACGGGCATCCCGCATTAAGACGGTAGACGCGGTGATCGTTAACGGTGGTGAAGCGCAGCAGGGCGAAATTGCCATGCAACTGCAGGCGGGGATGGCAACCCATCTGCTCAGCGGTGAACAACGACCGCTCAACACGTTGCACGATGTCGTCGCCATGGCCGGCATTGGTCATCCGCCGCGCTTTTTTCATACCTTAAAACAGCACGGTCTGACGCCCGTTGCGGAGATCGCCTTTGCCGATCATCATGCTTACAGCGAAGAGGAACTGTCGCGTCTGGTCACGCCCGGCCAAACGCTGTTGATGACGGAGAAAGATGCCGTTAAATGCCGCGCATTCGCGCAATCCTCATGGTGGTATCTTCCCGTCGATGCCCATCTGCAGGCTGAGGCAGCGACGCTACTCTTAGACGATATACAACGCCTGTGTGGCATGTATTCACCACGAGAGCCGCACTAATTTCCACTGAGAAGGAAGAGAATGGGCACGCATTCACTTTCACGACAGCAGGCACGTAATATTCAGCTCGCGGCGCAGGGGTTATTGCGTCCGGTGAAACGTCGGGCACGTTTTCAGGATATTTCAGCCTGCATTAGCCGCATGTCGCTGTTGCAAATCGACACCATCAATGTGGTGGCCCGCAGTCCGTATCTTGTCTTATTCAGTCGCTTAGGCGACTATCCGCCCGTCTGGCTGGACGAGTCGCTGGCGCAGGGGGAGATTTTCGAATACTGGGCGCATGAAGCCTGTTTTATTCCCCGCGCAGATTACCGGTTACTGCGGCACCGCATGCTGTCGCCAGAGCGCCTGGGCTGGAAGTACAGTGCAGACTGGGCAACGGAACATCAGCAGGAAATCGCTGATCTACTTACCTATATACGCGACAACGGGCCCGTCAGATCGGCTGATTTCGCCAGTGGAAAAAATCATAAGCCAGGATGGTGGGCATGGAAACCCCACAAGCGGCATCTCGAAAACCTGTTCAGTTCAGGGGAGTTAATGGTGTCAGCGCGCCATAATTTTCAGCGCGTCTATGATTTACGCTCACGTGTCATGCCTGACTGGCAGGATGCGCTGCATGCTATCAGTGAGGATGACGCTGTCCGCCTGATGTTAGTGAACAGCGCACGCAGTCTGGGCATTTTTCGCCGTGAGTGGCTGGCAGACTATTACCGGCTAAAGCGCGCGCCCATTAAAGACTTTATCTTATGGGCACAGGCGGCCGGCGAAATCATGCCGGTTGAGGTCGACGGCATGGGAGAGATGTGGCTGCATCGGGACGCTCAGGCCGCATTAGCCACGCCGTTGATCGCAACACATACCACGCTGTTATCCCCTTTCGATCCGCTGGTATGGGACAGGAAACGTGCGCTTGCGTTGTTTGACTTTGACTACCGCATTGAATGTTACACGCCTGCGGCCAAACGTAAATATGGCTATTTTGTCTTACCGGTGCTGCATCGGGGCCAACTCAAAGCCCGCCTGGATGCACGGATGGTGCGCTCAACAGCCTTGCTGGAAATTAACAACATCTGGCTTGAACCTGACGTCGCGGTAACCGTTTCCTTTCTCAATGACGTGCAACGTGCTATTGAACGCTTCGCCCGTTGGCAGGGGGCCGAAACGGTCTTGCTAAAGAATGCGCCTTCGGCGTTACTGACACACTGGCCAACGCGCTGGCAGCTTAACAATTCCTGATGCAGCGCGGGTGTGATTTACCCGCTCTCATCAGCGCTGTGATATGCTTTAGTCCTTACGCTCTCGGTCCGAGATGGAGGACATATGGATCACCGTTTACTCGAAATCGTTGCCTGCCCGGTTTGTAATGGCAAATTGTACTTTAACAAAGAACAGCAAGAGCTGATCTGCAAGCCCGACGCGCTGGCTTTCCCTGTGCGTGACGGTATTCCGGTACTGCTGGAAAACGAAGCCCGTACGTTATCGGTTGAAGAGATCCATCCATGAGTTTTATTGCCATCATTCCTGCGCGTTATGCTTCCACCCGTTTACCGGGTAAACCCCTGGTTGATATTCATGGCAAGCCAATGGTGGTGCATGTGATGGAGCGCGCCCGGGAATCGGGTGCCAGCCGTGTGATTGTCGCGACCGATCATCCTGAGGTGGCCCGCGCTGTCGAGGCTGCCGGTGGCGAGGTGTGTATGACACGCGCCGACCATCATTCCGGTACGGAACGCCTTGCAGAAGTGATTGAAAAATATCAGTTCGCGGATGACCAGATCATCGTCAATGTTCAGGGCGACGAACCCATGATCCCCGCTGATATCGTCCATCAGGTGGCGACCAATCTGGCTCAGGCTGACGCCGGCATGGCGACGCTGGCGGTGCCGATTACGGATGCGGAAGAGGCGTTCAATCCCAACGCCGTCAAGGTGGTCATGGATGCCAGAGGCTACGCGTTGTATTTTTCACGCGCGACGATTCCCTGGGATCGTGAACGTTATGCGCAGTCCCGGGAACAGATCGGTGACACGCTGCTGCGCCATATCGGCATTTATGCTTATCGTGCCGGGTTTATTCGTCGCTATATCAGCTGGGAACCCTGTCCGCTTGAGCAGATCGAACTGCTGGAGCAGTTGCGCGTGCTGTGGTATGGCGAAAAGATCCACGTTGCGGTGGCAAAAACGATTCCGGGCGTTGGCGTGGATACGCCAGAGGATCTCACCCGGGTCCGCGCCGCGATGCTTCGCTGACCTGTTCCGCTTCTTGTGAGATGACCGTCTGCGCACGCGGCTGAGGCGCCGGGTTCCGGTCCACTCAGCCTGCGCCATGACGGATGTGCGCCTTTGCGTCTATCCATCAGATCGTGCGGCAGAGGGTGAGGCGGATGAGAAGCGTTGCAATGCGCTCCCCAGCGTTTCGTAGATCGCGCGTTCGCTGTGACTCATCCACAGCGGGGAAGGATAAAAACGCTCCCACCAGTTAAGTGGTGAAGTAATCGCCAGTTGATTGGCGGGCGCTGCAATCGGCTTGAGTCCTGCCTGAGTGAAAAACCGCATCGCGCGCGGCATATGATTAGCTGAGGTAATCAGCAGGAAAGGGTGGTGCCCGATGAGCGTGCTGACAGCCTGCGCCTCCTGTGCGGTATCTTTTGGCTGATCCAGCAGACGAATGTGCGATGAAGGTACGCCCAGGCTTTCGGCAACCTGTGCGGCGACCCAGGCATTACTTTTGGGATTTTGCCCTGCCGCAGCACCGGTAAAGACCAGGGTAGCATCCGGATGGCGCTGCCACTGACGCACACCTTCTGTCACGCGAGGCAAACTGTTGTTCAGCAGGTTCGAGCTGGGCGCCCAGGCCGGGTTATAGGTATAGCCGCCCCCTAACACCACGATGTAATCGACTTTTTCAGTCCCATTCCACGTCGGGTAATGCGATTCGACGGGCAACAGTAAGCGATCGGCGACCGGCTGTAGGCTTATCAGTAATAACATCAGCCAACTCACTGAGATAAAGATTTTACCGCTTTTCTGCCAGCGGCTGAACCAAAGCAGCAAAATGCCGACAGCCATCAAAAGAAGCAGAAAAGGCAGGGGCAGTAACAGGTTGCCAAATGCCTTTTTCAGCATAAAAAACATGTAAAATCCCTCTTGTTGTCCGAAAAAACAGCAGCCAGAGCAGAAGAAGAGCATGAAAGCTTCATTCTTACGGCACCTGTGACAAAATAGCATACGTTTTACCGCAGCATACCGGAGTCCATGCCATGCAGGATCGTAACTTTGACGATCTCGCGGATAAATTTTCGCAAAATATTTACGGCACCACCAAAGGCCGGGTGCGTCAGGCAATCGTCTGGGATGAGCTTGAAGCCTTGCTTCCCAGCCTGACGTCCTCGTCTCCCTCACTGAACGTGCTGGATGCGGGCGGTGGCATTGGGCAAATTTCCAGTGGACTGGCCGCGCGGGGCCATCAGATTCTGCTGTGCGACCTCTCAGGTGAAATGTTGCGGCGTGCCCAGGAAAATGCGGATGCGCTGGGTGTGAGCCATAACATGCAATTCAAACAAATTAGCGCGCAGCAGGTCGGTGAACATTTGGATAAGCCGGTGGATCTGGTATTGTTTCACGCTGTGCTTGAATGGGTCGCTGAACCGGAAACCGTGCTGAAAGCCCTGTTTGATACATTGCGGCCGGGAGGCGTGCTGTCATTGATGTTTTATAACCTGCATGGGTTAACATTACGCACCCTGACGCTGGGCAATTTGGGTTACCTTCGTACCAACTTAACCAAGCGTAAGAAGCGCACGCTGTCACCGGACTTTCCGCGCGATCCTGACGATGTGTCACGCTGGTTACAGGCCTGCGGTTTCCAGATTGAACAGCGTGCCGGGATTCGGGTGTTCAGCGACTATATGAAGCCGCCTAAAGGCGAGCCAAAAAGCGACGACGAAATCATTGAGATGGAGCGGCGTTTTTGCCGTCAGGAACCCTTTTTAAGCTTAGGGCGTTACATCCACGTGACCGCGCGCAAACCCGGGCAGAAGGACGAATTATGAGTGAATTTTCCCAGACGGTACCGGAGCTGGTATCCTGGGCGCGCAAGAACGACTTCTCCCTTGCGCTGCCCGTTGAACGTCTGGCTTTTTTGCTGGCCATCGCCACGCTGAATGGCGAGCGCATGGACGGAGAAATGAGTGAAGGTGACCTGGTCGATGCGTTTCGTCATGTCAGCAAAGCGTTTGAACAAACCAGCGAAACCGTACTGGTGCGGGCCAACAACGCCATCAATGATATGGTGCGTCAGCGCCTGTTGAACCGTTTCACCAGTGAATTAACTGAAGGCAATGCAATTTATCGTCTGACGCCGCTGGCCATCGGCATCACGGATTACTATATCCGCCAGCGCGAGTTCTCCACGCTGCGGCTTTCCATGCAGCTTTCCATCGTTGCCGCTGAACTTAAGCGTGCCGCCGACGCGGCGCAGGAGAATGGCGATGAATTTCACTGGCATCGTAACGTATTCGCGCCGCTGAAATACTCCGTAGCCGAAATCTTCGACAGCATTGATATGACGCAACGCCTGATGGATGAGCAGCAGCAGGCGGTGAAAGCGGATATTGCGGAGCTACTGAATAAAGACTGGCGCGCCGCGATTTCAAGCTGTGAAATGTTACTGTCGGAAACTTCCGGTACGCTGCGTGAATTGCAGGATACGCTGGAAGCGGCTGGTGACAAACTCCAGGAAAATCTGCTGCGTATTCAGGATGCGACGCTGGACAGCCCGGATTTGGGCTTCGTCGATAAACTGGTGTTCGATCTGCAAAGTAAACTCGACCGCATCACCAGTTGGGGACAGCAGGCCATTGACCTGTGGATTGGTTATGACCGCCACGTGCATAAATTTATCCGCACCGCTATCGACATGGACAAAAACCGTGTTTTTGCCCAGCGCCTGCGCGTATCCGTACAGAACTATTTTGACTCACCCTGGGCGCTGACTTATGCCAATGCCGAACGTCTTTACGATATGCGTGACGATGAGCTGACGCTGCGTAATGACGAAGTGATGGGCGAATTACCTGCTGAACTGGAGTTCGAAGAATTTAATGAAATTCGCGAGCAGCTGGCGGCCATGATCGAAGAAGCCTTAACGATTTATAAAACGCAGCAAAAACCGCTTAACCTCGCCGCCGTCATGCGCGACTATCTGGCCCAGTACCCGCGCGCGCGTCACTTCGACCTTGCGCGCATTGTCGTGGACCAGGCGGTGCGATTAGGTGTAGCGGAAGCCGATTTAGCCGGTTTGCCTGTGGAATGGCAAGCCATTAATGATTACGGAGCCAAGGTGCAGGCACATGTCATCGACAAATATTGAACAAGTGATGCCGGTTAAGCTGGCACAGGCACTGGCAAATCCGATTTTTCCGGCGCTGGACAGCCAGTTACGTGCCGGTCGCCATATTGGCATTGAAGAGCTGGATAACCACGCTTTTCTGATGGATTACCAGCAGTATCTGGAAGAGTTTTACACGCGCTACAACGTTGAGCTGATTCGTGCTCCAGAGGGCTTTTTCTATCTGCGTCCACGCTCAACCACGCTGATTCCCCGTTCCGTGCTTTCCGAACTGGACATGATGGTCGGGAAAATCCTCTGCTATCTGTATCTCAGCCCGGAACGCCTGGCGAATGAAGGCATTTTCACGCAACAGGAACTCTATGATGAACTGCTGTCCCTGGCGGACGAAAGCAAGCTGCTGAAGCTGGTTAACCAGCGTTCAACCGGGTCGGATCTCGATCGGGCTAAGTTACAGGAAAAAATGCGTGCGTCCTTAAGCCGCCTGCGCCGTCTGGGCATGGTGTGGTTTTTTGGCAACGACAGCAGCAAGTTTCGTATTACCGAGTCTGTCTTCCGCTTTGGTGCCGATGTCCGTAGCGGTGATGATGCGCGTGAAGCGCAACTGCGCCTGATCCGCGATGGCGAAGCGATGTTGCTGGACAACACGACGGCAGCCACAGAGGCTGATGACAGTGAAGAGAATGACAGCGATGCGGGTGATATCGCGGAGGAAGAGCAGGCATGATTGAACGCGGCAAATTTCGTTCGCTAACCCTGATCAACTGGAACGGGTTTTTTGCCCGAACCTTTGATCTGGATGAACTGGTCACCACGCTGTCGGGCGGGAACGGGGCAGGTAAGTCCACCACAATGGCAGCCTTTGTCACGGCGCTGATTCCTGACTTAACCCTGCTGCATTTCCGTAACACCACCGAAGCGGGCGCAACCTCAGGCTCACGCGATAAAGGCCTGCACGGTAAACTGCGGGCAGGCGTCTGCTACGCGATGCTGGACGTAGTGAACTCACGCCATCAACGTGTGGTGGTCGGGGTCCGGTTACAGCAGGTGGCAGGACGTGACAAAAAGGTTGATATCAAGCCCTTTAGTATCCATGGCCTGCCCACGGATACGCTGCCCACAGACATGCTCACGGAAATTCTGAACAGCCGTCAGGCGCGCGTGTTACCGCTTAATGAGGTCAAAGAACGCGTCGAGGCGCTGGAAGGTGTCCAGTATCGGCAGTACAGCTCGGTAACGGACTATCACGCGATGATGTTTGATCTGGGGATTGTGCCGCGTCGTCTGCGTACCGCCAGCGACCGCAGTAAGTTTTATCGCCTGATTGAAGCCTCTCTGTACGGCGGTATCTCCAGCGCCATCACCCGTTCTCTGCGCGATTATCTGTTGCCTGAAAACAGTGGCGTGCGTAAAGCGTTCCAGGACATGGAAGCTGCGCTGCGCGAGAACCGTATGACGCTGGAAGCGATCCGCGTAACCCAGTCTGATCGCGATCTGTTTAAGCACCTGATTTCTGAAGCCACCAGCTATGTATCGGCCGACTATATGCGTCATGCCAATGAACGACGCATCCACCTGGATAGCGCACTACAGCTGCGCAATGAACTGTTCACCAGCCGCAAGCAGCTGGCGTCGGAGCAGTATCGCCACGTGGAAATGGCACGAGAGCTGGCTGAACACAGCGGGGCAGAGAACGATCTTGAAATCGATTATCAGGCGGCCAGCGATCACCTGAATCTGGTGCAGACGGCAATGCGCCAGCAGGAAAAAATTACCCGTTATGACAGTGATATCGAGGATCTGACACTTCGCCTGGAAGAACAGAGTGAAGTCGTGGCCGAAGCGCGTGAAATCCAGGAAGAAAATGAAGCCCGTGCTGAAGCGGCCGAACTGGAAGTGGATGAGCTGAAAAGTCAGCTGGCCGATTTTCAGCAGGCGCTGGACGTGCAGCAAACCCGTGCCATTCAGTATCAGCAGGCGTTACAGGCTCTGGAACGTGCGCGTTCGCTGTGTGAATTGCCTGAGCTGAACATTGACAACGCGGCGGAATGGCAGGCCAGCTTCCAGGCCAAAGAAGAAGAAGCAACCGGGCAGTTGTTGCGCCTGGAGCAGAAACTGAGTGTGGCCGAAGCGGCGCACAGTCAGTTTGAACAGGCCTTATCGCTGGTGACCAGCATTGCCGGTGAGGTCAGCCGTAAAGAGGCCTGGCAAGTCGGGCGCGATCTCCTGCGTGATGCTAGCAATCAGCGTCACCACGCCGATCAGCTTGCTTCACTGCGCCTGCGTCTGAGCGAACTTGAACAGCGCCTGCGCGAGCAGCAGGAGGCAGAACGTCTGCTGGCGGAATTCTGCAAGCGTCAGGGGCAGCAATATGAGCCTGATGCGCTGGAAGGATTGCAGCGTGAACTGGAAGCCCAAATCGAGCAGCTGAACAGCAGCGTTGCCGATGCGGGCGAACAGCGTATGTTGATGCGTCAGGAGCTGGAACAGCTCCGTCAGCGCATCGCGACGTTGACCGCGCGTGCGCCGCACTGGCTGGCTGCGCAAGAAATCCTGACGCAGCTCAGCGAGCAAACCGGTCAGGCGTTGACCAGCAGCCAGGACGTTACGGAATACATGCAGCAGCTGCTGGAGCGGGAACGTGAAACCACTGTTGAACGTGATGAAGTGGCCGCAAGGAAACGTGAAATTGAGCAGAAGATTGAGCGCTTGAGCCAGCCGGGCGGTGCGGAAGATCCGCGACTGAACCAGCTGGCCGAACGCTTTGGCGGTGTGCTGCTGTCTGAAATTTATGACGATGTCACGCTCGACGATGCGCCTTACTTCTCCGCCCTGTACGGCCCGTCACGTCACGCCATTGTGGTGCCCGATCTTTCGCTGGTGCGTGAGCAACTGGATGGCCTGGAAGAGTGCCCGGAAGATCTCTATTTGATCGAGGGCGATCCGCAATCTTTTGATGACAGCGTGTTCAGCGTCGACGAGTTACAAAATGCCGTCGTGGTCAAGGTGGCCGAGCGCCAGTGGCGCTATTCCCGCTTCCCTAAAATCCCGCTTTTCGGCCGGGCGGCACGCGAAAACCAGCTGGAGTTGCTCAATAACGAACGCGATCGTCTGGCGGAACGGTATGCCACCCTGTCGTTTGACGTTCAAAAGACGCAGCGGCTTCATCAGTCATTCAGCCGTTTTATCGGTAGCCATCTGGCGGTCGCCTTTGATGACGATCCCGAAGCGCAGATTCGTCAGCTTGGCGCCCGTCGGGGTGAGCTGGAACGTGCGCTCAACCAACATGAAAGCAACAATCAGCAGCAACGTCAGCAGTTTGACCTGGCCAAAGAGGGCGTTGCGCAGCTTAACCGCCTGTTGCCGCGCGTGAATCTGTTACTGGACGACACGCTGGCAGACCGTTGTGAAGAGATCCGTGAGCAGGTGGAAGACGCGCAGGAAGCCGCACGCTTCCTCCATCAGCATGGGGCAAAGCTGGCCAAACTTGAACCGATGCTGGCGGTGCTGCAGAGCGATCCGGAACAGCACGATCAGTTGCAGGCAGATTACCAGCATGCACAGCAGCAGCAGCAGCGCGCGCGTCAGCAGGCTTTTGCGCTGACCGAGGTGGTACAGCGTCGCGCCCACTTCAGCTATGACGACTCGGCCAGTATGCTCGGTGGCAACACCGATCTGAGTGATAAGCTGCGCCAGCGTCTGGAGCAGGCGGAAGCGGAGCGCAGCCGCTGCCGTGAGCGCCTGCGCGCCCATCAGTCGCAGCTGACCCAGTATTCTCAGGTGCTGGCATCGCTGAAAAGCGCTTATGACGCCAAACGCGACATGCTGAAAGAGTTGCAGCAGGAGATGCAGGATATCGGTGTGCAGGCCGATGCCAGCGCGGAAGAACGCGCCCGTATCCGCCGTGACGAGCTTTATACCGCGCTTAGTCACAATCGTGCCCGTCGTAACCAGCTGGAGAAACAGCTCACCTTCTGCGAAGCCGAAATGGACAATCTGCAGAAGAAGCTGCGCCAGCTTGAGCGCAACTATCATCAGATCCGCGAACAGGTGGTCAGTGCCAAAGCAGGCTGGTGCATGGTGCTGCGTCTGGTGAAGGACAATGGCGTGGAGCGGCGTCTGCATCGTCGGGAGCTGGCTTACCTGAGCGCGGATGAGCTGCGTTCAATGTCGGATAAGGCACTCGGTGCGCTGCGCCTGGCGGTGGCGGATAACGAACACCTGCGCGATGTGCTGCGCCTGTCGGAAGATCCCAAACGGCCAGAGCGTAAAATTCAGTTCTTTATCGCCGTGTATCAGCATCTGCGCGAACGTATCCGTCAGGACATTATCCGTACCGACGATCCGGTTGAAGCCATCGAACAGATGGAAATCGAGCTGAACCGTCTGACGGAAGAGCTGACTGCCCGCGAGCAAACGCTGGCCATCAGTTCACGCAGCGTGGCGAACATTATTCGCAAAACGATTCAGCGTGAACAGAACCGTATTCGCCAGCTGAACCAGGGGTTACAGACCGTCAGCTTTGGACAGGTGCGCAGCGTGCGGCTCAACGTGAACGTGCGGGAAACACACGCGATGCTGCTCGATACCTTGTCCGAGGAGCATGAACAGCATCAGGATCTGTTTAACAGCAACCGACTGACCTTCTCGGAAGCGCTGGCAAAACTGTATCAACGCCTCAATCCACAGATCGATATGGGACAGCGCACGCCGCAGACAATTGGTGAAGAACTGCTGGATTACCGTAACTACCTGGAGATGGAAGTCGAGGTGAATCGTGGCTCCGATGGCTGGCTGCGTGCAGAAAGTGGTGCGCTCTCTACCGGTGAAGCGATTGGTACCGGTATGTCAATCCTGGTCATGGTCGTGCAGAGCTGGGAAGAGGAATCACGCCGTCTGCGTGGGAAAGATATCTCACCCTGCCGCTTGCTGTTCCTGGATGAAGCCGCCCGTCTGGATGCGCGTTCAATCGCCACGCTGTTTGAACTCTGTGAGCGCCTGGAGATGCAACTGGTCATCGCTGCACCTGAGAACATCAGTCCTGAGAAGGGCACGACCTACAAACTGATGCGTAAGGTGTTTAACAACACGGAACACGTTCATGTCGTGGGATTACGGGGTTTCGCCGCCGATCCGCTGCCTGCCAAACGCGGCAGTGAAGCCGATTCGGCCAGTGAAACGACGACATAATATTCGTGCGGCAAAGATAGTCAAAAACAGCGCCATTGGTTAATCTGGTAACGGCATTTGTCGCAGGAGGCAAATGCCGTTTTTGTTTGTATACTCAGTCATATGAGTAACAGCCCGATTGCAGCTTTTTCCTCTCAGGCTGCGCGGTAGATTAATGAAGGGGGCAGGGATGTTACTGAATAAAGGCTTAACAATTCATCAGGTTAGTTCATGGCTGGTGCTGGCACTTGCCCTGAGTCCGTGCGTGTCGTCCCAGGCGGCTATCATCGCGGCCATGCCCGGTGTCCATTCGACCCAGGCCAGCACCTCTGTTTCTGCCAGTCAGCAAAAAATTCGCCAGGCGTTTGCCAGTGACAGTCAGCCTTTTTACGGTGCTTCACTGGCCGCCCTGTATGCCGCGCGAAATATGCAACCGATCTGGCAGGATCATGACGCCGTGCAGAAGTTTCAGCAGCAGCTGGCTGAGGTAGCGTTATCCGGCGTCCAGCCACAATTTACCCGGTGGGTGGAGCGTTTGACCGATCCATCCATTACCGGATTCGCCCGCGATGTGACACTGTCCGATGCCATGCTGGGTTATCTGCAGTTTGTCTCATCGGTTCCCGCCCAGGGGGAAACGTGGCTCTACAGTACGGTGCCCTATAAGTTGGCGGTGCCGTCGGTGTCCGTCATTAATGCCTGGCAAAACGCCGTGAATGCGGGGCGGGCAGCGGCCTTTGTGAATTCGCTGGAACCGCAACATCCGCAGTATCCCTTAATGCACAAAGCGTTAATAAACCTGCTTAACGATAAACAGCCGTGGCCGCAAATCAAAAATCGCGACACGGTAAGGCCCGGTCAGGTCAGTGATGATGTACCGGCACTGCGGGAAATCCTGCGGCGCAGCGGTATGTTAAGTGCACAGACGACGGCACCTGCACCGAATGACGATGCGGTTCCTACGGCGCCAGTTACGGTCAGCCACAGTGAACCTGTCGCGGTCAGCCCGTCTGCCGTTGCCGTGAACGCTATTCCGCCGCCACCGCCAGGCGCGCCGGACAACGTACAAGTGGCACCTACGGCGACAAGTGGCGTCAATGTCTATGACGATAATCTGGTCGCAGCGGTAAAACGCTTTCAACAGTGGCAGGGGCTGGACGCGGATGGAGCCATTGGTCCGCGTACACGTGAATGGCTGAATGTGTCACCTCAGCAACGTGCCGCCCTGCTGGCGCTGAACATTCAACGCCTGCGTTTGCTGCCGGATGATATGCACAACGGCATTATGGTCAACATTCCCAATTACTCGTTGAATTATTACAACAACGGCACCCGGGTGCTGACATCGCGGGTGATTGTGGGCCGGCCAGACCGTAAAACGCCACTGATGCGCAGCGCGCTCAACAACGTGGTGCTGAATCCGCCCTGGAATGTGCCTACCACGCTGGTGCGCCAGGACATCATTCCAAAAGTGAAACAGGACCCGACGTACCTGTATAAGCACGGATATACCCTGCTGTCGGGCTGGAGTGCGGATGCGGAGGTGATCGATCCCACCATGATCGACTGGAGCATGGTGTCTGCCTCGTCGTTCCCGTACCGAATTCGTCAGGCGCCGGGGCAGACCAATTCACTGGGCCGTTTCAAATTTAATATGCCCAGTTCAGATGCTATCTATTTGCACGACACGCCCAATCATAATCTGTTCCAGCGTGATATTCGCGCACTCAGCTCGGGCTGCGTGCGGGTCAACAAAGCGTCAGAACTGGCGGGCATTCTGCTGCAGGATGTAGGCTGGAATGATGCCCGTATCTCAGGGACGTTAAAACAGGGTGATACGCGCTATGTGCCTATTCGCCATCGGATACCGGTTAACCTGTATTATTTAACCGCCTGGGTCGCGGATGATGGTAAAACGCAGTTTCGTACAGATATTTACAATTATGATAATACTGCCCGTTCCGGGAGTCTGGTGCTGAGTCGCGCGCAGCAGTTGCTCCTCTAACGGTTGATTTTTAACCGTAAGTGCGCATTGCGCACGGGAAGATGACCTGAGAAAGGCGGTGTCTCCGATGAGGCGCCGTCTTCCAAACTTGCCAGACATGGGTTGACGTGCTACCGCGAGAAAGTTATGGTTCCGCCAGTGCGTTTTTTGCACGTGTCATTGGCTCTGTTCTCAGGTAAAACGCTTCATGTCTACAATTGATTCTGTCCGTCGCAAACTGTTGTTTTGCGGAAGTGCCGCTGCGGGACTGGCTTTGTTGCCGACGTCAGCGATGGCTTCACTCTCTACGTCACGACCGCGCGTCTTAACGCTGAATAACCTTCACACGGGTGAAACCCTCAAAACAGAATTCTTCAACGGTAAAAGTTACGACAAGAGCGAGTTATCGCGTCTTAACCATTTTTTCCGTGACTACCGCGCCAATAAAATCAAAAGTATCGATCCCCACCTTTTCGATCAGCTCTACCGCCTCCAGGCGCTGCTGGAAACGCGTAAGCCCGTTCAGCTGATCTCGGGCTACCGCACTCTGGCCACCAATAATATGCTGCGCGAATCTGGTCCTGGTGTCGCAAAACACAGCTACCACACCAAAGGTCAGGCGATGGATTTCCATATTGAGGGGATTAGTCTGGCGAATGTCCGGAAAGCCGCGTTAAAAATGCGGGCGGGTGGTGTAGGATATTACCCCAGCAGCAACTTTGTACATATTGATACCGGTCCGGTCAGGCACTGGTCGTAACGTCGGCAACGCTGCGGGTGCCGACCATGGAGCGTTATGAATTATCACATTATCCCCGTTACCGCCTTCGCGCAGAACTGTTCGGTTATCTGGTGCGACACCACACGTGAATCTGCGATAGTGGATCCGGGTGGTGACGCCGATACAATCAGGCAAACGCTGAAACAGCTTGATTTAACGCCTGGCCAGATCCTGCTGACGCATGGTCATCTTGATCATGTCGGGGCCGCGGCGGAACTGGCGGCCTGCTGGAACATACCACTGGTAGGCCCGCACAAACAGGATGCGTTCTGGCTTGAGGCATTGCCCACGCAGAGCCAGATGTTTGGACTTGAGTACTGCGCGCCGCTTACGCCCGATCGCTGGCTGGAAGAGGGGGACACTGTTCAGGTTGGTCAGGTTAATCTTGAGGTTCTGCACTGTCCTGGTCATACGCCAGGTCATATCGTGTTTTTTGACCGACAGGGGCGTTTACTGGTTTCCGGTGATGTGATCTTTAACGGTGGTGTAGGACGCACCGACTTTCCGCAGGGTAACCATCAGCATCTGATTGATGCCATCAAAAACAAAGTGTTGCCGCTGGGAGATGATGTGACGTTTTTGCCCGGTCACGGTCCGCTATCCACTTTAGGTCGTGAACGTCTGACGAATCCTTTTCTGCAATAAAAAATGGGCCAGTCAGGCCCATTTTTTTCATAAGGACAGGATTACAGCACGGCGACAATCGCTTCACACAGGGCAGACATATTATCGGGCGTCATCCCGGCCACGTTCACCCGGCCTGAGTTCACCGCATATACGCCAAACTCTTCACGCAGACGAATGACCTGATCTTTGGTCAGCCCGCTGAACGAGAACATACCGTTCTGCTTAATGATAAAGCTGAAATCCTGCTGCGCCCCTTTTTCCGCCAGCGTATTCACAAACAGCTGACGCATGCGCTGGATACGCTGACGCATATCGGACAACTCCTGCTGCCAGATGGTACGGAGCGCGTCATTTCCCAGGATGGTTGCCACCACTGCCGCACCGTGTGACGGTGGGTTAGAGTAGTTCGCGCGAATCGTGTACTTCACCTGACTGAAGGCGGTATCGGCCGTGGCTGCATCGCTCGCCACCAGCGTAATCGCACCCACGCGTTCATTATACAGACCAAAGTTTTTGGAATAGGAACTGGCCACAATCAGCTCCTGATGGCTGGCCGCAAACAGGCGCAGACCTGCTGCATCTTCTTCCAGCCCACGGGCAAAGCCCTGATAGGCGAAGTCAAACAGCGGCAACCAGTCATTGGCTTTGGAAAGCGCAGCCAGCTGTTGCCACTGCTCTGCTGTCGGATCGATACCGGTTGGGTTATGGCAGCAGCCGTGGAACAGCACCACATCACCGGCTTTAACCTCTTTCAGCGAGGCCAGCATGCTGTCAAAGTCCAGCGTATGGTTGACCGCATCATAATACGAGTATTCACACACCTCGAGACCCGCGGCGTTAAACACGTTTTTATGGTTCGGCCAGCTCGGGTTGCTGACCCATACGCGCTTCACCGACGTCTGCGTGGCCAGAAAATCCGCAGCGACACGCAGTGCACCTGTCCCGCCTGGCGTCTGCGCGGAACGTACGCGGCCCGCCGAAATCAGGGCGTTGCCTTTACCAAATAACAATTCCTGAGTGCAGTGTGCGAAATCCGGCAGACCGTCAATGCTCAGGTAATTTTTGCTGGTCTCGTTTTCCAGCAGATATTGCTCTGCTTTTTTAACGCTGGTGAGCACCGGGGTTTTCCCGGTTTCATCTTTATAAACGCCAATACCGAGATTAATTTTATTCGGGCGGTCATCGGCACGAAACAGATCGGCCAGGCCAAGGATAGGATCGGCAGGTGCAGCAGAGATCGATTCAAACATGAGTCGGGTCCAGTAGCGTGAACTTTAGCAAATGAAGCATCAGGTTAACGTCAGCACGGCGAAATGCCAACCGTTTGCGATAAAATTCATTGTCCGGTCGGCAGAATTACCGGTACTTATAGGGAGAAGGGGGCCACGTATCGGCTGCGCTGAATAAAGGCAATAAAAAACGGAGCCGAAGCTCCGTTTTTTGTACTGCATCAACAAACTTAGAACTGGTAAACCACACCCAGGCCGACTACGTCGTCGTTAGGAATGCCCAGTGGGTTGTTTTTGTCCAGCTGGTTGATTTTATAATCAACGTAGGTGGCCATGTTTTTGTTGAAGTAGTAGGTTGCGCCCACATCGAAGTATTTGTAGATATCCGCATCGCCGATACCTTCAATGTCTTTGCCTTTAGACTGAACGTAAGCCAGTGAAGGACGCAGACCGAAGTCAAACTGGTACTGTGCAACCAGCTCGATTTCTTGAGTTTTGTTAGCGAATGCATCACCGCTAAATGTCTGGCCGTTTACGTTGAACACACCGCTGATTGGTGTAGAGTTGCGGGTTTCACCGTACATCGCTGCCAGGTATACATTGTTAGCGTCATATTTCAGCGCAGTTGCCCAGTTTTCTGCATGCTTACCAGCACCAACGCCAGCGCCACGAGCGGTTACTGCGTTGTTGTTACTTACGGAACCGTCAGACTGGGTATTGGTACGATCGCTGCTGCTATAGGCACCTACGATACCCACGCCGATCGGAGAGGTGTACGAGGTTGAAATACCGTAGCCGTCGCCATTAGCACGACGAGGATCGGTACGATCGTTTTTGCCTTGATACTGAAGCGCAAAATTCCAGCCATCTACCAGACCAAAGAAATTGGTGTTGCGGTAGGTCAGCAGACCGCCGTTACGACCGTTCATGAAATTATCTGTGTAGCCTGAGTCGCCACCAAATACTGGCAGCATATCGGTCCAGCCGATTGCATCATAAACCACACCGTAATTACGGCCGTAGTCGATTGAGCCGGCATCGCCGAATTTCAGACCCGCAAAGCCCAGACGGGTTTTGTTACCGCTCTGCGCGTCAGAACCTTCAGAGTTATTACCCTGGATGTTGTATTCCCACTGACCGTAACCAGTCATCTGGTCATTGATCTTGGTTTCGCCTTTGAAGCCGAAGCGAATATAAGTCTGATCGCCGTCATCACCTGAGTTATCAGAGAACTGGTGACGTGCATCCACTTTACCGTACAGGTCCAGCTTATTGCCGTCTTTGTTATAAACTTCTGCTGCATTGGCTGCGCCAGCGGCGAGCAGAGCAGGGATAACCACTGCCAGAATGTTGCGCTTCATCATTATTTATTACCCTCATTGGAGTTATTTGGACACCTGCCACTGCCGTCAAGAAATCTTTACATGAACCTTGAAAGAAGTTTGGTGTCTCCTGTGTCTGCACGCATCTTTCCATCCCCCATCGGGTAATTCTACTGCGAAAATGCTACAAAAGTCGTAATCTTGTTTCAAAGATAAAAAATGTATTTCTAAATGTAAAAATAACGGAACTTTGTGAGTCATATCAAAATTTACAAAAATAAAAAAAGGCCGGCGAAGCCGACCTCTTTATATATATGAATTTCTTATATTAAATGCTGAAAATCAGAAGCTCGCATTACGTGGCGTACGTGGGAATGGAATAACATCTCTTACATTTTGTACGCCTGTGACATAGGCGATTAAACGTTCGAAACCTAATCCGAATCCGGAATGGGGAACGGTGCCATAGCGACGCAGATCACGATACCACCAGTAATCCTCTTTTTTCAGCCCCATCTCTTCCAGACGCGCATCCAGTACATCCAGACGCTCTTCACGCTGTGAACCGCCGATAATTTCACCAATGCCAGGCGCTAACACATCCATCGCGGCCACGGTTTTACCGTCTTCGTTAAGGCGCATGTAGAACGCTTTGATGTCTTTCGGGTAGTTTTTCACAACGACAGGCGCTTTAAAGTGTTTCTCCGCCAGGTAACGCTCATGCTCAGAAGACAAATCAATGCCCCAGGAGACAGGGTTCTCAAACGTCTGGCCGCAGTTCATCAGAATCTCGACGGCATCGGTATAGTCGACCTGCGCAAAGTCTGTGGTAACAAAGCGCTCCAGACGAGCGATGGCGTCGTTATCAACGCGCTCGGCAAAGAACGCCATGTCGTCTGCACGTTCTTCCAGGACGGCTTTAAATACATACTTCAGCATGGCTTCCGCCAGATCGGCCGCATCATCCAGGGAGGCGAAGGCTATTTCCGGCTCCAGCATCCAGAATTCGGCGAGATGACGGCTGGTGTTGGAGTTTTCGGCCCGGAAGGTGGGGCCAAAGGTATAAATTTTTGACAGCGCACTGGCGTAGGTTTCGCCGTTGAGCTGGCCGGATACCGTAAGGAAAGCTTCCTTACCAAAGAAGTCTTCTGAAAAGTCGACTTTGCCCTGATCGTCACGCGGCAGGTTTTCCAGATCCAGCGTTGATACGCGGAACATTTCACCCGCACCTTCGGTATCGGAAGCGGTAATCAGCGGCGTAGAAACCCAGAAATAGCCGTTCTCATGGAAGAAACGGTGCAGCGCCTGCGCCAGCGTGTGACGAACACGGGCTACGGCACCAATCAGGTTCGTGCGTGGACGCAGGTGGGCGACTTCACGCAAATACTCAATGCTGTGACGTTTGGCCGCCATAGGATAGCTGTCGGGATCTTCCACCCAGCCTACCACCTCCAGCTTTGTCGCCTGGATTTCAAACGCCTGCCCCTGCCCCGGAGATGCCACAACGGTACCGGTGACAATGACGGAGCAGCCGGTAGTCAGGCGCAGCACTTCGTCCTGGTAATTATTCAGAGAATTATTGACGACGGCCTGAACGGGATTAAAGCAGGAGCCGTCATACACGGCGATAAAGGACAGACCGGCTTTTGAATCTCTTCGGGTACGTACCCAACCACGTACGGTGACTTCACTGTCAACCGCGACGCGACCGTGCAGTACATCCGCTACAGGCACTACGCTCATAAATATCTCTCTATATAGAAGAAGTGTGTGAATGAATTCCCCAGACTGGGGTGTTGCTATGTTACTTGCGAGTCAACAGGAAACAAGCAAAATTCAGGGGGAAGGGCAGATTTATTGCCAGGAAAGCGGGGCGCAGAGCGCCCCAGTCACATAGCGCTTAGCTGGCTTTTTTTACCAGCGGCAGGTCAAAGGCTTTTCTCAAGGCTCTGACGAAGGCTTTATCCTGACAAATGGTTTTGCCCGGACTGTCTGACAGCTTGGCAACCGGCTTCCCGTTACACTGCACCAGCTTAATGACAATATTGAGTGGCGTCACGCCGGGAATATCGCAGGTCAGTCGGGTGCCAATGCCAAACACCACGTGAGTACGCTGACCAAAGTGGCGATAGAGCGCCAGCGCTTTATCCAGATTCAGGTTGTCGGAGAACACCAGGGTTTTACTCTGTGGATCTATGCCCAGTTGCTGATAATGCGCCAGGGCTTTTTCACCCCATTCAACCGGATCGCCCGAATCATGGCGTAAACCCTGGTAACGGCGGGCGAAGACCGGGCCGAAGTCGCGCAGGAAGGCGTCCATAGCGATGCAGTCCGTTAACGCAATACCCAGTTTGTCATCATATTCATCCAGCCAGGCCTGTAACGCGGCCCGCTGGCTGTTCGCCAGCACCGGACTGATTTGCTGAAAAGCCTGAAACCATTCGTGCGCCTGCGTGCCGACAGGCGTCAGTTCAAGACGGCGGGCCAGATCATAGTTGCTGGTGCCCATCAGCCAGGGAAAGTCCTGCTTCAGCGTACTGACAATGGCTTCCTGCACCGACCGGGAATAGCGGCGACGGGTACCAAAATCCATCAACCGAAAACGTGACATATCGGTATCCGCAATTTGCGTTTTAAACGTCGCCAGTTTCTGGTGCAGAAAGTCCACGGCCTGCTGACTGCCGGTGTGTGGTGTACGATGGCGATGCACCACTTCGCTGATCAAAGCCAACAGGGGAACTTCCCACATGATGACCTCACGCCAGGGCCCCTGAATTCGGATGGCCAGCTTGCCGTTGTGATTTTGCACGTCGACCTGCTGGGGGTCATAGCGAAAATTGCGCAGCCAGTTAAGGTAGTCGTCAGCAAAGAAGGGGAGGTCAGATAACCAGGCATATTCGGCGTCGGTCAGCGCCAGCGTCTGCATGGCACTGATCGCTGCACGGATTTCGTCAGCATAAAAACCCAGTAACTCATCGCTGCGGCAGCGAAACTCCGCCGCTACCGTAACATCATAGTAGCGGTGGAAGACGGCTTGCTGCATATGAAGCTTATACGCGTCAGTATCCAGCAGCGAAGTCAGTATCGGGGAAGCATGTCCTGTCATGGCGCGTTTCGGCATCCTGTTCGGTGGCGCAGAGCCCGGTGTATTAAACGTCACAAAGACGCAAAAGTATAAATCACTAACAGACGGCGATCACAGCATATTTCAGGATAGCGAGTCGAGGCCGAATTGTGTCATTGTTAAGAAAGTGTAGCCATTTTGCCCACGACATGCATTACGCATGGCAAGCTTAACGCATCAGGCTTAGACTTTGACGGGTAAACTATTCATTGCGAGACGAAATATGACGCAGCAGCCAAAAATAAAATATCGCCACGATTACCGGGCTCCCGATTATACCATCACCGATATTGATTTAACCTTTGAACTGGATGAGTCGACCACGCGCGTCACGGCCATCAGTCAGGTTAAACGCCAGGGTGATAACGGGGCTGAATTGCGTCTGGACGGTGAAGATCTGACCCTGATCTCGCTGGAAGTTAATGGCCAGGCCTGGACGGCTTATAAAGAGGAAGAAGGCGCACTGGTACTCAGCCAGTTGCCAGACAGTTTCACGCTGAAAATCGTGAATGACATCCATCCTGACCGCAACAGCGCGCTTGAAGGATTGTACAAGTCCGGTGAGGCACTTTGTACGCAATGTGAAGCCGAAGGCTTCCGCCATATTACCTGGTATCTGGATCGGCCGGATGTGCTGGCGCGTTTCACGACCACCATCATTGCCGATGGCAACCGCTATCCTTTCCTGTTGTCGAACGGCAACCGTATCGACAGTGGTCATGACGAGCAGGGACGTCACTGGGTTAAATGGCAGGATCCGTTCCCGAAGCCCTGCTATCTGTTTGCGCTGGTGGCAGGTGATTTTGACGTGCTGCGCGACAGCTTTACCACGCGTTCGGGGCGTGATGTCGCACTGGAGATCTTTGTTGACAGAGGCAATCTGGACCGCGCCGACTGGGCAATGACCTCGCTGAAAAACAGCATGAAGTGGGATGAAGAGCGCTTTGGCCTGGAGTATGACCTCGACATCTTTATGATTGTCGCGGTGGACTTCTTTAATATGGGCGCGATGGAGAATAAAGGGCTTAACATCTTTAACTCCAAATATGTGCTGGCAAAAGCCGAAACCGCAACCGATAAGGATTACCTGGGGATTGAGGCCGTGATAGGCCATGAATATTTCCACAACTGGACCGGCAACCGCGTCACCTGTCGTGACTGGTTCCAGTTGAGCCTCAAAGAGGGCCTGACCGTCTTCCGCGATCAGGAGTTCAGTTCAGACCTGGGATCGCGCGCCGTTAATCGTATCGATAATGTCCGTATCATGCGCGGCGCGCAGTTTGCTGAGGATGCCAGTCCGATGGCGCACCCGATCCGGCCGGATCAGGTGATCGAAATGAATAATTTCTACACCTTAACCGTGTATGAAAAAGGATCGGAAGTGATCCGCATGATGCATACCTTGCTGGGAGAGGAGAACTTTCAGAAAGGGATGCAACTGTACTTCAAACGGCATGACGGCAGCGCCGCCACCTGCGATGATTTTGTTCAGGCGATGGAAGACGCGTCTGGCGTTGATCTGTCTCAGTTCCGCCGCTGGTACAGCCAGTCAGGTACACCAACCGTCACGGTACGCGACGACTACAATCCGGAACTGGAGCAGTACACGTTGCACGTTACGCAACACACGCCACCGACAGCCGATCAGAAAGAAAAGCTGCCGCTACACATCCCGCTGGATATCGAACTGTATGACGGCCAGGGCAAGGTGATTCCGTTGCAGCGCGATGGCCATCCTGTGCATCACGTCCTGAACGTGACGGAAGAGTTCCAGACGTTTACGTTTGATAACGTCTATTTCCAGCCGGTGCCGTCACTGCTGCGTGAATTCTCCGCACCTGTGAAACTTGATTATAAGTGGAGCGATGCCCAGCTCACCTTCCTGATGCGCCATGCCAGTAACGATTTTTCCCGCTGGGATGCGGCGCAAAGTCTGCTGGCAACCTATTTACGTCTCAATGTTGCGCGTCATCAGCAGGGGCAGCATTTGTCACTGCCGCTGCACGTTGCCGATGCTTTCCGCACCGTGCTGCTTGACGCAGACAGCGACCCGGCATTGACGGCGCTGATTTTGACGTTGCCGAGTGAGAACGAAATTGCCGAGCTGTTTGAGATTATCGATCCGCAGGCCATTGCGCTGGTGCGCGAAGCGTTGGTCCGTACGCTGGCGCGTGAACTGGCGGATGAATTCTTTGCCGTGTATAACGCCAATCAGCAGGCGGACTATCACGTTGATCATGCGGAAACAGGCAAACGGTCACTGAAAAACATCTGCCTGTACTATCTGGCGTTTGGTGACATGGATCTGGCCGATAAACTGGTTCAGGCACAGTATCAGCGCGCGAATAATATGACCGATTCCCTGGCGGCACTCTCGGCCGCCGTGGCGGCGCAGTTGCCGTGCCGTGACGCTTTACTGGCTGACTATGACGATCGCTGGCATCGCGATGGCCTGGTGATGGACAAATGGTTTATGTTGCAGGCCACCAGCCCGGCGCAGAATGCGTTACTTAACGTGCGCCGGTTGCTGTCGCACCGTTCGTTCAGCATGGGGAACCCCAACCGTATTCGTTCATTGATCGGTGCCTTCGCATCGGGGAACCCCTCGGCCTTCCATGCCGAAGATGGCAGCGGCTATCGCTTCCTGGTCGAGATGTTGACGGATTTAAATACCCGAAATCCGCAGGTTGCGTCGCGCATGATTGAGCCATTGATTCGTCTGAAACGTTACGATACTCGCCGTCAGGCGCTGATGCGCCAGGCGCTGGAGCAGCTACAGGGTCTGGAGAAACTGTCGGGCGATCTGTACGAGAAAATTACCAAGGCGCTTAACGCCTGATAAAAAACGGCGGGCCATGGCCCGCCGTTTCATCAGCGCTGTTGCGCATAGCGCGGCGGTTTATCTGCCGCACTGCGACGCATCACCCGATCCAGCACCTCCGCTTCCAGCTCGGCCAGACGGGCGGAACCCCGCCGCCGGGGACGCGGCAAATCAACCTGCAAATCCAGCCCAATCCGACCTTCCTCAATCAGCAGAACCCGATCCGCCATTGCAACCGCCTCACTGACATCATGAGTGACCAACAGCACCGTAAAATTGTGTTGCTGCCACAGTGATTCAATCAGCTCCTGCATCTCAATTCGGGTTAACGCATCGAGCGCGCCGAGTGGCTCATCCAGAAGGAGCAGACCGGGGCGATGAATCAGGGCGCGAGCCAGTGCCACGCGCTGTTTCTGACCGCCAGACAGGGCGGCAGGCCAGTCACTGGCGCGATCGGCCAGCCCAACGGCCGCCAGCGCCTCGTGTGCGGCTTCCCGCCAGGCATTGCCCCGCAGACCAAGTGCCACGTTATCAATCACTTTTTTCCAGGGCAGCAGTCGCGCATCCTGGAACATCAGACGGGTTTCGTCGCGCGCCGTGTGCAATGGCGCAGTGCCGGCCAGTAGCTGACCCTCAGTGCTGTTTTCCAGCCCGGCCAGCAAACGCAGCAGGGTACTTTTGCCGCAGCCGCTGCGGCCCACGACGGCCACAAATTGTCCAGACGGTATGTGCAGGTCAATGTTATTAAGAATCGTACGCTCGCCATATTTTTTGCTGACGCCCTTTACACCAACCGGCGTACCGGCCGTCAGACGCGCCGGGATAGCGGAGTTAATCATGCTGCTTCCTCCTTATGTTGATAAGCCGGATGCCAGCGTAACCAGACACGTTCCAGCAGTAGCGCACTGACATCGGCCAGTTTCCCCAGCAGGGCATAAAGAATAATGGCGACCATCACCACATCGGTTTGTAGAAATTCACGGGCATTCATGGCCAGGTAGCCAATCCCGGCGTTAGCGGAAATGGTTTCAGCCACAATCAGCGTGAGCCACATTAATCCCAGACCAAAACGCACGCCGACCATGATGCTCGGTAACGCACCCGGCAATATCACCTGCACAAACAGGCTCCAGCCCGATAAGCCATAGCTGCGTGCCATTTCAACCAGCCCCCGATCCACGTTGCGAATGCCGTGATACGTATTCAGATAAATCGGGAACAGTGTGCCCAGCGCCACCAGAAAAATTTTGGCGGTTTCATCGATACCAAACCACAGGATGACCAGCGGGATAAGCGCCAGATGAGGCACGTTACGTAACATTTGTACCGAGGTATCCAGCAGGCGCTCGCCCAGACGTGAGGTGCCGGTAATCAATCCCAGCACTAACCCGATCGAACCGCCGATGCTAAAGCCCAGCAGCGCGCGCCAGCTGCTGATAGCCAGATTCCGCCACAGCTCGCCGCTGGCGGCCAGTTGCCAGAAGGTGGTGACGATCTTCTCCGGTGCCGGCAGGATACGGCTGGAGAGCCAGCCGGTCTGCGACGCAATCTGCCAGACCACGACCAGTAACACCGGTAACAGCCAGGGCACAAGCGCCGCTGAGAAGGATTGACGTAATCGGATCATGGCGATCTCCTCAGGCCCGTGCGGCTTTTTTCTCGGGGGTAAAATCGTTCGCAACTGCTTCACCGTGCGCCTGAACGACCCGAGGTTGAGGCACTTCAGGTATCTTCAGATCCAGATGGGAAAACAGCAGCTCGCCCACGCGATAGGCTTCTTCCAGGTGCGGATAGCCGGAAAGAATAAAGGTTTCAATGCCCAGCGCTTCGTACTCTTTCATTCGCGCCGCTACGGTTGGGGCATCGCCCACCAGCGCGGTACCGGCACCGCTGCGAACCAGCCCAACGCCAGCCCAGAGATTGGGGCTAATCTCCAGTTTGTCACGGCGACCTCCGTGCAGGGCGGCCATGCGTTGCTGCCCAACGGAATCGGTACGCTGGAAAGCGCTTTGCGCTCTGGCAATAGTGGCGTCATCGACGTTAGCAATCAGTTTGTCGGCGGCCTGCCAGGCTTCTTCATTGGTTTCACGGACGATGACATGCAGGCGGATACCAAAACGAACCTGGCGGCCCTGAGCAGCGGCTTTAGCGCGTACCTGTTCAATTTTTTCTTTTACCAGTTCAGGCGGCTCGCCCCAGGTGAGGTACACATCAACCTGTTCAGCGGCCAGATCCTGAGCGGGCTCTGATGACCCGCCAAACCACAGCGGTGGACGAGGCTGCTGCACCGGCTTAAACATCAGGCGCGCCCCGCGCACATGCACATGCTTGCCCTCGTAGTCCACTGTTTCACCTTCCAGCACCCGGCGCCAGACGCGGGTGAACTCGGCCGATTCGGCATAGCGTTCACGATGGTCGAGGAAAACGCCATCACCTGCCAGCTCTTCGGGATCGCCGCCCGTTACCAGATTAAACAGTGCACGTCCGTTAGACAGACGATCGAGCGTCGCGGCCTGGCGGGCGGCCTGAGTCGGTGAAATCACGCCAGGGCGCAGGGCAACCAGAAAACGCAGGCGCTGAGTGACCGGAATTAATGAGGCGGCCACCAGCCAGGCATCTTCACACGAGCGGCCGGTCGGGATTAGCACGCCACCAAAACCCAGGCGATCGGCTGCCTGCGCGACCTGCTGCAGATACGCATGATCGACCGGGCGCGCACCTTCGGCCGTGCCAAGGTAGTGACCGTCACCATGGGTGGGCAGGAACCAGAATACGGAAACACTCATTTTTCTCTCCTTATTGCGTCACGCTACGGGGATGCCAGATGCGATCGGCAATTGATACTTTCACGGGAATCAGGTGATTGGCATAAAACAGATCGGCGGTTTTCTGTTGTAACGCAACAGTGTGCGCGCTGACCGGACTGACCGGGCTAGGGGGACGATGATCCAGATTACTGGCAATGACCGCCTCAGGCAGGCCAATGGAGGTGGCAAGCAGATGAATGCTCTGGTCACGTTCGCTGCGCGTCAGCGCTTCCGCATCGCTAAAGGTTTTGAGCGTTGCTAAGACAAAGTCATTATGGTTCTGGGCGAATGCGCGCGTCGCAAGGTAGAACGGACCGGTCTGATTGAGTGTGGTACCGTCTTTTAAAACGCGAACGTGCCCCTGAAGCAGCACTGCGGAATAATAGGGATCCCATATCGCCCAGGCATCAACGTTACCCTGCTGGAAGGCAGCGCGGGCATCGGCAGGCGTAAGATAAACCGGCTGTATATCTTTGATTGACAGGCCGGCCTCCTCCAGTGCGCGCAGTAACAGGTTGTGCGAGCTGGAGCCTTTCTGAAAGGCCACTTTTTTGCCCTTCAGGTCGGCCACCGATTTCAGCGGGCTGTCCTGGCTGACCAGAATCACCTCGGCTTTGGGCTTAGGCGGCTCCGAGCCGATATAGAGTAAATCTGCCCCCGCCGCCTGGGCAAAAATGGGCGGAATATCGCCGGTACTGGCAATATCAATACTGTTAACGTTCAGGGCTTCCAGCATTTGCGGCCCGGCTGGAAATTCAACCCACTGTATTTTGGTCTGAGGGAAACGCGTTTCCAGTAACCGGTGAGCTTTTGCCAGCACCATACTGACCGATCCTTTCTGGTAGCCGATACGCACCTGTTCGGGGGCTGGCTCAGCAGCATAAACCTGAGTTCCCGTTATCAACATCCCTGCCAGTAACCACGCGCTTACTATCCGTTTCATGCTTAATCCTTATACTGCCCAGGCAACCGGTTGATGACGGCGTGACAATGCCAGTGAGAAAGAATCCACCGCCTCATCCAGGCGGGTGGCCAGAAGGGGATCCAGTTCTGGCTGACGATCGTAATGCGTGATCTGTTTATCTTCGGCATAAACCCCATGAAGCACTTCTTCCGCTTTCAGCGCGTTTAAAACGGGCTTGAGCGCGTAATCCAGCGCCAGCATGTGGCCTGCGCTGCCACCACTGGCAAGCGGCAGCACGACTTTGTGGGCCAGTGCGCGTTCGGGCAACAGATCCAGCACCGTTTTCAGCGCACCCGAGAAAGACGCCTTGTAAACGGGCGTAGCAATCACCAGACCATCGGCGGCAGACAAATCCTCACTCAGCGCCAGAATCGCCGGGGAATCAAAGCGGGCGTTAATAAGGTCTTCCGGCTGAAAGTTATGAATATTCCACGGAATAACTTCCACGCCGCGCGCTTCCAGTTTGTGCTGGCACAGCGCCAGTAACGAGGTGGACCGTGAAGGGAACCGTGGACTGCCTGCCAGGGTAAGCACTCGCATTCACTACTCCTTATAACTGAAAGTTATTGATTATCTGTTGTTGAGAACTCAGGCTTTCATCCTGGCAGAGGCCACGGCAGGGCTTAAATGATTTTTCTGACAATCTAAAGGTGAAAACCGCAAAAGGAAGATAAGGCGTGGCATCTGGAATCCAGGAGAAAACCGCTACGACAAATCTTAAAAACGGCCTGGTACGCAACGGGATACATTAATCAGGATGAATGAATTCTCTGTGGCGGATGGATTTCGTACATTTGGTTACTTGAATATCGCAATATTGAAATAAATCCATGAAAGAAAAGAATGGTCTTCTCTGACTGTGGGTTATCAAAATGGAAAAAGCGAAAAAGATTCGATGTTTCAACGGGATTTTGTGATGCCGTAAGCCTGAGTTTAAGACAGGGTCCACAAAAGTATCAATAAACAGGGCCAGCATTTATAAAAATTTTAATGGAATTTCACAACTGGTTACAGGCGGCAGGGCGAAAGTGAAAAGGGGACTGATGTATTTATTAAATGATTTCTCAACAAAGTGACGAAAGGTAAGTGATTAAACTTTAGTTTTTCTTACGATGGTTTTTGCCTGTGCTGCCTCCGCACGATATTGAGGCAGGCATTTTGCGGCACCAGGCATTAAAATAACGCTGCTCAATGTAAGCGCCTGTTATTTTAAATATAACTATTCGCCCTTAGTCAGTGCCTGTCTCAGGCTGGTGGATTTTATTTTTCATTTTCTAACAGCAGAGAAATCATGTATGTCTGACATCCTGTTATCGGTCATTATTCCAACGTACAACGTTGAGAAATATATTGTTGAATGCGTTGACTCCCTGGTAAGTCAAATTCGCGCGCCGAATGAAATTATCATTGTTAACGACAGTTCGACTGACGGGACAGTGGCGTTAATTGAACAGCATTATGCGCACCTGCCCCAGGTCAAGGTGATCACGATTCCGAATGGAGGAGCAGGCAATGCGCGCGACAAAGGCGTAGAGACCGCTAAAGGACACTTTGTTTTTTTCTGCGATCCTGATGATGTGGTGGTGGACGGCCTTGTCAGCGAACTGGCTCAGGTCATTGAGCATTATCCGGATACGGATTTGTTTTGTTTTAATTCCAGTGCTTACCGTGAAGACAAACCGGAAATTACGTGGCCGAAAGTCAGGCACGGCCTGTTTGGCATTCAGCGCCCGCAGGATGTCCTGTTGGGATTGTTACAAAACGGTTCGTATACTTCCGCCGCCTGGAATTATGTCGTGAAAAAAAGCGTCATCCAGCAGCATCAGTTACGTTTTATCGATCGTGTTCATGAAGACCATAATTTTACGTTATCGGTGTTTATGAAATGCAATCAGGTCTGGGTAAGCCGTCAAACCTATTACAAACAGCGCATCCGTGGCGGCTCACTGACCAACAGTAGCAAAAACCCGACCTTTTTTATTCAACGCTACAATGCATTTATTACAACCTTCAACACATTGTGCCGTTCACTGCATAAAAGTGAATTGAAAAAGGATTTAGAAAAAGCCTACCTGTTTCATTCCTTCCGGTTGATGATTTATTTGTCGCTCTACAACCAGACGCCCGTTCCTGACTATGTGCTTAATGCGATTCGTTATTTCGGGCGCAGAGTTAAAGCCAGCAGTCTGAAAGAGTGGCTGCTGTTCAACAGTCCGGAAACCTTCATTTTATTGCAAAGCCATAAAGTGAAAAAAGAACTCAAACGCGTTCCGTAATTCCGAAAAATGGCAAGTGATATTGTTTGCACCTGAGCGAAATGAGAAGGTGAGGCATGCAATGTGTATAAGGTTGTTGCGACATGGCAAAAGTGCTCGATAAAAGTTTAGTAGTCAATATCTTATCTTTGCTGGCGTACCGGGGAGCTTCTTTCCTGTTTCCGCTGGCAACCTTACCCTACCTGGCGCGCGTGCTGGGTGTCGATCATATGGGGATTCTGGCGTTGGCCATCGCCTGCGTACTTTACTGCAGTACGATTTCTGACTGGGGGTTCAATGTTTTTACGACTAAAGACATTGCCCACCACCGTGATGACAAGGCGCGCGTGACGCAACTCTTCTGGTCAACATTCAATGCCAAACTGATGCTGCTGCTGCTGACCAGCGGCACATTGCTCACGGCGACCTGGTTTAATCCGTCCTGGCATTCATTGTTTTTTATTATTCTGGCTAACTGCACCACATTAGTCGGTTCACTGTTTTCCTTTGGCTGGCTGATGCAGGGTTTTGAGAAGCTGGGTAAAACGGCGATGATCGCCACCTTTGGCAACTTTTGTGCCATCCCGCTGACGTTTTTACTGGTGAAAACACCGGACGATACCTGGCTGGCGGCGCTGATACCGGGCGCGGTATCCATTATTAACGCCATTATTACGCTGAAGTTTGTGCTGGAAATGAAGGTGATTGGCGCGTATCGCTTCGAACCGAAAGAGATCAAACAGCGCATTACCGACAGTGCAGATGTGTTTATCGCCATTGCCGGTGCTAACCTGTTTAACAGCGTAAACGTCGTGATTCTCGCCAGCTTTACCTCCCACTACATGGTGGGGATCTACAACGGTGCGGACAGGCTGCGCAAAGCCGCGAATTCTGTACCGGAGCAGATTGGCAGCGCGTTTTTCCCGCGCGTCAGCCATCTGTTTGGTCGCGATAAAGCGGCTGCGGTTGCTGCCACACGTAAAAGCCTGATGCTGTCTTTTGGCCTCAGTCTGTCTATTGTGATCTTTACCTGGCTGTTTGCCGATCAGGTGGTGTCATTGCTGTTAGGCAAAGACTTCCTGCCGTCAGCCGATGTTCTCCGCGTCTTTGTGCTGTGCTTCCTGTTCGGTAATATCGCCTATCCCGCCGGACTGCAGATTCTGATTCCGCACGGGCTGGCGCGTCAGCGCATGATGGTGATGATGGTCGCGGGCGTCGTCAACGTACCTGTTTGCTGTTTGCTGGCGTGGAAATTTGGCGCGATCGGCGCAGCATGGTCAATGGTGCTGGCGGAAGTGCTGGTCTGTATCGGTATTTTTGGCATTATGGTTCGCCACAATATCTGGCGTGACTATGCGTTTCCGGACAGGATGAATTCGCGCACGGCAAACGATTCCGTTGTGTAAGATCAAATCTGCGTCAAACAGTTTCCTCGCTTAACGCCCCACGATTTACTTTTGCGCCAGAGCACCTTACCATTCTGGCGCACAATTTCCTGTGCACTGATTTCCACCGTCGCTTCCGTCTTCCAGGAGAGTGCATGTTTTACTCAATCGTCCGACCGGCGTTATTCAGGCTCGATCCTGAGCGCGCGCACCATCTCACCTTTCAGCAGTTACGCTTTATGAGCGGCACGTCGCTGGAAGCCCTTATCCGCCAGCGTTTACCCTCGCGCCCCGTGACCTGTATGGGGCTGACGTTTGATAATGCGCTGGGCCTTGCGGCCGGGCTGGATAAAAATGCCGAGTGCATTGATGCGTTTGGCGCAATGGGATTTGGTTTTGTTGAAGTGGGAACGGTCACGCCACGGGCTCAGCCAGGTAACGATAAGCCGCGCATGTTTCGCTTAGTTGAAGCCGAAGGGATTATTAACCGCATGGGATTCAATAATCTCGGCGTGGATAATCTGGTGGAAAATGTCAAAAAATCCCGATTCAAGGGCGTGCTGGGCATCAATATTGGCAAAAATAAAGATACGCCAGTGGAGCAGGGCAAAGACGATTATCTGCTGTGCATGGAGAAAATTTATGCCCATGCCGGTTATATTGCCATCAATATTTCGTCACCGAATACGCCAGGTTTACGTTCTCTGCAATATGGTGAGGCGCTTGACGATCTGCTCAGTTCCATCAAAGCAAAACAAAAAGAACTGGAAAAGCGGCATCTCAAATATGTGCCTGTCGCTGTAAAGATCGCGCCGGATCTTTCTGAAGACGAGTTGATCCAGGTGGCTGACAGTTTAGTTCGCCACCAAATTGATGGCGTCATTGCCACAAATACCACACTGGATCGTACCCTGGTGAATGGACTGAAATATAGCGAGGAAGCCGGGGGATTAAGTGGACGTCCGGTTCAGTCGCGCAGCACCGCCGTCATTCAGCGTCTGTCACAAGAGCTGCAGGGGCGTTTGCCCATTATTGGCGTGGGCGGAATTGATTCGCTGACCGCGGCACGAGAAAAAATCGCTGCCGGCGCCACGCTCGTTCAAATTTATTCTGGTTTTATTTATAAAGGTCCGGGCTTAATTAAAGATATCGTGACCCACATCTAAGAGAATCGCTCTATTAATGCGCCGGGGGGTTTATTTCTCTCTCCGGCTCGTTTATATTTTGTCCTGTTGCACGATTTTTCAGCATTCATTATTCTTCGACAGATATTTTGCCTTTAGCACAGCGGTAAATACAGGGCACACGATGAAAATTAAACCCGATGACAACTGGCGTTGGTATTATGACGCCGAGCACGACCGGATGATGCTCGATCTGGCTGACGGTATGCTTTTTCGTTCCCGCTATGCACGCAAAATGCTGACACCGGATGCTTTCACGGAATCCGGATTTTGTGTTGATGACGCCGCGCTCTATTTCACCTTTGAAGAGAAGTGCCGCCAGAGCCCGTTAAGCAGTAATCAGCGCGCCGAACTGGTGTTAAATGCGCTGGTGGCCGCCCGCTTTCTAAAACCCCTGATGCCCAAAAGCTGGCATTTCTCCGCACATCGCCAGCCAATGCAACCTGCGGTCGGCGAGATGGTTGAGGTCACGCTGGCCGAGAATGGCGAGCAGGCACGTTTGCTGGTGGTTGAAAATGGCGATAACGCCGCGCTCTGCCTGCTGGCGCAGCCCGCGTTAACGCTGGCGGGCAAAGGAATGGTGTTAGGGGATGCGATTAAAGTGATGAACGACCGTCTTCAACCGCATCAGCAGGAAAAAACCACGCGTTATGCACGCGCGGTGTAACTTACTTCACATCAATATCCCCGGCAGGAATACAACTGCAACTCAATATTGTGCCATCCTCACGGATGGCACTCTGTTTTAAGGGCTTCACTTTTCCCGCCACCAGGGTGATTTTGCAACTGCCACACAAACCTGCCCGACACGAGTAGGGAATGCGGAACCCCTGGGCTTCGAGCTGCTCAAGCAAAATTTGCTGGTTATCGCCGCTGAATGTCTGGCCCTGATACGAAATCGTCACCGCATTGGGGGATTGCTGCTGCGGCTTGAGGGTTTCCACAACCTCTCCCGCACCATAGGCGCGTGGCGGCTGGCGTTTGACGACCTTGACGTCATCACCGACACGAATAATCCCGCTGTTTAGCGCAATAAGGTTCAGGCCAAAATCAATGTCACCACTGCCGTCCTGTGCGGTGCGAAAGCCCTGAAGTGTGGCGAGAGGTTGTCCGTCAGGATGTTTCTGGCCATTTTCAACGCTAACCGTAGTGAACACGCAACGACCGCAGGGCTTAGGGACGGCAAAATGTACCTGACCTACCGTAATCTCCGCCCAGTTGTCTTCATCCCAGGCAGGCGCACCGCTGACCACCAGGTTAGGACGAAATTGCTCAACGCGCACGCTGGCCGGACAGCGCTGCTGCAGATCCCGCAGAGAGGCATTATTCACTAACAGATAAGGATAGCCATCGGCAAACCCCAGCGGCACCTCGGTGAAGCGCTTCACGCGGCGTGACGGCTGTGGTCCAGTCCAGCGCAGTTGGACCGGTCTTGGGAAAAAGGCACTCAGCCACTGGTTGATCGCCTCGGGCGCGATACGGGCGGTAAAGGTGTTTCCCCATACCTCTGTTGGCGCTTCCGTTTGCGTAAAATCGGCGAAGCGAATCAGCGACTGACTGCCGTCGGGCGCCTGTAAAAATAATCCCTCAGGGGTGACGGCGGGCATAAACTGCACCATTTCCGGGAACTGGCGCGCAGTAATAAAAGTGCCATCGGGTTCGGTCACCATAAAAATGCGATCGAAGGTCAATCCGCTGTTGGCAGCCCAGGCATGGGAAACCTGCAACCCCCGCATTGATTTAACAGGATGAATAAACAAGCGGGAAAGCGTAATCATGACAGTCTCCTGAAGCAGGCGCGCAAGACAAAAGAAGCTAACTTTATGACATAGGTCTGCGATTCGCTATAATGCGCAACAATTTTCTCAAGAGTAAAAAGTGACGATATGAATTCTCTGTTTGCCAGCACGGCGCGTGGGCTCGAAGAGCTGTTAAAAAATGAGCTGGACGCGCTGGGCGCGCAGGACCTGCAAGTGGTACAGGGAGGCGTTCACTTCAAAGCTGACGATCGCGTCATGTATCAAAGCCTGATGTGGAGCCGTCTGGCGTCGCGCATTCTGCTTCCGCTGACGGAGGTGGGCGTGTACAGCGATCTCGATCTTTATCTTGGTGTGCAGGGCATTGACTGGCCTGCTACCTTTGGCAGCGATAAAACCTTTGTGGTGCATTTTAACGGGACTAACGAGGCAATCCGTAACAGTCAGTTTGGCGCGTTGCGTGTCAAAGACGCGATTGTTGACAGCTTTACCCGCCGCAATCTGCCACGGCCTGATGTGGATCGTGAACAGGCGGATATCCGCATTAACGTCTGGCTCGACGACGATCGCGCCAGCATTGCACTGGACCTCAGCGGCAGCGCGTTACACCAGCGTGGTTATCGCCAGCAAACCGGTCAGGCGCCGTTGAAAGAGAACCTGGCCGCAGCCATTGTGATGCGTTCAGGCTGGCAAACGACTACGCCGCTCATCGACCCGATGTGTGGTTCCGGTACGCTGCTGATTGAAGCGGCACTGATGGCCTGCGATCGTGCGCCAGGTTTACTCCGGAGCCAGTGGGGCTTTACGGCCTGGGCCGGCTTTAACGAAAGCCTGTGGCTGGACGTTAAACGCGATGCGCAGGCGCGGGCCCGTGCGGGCACGGCGGCCTGTCAGGCACGTTTTTATGGTTTCGATAATAATGGCCGTGTGCTGGAATGGGCGAAAGCCAACGCCCGCCGCGCAGGCGTTTTCGAGTTGTTCACCTTTGGGCAACAGGACCTGCTGAAGCTGAACAATCCGCTTGAGAACGGCGTAACGGGCACGGTACTGAGTAACCCACCGTACGGTGAGCGTCTGGAAAGCGAGCCTGCGCTTATTGCCCTGCACAGTCAGTTGGGGCGGCTGATGAAGCAGCATTTTGCGGGCTGGAACTTATCGCTGTTCAGCGCCTCACCCGAGCTGCTCAGTTGCCTGCAACTGCGCGCCGATCGACAGTTCAAGGCGAAAAACGGACCACTGGACTGCGTACAGAAAAATTATCAGTTATCTGCCGCCAGTGGTGAGCGCGCCAGCCAGATTGCCGAAGATTATGCTAACCGCTTGCGTAAAAACCTGAAGAAGCTCGATAAATGGGCGCGCCAGGAAGGGATTGAGTGCTATCGCATTTATGATGCCGATCTGCCTGACTACAACGTGGCGGTGGATCGCTATGCGGACTGGGTAGTGGTACAGGAATATGCGCCACCGAAAACTATCGACGCAAATAAAGCCCGTCAGCGCCTGTTCGATGTTATCAGCGCGACGCTCAGCGTGCTGGAGCTGCCGTCCAGCCGCCTCATCCTGAAAACCCGCGAACGCCAAAAGGGCAAAGCGCAGTATCAGAAACTGAGCGAGAAGGGCGATTATTTCGAGGTGCAGGAATTCAATGCCCGCTTCCTGGTGAATCTGACCGATTACCTGGACACCGGGTTGTTCCTCGATCACCGTATTGCGCGCAAAATGCTGGGCCAGATGAGCCAGGGCAAAGATTTCCTGAATTTGTTTGCCTACACCGGCACCGCCAGCGTCCATGCGGGCCTGGGCGGCGCGCGTTCTACGACCACAGTGGATATGTCGCGCACCTATCTGGAATGGGCGGAACGGAACCTGCGGCTGAATGGCCTGACAGGCCGTCAGCATCGCTTATTGCATGCGGACTGCCTGCGCTGGCTGAATGAAACTGATGAAAATTTCGATCTGATCTTTATCGATCCGCCTACGTTCTCAAACTCTAAACGTATGGAAGAGAGTTTCGATGTGCAACGCGACCATATGATGCTGATGCGCAATCTGAAGCGTCTGCTGCGCAAAGGCGGCACCATCATGTTCTCGAATAACAAACGTGGTTTCAAAATGGATCTGGACGGCCTTAAGGCATTAGGCCTCCAGGCGCAGGACATCACACAGAAAACCCTGTCACAGGATTTTGCGCGTAATCGCCAAATTCACAACTGCTGGCTGATTACACATGCCGGTAAGGAATAAGCTACATGTCATTAATTAGTATCCACGGCGCTTATCTCTCCTTCAGCGATGCGCCGCTGTTAGATAACACCGAGCTGCACATCGAAGAGAATGAGCGCGTGTGTCTGGTTGGTCGTAACGGTGCGGGTAAATCCACATTGATGAAAATCATCAACGGCGAGCAACCGCTGGATGATGGCCGCATCATTTATGAGACCGATCTGGTCGTCGCACGTCTGCAACAGGATCCGCCGCGAAATATTACCGGCTCGGTTTACGACTTTGTGGCAGAAGGCGTGCAGGAACAGGCGGAGCATCTGAAAGCTTACCACGCGATTTCCCATCAGGTCATGGAGGATCCGAGCGACAAGAACCTCAATGAAATGGCACGCTTGCAGGGCATTCTGGATCACCACAATCTGTGGCAACTGGAAAGTCGCATCAATGACGTGTTGCAGCAGATTGGCCTGTCGCCGGATACGGAGCTGTCGTCGTTATCGGGCGGCTGGTTACGTAAAGCCGCGCTCGGACGCGCGCTGGTCAGTAATCCACGCGTACTGATGCTGGATGAGCCAACGAACCACCTGGATATTGAAACGATTGACTGGCTGGAAACCTTCCTGAAAAGTTTCAGCGGCAGCATCGTGTTTATCTCTCATGACCGTTCGTTTATTCGCAATATGGCCACCCGTATCGTGGATCTGGATCGTGGCAAACTGGTTTCGTGGCCGGGTAACTACGACGCCTATCTGGAAGGCAAAGAAGAAGCCTTGCGCGTTGAAGAAATGCAAAACGCCGAGTTTGATCGCAAGCTGGCACAGGAAGAAGTGTGGATACGTCAGGGGATTAAGGCGCGCCGTACCCGTAATGAAGGCCGCGTCCGCGCGTTAAAAGCCCTGCGTCGCGAGCGCTCAGAGCGCCGTGAGGTGATGGGTAAAGCCAATATGCAGGTCGGCGAAGCGTCCCGTTCCGGCAAAATTGTCTTTGAGCTGGAGAATGTCGATTACGCGGTAGACGGCAAGCAACTGGTTAACGATTTCTCGGCGCAGGTTCAGCGCGGCGACAAGATTGCCCTGATTGGCCCAAATGGCTGTGGCAAAACCACCTTACTGCGCCTGATGCTGCAACAGCTTAAGGCCGACCATGGCCGCGTGCATTCCGGCACCAAGCTTGAAGTGGCCTATTTCGATCAGCATCGTGCAGAACTCGATCCCGACAAAACGGTGATGGATAACCTCGCCGAAGGGAAGCAGGAAGTACTGGTGAACGGTAAGCCCCGCCATGTGCTGGGTTATCTGCAGGACTTCCTGTTCCATCCCAAGCGGGCGATGACACCTGTCAGAGCGCTGTCCGGTGGAGAACGTAACCGCCTGCTGCTGGCGCGTTTGTTTCTGCGCCCAAGTAACCTGATGATTCTCGATGAACCGACCAACGACCTTGATGTGGAAACACTGGAACTGTTGGAAGAGCTTATCGACGGCTATCAGGGCACCGTGCTGCTGGTCAGCCACGATCGCCAGTTTGTGGATAACACCGTGACGGAGTGCTGGATCTTTGAAGGCAATGGTGAGATTGGCACCTTCGTCGGGGGTTATCACGATGCCCAACAGCAGCGTGCGGCCTATAAGCAGCAAAAAACGCAGGTGACCGCGAAAGCGAAAGAGGCAAATCGTGCCGCTCAGTCTGCTGAACCGAAAAATGAATCTGCCAAACGCAGCGCGAACAAACTAAGCTATAACCTGACGCGTGAGCTGGAGCAGTTACCGCAAAAACTGGAACAGTTAGAGGCGCGTATCGGCGAACTGCAGGCAAGCATGAGCCACCCGGATTTCTTCAGCCAGCCGCACGATAAAACGCAGCCGGTGCTGGATGAACTGGCTCAGGTGGAAGCGCAGCTGGAAACCGCGTTTGCGCGTTGGGAAGAACTGGAATCAATGAAAAACGGCGGCTAGCGATAAGGGTCAGGGAATGTGTTCTGCAGACAAAACCAGTGCGTGGATGCTTTGTCCACAATGCGACCTGATGGTCAAACTGCCGGATATCCCTGTTGGCAGCCGCGCGTCATGCCCGCGCTGCCACACGTCCCTGACAGTCAACTGGTCAGAGCCACGCAAACGTCCCACCGGCTATGCGCTGGCGGCACTGTTTATGTTAGTCCTGGCCAATCTGTTCCCGTTTATCACCATGAAAGTGGCTGGGCTCTCCAGCCAGATTAGCCTGATGCAAATTCCTGGTGTCATGGTGGCCGATGACTATGCCAGCCTGGCCACCCTGTTTCTGCTGTTTGTTCAGGCGATTCCGGCGTTTTGCATGGTCACGCTGGTCCTGCTGGTCAACCAGGTCAAGATGCCCCTTAGCCTGAAACTGGGGCTGGCGCGTATTCTGTTTCATATGCGGAGCTGGGGCATGGCCGAAATTTTTATGGCCGGTGTGCTGGTAAGTTTTGTGAAGCTCATGGCCTATGGCGAAATCAGCCTTGAAACCAGTTTCTGGCCCTGGTGTCTGTTTTGTCTTTTACAACTGCGGGCGTTTCAGTGCCTGGACCGTCGCTGGCTCTGGCTGCAAATTGAGGCACCGCCGCCTTTGCCGCATGCGCCACAGCCCGGCATTAGCGGACTCAGGCAGGGGCTGCGCTCCTGTCCTTGCTGTACGGCGATCTTGCCCGTGGCGCAGCAGGAATGCCCCCGTTGTGGCGTAGTTGCCCATGCCCGACGTAAGCACAGCCTGCAGTGGACCATGGCACTGCTGATCACCTCCGTTATGCTCTACGTGCCGGCCAATCTGCTGCCCATCATGATTACGGAAACCCTGGGCTCCGCGATGCCGTCCAACATCATGGCTGGCGTCATTTTGCTGTGGGGCGATGGCTCTTATCCGGTCGCGCTGGTGATTTTCATCGCCAGTATTATGGTGCCGTCTCTGAAAATGCTGGCGATTGGCTGGCTGTGCTGGGATGCCAGTGGGCGAGGGCAGCGCGACAGCCACAAAATGCACCGGATTTATGAAGTCGTTGAGTTTGTGGGGCGCTGGTCAATGATTGACGTCTTTGTGATTGCCGTGCTCTCTGCGCTGGTGCGCATGGGGCAATTAATGAAAATTTATCCGGCATGGGGAGCGGTGTTGTTTGCGTTGGTGGTGATTCTGACCATGATTGCGGCAATGACGTTTGACCCGCGCTTAACCTGGGATCGTGCTGGTGAGAAAAACATGAAGGAGCCGCATCTTGACGGAAAATAATCACGGTTATGCCAAAGTGGACCAGATCAAGCGCTGGTCACCGGTATGGATCGTCCCTATTGTCACGTTATTAATAGGCGGCTGGATTCTGTTTTATCACTTCAGCCATCAGGGGCCCGAAGTGATCCTGATCACCGAGAGTGCAGAAGGGATCGAAGCGGGCAAAACCACGATTAAAAGTCGCAGCGTGAACGTTGGCGTGGTGGAAAGTGCGGTGCTGACAGACGATCTTCATCATGTGGAAATTAAAGCCCGACTGAATGCCGGTATGGAAAAACTGTTGCACAGCGACAGCGTCTTCTGGGTAGTTAAACCGCAGGTGGGCCGTGAAGGGATCACCGGTCTGGGCACGTTACTTTCCGGGGCCTATATTGAGCTGCAGCCCGGCACCAAAAAAGCGCCTCTGGAGCAGTACACCCTGATGGATTCACCGCCGCTTGCCCCGCCGGATGCCAAAGGTATCCGGATTACGCTCGACAGTAATAAAGCAGGTCAACTGAATCCGGGCGATCCGGTTCTGTTCCGCGGTTTCCGTGTCGGCACCGTTGAAACCAGCACGTTCGACACGGATAAACGCCTGATGACCTATCAGCTGTTTATCGCCGCGCCTTACGATCGCCTGGTGACGACCAATGTGCGCTTCTGGAAAGACAGCGGCATCGCGGTCGATATGTCGGCCTCAGGGATGCGTGTCGAAATGGGATCCCTGACCACGCTGTTTAGCGGCGGAGTGAGTTTTGACGTCCCGGACGGGTGGGATTTAGGCAAAGCGGCGCAGAATCAGGCTGAATATCATTTGTTCGACGATCAACGCAGTATTCAGGATTCGCTGTATACCAATCATATCGACTATCTGATGTTCTTCTCGGATTCGATTCGTGGCTTGCAGGTGGGCGCGCCGGTTGAATTCCGCGGCATTCGTCTGGGTACCGTTGCCGAAGTGCCGTTCATGAATGCGGGCACCGCTCAGGCGTTAAATAATGATTATCGCGTGCCGGTGTTGATTCGTATTGAACCCGATCGCTTTATTAACCGTTTAGGGCAAAACTTCGATCTTGAGCAGCATTTGCAGGATGGTAAGAAACGTGGCCTGCGCGCAACGTTGAAAACGGGCAATTTGCTGTCCGGTGCGCTGTATGTGGATATCGACTTCTATAATAACGCACCGCCGTATACCGGTCCGGATAAAGTCGCGGGATACGAAGTGATTCCAACAGTAAGCGGCGGCCTCAGTCAGATCCAGCAAAAACTGATGGCGGCGCTGGATAAGATTAACAGTTTACCGCTGAACAACATGGTGACGGAAGCCACGGGCACACTGAAAGAGAGCCAGAAGACGCTCAGGGATCTGCAGCGTACTATTGATAACATCAATGTGGTGACCAGCAGTCCGGCGATGAAGACCTTGCCAGAAGAAACGCAGCAGACGCTTCGTGAGCTGAACCGTAGCATGAAAGGGTTACAGCCAGGCTCCCCGGCTTACAGCAAGCTGGTGGGCGATATGCAACGGCTTGATCAGGTGCTGCGTGAACTTCAGCCCGTGTTAAAAACGTTAAATGCGAAAAGTAATGCGTTAGTGTTTGAGGCCAAACCGGGACAGGATCCCCAGCCAAAGAGGGCGAAACAATGAAAAAAGGATTAATGCTTTTTGCCGCTCTCGCACTGAGTGCCTGTAGCAGTACGGTCAATACTACCTATTATCAGCTGCCCTCGGGGGCAGCCTCAATGCAGGTGATAAGCAGCGAGGCGAATGCGCAGCCGACATTATGGGTGCAGCAAATTACGGTCCCCGACTATCTGGCGGGCAATGGGCTGGTCTATCAGACCAGCGACGTAAAATATGTCATTGCCGCTAATAATCTGTGGGCCAGCCCGCTCGATCAGCAATTGCAACAAACGTTGATCACTAATCTGACGAAAGCGTTACCCGGCCGTCTGGTTACCCAGACGCTTATCGGTCAGGAGCACGATACGCTGAGCGTAACGGTGAATGATTTCCAGGGCCGTTATGATGGCAAAGCGGTAATCAGCGGTCAGTGGACACTGGAACATCAGGGGCGCTTCACAAAGCAGGCTTTTAATCTGGTGCTACCGCAGCGGGAAGATGGCTATGATTCGCTGGTTAAAACGCTGGCACAGGGCTGGCAGCAAATCGCACAGCAGATTGCACGCGGTGCAACCACGGCAGAGTCAACCGCAACAGGGCTTTAGTTAACGTGTTGTTTCAGCACATATAATTTTTCTGACGTTTTCCAGGCTTTCTTTATAAATCATACGGATATCGTCACAGTTTCATAGGGTGAAACAGAAAGTATATGTCTGGAGCAGGTCATATTTGTGACACTGGCGTGAATATTGCGCATTGATCTTTTCATACATAGCGAGTAAAACAAAAGGGTGGCTGAACATTAATTCGCCACCTTTTTCTTTCCACCAGATTCCACAGACCTTACATGAGGGACACGGAGTATGAAGAGACAGAAACGAGACCGCCTTGAGCGCGCCCATTCACGTGGTTATCAAGCTGGCATTACAGGACGCTCTAAAGAGATGTGTCCGTATCAAATGATAGACGCTAAGTCTCACTGGTTGGGAGGTTGGCGACAAGCCATGGAGGACAGGTCGGCTGCGGCTTAGCCGGATGTCACTGAAAAGGGATATAACCTCCGCACTGTGCGGAGGTTTTCGTTTCTGTGGAATGAAACGTCAGAATGCAGCAGTATCTTTGAACAGGCCAACTTTCAGATCGCTGGCTGTATAGATCAAATTCCCGTCAACAAACACTTCACCATCTGCCACGCCCATAACCAGTTTACGGTTAATCACGCGTTTAAAGTGAATGCGGTAGGTGACTTTTTTCGCGTCTGGCAGAACCTGACCGGTGAATTTAACTTCACCCACGCCCAGCGCGCGGCCTTTTCCTTCGCCACCCAGCCAGCCGAGATAGAAGCCAACCAGTTGCCACATCGCATCCAGGCCCAGACAGCCAGGCATCACCGGATCACCAATGAAATGGCAGCCAAAGAACCACAGATCTGGATTGATATCCAGTTCAGCTTCCACGAAGCCTTTATCATATTTCCCGCCGTCCTCGGTCATTTTGACCACGCGGTCCATCATCAGCATATTGCCGGAAGGGAGTGGCGGACCATTTTCGCCGAACAGTTCACCGCGACCAGACAGGATCAGGTCTTCTTTGGTATAGGATTCGCGTTTATCTACCATGTTCTTATTAAGCCTTCTTTTAGTGAATCACGAATATTAGCGAACAGTTGTACACTGAGCAAATGAGATTAACGGTGGTTGAACCAGTTAAGCCATCTCAACGGCCATGCCCGAGGGGTGGGCTCAGGCTGATTCATCTGACTGATGCGCTCCTGAATCGTACGCAGCAGGCATTCGCCTTCGCCGTCTTCCGTGTTCCAGACTTTTCCGGTCAATAAGGGCAACGCTTCATCAGCCGTATCGATTGCCCAGATATGGAAACGACCGGCTTCGACCGCACTCACAACCTGCTGATTCAGACTCAGGTGGCGCACATTGCAGGCAGGAATAATCACACCTTGCTGACCCGTGAGCTCACGCTGATGGCAGATGTCGAAGAAGCCTTCAATTTTCTCATTCAGGCCACCGACCGGCTGGACATTACCAAACTGATCGACCGAGCCCGTGACCGCAATTTGCTGATTTAGCGGTGTATCGGCAAGGGCACTGATCAGAGCACACAGTTCTGCCAGCGACGCGCTGTCGCCGTCAACTTCCGAATAGGATTGTTCAAACACCAGCGAAGCAGAAAAAGGCAGTTGCTGATCTAACTCCAGCTCCGCAATAAGATAGGCCTGCATAATCATCATGCCTTTAGCATGAATATTGCCGCCCAGCTCCGCTTTGCGTTCGACGTCGGTAAATTCTCCGTCGCCAGGATGAACCACGCAGGTGATACGGCAGGGATCGCCCCAGGCCCGCGGGTGACCGGGATATTCCACGACGGAAAGACCGTTGATCTGGCCCACCACTTCGCCTTCCGTTTCGACCAAAATCTGGCGCAGCAAAATCTCATCACGCATGCGTTCATTCAGATAATTTTCGCGCCACAGACGTGCTTCCAGCGCGTCACGCAAGGCTTCAGCGTTTAGTGTTTCACCCATCAACGCGGTCTCACGCAGCTGACGCAGCAGCCAACGTGGACAAAGGGGATAGGTTTCCTGATCGCCACTATAGCGAACGCCTTCTTTGATGAGCTCAGGCCAAAAGTCCTCATCTGGCGCAGCGATATCTGCCTGTGCGGCCAAATCTACTGTCCAGCGGCACCATGCCAGCACATCATCTTCATCCACAATTTGAAGGTTTTCTTCAAATTCAGTGTAAATCGCCATCTCATGCGCTTCGGCATCCAGCTCCTGAAAATCAGCGAGCGTATCGCGTTCGCCACAGAGCACCAGATTTAACTTCAGCGGAAGCGGCGGGACAGAGACAGGCAAAGGGCGGCGCTCATCCTGCGACAGCCATTCGAGGTAGCCTTGCTCAATGCTTCTTTTCAGCCGCAGCCAGAGCAGGGGCTGAGCGAGGAGCGCACGGAGTGAAAGCACCAGCGTTCCGCCATTGGCACGATGGATCAGACCAGGTTCCAGCTGAATACGATCTTTATGTACCCGGACACAGCCAAACAGCTGCTCCTGCTCAATCCAGTCGGCAAAATGCACACCACCCTGGCTGGTAAAAGGACGCTGACTGTCAGTGGGCGGCTGCAACGTGACGTTGTCGGCCAGGATATGATAATCCCCGCCCTCCAGGGACGAAGCGGTGCCCATTACGCGCTGTGCCGCACTGGCGATCAGCGAGAGATAATCGCGGTTTTCCTGGCTGCGAACCAGCAGCAAAGGAAAACCCTGACTCTGATGGTGCAAGTGGGCCAGCGCATTCAGCAATCGGGGCTGCACCGTTGCTAAAGCATCGGTTTCTTCATCAGCAATTCGGGAGAAAACGGATTGATATTGCGCGCTATCCGGCTGTAAGGTTTGCCACGTGAGTTGAGTGCTGGTCAAAATAATCGCATTTGTCTGTTTTGAGAAAAGCGAGATTATACAGGATTCACTGTGCTTAAGCACTGCGGAGTTCAATCAGAAGTTGTGACACTGACGACATGTTTTTCGTTGCTGCATCCAGTAAAAAAGCTGTTATTCTTAGTTCGTTACGTGATCACGATGAGATTCCGATGAAATACCAGCAGCTCGAAAATCTTGAATGTGGATGGAAGTGGAAATACCTGGTGAAAAAACATCGGGAAGGTGAACTGATCACGCGTCACCTTGAACTCAGCGCGGCACAGGCGGCAGTCGATAAGCTGTTAATGATGGAGAATAATCCCGTCGATGTTAACGACTGGATTAGCCAACACATTCATCCCGAACTGGACAACCGGCTTAAACAAACGATCCGTGCGCGGCGAAAACGGCATTTCAATGCCGAGCATCAGCACACACGAAAAAAATCCATCGATCTGGAATATCTGGTCTGGCAGCGGCTGGCCGGCCTGGCGCAACGGCGCAACTGCACCCTGTCTGAAACGATTGTGCAGCTAATTGAAGATGCCGAACGCAAAGAAAAGTACGCCAGCCAGATGTCGACGCTGAAGCAGGATTTGCAGGCTATACTGGGCAAGTCGGATACTGACAACGGGTAGTTTACGGAGCAATATTCAGGCCTGCTCCGGATTAAAGGACAAAAAAACCCCGCATGCGCGGGGTTTTTTATCACGTATAACTTAAGCCTGAGGCTGAGTTACCACGTCTTTGATACCTTTAACGTCGATTTCTACACGACGGTCTGGCGCCAGGCAGTCGATCAGGGCTTTACGGCCTTTCACGCTGTCACAGGTGTTGCCAGTCACTGGGTTAGATTCACCCATGCCGCGAGCAGAGATCTTGTTAGCAGGGATACCTTTAGATACCAGGTAATCTACTACAGACTGAGCACGTTTCTCAGACAGTTTCTGGTTGTACTGCTCTGAACCGATGCGATCGGTGAAGCCCAGAACAACGACTGAACCGTCTTTAGGATCCATTGAGCTCAGCTGGCTGTACAGCTGATCCAGAGCCTGCTGACCTTCTGGCTTCAGAGTTGACTTGTTGAAGGTGAACAGAACGTCTGATTTCAGAGTAAAGCGCTTAGTCTGAACAACTGGTGCTGGTGCTGGTGCTGGAGCCGGAGCTGGCGCAGCAACATCATCCTGACCGAAACGGTAAGAAACACCCAGGCTCAGCATGCCGTTGTCTGGACGAGCACCAACGGTCTGTGCGTCACCGATGTTGTTCACCCACTGGTAATCCAGACGGGTTGCCCAGTTTTTGGTCAGAGCATACTCAACACCAACCGCTGCCAGTGGAGAAACACCGGTGTCGTGGTCGCTGATGCGGTTGCCGCCAACTACTTGCTGGGTAGAATCTGCACGCCATACCATACCACCCAGGCGGGTATAAACGTCGAGATCGTCAGCGATTGGGTAGCTCAGTTTAGCAGCCAGTTGGATGCCCTGTGCTTTGAAAGCGCCGTTAACCTGGTTGCCTTTGTTAGGCATACGGCCTAACCAGTCATAACCCAGCTCGAAACCCAGGTATGGGTTAGCCTGGTAACCGGCGAATGCGCCAGCACCCAGTTGGCTTTCGTGAGTTGGGCCGTCGTTATTTTGGTAACCGTGACCGTAGTAGCCAGTGTCGTGATACTGAGACCAGCCCAGTTTAGCACCGGTGTACCAGGTGTTATCTTTAGGGGCGGCCTGCGCTACGGTAGCGAAGCCAGCCAGTGCCACTGCAATTGCGATAGCTGTCTTTTTCATTTTGCGCCTCGTTATCATCCAAATAGGCAATGAGCATAAAGGTTGCTCTTGGTTTAATCCTTCGCCGGGTCAAAACGCTCGCTTATGACTCTACCGCAAAAAACGGAGGTTATTGAGCACCCTGGCGAGATAAAGTCTACAACGAGATTGGAAACTTACAAGTGTGATGTGAGGCACTTATGTAAAAAAACAGTGTTTTATACATAAATTCTAACAATTTAGGGTGAACTTCTGTGATGGGGGTAACCCGCAAAATGGGGGCTAAGCCATTGTCATTACTGGCAGGAGCAGAATCAGTGTCTTAGCCCAACGCGAGAGAAAAAATTTCTTGAGATAAATCTCATTTTTTACTTAATGAAACAAATCAGACTGAATTTTTAGCCGACTTTCTGGTCTGACTGGCGTTTTAGAGGACTCACCCGAGCGCAGGATGAGTCCTAACGCTTCACCTTCAGCCGCAGCGAGCTCTAGTTCCCGACGCTCATCTTCATCCAGATCGTAGGGAATCCAGGCTAAAACGACACTGTAATTTCCCGTACGCAGGGCCTTAATCATGGCCTCGACGGCGTTGTAACGTTCAGCGTCGGCGATATGCATACTTTTCTCCAGGGGCAAGCCTGCTTCCTGCATCCAGACCCGACTCAACTTATGCGCAGGTGTTAACCAAAGCTGCCAGCGGGATTGCTGGCTCAGTTGCTGAAGCAACGGTAACAGCAGCATCTGCATCATTCCCGGTTTTTCGCTATAGCGCAATTCAGTAATCCAGCCGCTCTGAGAAGCGGGGTCAGAAGGCGAAGCGTAACGGTGAGTCGGGCATACATTACGGGGATGTTGGGTGCGCATAAATTAATCACTCAGCAGTTGACTGTATGGATATACAGTAATGACATCCTGGATAAAGATCAACCTGAATTTCTGAAAATGCCTCGCAAAATTCGCATAATGTTGACGCCAAAGTGATTTATTCATTGAACCTGCAACTGAATTTTCTTATCTTCTAACCGACTGAATAGTAACGTTTTTAACAGGTTTTTGTTACAAGGAGGTGATGATATGAAGAAAGAACAGCGGGTCGTTTTGCGATCAAAACAACAACTGGCGCCTTTAGGTAATGTCGAATCCCGTACTCAGTTTGGCGGTTACGCCTTAGCTGTTGAGCGCGTCGTGTTTGCCTTGATAAAAGACGATCAGCTTTATCTGCGCGCCAGCGAAGCCCTGCGGGAATATGTGGCTAAACGGCCCCTGGAGCCGCTTATTTTTCGCAAACGCGGTATGCCGGTCATTCAGGGTTGATGAAAATTTATGGTGTGACCCGGAGCATCTGGTTGCGCTCTCAGCGGCTTCACTACAGACCGCCCGTCGGGAACAGGATGACCGACAAGGCCGGGTGCGTTTAAAAGATCTGCCTAATGTCAGCTTACGGCTGGAAATGATGTTGCATGAGATAGGCATTTGCAGCGTTAAACACCTGCACGAGGTCGGAGCCAGGGCGTGCTGGTTAAAACTAAAACGTTATAACCAGCATCTCGGTTTCAAAACCTTGCTGGCGCTTCAGGGTGCTATTTCAGGCCATCATGAAGCCGCTCTCCCGCCAACGGTTAAAGCGGAGCTGGGTGAATGGTACCAGGCTGCGCTCAAAACAGTGGAAGAGGCGAAGAAAGGGCCTTAGTGAGAACCTAAAGCACGCCGCAGGCGAGCGATTTCCGGCAGCAAGGCAACCAGTAACCCCAGTTGCTGCAGTACCAGCGGCGTAGGCGAATCAGACCCGGCGGTAAACCGGGTAAGGCGTTGTTCCAGTTCCCGACGCATTTCCTCAGCCCGGCTGTCACTGACGATGTCGGTTTGCAGCACATCTTCGACATAGCACACCGTGTCGTCGAGAAGTGCCAGCAGCGCTGGATCAGTGACTTTATCGCGGTGCGCCCCCAGCGCGGAGATATAGCTGAGCAACGAGTGGTTCAGGCAAAGTAGCTGAAAGGCCGATTCCCGCAGCTTAGGGTTGGTACGGGTTTCACTGCTCATATTCGACACGACGGAGGCCAGTTCCGCGTCAGCATTGTGTGCATCGCGGCGGGCAATACGGTAAGCGAGGCGATTATCTTTGCCCTGATGGTATTGTTCCATAATGGCATCCAGATAACGGCAATTGGCATTGAGTGTGCGCGTCGCCACCGCCGGAAGCTGGCGAAAACGCCAGTCTGGCCAGATAAAGGTGACGGCCAGCCAGGCCAGCGCACAGCCCAGTAACGTGTCCACTACCCGGGGCAGGGCCACCTCAAAGCCTTCGCCTAACAAATTAAAACAGAACAACACCAGCAGAGTAATGAACAAGGTTGCATGAGCATACTGCACCTGACGAAACGCAAAGAACATGACGCCCGTGACCACAATCAAGACCAGTTGGCCTTCAATGGAAGGGACCAGCCAGAGCAGGGGCAGTCCAAGCGCAATGCCCGCGAGCGTGCCGCCAATGCGTAGCGCCAGTCGGCGTTGGGTTGCGCTATAGTTAGGCTGGCAAACAAACAGACTGGTCAGCAGGATCCAGTAGCCGCGCTCCAGCCCGGTAATCTGAATAAATCCGTATCCCACACACATCACAACCGACATGCGTACGGCGTGGCGAAACAGGGCAGAGGCCGGACTCAGGTGAAGGCTGAGGCGCAGTTTAATATCACTCCAGCCACTCAGTTCTTCGCGTGACAGCAGGTTGTCGCTGTGCTGCGGATCAACTGCCTGCGCCTGCTCGGTTTCGATTGAGGCCAGCTGTGCATCGATGGCCTGCAGGTTGCGAAGCAGCCAAAGCAGTGCACCGGTATGGGCGGCATCCGGCTCGCTCTGCGCCAGCCGGTGAATCGCATTTTCCAGACGTTCAAAAACACGCTCAAAGCGGCCATCATGTTCCCAGCGTTCGCGCAGCAGAATCGCCCGGGCAAGCTGGCGACAGGCCTGTGCCTGCATATTCAGTAAACGCTGAAAGCGAAACAGGATCTCGTTGTAACGCCAGTCGCCACGCAGAAGATGGTACTGCAGATGCGAAGAGCTGGCGCGCTCATGGATATCCTGAGCCACGAAGTAATAGTGCAGGCTGCGTCGGGTACCGCGTGAGCCTCTGTCACCTCGTAAACGGCTTTGCAAGGTGGTCTTGGTCAGATTGAGCTGTGCAACAAGCTGGCTGTTTACCATCGCGGCTTTAACAAATGCAGCATCATCCTGTTCACCCGCGTCAGGATCAAACAGATTGGCTTTGGCATCCAGATAGTGGGCCAGCTGTGAAAAACTGGCTGCCAGTTGTTCCTGCACCGGACGAACCGGAAACATTAAATGGCCCAGCAGCGTCAGCAGGTTATACCACAGAGCCCCAACCAACAGCAGCATGGGCTGCATATACCATTGTGAGAACAACCCAATGCCCAGCATGGTGTAAACGGCAATCAGTAAGGCGCCAAATGCAATGGTGGCATAGCGCTGTCCCAGCGCGCCTAACAGAATGAATCCCCATGTTGAACCTGCCAGGCCGATAATAAATACCAACGGATGCGGGAACAGCAGCTCTACTGAAACCGAAGCGATGCAAAAACAAAGTAAGGTAATCAGCAGGTTTTTAAGCCGCCCGGCCAGCCTGTCATCCAGATCGGCCAGCGCGGCGGCAACCACGCCGAGGGTTAACGGAATCGTCCACTCAATTTGCTGCAGTATCCAGGGCACAGCCGCACATCCTGATAAGGCAAACAGAATGCGCAGCAGATAACGCCAGGTGCTGTTAAAAAGATACTTTCGCCACCCGGACAGCATACTAATAGCGGCGGCGGGCATTGGCATCACGCGCGGCACGCGCCTCTTCCACAGAGACGACCCGACGTCCTACCGGCCAGAGTGCAATGGCGGCAATCTTGAAATTGGCGAGGCCCACCGGAATACCAATAATGCTGATGCACTGCACGATGCCGACAGAAATGTGCGACAGGCATAACCACCAACCGAAAAAGATAAACCAGAAAATGTTCAGAAACGTGCCGCCGGTGTTCATGATAGAGCTTTTATTCTCCGGGCGCAGAACGTCAACATGGACCGCTTCATTGCCAAACGGCAGAAATGACAGCTTAGTGATCTCCCAGCAGGAGCGCGTTAAGGGCAGGGTAAAGATCAGGACGATACTGATGAGCGTGGCGAATAACCAACTCAGCGTGGTGAAAAATCCACCCAGGACAAAATTAAGAATATTTAAAACAGTACGCATAACAGGCTTTTCCTTTTGCACTCCGCAATCTGTGCCGCCAAGTTTAGCGTGTTTTAAGGCTGGAGCGTCAAGAGTCTGACAGGTAAACTCCGATTACTCTCTATCTCGGTCGTTGGTGTCGGCGTGGAACTTAAAGCAACATCCATGGGCAAACGGCTTGCCCAGCATCCTTATCATCGTGTTCGCCTGTTATCCGCGGGCGTTGAGGTCAGCGGCGACAAACACGAATATTTGATCCCCTTCAATCAGTTGTCCGACATCACCTGTAAACGGGGAATGGTGTGGGGTGAACTGGAATTCTTACTGGCGGACAACAAGGTTGTGCGTTTGCACGGTACGGAATGGCAGGAGACGCAGCGTTTTTTCCACTATCTCATGCAGTCGTGGCAAAGCTGGAGTCAGGAAATGAGTGAAGTATGCGCGGCGGTTTTACAGGCGCTGCGCGACGACATTCAGGGATTCAGCGAACAGGAGCGTTGGCTGAAGCGCAGCGAACTTCAGGCGATCAAAGATAAGATCCGCAAACAGTTTGACGCGTTACCTTTGCCGCTTTCCCGCATTGAGCAGTTTGATTCCTGCCGTGAAAACTGGGCATTTTGCCAATACTGGCTGCAGCAGGGCGAGACGGCGATGACGCAGCGCAATCGTGACTGGACGGCCGCCATGTTGACCCGCTACCGGGATTTTTTCGCCACGGTGGAATCCACCCCGCTGAACGAGTCACAGGCAGAAGCGGTGGTTAACGGCGAAGACGCTGTGCTGGTGCTGGCGGGCGCTGGCAGCGGCAAAACGTCAGTATTAGTGGCCCGCGCGGGGTGGCTGTTACAGCGCAGACTGGCCGCTGCCGATCAGATTTTGTTGCTGGCATTTGGTCGTCATGCGGCGGAAGAGATGAATGACCGTATTCAAAGCCGCTTAGGGGCCGGGGATATCCAGGCGCGTACGTTTCATGCGCTGGCCCTGCATATCATTCGGGAAGGAAGTCATAAACAGCCGGTCATCAGTAAACTCGAAAGCGATGCCGACGCGCGTCGGACATGGCTGATCGACCACTGGCGCCAGCAGTGTAATGAAAAAAAAGCTCAGGCGAATGGCTGGCGGCAATGGTTGCGTGATGAACTGGAGTGGGAGGTCAGCGAAGGCCCTTTCTGGCAGGATGATCGTTTAGCACAGCGCCTGGCGTCTCGTCTTGAACGCTGGCTTGGCCTGATGCGGATGCATGGCGGCGCACAGGCCGCCATGATTGAGGATGTACCTGACGCGCTGCGCGACGTATTCAGTAAGCGGATTAAATTGATGGCACCCCTTCTGAAGGCCTGGAAAAGTGCGCTTAAGGACGAGGGCGCAGTCGACTTCTCCGGGCTGATTCATCAGGCCATCGCGATCCTCGAAAAGGGCCGCTTTGTCAGCCCCTGGAAGCATATTCTGGTTGACGAATTTCAGGATATCTCGCCACAACGCGCGGCTTTACTCAGCGCGCTGCGGCAGCAAAACACACGCACGACATTGTTTGCGGTGGGCGATGACTGGCAGGCAATTTACCGGTTCAGCGGCGCAGAGATGAGTCTGACAACGGCATTCCATCACTATTTTGGTGAGGGCGATCGTTGTGTGCTGGATACGACCTATCGTTTCAATGATCGTATTGGTGAAGTGGCGAATCGGTTTATCCAGCAAAATCCGCATCAACTGCGTAAGCCCTTAAACAGTCTGACGAAAGGGAATAAAAAGTCGATTGCTTTGCTCCCGCACGATCAGCTTGAGGCACTTCTTAACAAGCTAAGCGGTTATGTTAAAGCGGATGAGCGCGTACTGTTGTTGGCTCGCTATCACTATTTGCGTCCTGAACTGCTGGATAAGGCAAAAACCCGCTGGCCAAAAATGCGTATCGATTTTATGACCATTCATGCCAGTAAAGGTCAGCAGGCCGATTACGTCATTGTGCTGGGTCTGCAGCAAGGCAAAGAAGGGTTTCCCGCGCCGCAGCGTGAGTCCATTATGGAGCAGGGGCTGCTGCCGCAGCCCGAAGACTTCCCCGATGCAGAGGAGCGCCGGCTGGCGTATGTTGCCCTGACGCGCGCGCGGCAACAGGTCTGGTTGCTGTTCGATAAACAACAACCCTCAGTCTTCGTCGATGCGTTCCGGGCACTGGATGTACCCGTATTACGTAAAGCCTGAATCAGTTCAGGCGTTCGGCAAGGTAGCGTGCGTAATCCGGGATTCGCACGTCCACTGTCTGCGAAAAAAGCGGTGACTGAATAATAAAATCGGCCGTTGCCCGATTAGTGGCGACCGGAATATTCCACACTGTCGCCAGACGAAGCAGGGCCTTAACATCAGGATCGTGGGGCACGGCATTAAGCGGATCCCAGAAAAACATCAGCGCATCTATTTTGCCTTCGGCAATGAGCGCACCGACCTGTTGATCGCCGCCCATCGGGCCACTGAGCATCGCGTTCACGTTCAGACCGGTGTGACGGTTGATGAGATTACCGGTCGTCCCGGTTGCGTAAAGAATATGGGGTTCAAGTGCGGATTGGTTTCGTGTAACCCAGTCCAGCAGAGAAGCTTTGCAATGGTCATGGGCGACCAGCGCGATATGTTTTTGTTGACCAAGCGTTCGTACGGTGTAGTCCATAACAGCATCCTGATGCCAGTGAGCCCAACAGCCCGTTGCCGCAGTTTACCTTGTACGCTTTCTGTCTATCAACTTGCCCGCAGCATTTTGACCAGATTGATAAATTGCTGGCGGGTTGCTTCATCAAAACGTTCAAACCAGCGCTGAATTGAAGGCGTTGTGCTCTGAACGGACCAGGCGAGGTCCGCCGTCAGTTGGGCAGAAGGAGAGGGCGCGGTAAGATTCGCAAATTGCGGCACAGAGGCCGCCAGGCCCATGCGATTATACTTAACCATGGCTTTTTCGATGTCCACGCCCGGGCTGGTGGGCAGACGATCGCGCACGCTGAATATTTCTTTGCCCTTCTCGTCCACCAGCCTGAAGGCCAGCGTTCGGTCGAAGTTATGTCGCTCGCGCGCACTGGTCAGCGGTGGCAGGCGAATCGTGATGGTTTTTGCCGCCGCAGTGAATGCCACGATCATGGGCACGGACTGGTAGCCCGGTAGCGCCGTCTTACGCGGATCTGCCGGTTGTTCTACCCGAAATAAAAATTGATGTTGACCCCGTTCAAGCTCCAGGCTGTCGGCCCCTTTCAAGAGAGAGCCTGAAATCTTACGCCCGTCCAGTACCATTAGCGTAATCTGCGGATCAAGTTTTAACGTAATTGCAGAACAGGACGCCGAAACGAGGAGGGCAATAAACCCCGTTACAGCCATTGACAGCTTCATTTCGACTCCGGTCAAAAGTGGGTGGATGTAGCAATTTTTTACATTATGGCATTAAGTTTACAATTATACATATATATTCGAGCGAAGCGGCACAATATGTCTTTACGCTAGGTGCGAACTCTGTAACGCCTCATCTACACTAAAGATTAAAGTGAAAGGAGATGGACATGAATGATCAGACTATTCGTGACGTACTGACCCGGACAAAACGCATCGCGTTGGTGGGGGCGAGTGATCGTCCGGAACGCCCCAGTTATGGCGTAATGAAGTATCTGCTTGATCAAGGCTATGAGGTTATTCCGGTGAGTCCGAAGCTGGCAGGCAAAACCCTGTTAGGGCAGACAGCCTATGGATCGCTGGCAGAGGTGCCGGGAAAAATCGATATGGTGGATGTGTTCCGCAATTCAGAGGCGGCATGGGAAGTGGCTCAGGAAGCCATCGCTGCCGGAGCCGATTCGCTCTGGTTACAAATTGGGGTAATCAATGAGCAGGCCGCCGTGCTGGCCCAGGATGCGGGAATGACGGTGATTATGGATCGTTGCCCCAAAATCGAGATCCCGAGACTGGGGCTGGGACACTAATATCAGGCGCGGCAACACCGTTGCCGCCCGCTGTTAATGGCGCAGATGAGGAGCCTGAAGCTGTTTACGTACCGAGGCGGCCAGTTCATCCATTGAGGGCTGTTCAGGATGTTCCGGGCTGGTTTCACCGGCCAACTGAATTTCGGCCACATAGGTATGAACCTGACTGCCTTGTTCATCTTCCATCACCACATGATACCAGGGCGCACTGCGCATGGTATCGGCGGCACCAATTTCATCCAGGTGCGGCTCATCTAACGCGTATTCAGGATCGACATCGACAATGACACCCAGCACGCCGGAGAGGCGATGACGAACCTGCTGACCAATACCAAATTTACTGGCAATCATGATGACCTCCGAAAAAAACTGTCCTGCCTGTTATATGGGGGCAGGGACAGTCATTTCAAGTCACATGACGCGGCAGGCGAAGCCTTTCAGGTAAAGTCCTTCAGGGTAGGTTGCAATCACGGGATGATCGGCCGCCTGGCGGAACTGTTCAACAAACTGCACGTCACGGCCGGCATCCAGTGCGGCATCTGCGATGATTTTCTGGAAAAGGTCGGTAGCCATTAAGCCCGAACAGGAGAAGGTCATCAATATTCCACCGGGATTCAGTAACTGAATGGCCAGCATGTTAATGTCTTTATAGCCACGGCAGGCTCCCATGAGCTGGCTTTTATTCTCCACGAACTTAGGCGGATCCATAATGATGAGATCAAATTTTTCACCCTCATCACGGTAGCGGCGCAGCAGTTTAAAGACATCATCGCGCTGAAATTTAGCACGCGCGAGATCCAGCTTATTCAGCTCAACGTTTTGTCGTGCAACATCCAGCGCGTCCTGAGACGTATCTACGCTGATAACTTCCTGACAACCGCCGATTAGCGCTGATACGGCAAAGCCACCGGTGTAGGAGAAACAGTTAAGCACGCGAGCATCTTTGGCATAGCGCCGTGTGGCATAACGGCTGTCGCGCTGGTCAAGGTAATAGCCTGTTTTATGCCCACCCTGAATATCCACCAGCAGTTTCATATCGTGTTCGGTGATCGGCAAGAGTGCGGGAGGATACTCACCGGTAACGGTGCCCTGCGCCAGTTCCAGCCCTTCTTTTTTACGGACAGCGACATCAGATCGATCGTAGATAGCACAATCCGGAAAGCACTGCTGCAGCGCTGAAATGATAGCCGGGCGTTGGTATTCTGCGCCGGCGGATAATAACTGCAGCACCAGAAAGCGTCCGAAACGGTCAATAGTCACGCCAGGCAGACCATCCGACTCGCCAGCGATCAGGCGATAGCTGTCCAGCCCATCGCGCTCAGCCAGCCATTCACGCCAGACCAGCGCGTGCTGAAAACGCCGCACGAAAAAGGCGATATCGATGGATTCGTCCTGCTGCCAGCTCCAGACGCGGGCGCGAATCTGTGACTGCGGTGAATAGGCGGCGCGAGCCAGCCATTTGCCATTACTGTCACAGACATCAATGGTTTCACCTTGTTGCGCTTTGCCTTCCAGACGAGCAACGGCCCCAGAGAAAACCCAGGGATGGCGACGGAGCAGGGACTTTTCACGTCCCTTCGCGAGAATCAATCGAACGGTCATATTTGCTATGCTTACCTGAAAAAATGAGGCGCTATTGTCCAGTGGATAACGGCAAATTGCAACGAAAGGCAGGAGAAGGCCATGGCGAAGGTCTGTTACAAAGTCTGGGTACAGGGCACGGTGCAGGGCGTGGGTTTCCGTTACAGCACCCAGGCGAAAGCAAACACACTTAACGTGCAGGGTTACGCACGGAACCTTGAAGATGGTCGTGTGGAAGTCCTGGCCTCCGGCGATACCGAACAGGTCAATGCATTACTCGACTGGTTAAAAGCGGGCGGGCCGCGCACAGCCCGTGTAGAAAAGGTCCTGGTGGAGCCGCATCATGTCGCTGACATGCCGCACGGCTTCACCACGGGTTGATTACAGGCATTTTGCCGGTTTTGGCAGACCGGCAATTTTTGTTGCCTGCTTAGCAGGGCCCTCGGGGAAAAGGCGAAACAGGTAACGGCTGTTTCCTTTTTCTTCGCCATACTTTTTTGCCATCGCCTTCACCAGCATTCTTACGGCGGGGGAAGTATTAAATTCCAGATAAAAGTCGCGTACGAAGCGCACGACTTCCCAATGGGCATCTGTCATGGTGATGGCTTCTTCTGCCGCAATCTGCAGCGCCAGGCCTTCGCTCCAGTCCTGATGGTTTTTCAGATAACCTTCGGCATCGACAGCAATTTCGTCACCGTTGTAATTCATAGTGCATCCTCAGATTCGTTCGGGCTGCAGTTTACCAAACTGGCCCCACAGAAAAAGCAAAAACCCCGCCTGAGCGGGGTTTTTCAGTTTACCTGCAGTGCGTTAGTTACTGCGTGAGAAACCTAAAATGCTTAACAGGCTCACGAAGATGTTATAGAGGGAAACATACAGGCTGACCGTTGCACGAATATAGTTGGTTTCGCCGCCATGAATGATGTTGCTGGTTTCCCACAAAATAGCCCCCGCCGAGAACAGAATGAACAGGGCGCTAATCGCCAGTTGCAGCGCTGGCAAGTGCAGGAACAGGTTCGCCACAACGGCGACCAGTAACACGACAAAGCCCGCCATCATCATGCCGCCAAGGAAGGACATATCCCGTCCTGTCGTCAGCACATAGGCAGAGCAGCAGAAAAACACCAGTGCCGTTCCGCCGAGCGCCAGGGCGATCACGTCACCCATCCCTGCGGCCAGATAGGTGCTCAGGATAGGACCCAGACAGTAGCCCAGGAAGCCCGTAAATGCGAAAGCAGCTAAAATTCCCGTCGGGCTGTCAGCCAGACGGTAGGTCAGGAACATCAGACCATAGAAGCCCACCAGCATCAGGATCAAACCCGGGGCGGGCAGGGCCAGCAGTGTACTCGCTGTTGCGGTCAGCGCGGAAAAGGCGAGGGTCAGGCCCAGCAGAAAATAGGTGTTACGCAGGACCTTGTGCGTACTCAGTAATGACTGTCGCGATGATGATGAAACTATTCTGTCCATGTTGCGCTCCTGTAAGGCAGAACACCAAATATGCGTTGAGAATACGCAGCGCGATAAAGCGGGAAAAGAGGTTTTACCCTTCTTTACGCGAAAAAAACGCTAATTCTTTGAGCACACTGGCGATTTTGACAACGAATAACGCTTTTTTGACTGTTTTTCAGGCGAACGGATTATCACAGGCTTTACATCTCCATAGGGGATGTTTATAGTGCGCGTCATTGCGGAGGGGTGGCCGAGCGGCTTAAGGCAGCGGTCTTGAAAACCGCCGATGGGAAACCATCCGAGAGTTCGAATCTCTCCTCCTCCGCCACTTCACCTCTTTAAGAGTGAAGTGGCAAGACAGCGTTATCGCATCTTGCCTTTGCAGTAGTATGACAACCCGGAGGGATGGCCGAGCGGCTTAAGGCAGCGGTCTTGAAAACCGCCGATGGGAAACCATCCGAGAGTTCGAATCTCTCTTCCTCCGCCACATTCACAGGCCAGCACAGCGTGCTGGCCTGTTTCGTTTTACGTGCCTGACACATTTCTTCATTATTATCCCTGCCTTTTCAGTAAACTGGACTGTTTTTACCCGCGTCCGGTATCTCTGCTATAGTCCAGTAATTGTTTTTACTGTCACCTGGCGCTTTTCAGGGGCAAGCTGAGTTACACTATCCGTCACGTCGCTCTATGGCGAGCTAATCGGTTGATAGCCAGAGTGTTTTTTTACTGAATGAATGGAATAGGCACAATGATCAAGAAACTGAGTCTTTGCGCATTGTCGGTACTCGCTGCATTACCGATCGGGACGCTGGCCCACGCCGCGGATAACGAGATGCAGCTCCAGCAGGTACTGATGTTTAGCCGCCATAATCTGCGTGCGCCGCTTGCGGATAACGGTAGCGTACTGGCACAGTCCACCAAAAAAAGCTGGCCAGAGTGGGAGGTGCCCGGCGGGCAACTGACCACCAAAGGTGGCGTGCTGGAAGTCTATATGGGTAACTACACGCGCCAGTGGCTTGCGCAGCAGGGCCTGGTGAAGAACGGCGCCTGTCCGGACAGCAACAGTGTGTTTGTCTACGCAAACAGCCTGCAACGTACCGTAGCTACGGCCCAGTTTTTTGTAAATGGTGCCTTCCCGGGCTGTGATATTGCGGTGACCCATCAGGATGAAATGGGCAGCATGGATCCGGTATTTAATCCCGTGATCACCGACGGCAATGAAGAATTCATCAAAAAAGCGCTGGCGGACATGACTGCCGCTAATGAGAAGCTGGCCCTGAAGCCAGCGTATCAGCGTCTGGACAAAATTGTCGACTACAAGTCTTCTCCGGCCTGTAATAACAAAAAGCAGTGCGATCTGAGCAGTGGGCAAAATACCTTTATTGTTGAAAACGGCAAAGAGCCTGGCGTGAACGGACCGCTGAAAGTGGGGAATTCCCTCATGGATGCCTTTACGCTGCAATATTACGAAGGCTTTCCGCTGGATCAGGTTGCCTGGGGGCAAATTAAAACCCCTGAGCAGTGGCAGTCACTGTCAGCGATTAAAAACGGTTATCAGGACACGCTGTTTACCACACCAGATGTGGCACGCAACGTCGCGGCTCCGCTGGTGGACTATATCCGCAGCCAGCTCATCGATCAGGATAAAGCTGACTCACCCAAAGTGACCCTGATGGTAGGGCATGACTCCAACATAGCGTCATTATTGAGCGCCTTACAGGTCAAACCTTATGATCTGCCAGAGACTTATGAGAAAACGCCCATTGGTGGACAGGTGGTGTTTGAACGCTGGCATGATGCCAAAAACAACAAAGACCTGCTGAAGATGGAATACGTGTATCAGACCGCCGATCAGTTGCGCGATGCCCAAGTGTTAAGTCTGAAAACGCCACCGAAGCGCGTCACCCTGCAACTGGCGGGTTGTCCGACTGACGCGAACGGTTACTGCAGCTGGGAGCAGTTTACCCAGGTGCTGAACAGCGCGCTGCAGGGGACCGCGTTGCAACCGGCGGCGGCAGAGCAGCCAGCGGCCAGTGCCAACGCGGGCGCGGCGAATCCTGCGGCGTCAAAAGCTGACGATAAAGCCAGCGCCGATAAGGCGACGGCTGATAGCGCTGCTGCCCAGAAAGCGGCTGACGATAAGGTAAAGGCGGACAAAGCGGCTGACGAGAAAGCGAAAGCTGATAAAGCCGCCGCGGATAAAGCCGCTGCGCAAAAAGCGGCGGATGAGAAGGCCAGCGCTGATAAGGCTGCTGCTCAGAAAGCGGCGGATGACAAAGCCAAAGCGGAAAACGCCGCCAACGCGCAAAATAAAACAGATAGCAGTCCTGCGAAGCAGCCCGCTGCAGCCAACTAATATCTTTCGGTCACTGAAAACAAAAAACCCCGTTAAGACGGGGTTTTTTTTACGCTTCAGGCTGCGCTTATCCGGCCACAACCACCAGTTTCTGGTTCGCAAACTCTTTGATACCCAGATCGGAAAGTTCGCGTCCGTAGCCAGAACGCTTCACACCGCCGAAAGGCAGCTCCGCAGAGGTGTCGCTCTGCGAGTTGATGAACACCATGCCCGTTTCAATGGCGGAGGCCAGTTTACGGCCACGCGCAATATCGCGTGTCCACACGGAACCGCCCAGCCCATAGTGTGAATCATTGGCCAGGGCCACCGCCTCGTCATCACTGGCGACCACATAAACCTGCGCCACCGGGCCAAAAAACTCCTGAAAATAGGCAGGGTTATCGCGGGTGATATGGGTAAGCAGCGTGGGCTGGTAATAGCACCCTACGCCCGCCACCGCTTTACCACCTGTGATCAGCTTAGCGCCGTTTGCGACGGCTTCATCAACCTGTTTAACCAGACGATCGCGCGCATCAGCCGACGAAAGCGGTCCCAGAGTGGTTTTCTCATCCAGCGGATCGCCCAACACCGCTGCGTTAAGCGCCGCACTGAATTTATCGATAAAGGTATCCGCAATCTTCTCGTTCAGAATAAAACGCTTGGCTGCTGTACAGACCTGACCGCAGTTGCTCAGTCGCGCCTGCACGCCCTGACGAACGGCTTCATCCAGATCGGCATCCTCCGTGACCACAAAGACGTCATTGCCGCCCAACTCCAGCGTGGATTTTTTTAAATGCTTACCGGCCTGTTCAGCAACGGCGCTTCCCGCCCGTTCGGATCCTGTCAGAGCCACGCCCTGTACCCGGTCATCGGCAATCAGTTCCGCAACCTGATCGGTAGAGATAAACAGGTTGGTCCAGGCACCCTCAGGCGCGCCCGCTTCCTTCACCAGCTTTTCGAAGACATCGGCACAATGCGGCACGATGTTGGCGTGTTTAGCCAGTACCGGATTACCCAGTGCCAGATTTGGTGCCAGCACGCGCATCAGTTGGTAGTAGGGGAAGTTCCACGGTTCGACCGCAACCAGCACACCAATGGGATGATACTCAACCCAGGCGTCGCCCAACTCACTTTCATAAGGTTGTGGCTTCAGGATGCGTTCTGCATGCTCAGCGTAATAGCGGGCGATTTGCGCGCAGATTTTGACTTCGCCACGGCTTTGGCCAATCAGCTTGCCCATCTCTTTACTGGCAATAGTCGCCAGTTCTTCCGCACGGTCATCAATCAGATCAGCCAGTTTTTTCAATACCTGAAGTCGTGGCTGAATAGCGCCTTTACTCCAGTCAGAGTGGAACAGCCGATCCGCCGTTTCCAGCGCTTGCGTCACGGCCGCGCTGTCATGGGAAGGCCAGCTTTTCATTAACTGATTGTTTGCCGGGTTGATGCTTTGATAGGAAGACATAGAATTCTCCGTGGTCAACGATAAAAAAAAGGGCGGGGCCAGGCCCGCCATGCCGTCAGACGTTCTTTCGCTCAACCGTTTTGTCGTCCCACGTGAGGACGTCCTGATCGGTTTTTTCAAACGCGCGGATTAATACGTCATCGCTTCCCTGTTGACGCCAGATCTCTTCCGCCAGGCGCTCGTCATAGTTTGCGACTTCAAAAATGGCCTCGGCAATTTCGGGCGAGGTGTGACGCAAACTGGCCCATTCACCTACGTGATGTGCTTTTGACTGATTCGTCGACATACTGATCTCCTTCTGGAAGGTTAGTCCTTAAGTTTTGCTGCCAGCCCGGCAACGTGTTCGCCCTGGAAACGGGCAATAATCAATTCTTCCTGGGTTGGCTGACGTGAACCGTCACCACCGGCCAGCGTAGTGGCACCATAAGGCGTACCGCCGCGGACCTCAGAAATGTCAAACATCTCTTTGGTGCCATAGCCGATAGGCACGATGACCATGCCGTGGTGGGCGAGGGTGGTCCAGACAGACGTAATGGTTTGTTCCTGTCCTCCTCCGGTACCGGTGGAGGTAAAGACGCTGGCAATTTTGCCGTAGAGCGCGCCAGAGGCCCACAGGCCGCCTGTCCGGTCCCAGAATGTTCGCATCTGCCCTGACATGTTGCCGAAACGGGTAGGGGTGCCCACGATGATGGCATCGTAGTCAGGCAGTATCTCTGGCGTCGCTTCAGGCGCGGATTGCTGAGTTTTACCGCCAACTTCCGCAAAGCGTTGTGCATCCATGGTTTCAGGGACGCGCATCACATCTACCTGGGCGCCAGGCACCTTGCGTGCGCCTTCTGCGACAGCGTTCGCCATGGTTTCAACGTGTCCATACATTGAATAGTAAAGCACCAGAATCTTAGCCATTGATCTCTCCGGGAGTTAGTCAACACATCGAAAAGTATAGAAGAGCTTTACCTGACTGTGAGAAATCACCGGTCAGACAGTCAGCGTAACGACACTGAAAATGCTGAGAATGGATTTTTTTAAGGATTAATCGTCGTCTTTTAAGTCAATTCTTAGCGTAGAGTCTGTTTCTAAATGTAATTTTCAGCGATCCAGAGACCTAAAAGGTGGAATGTCACACAGGCTTTCACGCACATGTCCTTCGATGAACATCAAGCCGCCTCACGTGAAGCGATGTGGCACTGAACGTTCATGCATCAGAAGATCGCAAACCGGTGCAGGTATGTTCACCTGTTATCGCTCCAGCCCAGACCGTGTCAGGTGACGGGGTGCCGCCTGATGCGAGGCGACAGTCACGCGGCAGGAAACGGAATTGCATTCGCCCGAATCACTGATCACAATAGCGCCTGAAAACAGATACAGGTGAATTATGTCGGATACGACTCGCAAACTGACCGTCGGTATTACGCGTCAGGAACTGGTCCTTATTTTTATTACGGTAATCTGGGGGGGAACGTTTCTGATCGTGCATCAGGCGATGCATTATTCAGGTCCGTTCTTCTTTGTCGGTTTACGCTTTGCTACCGCTGCGCTGTTACTGGCGTTTTTTTTCCGCCGCTATCTTGCTGCTGTCTGTTGGCGCGAAGTCAAAGCGGGCACGATGATCGGCCTCACGATTGCGGGGGGCTACGGCTTACAAACCTGGGGCATGCAGACGATATCCAGCAGTCAGTCAGCGTTTCTCACCGCGCTTTATGTTCCCGTGGTGCCGCTGTTGCAGTGGCTGTTTCTGCGCCGTCCGCCAAAACTGATGGCGTGGTTGGGTATTTCACTGGCGTTCTGCGGATTGATTCTGGTCGCGGGGCCGCAGGATGGCCGAATTGCGCTGAATCAAGGGGAAGCCGCGACGTTACTCAGCACGCTGGCTATTGCCGGAGAAATCATTCTTATCAGTCGTTTTGCCGGTCAGGTTGATGTGCGTCGGGTGACCTTCATTCAACTGACTGTCGCTTCACTGTGTGCCTTCTGCTTTATGATCCCGAATGGTGAATCCGTGCCTGCGTTATCGACCCCGCTGTTAGTCAGCGCGGTCGGGCTCGGCGCAGCCAGTGCGCTGATACAGGTAACAATGAACTGGGCTCAACGCAGCGTATCACCGACACGCGCCACGGTCATTTATGCCGGTGAACCGGTCTGGGCGGGTGTGGTGGGGCGTTTAGCAGGCGAGCGTCTGCCGGCCGCTGCCATTCTTGGCGGTATCCTGATTGTCTGCGGGGTCATTGTCAGTGAGTTGCGCTGGAAACGTAGCATGCCATCGGCCTCTTCCGATGAATAGTGGCGCGAGAATAAGTGCTTATGGCCCAGTCAGTGTAGCCCTTTCCCTGCGCCGTATATCACAGCTGTCGGCACGGTACGGCCTGAAAACAGTCTGTTGCCGTGATGCGTAACGGTAACGTGAAGGAGAAACGTATGAAAAAGGCTACGCCCGGGCCAACGCGTCGTGCGGTCGCCGTTGCAGCGAAACGTGCGGCAATTTTGCAGGCTGCCCTGACCTGTTTTTCCCAGTTTGGTATTCACGGGACGCGGCTGGAGAAAGTCGCGGAGCAGGCTGGCGTCTCCAAAACCAATTTGCTGTACTACTATCCCTCTAAAGAAGCGCTTTATATTGCCGTATTAAAAGAGATCCTGGATGTCTGGCTGGCACCGCTACGTGCCCTGACTTACGAGCAGGAGCCGTTGCGCGCCGTGCGTCAGTATATTCGCCTTAAGCTGGAGGTTTCTCGCGATTATCCACAGGCATCAAAGTTGTTTTGCCTGGAAATGCTGCAGGGTGCGCCCTTGCTGAAAGGTGAACTGGCCGGCGATCTGAAGACGTTGATGGACGACAAAACAGCGATAATTGAGCGCTGGATAGCTGAAGGACGGCTGGCGGCGATTGCGCCTCAGCATCTGATCTTTATGCTGTGGGCGACGACACAGCATTATGCTGACTTTGCCAGCCAGGTCGAAGCGATCACGGGGAATCAGCTCAGCAATCCTGTTTTCTTCGAGGAAACAGTGGAGAACGTTCAGCGCATTATTATTGAAGGCATTCGCGTTCGTTAATAAAACGCGATCAAACTCAGCCCTGTAACAGACAAGGGAGTGGCGTGATGGATTCTGTTTCACAATGTGTTCTGGGCGCATCCGTGGCGCTGGCTGTGATGGGGCGGCGCGTACCTGCCTGGCAAGCCGCGGCGGTAGGCGCAATCAGTGGCACATTGCCCGATCTGGATGTGTTTATCGACCACGGTGATGCTATCCGCAACATGACGCTGCACCGGACTGAAAGCCATGCCTTACTCTATCTGACGTTGTGTTCACCGTTGCTCGCCGCGCTGGTCGCGCGGCTGTTCAAATCCGGCGTGACATGGATCGCCTGGTGGCCTGCTATTTGGCTGGCGCTGATCACGCATCCCCTTCTTGATTTGATGACAGTCTATGGCACTCAGCTTGGGCTGCCTCTCACCGATCATCCTTATGCGATTGGCAGCATGTACATCGTCGATCCGCTTTATACGTTGCCGCTTATCATCGGGCTCTGTGTCGCTTTGTGGCGGCGTAACAGACGGGGATTACGCTGGAATCACGCGGGGCTGGCACTCAGTACCGGCTACCTTGCCTGGAGTATGGTCATTCAGCAGGTGGCTGATGAACACATTAAACACTCACTCGAACAGCAGGGGGTGGCGACTGACAAGGTGTTGGTCACCCCAACGGCATTCAATACGCTGGTCTGGCGCAGCGTCATCATCACGCCTGACCGCTATGGCGAGGCTTACTGGTCTTTGCTGTCGCCTGCTCGTCCTGTCACGGTAACGTGGCGGCCGCGTCATCCTGAGCTATTCGTCCCGTTTAAAGGAAACTGGCTGGCAGAACGTGTTGCCTGGTTCAGCCATGGCTTTTATGCCATGGATGAGCGTGACGGGCAGGTCACCATTGCAGATTTGCGTATGGGAGAAGGGAGCCATTACACGTTTACGTTTGGTTTGGGCACGGCGGAAAGCCCTGATTTGCAGCCACAGCGCCTGCCGTCTGGTGAACGGGCCCTGCGCCGCGGCGTCAATCGTATACTTGAGCGGTTATAAAAAAGCCCGACGTGCGTCGGGCTTTTTTCAGTCTCTATATCAACGACGCGTGCGTCGACGCAGTTGCCAGCCTGCGGCGAGCAGGATAAACCACAACGGCGTGACCATGAGTGCCTGTCGCGTGTCTTCCTGCAGTGTTAGCAGCACCAGTATAAAGACAAAAAACGCCATACATGCCCAGCACATGAATTTGCCTAAAGGCATTTTAAATGTCGAGGCGGCATGACGTTCCGGAAATTTTTTGCGATATGCAAGGTAACTGCACAGGATAATTGTCCACACAAACATAAACAGAATGGCAGACACGGTGGTCACCAGCGTAAAGACCGTCATCACATTCGGGATCAGGTAAATCAGAGCCACACCACACAGCAGGCAGAAGCAGGAAAAGAACAAGCCGGTCGTGGGCACCGCGCGTGACGATAAACGACCAAAAGCACGGCTGGCAACGCCCTGCTGCGACAGACCATACAGCATGCGGCTGGTGGAGAAAATACCGCTGTTGGCTGAGGATGCCGCCGACGTCAGGACCACGAAGTTAACAATGCTGGCCGCAGCTGGCAGGCCAATGAGCACGAACATTTCCACAAACGGACTGCGATCGGCCATCACTTCGGTCCACGGGGTAACGGACATAATCACCAGCAGCGCCAGAACATAGAACATAATGACGCGCAGCGGAATGGCATTAATGGCCCGCGGTAAAACCCTGTGCGGGTCATGCGTTTCGGCCGCCGCTGTTCCCACCAGCTCGATACCGACAAACGCAAAGACGGCGATCTGGAATCCGGCAAAAAATCCGCTCAGTCCTTTCGGGAAAAGCCCCCCGTGATCCCAGATATTACTCAGTGCAGCGGTGCCACCACCCGGCGACGGGTAATGAATGGACACCAACACAATGCCGGTAATGATCAGCGCGACAATCGCCACGATCTTGATGATGGCAAACCAGAACTCCATCTCGCCAAATAATTTCACCGTGGCAATGTTTAAGGCCAGGAAAACAAAAACACATAGCAGTGCGCTCATCCAGATCGAAAAGCCGGGAAACCAGAGCTGGAAGTAGGCGCTTATAGCCACCACGTCGGCAATGCCGGTAACAACCCAACAGAACCAGTATGTCCAGCCGGTGAAGTAGCCGGCCCAGGGACCCAGTAAGTCAGCCGCAAAGTCGCTAAAGGATTTATACTCAAGATTCGACAGCAGTAATTCGCCCATTGCCCGCATGACAAAAAACAGCATGAAGCCGATGATCATGTAAACGAAAATGATCGAAGGCCCTGCCAGACTAATTGTTTTACCCGAGCCCATGAACAAACCGGTGCCAATCGCACCGCCAATAGCGATGAGCTGGATGTGTCGGTTATGAAGATTACGTCGCAGCGTGTCATCGCCCTGTGAGCTCGCCTGCGTTTGAGTAGATTGATCAACCATGAAAGTGTCTTTCCTGTCTTGATGTTGTGTCAGCTCTGGTGGCTGTTGAGAATACCGGATTGCCGGGAGCAATTTGGCATAAGATAGTGGAAGTGTTAATGAAAACGGTAATTGTTTTTTAACAATATCGGACAACGCTGGCATTAAAACGGCGCTTTCACTTAACGTTGGCGATTTTTACGTCAGATTAGGTAATATTTCATCACCCTGTGTCATCTTTTAAGCGTATCCTGCCGTGTGCTTCTACACTACCTCCGTACAGCTTCTTTCAGCTACAGAGGTTCTATGCGCACACTTGTTCTGCTTATCATCATGACCGGAGTGGGGTGGATGAGTTTGCCATGGTTAAAACAGCACCTTCCTGCGCAATTTAATCCCTTTACGCCACTCTCTGTAACGGATCCGCCGGGCTGGATGACGCGATTAAAACTCAAAAGACTGCAAACTGATCCCGCCGCCTGTCTTGACGTGATGCAGCGTGCACAGCAGGCCGGCGTTGTACGTTTCAGTCAACGGCCGGCGGTGACAGGGGCCTGTCCGTTGTCCGGCCCCCTCAGGCTGCAAAATTTTGGGCCCGTCTCGCTCAGCAGCAGTTTCCTCGCCAGTTGCCCAATGGCCGTTGCGGCTACAATGTACGTGGCTTACAGCCGCGAGCAAATGTTACTTCTGTCTGGCAGTGATCTGACCCGAATTGAACATGTCGGAAGTTATGCCTGCCGCAACATCTACCATCAGGCCACCGGACGGCTGAGTGAACATGCCAGCGCGGATGCCTGGGATATTACCGCCTACCAGCTTGCTAACGGCGAGCGGTTGGTGCCAGGAAAAAACTGGCAACAACCTGGCCAGAAATCACTATTACTTCATGCATTATGGCGATCGGGTTGTAACTTTTTTGGTAATGCGCTTGGGCCTGATTATAATCGCGCGCATGCTACACATTTTCATCTGGGCATGCGGGGGGCGGGTTATTGCAGGTGAGATTAACCTTTACTTTCACCGTAAAACTGTGTCGTGGGTTTAATATTATTTTCTTCTGTTCTGCTTTTTTACTGTTTTAAAAAGGGTGTCACATCTGCTTATTTTTTCTCATGGCGTCAGTGTTATTTAAATCATTCACCCGGTGTTATCACCGTTCATTGCCTGCTAAATGACCAAATTGAGAGAATATACTGCATTATTATTACCTGACTGGGTGAATGATGCCGTTTTAACAGGGCGATAAATTTGAGTTATCTGTACATAAATAAAGGAGGATGACAGTGTCGTTAAATAATTATTTTTCTCTTTTCAGATGCGTTATTTATTAAATAAGTTATCTGTACAAGCCCGCACCAGGCCAAAATGACAGCGGTCACAGGTCTGCGCCATCCGCCAGGCGTCTTGCCTGTAAAGACGGGCAGTGCCGTTATGCAGGCCGTTCAACAGGCCTTGTAAGGCCGTCTGCCCTACGACGCAGAGCAATAAGCCATCTTTTGTAGGACCAAAAGATCCGGGTAAAACGCGTACCAGAAAAGGGGTGCTTTCCCTGCCTGACTGCAGAAAACATGCGGCGGTGATTGCCTGAAAAAGACATCGTGTTTTACAAGATATGATCTGCGTTTTTTTTCAGCATAATAGGTTGCCGGGCGCAACTTATCGAGTGAGATTTGTTGATCATGGCTATGTTAAATGATTGAAAAAATATAAGAAAAATCTTATTATTTCCTCTGTTGCACTCGCCTGAGTTATCCCGAAGCGTTTGCTTACCCTGTATTTTTATCCTTTTCTCTGCAGGTCGTTGTCGCCAGAATGAAAATAATGCTTTTTATGACGTCGCAACAAAGAGTAAATTAATTACATAACGTGTTAATCAGAAATACCCGGCAAGTTGTTGAATTTGAGGCAATATGATAGGTGAAGATTATTTTTCCTGGCGCGAAAATGTCGAACAGCACTTTCAGGTATTAACGGCAGCTCCGCAATTAAAGGGGCTTTTACAGGATTATATCCAGTCACTGGGCTTCGATTTTTTCGCTTTTTTTATCCAGCATCGCGTTCCTTTTACGCGTCCGCGAGTTTATTTGCATGATACTTACCCCGAAGCGTGGATTAAACGTTATAAGGAACGGAATTATTATGCCATTGACCCCGTGTTGCAGCGCTGCCTGCGTGCTGGAAAAGGGGTGGAATGGACACCTGAACTCTTTTGCTCGGCGAAGGAAATGTGGCAAGAAGCGGGTAATTTTGGGCTGCTGAGCGGATTTTCTTGTTCTGCAATGGCGTCAAATCGAGCCGTTGGTATATTATCTATAGGTTCGCATCGTCCCTTTATTACTGACTGTCGGCAAGTGGAGCTGGAGGTAAAGTTGCACTTCCTCGCCGAGCAAAGCTTGTGCTTACTTGAACGCCTCAATGATGAAGCGCTGATGGTTCAGGGAAATGATTTCAGCCAGCGTGAGCTGGAAATTTTGAAATGGACCGCAGAGGGAAAAACCTCTCAGGAAATTTCACTTATTTTGTCGATTTCTGAACACACCGTAAATTTTTACCAAAAAAATATGAAAAAACGTTTTAATGTTTCCAATAAAACGCAGATTGCCTGCTATGCCGCAGCAATTGGTGTGATTTAAAAGAAAAGCAACTGCCAACTTTAGTAGTTCCTTACCTAAAGGGACTTCTCTACCCTGCGCGGGTGCGCTTTTGGCAGGCGCATAGAAATCATTGCAAACATGGGGATGTCAGAGGCGCATGATGAAAATAGTTCAAACGCAGTTAAAGGATATGCCATCCTCTTTGCTTGCCGAACTTGGCAGCTACCGTTACAGCGTGTTTGCGCGGGGTGAAGGCTGGTCGATTCCACCGCGTCTGAGTACACCAGGGCAAGAATATGACCGGTATGACCGCTCTGATGTGACCTGGTTAATCGCCTGGAGCGTGCGAAGCGGCATTAGCGGCTGCGCCCGCCTGATGCCCTGGACGGAACCCGAGCAAACGGAAGGCATTGTTTTGCCGTTCGATCATGAAAAGGTCTGGGAAATGTCCCGCTTCTCTGCACGACTGGAAGTGGATCCTGAGCTACCGCTCAATATTCTGTGGCATGCGGTACAGCTGGCGGAGCTGAACGGCATTGAATGCATTATCAGTTCGGCTACGCCGATGCTGGAAAAAATGTTTGAAGAACATCAGGTCGTCTATGAACCTCTGACGCCGGGTTTAATTCTGTCAGAGGATAATCTCTTTGCCATCCGTATCCCCGTCAGTCAACCTGCGCTGGCAGAGAAATACCGTGGTACGCGGCGTTTCAGCCCGGAAGAGGTGCTGCCTTCACTCGGCGTGTCCGTTAACTGGCATTCGAACGGTTAGCGCGCTGCCCCCGGGCGGGGGCAGCACAAGCCATTACTGGCGATAAGCCGCTTTGATTTGTTTAATGGTGTTACTGAACACGTCTGCCTGCGGCTTTTCGCCCAGTGTTTTCACATAACGTTCCATATTAATGATTACTTTTCCAGCATCAGCCTGGCCCATCCCTTTCAGGATCAAAGTAATCATCATCTTAAGGCAAGCCACTTCATCAGATAATTTTTGCGTTTCCTGCGAGGTAGCGAAATCTTCATCGCTCATGAATTTCTCCTTGGTGATTAACATCGTCTCTACAATCTTTACGCGCAGCAATCGGTGAGTATATCACACGAAAGACCACTTGCTGTTAGCGTGGGCAACGCAGGCTGTTTAACTATGTCAGTTCAGTCATATTAATTAATCACGGATGTGAATAGTAGCTGAGGAGAGCGTCGCAGTTCGGTAAAAATCTCATAAATACAATATCGTCTGATTGTTGTAACTGATTGATAAAACATTTTTTTTTACATTATGCAGGCTGTCATGTCTGTTCGTGCAGGCGTAAACAAGAACAGAGCCAGGTTGCATGAAGATAAAACACTGACGCGATCTGACCTGCCACTTTGTATCTGTGCTTTTAATGCAAAAACAGGTATGATTGCCGCTTGCAATCGTTAAATGCTACCTCTTTATTAGCTGCGGAGTGCTTCGCGTTGATCACTGTCCTTCTTGTCGATGACCATGAGCTGGTACGTGCCGGCATCCGCCGTATTCTTGAAGATATCAAAGGTCTGGTGATCGCTGGCGAAGCGTGTTGTGGCGAAGATGCAGTTAAGTGGTGTCGGGCTAATCAGGTTGACGTCATCTTAATGGACATGAATATGCCGGGTATCGGTGGGCTGGAAGCCACGCGCAAAATTGTGCGCTACAACCCGGATATCAAAATTATTATGCTGACGATTCACACTGAAAACCCGCTGCCTGCCAAAGTGATGCAGGCCGGTGCGGCAGGTTATCTGAGTAAAGGTGCCGCGCCGCAGGAAGTGGTGAACGCGATTCGTTCGGTTAAGGCCGGCCAACGCTACATTGCCTCGGACATTGCTCAGCAAATGGCGTTAAGCCAGATTGAGCCGCAAAAAGCCGAATCTCCCTTCAGCTGTTTGTCGGAAAGGGAATTGCAGATTATGCTGATGATCACCAAAGGACAAAAGGTGACGGAAATTTCCGAGCAGCTGAATCTCAGTCCTAAAACCGTTAACAGCTACCGCTACAGAATGTTCAGTAAGCTGAATATCAGTGGCGACGTAGAGTTAACGCATCTGGCCATCAGACATGGCCTGTTCAATGCGGAGCCATTAATCAGTAGTGAGTGACCTCTTTAATCCAAAAAATTTTCTCAGTACGGTCACCAGCGAGCCAGGTGTTTACCGGATGTACGATCTGTCCGGAACGGTTATCTATGTCGGCAAAGCGAAAGATCTGAAAAAGCGACTGACAAGCTACTTTCGCACCCAGGTGGGTAGCCGAAAAACCGAAGCGCTGGTAAGTAACATCCATCACATTGATGTCACCGTAACCCACACTGAAACCGAAGCGTTGTTGCTTGAGCATAATTACATCAAGCTTTATCAACCGCGCTATAACGTTCTGTTGCGTGACGATAAATCCTACCCCTACATTTTTCTGAGTGGCGACACACACCCGCGTCTGGCAATGCACCGGGGCGCTAAGCACGCCAAAGGGGAGTATTTCGGTCCGTTTCCTAATGGTTATGCGGTAAGAGAAACGCTGGCGTTGCTGCAAAAGGTCTTTCCGATACGGCAGTGTGAAAACAGCGTTTACCGCAACCGCACGCGCCCCTGTTTGCAGTACCAGATTGGCCGCTGTCTTGGCCCTTGCGTGACAGGGTTGGTCAGTGAGGAGGAATACGCCCAGCAGACAGATTACGTCAGACTGTTTTTAGCGGGCAAAGACGATCAGGTGCTGAATCTGCTGGTGACGCGCATGGAAGAGGCCAGTCAGTCGCTGCGCTTCGAAGACGCGGCCCGGCTGCGCGATCAGATTCAGGCCGTCAGACGCATTACCGAGAAGCAGTTTGTCTCTAATCAGGGCGACGATCTGGATGTGATTGGCGTTGCCTATGACGCCGGAATGGCGTGTTTGCACGTCCTGTTTATCCGCCAGGGGAAAGTACTGGGAAGCCGAAGCTATTTTCCCAAAGTGCCCGCGGATACGGACCTGGCTGAAGTCGTCCAGACCTTCGTCGGGCAGTTCTATTTGCAGGGCAGCGAAATGCGCACCTTGCCCAGCGAGATTTTACTCGATTTCACTTTGCCCGAACGTGAGTTGCTAGCAGACTCATTGACAGAATTAGCCGGTCGACGGGTAAACATTCAAAGTAAACCCCGCGGCGATCGCGCGCGTTACCTCAAGCTGGCTCGGACCAATGCCGGTTCGGCATTAAAAACGCGTCTTTCGCAGCATTCCACGATTCATCAGCGCCTCACCGCGTTGGCCGAATTTCTCAAACTGGAGAAGATTGGCCGCATGGAGTGTTTTGACATCAGTCATACCATGGGTGAACAAACCATCGCTTCCTGCGTCGTGTTTGATCAAAACGGCCCGCTTCGTGCTGACTACCGTCGTTATAACATCACCGGCATCACACCTGGCGATGACTATGCGGCCATGAATCAGGTGCTACGCCGCCGTTATGGCAAAGCGATTGAGGAAGAAAAAATTCCCGATGTGATCCTGATAGATGGGGGCAAAGGTCAGCTGGCACAGGCAAAACAGGTGTTTGCAGAGCTGGACGTGCCCTGGGATAAATCCCGCCCCATTTTGCTGGGCGTTGCAAAGGGCACTGATCGTAAAGCCGGTCTGGAAACCTTATTTTTCGAGCCAGAAGGCGAGGGCGTTTCTCTGTCACCCGATGCGCCAGCGCTTCATGTCATTCAGCATATTCGTGATGACGCTCACAATCATGCAATTTCAGGGCACCGTAAAAAACGGGCCAAAGTCAAAAACACCAGCGCACTGGAAAGTATCGAGGGCGTGGGACCAAAACGGCGACAGCAGTTGCTCAAGTACATGGGCGGCCTGCAACCGTTGATGAATGCGTCGGTCGAGGAGATCGCCAATGTGCCCGGTATATCGCATGCGCTGGCGGAAAAAATCTACTACTCGTTGAAACACTAGCATTGAAACAGGGGGGGCAATGTAGGAACATACGTTAAACACCACCCAATCCAGACAGTTACCAGCATATGCAATTTAACATTCCGACCTGTCTTACCCTGTTTCGCGTCGTTCTTATTCCGTTCTTTGTGCTGGCTTTCTATCTGCCTTTCCACTGGGCGCCCTTTGTTACCGCGTTGATTTTCGTTGTTGCCGCCGTGACCGACTGGTTCGATGGCTTCCTGGCTCGCCGCTGGAAGCAGACAACCCGCTTTGGTGCGTTTCTCGATCCGGTGGCGGATAAGGTGATGGTGGCCATTGCTTTGGTACTGGTTGCGGAATATTTCCATGCCTGGTGGATCACGCTGCCCGCTGCCACGATGATCGCCCGTGAAATTATTATTTCAGCCCTGCGCGAGTGGATGGCAGAGATAGGTAAACGGAGCAGCGTTGCGGTTTCCTGGATCGGTAAAGTGAAAACCACCGCGCAGATGTTTTCGCTTTTTGCTCTGCTGTGGCGTCCGGACAGTATGGTGGTCGGTGTTGGCGTGGTCGCGCTGTACATTGCTGCGGTGCTGACGTTCTGGTCCATGTTCCAGTATTTAAGCGCTGCCAGAGGCGATTTGCTCGAACCGTGATCGATGCGATTCAAAAAGCAGCAAACGGACGCAATGTGGGGATAATTTTATTGACTCACCGCGTCATCTCAGTAGAATGCATCGCATCGAACGGCAGCACAGCTGCAGAAGCTAAGAAAAATCAGTAAGTTCGATAAAGCGTAGTAAAGTCTGACCCTTCAGCAGCGAGTTATCTGAACGGTAGGATGATGCGGGAATAGCTCAGTTGGTAGAGCACGACCTTGCCAAGGTCGGGGTCGCGAGTTCGAGTCTCGTTTCCCGCTCCAAATTCGCTGGCCAGGCAATCCTGGCGGCAAATCGGTTTTAGGCGCGTTGGCAGAGTGGCTATGCAGCGGATTGCAAATCCGTGTACCTCGGTTCGACTCCGGGACGCGCCTCCAGTTATACCTCGCCCGGGTGGTGAAATCGGTAGACACAAGGGATTTAAAATCCCTCGATCGTAAGGTCGTGCGGGTTCAAGTCCCGCCCCGGGCACCATATTGAAACACCCATAAAATCAAGTCGTAGCAATGTCGTTTAAGCCGCCTCTTTGGGCGGTTTTTTGTTTTTATAAGCCCTTCCTGCTATGTCATTTCTGATTCTGGTCTCAGGCTCCTGTTAAACCCGTTTCTCCCTTTGCCGTTTGTCTCCTTCTGTGCTGACCTGACGCTGTTTTTTATAACATGCCACGTCTGGCAATCCAGCAAAGGCATCAAGATGACGTCTGCACGATGAGTGGAAACAAGCCCGGTAGACTGAGAAAGAGAGGCTTTACGGGTACAGGCAGCATGATATCGATTACCGAAAACGCTCGTCCTGAATGTGGGTGACAGTATCAAAACCAGTAACAGTTTTGACTATGCTCTCAATCCCCGTTTTGACAGACATGACGGTGACAGACGGCATTATCTGGTATTTTCGCCTTTGGCTACGGGCGGTCCTGTCACGCATCATTGCCGTTTCTCAATCAAAACGGAATGGATTACCTTTGACCAATACATTCAGGGCCAAAATAAACGCGAGGAAAAGGGGCAGATTGAGAAGGCTGCGGATTTTAAGCGGCTCAATCCGTTCATTAAAAAAACCTGCGTTACACAGGCAGAAATCGTTACAAGGGAAAATCCAGTTGTCAGCATGCGCTGACCCGGCAAGCATACAGTGAATGGGGTTTTTAGATACAAGTGAATAACTTTTGATCAGTAAAAGGCACGATGTGTATGTTGCAGGCATAAAAAAGCCCACTCGGATGTGGGCATAGCAAAATTGGCTATTAATGTAAGGTTCTAACAATTACCTCCTAACTATCGGCAATCCCGCGCCAGGCTTTAGCCGCCGTAAAAAATAAACCTTTCATATTGCCGACAGCCTTCGGTGCGAAAGGCGGGCAACGTGCTCTGTTCTTATCCCGTTGACTGACTTTTACAACATGTCGCTATTCGGTTTTGCAAGATTGATCGTGCTGGCAGAAGCGGCAGAGTCAGATTCAGACCAGGTGTCCCTAAGACTTAATGGTGCCGTTAAGCGCTTATCCGTCGTTTGAGCAATGGCAGTGTGTTCCCTGACAATCAACATAAAAATGGCGTGGAGATGTTTTGGCAGGCGTTAAACGATATGTTCTTACGGTCGGATACGACTTTTTTCCCGCGCGGCGAGGTTACTGTGGCGGACAGGCTGAGGCCAGCAGGTTACCTTTCTTCTCTGTGTACTAATCTTGTCTGCAGTCATTTCATTATTCAGAGAAGGGCAAGCCGTGCCGGGAAACAAAGCAGAAATCACTGTGGGTTCAGATCATATCATCATCGCTCGACGTTACCGCGCTCTTGGCGCGCTCAACGATCTCTTTATCGCAGTATGGTTCCTGACGGGCAGCATCCTGTTTTTCTTCGACTCGCTGATGACAGGTGGAACATGGTTATTTGTCGTGGGGAGCCTTCAGTTATTACTTCGCCCGGCAATCACCCTGGCAGAACTGGTACACGTAAAGCGCATCGATCAACATCCACAAAAACCTCAGTAGTCCTTTACCCCTGTATCACCGACAGATAAACGCATTCAGCCTGCCTGATATATGAACGACTCAGGCAGGCTAAATGAAAGGTGAGGCGATTTCAGGAGATCACCAGGTGCGGGCGGGCGGTGGTGGCGGTTGCTGCCCGGATGCAGGCGGCGGTGGTGCAACGGTGCCTGCCGGTGGTGGGGCCAGTGGCTGACCCGGGGGGTGGGGCGGAGGCCGCGGCGGGGGATGGACGTGTGGCTGTGTCTTTTGCCACTAGGGGCCG
>NZ_JAVAXT010000028.1:0-917 GCF_041955125.1 Pantoea sp. BR_17 | reverse complement strand
TGATCCCACTTGTCATGCCAGGCATGCTCATCGGCATATTTTTTAGTGCCATGATTTTGCAACTCAACTTCGACAATCCCTTTTTTAGTATCGTGACAGGACACACTGTTCTCGCACTGCCCTATGCCATAAGAATACTTTCCGCCGGCTTCCGCGCCGTACCTCAGGAAATTATTGATGCAAGTCGCGATCTGGGCTCAAACCGGTGGACAACGCTGAGGAATGCTTATTTTCCTTTTATGAAAGCTGCATTTCTGGCTGCGTTGATACTCTGTTTCGTCAGAAGCCTTGAGGAGTTCTCTGTTTCTTACGTACTGGGTTCACCGGATTTCATCACTGTCCCAACAATATTGTATTCCTTCCTGGGTTATACCTTTGTAAGACCGGATGCCGCAGTCGTCTCCATGATCCTGATTATCCCTAACGTATTTCTTATGATCGTTATCGAGAGAGTACTTAAGGGTAATTATGCTGCTGAGTCAACAGGAAAACATTAACATCAAGAGGTTTATATGAAATTTTTACAGTATAAAACTGCTGTTTTAATGCTGGCTTCTTTCTCTTTATCCGCTGCAGCAGCAACGGATCTGTCTGAAATGAAATGGGCCGATGTAGCTGCGATGGCAAAAAAAGAAGGAACTGTGAACTTTAATGTATGGTTTCTGAAACCGCAGTGGCGAAGCTTCGTAAAAAGATTTGAAGACGAGTATGGCGTCAGGGTGGTTATTCCCGAGTCAACTATTGACGGAAACCTAAACAAACTCCTTGCAGAAAAAAATAAAGAAAGCGGTAAACTTGATGTTGTGGGTTTTACGATAAACCAGATGCCAGTTGTCCTTAATTCCCATACTGTTTCACCTGTAGCATGGTTGCCTGAGTTTCAAAATGGATTCAGCAAGCTGCATGGCACGGATTTT
>NZ_JAVAXT010000027.1:0-1048 GCF_041955125.1 Pantoea sp. BR_17 | reverse complement strand
ATTGCAAGAGCCATGGTAACTAATCCTCATGTCATGCTTTTTGATGAACCGCTTTCAAATCTGGATGCGAGGTTGCGTGAAAGTGTGAGGTATGAAATTAAACAGCTCCAGAAACATCACAATCTCACTTCCGTTTATGTGACGCATGACCAGAGTGAAGCGCTGTCCATGTCGGACAAAATTGTGGTGCTGAATGCAGGGGAAATCGCGCAGGCAGGCACGCCAGAAGAGATATACTATCAGCCGGCAAACCGCTTTATCGCAGATTTTGTTGGTGCGGCCAATATCATTAAGGCCACCGTGACCGAGGCTGAACAACCGGGCTTTTACCGGGTGTCTACTTCTGTGGGTAATTTCTATGTCAGTTCTTCCAGAAAGCCTGAAAACAACCATTGCTGGATATGCTGGCGGCCAGAAGATGTCATTTACATGCCGGAACACAAAACAGGCGCTAATTATTTTACCATTACCGTTGAGAGTCTGGCTTTTATGGGGAGTCATACCGAGGCTTCGGGGCGTACAAGTGACGGAACCAGCGTAAGGCTTCAACTCTTAAAAAAACCTTCCATTGAAACCGGCACCCATGCATGTTTCTACTTGCCTGAAAATGCCATTGTATTTTTGGAGCCGGTGACATGAAAAATGATATGCGTCAGACATTACTGGCCTGGTTACTTATGACCAGTGGACTTGGTACCATTCTTTTACTCATGGGCTCAACGTTTTATGTTTTGGTCGCGCAGAGTATTGGCTATTTTAACCTTATGGGTGAAAGTCATTTTACCCTGAAATACTGGTCTGAGATGATTTGCAACCCTGTATTAATCAGCTCGTTTATCTATTCAGTGAAGGTTTCTCTAATCGGCGCATTGGGGGCAGTACTGCTTTCATACCCGCTGGCTTTATGGCTAAGAAAACCTCTGCCAATGAAAGAGGGTATTATAGCTACGTTGCGTATACCCATGTTTATTCCGGGTCTTGTTGCAGCCTTTTTGTTTATAAATATTATTTCCTTTCATGGTGTAATCAATGAGTTACTGCTGGCTGC
>NZ_JAVAXT010000026.1:0-1153 GCF_041955125.1 Pantoea sp. BR_17 | reverse complement strand
TGCCGTGCCCGCCGCCAGCGCCTGCAGCGCCGCCGCCGGCACCGTCACGCTCCAGCTGCCGTCCTGGCCCACCGTGGCGGTGTAGGTCTGTCCGCCCAGGGTCACGGTCACGGTCTGGCCCGGCTCGACGTTGGCGGTGATGCCCGAGACGGTCTGATCCGTGGCCTTCTCCGCGTTGTCCAGAATGTTGTCCCCGGCAAACGGCGCGAGGGTCACCGTCGGATCGCCCGGCGAGGTCACCGGCGCTTCCACGGTGATGGCCTGGGTCTGGGTGGCTGCGGTGCCCGCCGCGTTGCTCACCGTCGCCTCAATGGTCGTTGTGCCTGCCGCCAGCGCCTGCAGCGCCGCCGCCGGCACCGTCACGCTCCAGCTGCCGTCCTGGCCCACCGTGGCGGTGTAGGTCTGTCCGCCCAGCGTCACGGTCACGGTCTGGCCCGGCTCGACGTTGGCGGTGATGCCCGAAACGGTCTGATCCGTGGCCTTCTCCGCGTTGTCCAGAATGTTGTCCCCGGCAAAGGGCGCGAGGGTCACCGTCGGATCGCCCGGCGAGGTCACCGGCGCCTCCACGGTGATGGTTTCGGTAGTCGTGGCTGCGGTGCCTGCCGCGTTGCTCACCGTGACCGCGATGGTCGCCGTGCCCGCCGCCAGCGCCTGCAGCGCCGCCGCCGGCACCGTCACGCTCCAGCTGCCGTCCTGGCCCACCGTGGCGGTGTAGGTCTGTCCGCCCAGGGTCACGGTCACGGTCTGGCCCGGCTCCACGTTGGCGGTGATGCCCGAAACGGTCTGATCCGTGGCCTTCTCCGCGTTGTCCAGAATGTTGTCCCCGGCAAAGGGCGCGAGGGTCACCGTCGGATCGCCCGGCGAGGTCACCGGCGCTTCCACGGTGATGGCCTGGGTCTGGGTGGTCGCGGTGCCCGCCGCGTTGCTCACCGTCGCCTCGATGGTCACCGTGCCCGCCGCCAGCGCCTGCAGCGCCGCCGCCGGCACCGTCACGCTCCAGCTGCCGTCCTGGCCCACCGTGGCGGTGTAGGTCTGCCCGCCCAGCGTCACGGTCACGGTCTGGCCCGGCTCCACGTTGGCGGTGATGCCCGAGACGGTCTGATCCGTGGCCTTCTCCGCGTTGTCCAGAATGTTGTCCCCGGCAAAGGGCGCG
>NZ_JAVAXT010000024.1:0-2962 GCF_041955125.1 Pantoea sp. BR_17 | reverse complement strand
ATGCCTGGCAGTTCCCTACTCTCGCATGGGGAGACCCCACACTACCATCGGCGCTACGGCGTTTCACTTCTGAGTTCGGCATGGGGTCAGGTGGGACCACCGCGCTACAGCCGCCAGGCAGATTCTGTCTGCCGCACCGCCCTCTCGGGCCGCACGGCGTTATCCGGTAAACAAGGCTGAAAATTCTTCTGTCTCTCAACCAAAACGCCTCTGGCGTTGTAAGGTTAAGCCTCACGGGTCATTAGTACCGGTAAGCTCAACGCATCGCTGCGCTTACACACCCGGCCTATCAACGTCGTCGTCTTCAACGTCCCTTCAGGAGGCTCGGAGCCTCAGGGAGAACTCATCTCGGGGCAAGTTTCGTGCTTAGATGCTTTCAGCACTTATCTTTTCCGCACTTAGCTACCGGGCAGTGCCACTGGCGTGACAACCCGGACACCAGCGGTGCGTTCACTCCGGTCCTCTCGTACTAGGAGCAACCCCCCTCAATTCTCCAGCGCCCACGGCAGATAGGGACCGAACTGTCTCACGACGTTCTAAACCCAGCTCGCGTACCACTTTAAACGGCGAACAGCCGTACCCTTGGGACCTACTTCAGCCCCAGGATGTGATGAGCCGACATCGAGGTGCCAAACACCGCCGTCGATATGAACTCTTGGGCGGTATCAGCCTGTTATCCCCGGAGTACCTTTTATCCGTTGAGCGATGGCCCTTCCATTCAGAACCACCGGATCACTATGACCTGCTTTCGCACCTGCTCGAGCCGTCACTCTCGCAGTCAAGCTGGCTTATGCCATTGCACTAACCTCCTGATGTCCGACCAGGATTAGCCAACCTTCGTGCTCCTCCGTTACGCTTTGGGAGGAGACCGCCCCAGTCAAACTACCCACCAGACACTGTCCGCAGCCCGGATCACGGGCCCACGTTAGAACACCAAACATTAAAGGGTGGTATTTCAAGGACGGCTCCACGCAGACTGGCGTCCACGCTTCAAAGCCTCCCACCTATCCTACACATCAAGGCTCAGTGTTCAGTGTCAAGCTGTAGTAAAGGTTCACGGGGTCTTTCCGTCTTGCCGCGGGTACACTGCATCTTCACAGCGATTTCAATTTCACTGAGTCTCGGGTGGAGACAGCCTGGCCATCATTACGCCATTCGTGCAGGTCGGAACTTACCCGACAAGGAATTTCGCTACCTTAGGACCGTTATAGTTACGGCCGCCGTTTACCGGGGCTTCGATCAAGAGCTTCTCCTTACGGATAACCCCATCAATTAACCTTCCGGCACCGGGCAGGCGTCACACCGTATACGTCCACTTTCGTGTTTGCACAGTGCTGTGTTTTTAATAAACAGTTGCAGCCAGCTGGTATCTTCGACTGGCCTCGGCTCCGGGAGCAAGTCCCTTCACCTACGCGCCAGCGTGCCTTCTCCCGAAGTTACGGCACCATTTTGCCTAGTTCCTTCACCCGAGTTCTCTCAAGCGCCTGGGTATTCTCTACCTGACCACCTGTGTCGGTTTGGGGTACGATTTCGTGTTACCTGATGCTTAGAGGCTTTTCCTGGAAGCAGGGCATTTATCACTTCAGCACCGTAGTGCCTCGTCGTCACGCCTCAGTGTAAAGTGCACCGGATTTGCCTGGCGCACACACCTACACGCTTAAACCGGGACAACCGTCGCCCGGCCGATATAGCCTTCTCCGTCCCCCCTTCGCAGTAACACCAAGTACAGGAATATTAACCTGTTTCCCATCGACTACGCCTTTCGGCCTCGCCTTAGGGGTCGACTCACCCTGCTCCGATTAACGTTGAACAGGAACCCTTGGTCTTCCGGCGACAAGGTTTTTCACCTTGTTTATCGTTACTTATGTCAGCATTCGCACTTCTGATACCTCCAGCATGCCTCACAGCACACCTTCAACGGCTTACAGAACGCTCCCCTACCCAACAACACATAGTGTCGCTGCCGCAGCTTCGGTGCATGGTTTAGCCCCGTTACATCTTCCGCGCAGGCCGACTCGACCAGTGAGCTATTACGCTTTCTTTAAATGATGGCTGCTTCTAAGCCAACATCCTGGCTGTCTGTGCCTTCCCACATCGTTTCCCACTTAACCATGACTTTGGGACCTTAGCTGGCGGTCTGGGTTGTTTCCCTCTTCACGACGGACGTTAGCACCCGCCGTGTGTCTCCCGTGATAACATTCTCCGGTATTCGCAGTTTGCATCGGGTTGGTAAGCCGGGATGGCCCCCTAGCCGAAACAGTGCTCTACCCCCGGAGATGAGTTCACGAGGCGCTACCTAAATAGCTTTCGGGGAGAACCAGCTATCTCCCGGTTTGATTGGCCTTTCACCCCCAGCCACAGGTCATCCGCTAATTTTTCAACATTAGTCGGTTCGGTCCTCCAGTTAGTGTTACCCAACCTTCAACCTGCCCATGGCTAGATCACCGGGTTTCGGGTCTATACCCTGCAACTTAACGCCCAGTTAAGACTCGGTTTCCCTGCGGCTCCCCTATACGGTTAACCTTGCTACAGAATATAAGTCGCTGACCCATTATACAAAAGGTACGCAGTCACACCACGAAGGTGCTCCCACTGCTTGTACGTACACGGTTTCAGGTTCTGTTTCACTCCCCTCGCCGGGGTTCTTTTCGCCTTTCCCTCACGGTACTGGTTCACTATCGGTCAGTCAGGAGTATTTAGCCTTGGAGGATGGTCCCCCCATATTCAGACAGGATACCACGTGTCCCGCCTTACTCATCGAACTCACAGCCTGTGCACCTTTGTGTACGGGAGTATCACCCTGTACCCTGCGACTTTCCAGACGCTTCCACTGATGCACAAGCTGATGCAGGTTCTGGGCTCCTCCCCGTTCGCTCGCCGCTACTGGGGGAATCTCGGTTGATTTCTTTTCCTCGGGGTACTTAGATGTTTCAGTTCCCCCGGTTCGCCTCATGCCGCTATG
>NZ_JAVAXT010000023.1:0-5274 GCF_041955125.1 Pantoea sp. BR_17 | reverse complement strand
TTAATTTAGAAAAAATTTCACACTTATCATTACCAAGGAGATGGTATATTTAATTTCACTATCTCCTTTCACATTTTCGGGAATGCTACTCCTGCTAGTGAGAGATGAGAAATCCGCAAGATGGCATTTATTATCCTTTTTTATCAGGTCAGACTGTTTGCTAACCAGTTCAGGACTGTCACTAATCTGCCAGACATGCAGTTCCGATGTTTTACTCCTAATACCTTAATTACAGTCATTTACAACCCATTTAAATCGTCGATGAGAAATTTCATACAGAGCCTTCACATGAAAATGCCGGACATTAACAGTGATGTTTCCTACTGCTATGGTGGTCCGCTTCCTGCAAGGAGCATACTCTAGTCAGCCTTAGAAGATCAGCTACGATTAAAAAAGCGGTTTAGGTGACCCTAAGATTAAACGTTGATATGTCACATTTCTGAATTTACATGCGAGTGTTCTTAGAGTTGGTCACCCTACTCAGTTTTTCTGACTTCGTGCAGCGCGAGCTTGTTCATGTGGCGTGTTTTCTATAATGAGCGTTTTTTCTGAGATTAATTTCTCAGAATAAAGGCCATGACGGGAGTTTTAAATCGTTAGGTTTACTCAGAACCTTATGACATGTGACCTGCCCCTAGTATTTGATAAAACCATCAGTTAGTAATGTCGGTTTTTTTACTGAAACCGGTAAGATGGCTCTTACCGGTTTGCGCATTTAACGCTCGGCTATCTGTCTTATTAACGCAACAGAGAGAGCATCGTCTGGGGTATCTGGTTAGCCTGCACAAGTACAGAAGCAGCGGCCTGCTGTATGATTTGAGCACGGGACATGTTCGATACTTCTGATGCGTAATCTGCATCCTGAATACGGCTGCGTGCTGCAGTCAGATTCGTCACGGTATTGTTGATGCCATTGATTATAGACTCAAAACGGTTCTGAGACGCACCCAGCAGGCTGCGCTGGCTATCGACGATTTTGATCGCTTTATCAATGTCGGCCAGCGGTGTGACTCCGGATGCTGAGCCACCAGACCCGCCGCTTACCGTACCTTTGAGCACGTCGAAACCAATGGCTGATGCGCTGCGTGCATTTCCGTTGACAATCTGCGCAGAAGTAGAAGCGGTATTCTGTGTATTACCAGACTGCGAAGAGCCAGCAAGGTTAAATCCGTCGCTGGCACTCATCGTAATACCGACGGTATCGCCGTCATAGGCACCAACCTGGAAACTGTAAGTCGTGGTGCCGGTACCGGTATTCAAGACTTTAATGCCGTTAAAATCAGTCTGTTTCGTAACCCGGTCGATTTCTTGCATGCGCAGATTAACTTCAGCCTGGATTGAGTCGATGTCGGAGGCTGAATTAGAACTGTTTTGGGCCTGAACGGTCAGGTCGCGCACGCGCTGAAGATTACTGTTGACTTCGGTCAGTGCACCTTCTGCGGTCTGAGACAGTGAAATACCGTTATTGGCGTTACGTGCAGCCATTGTCAGTCCGTTAATTCTGGAAGTAAAGCGGTTAGCAATTGCCAGCCCGGCAGCATCATCTTTTGCACTGTTGATGCGCAGCCCTGAAGACAGGCGTTCAATTGCTGTACCCAGTGAACTCTGTGCTTTAGCCAGGTTGTTCTGTGTAACCAGAGATAATATGTTTGTGTTGATAACGGCCATAAAATTTTCCCTTAATTTAAATGGACACGGGTTTGGTTCGTCAGTAAATGACAGGGGGAGTATCGGCGTTTAAGTAAAAAACCTGAACTGAGCAACATATCATTAGCATGCGGCTGTAAAAAATTTACTCAGTTATTCAATTTCCTGCGTTCGTTCCTCTCTAGAACGGACGTAGAAACCTCTCACCTGCCCCGCCAGCTACTGTGTTATCCACTTCTGTAAAAGAGGGTCACAACCTTCGTGTTGATTTTGCTCTGCTTACTGCCTTGACCAGCGATTGAGTCCTCTTTCTGCCAGAAGAGGATATCAAGGTTAATTTCCGCATTAATCTACTAGCGCGGCCATATGCGGCAAATCAGGACCGCCGCAAAATGATTAATTATGACCGTGGAAAATTGCGACTACCTCAGAGAATCTATTACCTGTTCAGTGCAAAATTGTCTCTGGCCCATGATTTAAAAGTGGCTGGCTGAAATTCAGCGATTTTGTTTGCCATTGCAATCGCTGCTTCGTGCGAGCCCGGACCAAGGTAGGTATATTTTTCGTAATAGGCCAGCGTATCACCCAGTGCTTCGGCGCCTGGGAAAAAGCCGGCATAAACGTCACGTGGAACCTTTTGAAAAGTGATTTGGTGTCCGAGCTGGTTCAGGGTAGTAACAATGTCACTGAAGCTCAGGAAATCACCGACAAGCGGCAGATAAGCCCCCTTTCCAGTGCTGTCAGGATTAGCAAACGCGCCGGCCACAATTTTGCCAAGCTCATTTATATCACCCATATGAATGCAGCGAACCTCGGGATCAATCGGCAAAACCCATCCATAACTCCCGTCCTGTTGCTTTTGCGGGCCGAAAGGTCCTGCGAAGTTCTGATAATAAGCTGGCGGCACTACGAATGTGTAATAAGTGAAGCCGGCCCCTTTTACGAGACTGTCTATTCTGGCTTTATTGGTAAACTGCGGGAGCCTGAATTCACCCTGAGTGACAGATTCAACGTCCGGAAGAGTGGACCAGATAAAATGTTTTACGCCAGCCAGTTTTGCGGCTTCAATTACCGATGTTGCCTGTTTCTTCTCATCTGCGCCCTGTTGCCAGTAATCGGTCACCAGAAAGACACCGTGTACATCCTTCAACGCGTTGACGAGCGTTTCAGGCTTTTCAAGATCCGCATACAGGACTTCATCAGACTCTCCTGTATAGGTCTGCGGGTGGCGGGACAAAGCCCGGACCCTGAAATGATTGGCTCTTTTTAACGCCTGCACAACGCCTTTTCCCTGATGACCGGTTGCTCCAAACACAGCGATGAGTTTCTTTTCTTCTGCCATTTCACACCCTCTGGATAAGTGACCAGGCAACCTGATTTGCCTAAATGTCGTCTGGGAAAGCTTGCCGCTGAGCGTAATTCGTGGCAATACTCATTAAACTGTCATCACCTGACCGAAAATGATCCATATGGCGCTTGCTGCAGAAACCTCTGAGCTCATTGCATTTACGAAAACTGCCGATGCAAAATCGCTTTCCCGTGCCGCGGCCGAGTTGGGCATTCCCCGTGCAACCCTGAGTCGGCGAATTGCTCAGCTTGAAAAAAAGCTGAACACACGTCTGCTTCTGCGGACAACCCGGAGTCTGGTACTAACGGATCTGGGCAGTATCTTTTATAAAGAAGCCATCATCGCGCTAGAAGCGATAAGGCAGGCAGAGCAGAGCGTGTCGAGAGCAGGAGGCTATTTACGCGGCGACTTACGCGTATCGCTTCCTCCCGGCATGAAAAAAAGCTTTCGAGCGATGTTATGTGAATTTATCACCCAGCATCCCATGCTGCGCGTCCATATTCATACCGCCAGTCACCATATCGATTTTCGACAGGGAGGTTATGACGTTGCACTGAGAGCCAGTAGTCAAATAGAGCCGGGATTGATTGCCCGTACGCTCTTTCGTGATCCGGTTATTGCTGTTGCCTCGCCGGACTATCTGTCTAAGATGGGCGTTCCTGTTACCGCAGATGATCTCAAAGACCATCAATGCCTGGTAGGATTCGCACGTGGAGAGATGCCTGATATGTACTGGCCGTTAATTTCCGGAAACCGGATAAAGGTGGAGGCCACTTTTTCCTCTGACGATATTACCCTGCTCTGTGAGGCTGCCATAAACAGTCTTGGCATTGCACTTTTGCCTGAAGATTTAATTCGTGAACACCTGCGACAGGGCGATCTTGTCCCGGTAATGAGAGATATCTTAGGTAGTGAAATGCAGATTGCATTGGTATACCCGGATCGTCACTTTCTCATGCCTCAGGTGCGGGTTTTTATAGATTCAGTAGTGGGCTGGGTGGCTTCAGAGCTCGGAAAGAATAAGAATCCGATGCCTTAATCACATGACATGCTTAACAGTTTTCATCCTGCGTAAGAGTCGCCATAAGCTTCATCAGCGAACTTTCGCTCCTCGCTCAAAGCGGACACTGTCTGATGAAGACCAGAAACTTGTTTCATAAACCAACGCTGACCAGACTTACTGCAGGATTTTCACGTCGTACCGCGCCAGTCAGCAGCGCGGCACTCCGATCAGAAATGCGTCCAGCCTTCGTCCCTGTTCGTTACGCCGGTGCCTGTTCCCGGCGTACTGAATTTCTGCCTTACGGATTCAGAGGCCGCATTCACAGAAGGCGTAATGACCTGATTACCCAGACTGAATACGGATACGGCCTGGAGAAGCCGTCCGGCCTGATCTTTAAGGCTTGCAGCCGCTGAGGCAGATTCCTCGACCAGCGAGGCGTTCTGTTGCGTGGTGCTGTCCATCTCCGTTACCGCAATGCCTACCTGTTCAATACCGCGGGCCTGTTCGGCGCTTGAGGAGGTGATTTCCTCCACGGTGTCAGTCAGCTTTCCGACCGCAGAGAGGATGCCTGACATTGTTTCAGAAGCATGTAACACCAGTTTGTTACCTTCTTCGACGCTGTGCGCATTTGCCTCAATAAGCTGACGTATTTCACCGGCAGCTGTTGCACTGCGCTGCGCCAGAGACCTGACCTCACTGGCCACCACGGCAAATCCCCGGCCGTGTTCACCTGCCCGCGCAGCCTCAACCGCGGCGTTGAGCGCAAGGATATTCGTCTGGAATGCGATTCCGTCAATCACGGCGGTAATCTCGGCAATACGGCCGGAGCTTTCGCTGATGGTCTTCATGGTCCCGGTAATGGCGCCGGTGGCATCGCTGCCTTTATTGGCCACATCGCGTACGCCCACTGCCAGCTGACCGGCCTGCCGTGCGTTTTCCGCATTGTTCCTGACGGTCATACCCAGTTGCGTCATGGTTGCCGCTGTCTGCTCCAGCGCACTGGCCTGCTCTTCGGTCCGTTGTGAGAGGTCAGCGTTCCCCTGCGCAATCTGGTTGCTGGCCGATGCAACACTCTCTGCATTGCTTCTTACCTGGCTGACGGTGTTAATCAGCGAATCCTGCATGTCACGAATGGCTGACAGCAGTACCCCTGTTTCATCTTTATGACCAGCATGCACAGCTCCACTCAGGTCACCCAGGGCTACGCGGCGTGCAGCCTGAACAGCCTCCGTAAGTGGCCGCGTGATACTCCGGGTAATGAACAGTGCGGATATGA
>NZ_JAVAXT010000022.1:0-5382 GCF_041955125.1 Pantoea sp. BR_17 | reverse complement strand
ACTTAAGCTCACTGAGCTTAACGTCGCCAGAAACGGTGTTAAGGTCGTGAGAAAGAGAATAGGATGTAGCAGCTACCGCAGATGTTGGGACACTTTGCAGCACATTATGTGATTGTGTTGAAGCCATTGCGGTCGATGATGCTACACCGAGGGCCAGAAGTACAGTAATGAGTTTTGTTTTCTTCATGATATGCCTCTTACCTAATTTAAAGTAACAGTAGTCGATATTTAATTACAAAAATACAGCTCAATGAATATAGTTCATGAGCATTTAGAAGTTCAATAACACAAATGAACTACTTGTAAATACAACTTGAGTACTATCTTTTTGATTAAGTAAGAGTAGATTTCTGCCTTGAAAAAATAAAATGCTTGTATTATTTTTAAACCATCAATTTTGGAAATGATGGATAATGAAAAGCAATTAACGCGCCATATCCTGAAAAATACTCCGAAGTTAGGGGTGAAGAAACTTATTAGCCGGTAAGTCATTAATGAGAAAGACTGATAAAAAAATTATTGTAATAATCTTAATATTGATAGCGGCAGAAGCCATTGTCACAGTTTTGGCAATGCAACCGATATCAATAAAATACAGTGAAATTTATTTAGAATGCAAAAATAGAACAGCTAACTGTTAAAGCTGAAAACAATATCATTCCCTGACGGAAATCTCAGATGCCTTACTGCTAGTTATTAGCAATTGAAATGAAAATGATAGTGCAACTGGGCTTGTCGTGTGGCTGCCTATAGCATCTAGTACAAATGAGTTATTACATAATAGCTCATTTGTACTATTGAACTTTTTGTGCTCATAGTTAATATTATGATAGTTAATATAAAAGTTAAGCCTGTGGCTTAGTAAGTTTTCCGTCAAGAAATTCAGATCTACAGTCACTCTTTAAACAATGCGTCAATCATATTTTCAAGGTGAAGTTATGAAAAAATTCAGTTTTATCGGCATTGGTATTATTATGCTAAGTGGTTGTTCTACAATGTCGCCAAACCTGGCAATCCCTATTTTGCAAGCAGATACAGCGAAGATGCTTGGTTTAGGATCTTCAGAAGAAATTACTGTCACAAATGTTTCTACATCCAAACCTGATTTATTAGGTTCTCAAATGATTTCTTACCGTGCTACCACAACTAAAGGGCGAATTTTAGACTGTGAAGCACAGATTATACCCGGTCTTCCATTGCAGGATCCTACTGTAACAACACCTAAATGCCAACCCATTAAAACTTATTAAATATATGTGACTCCTGTATCCTTGCGATGCAGGAATATTTTAATAATTAAGTTTTAAGTATGGTTGATGAATTAAAGGCCGTGCTCGTTTTTTTACGGCTTTCACAAGGTTTATAATAAATCCACTTTGGCCAATTCAAAGGGAATGTATCACATCTAAATTACTTCCTTCAGGTGTTTTACTGCAAAAAATTATCTTTTTATGATTTTAATGGCTTTTAAGATAATTTTCGGAAAAGAAATGAGCAATAATGGCTATGGTTGATTTTCTTTAAAATTGTTTGTTGTATTAATATAAAACACTGCCGCAGAAGAACGACTCGTTAATTTCAATGTTTTTAATAACTTTGAAACATGAATGCGAACAGTGAAGGGGGAGATGCCTAGTTTTTTTGCGATCTCTTTATTTGATTCCCCAGCCGAGATTAAGCGTAAGACATCTCTCTGCCTTAATGTCAGATTGTCAAATTCACTTCTATAATTTATTTCTCGGGAGGTGCTTTTATAATATACTACTTTTTCCCCTCTGAGTACTGAGCACAGTAATTCAATGAAAGTTGAGGTTTCAACATTGCTACAAATGAGTCCATCAATATTAAAAGGGAAGAGGCTTGATACTTTTTCCACATCATCACACATTGTTAATACTATTAGTTTTGCATCAACTAATGCTTCATTTAAAGTCGATGGTAAATTATTTTCCATTAAATGTGAAAGGCAGAGGCAGAATATTACAATATCGAACTTGATACCAGACTTCAGTTGTCTGGTAATATCATTTATGTTTCCCGCATAACTTATTTCTGCGTTAGGGAACACTCTAACTACTGTTGAGGAAACACCCTCCAAAAAAAAAGGATAGCCATTTGATATAACCATTATTTTCTGATTCATTTTCCCCTCACACTTCTTTGTTGAAGTTATATAAATCCCAGTGGCGCACTTTAATGTTCTTATGCGCGATTTAGTAATATTTAAATTAAAATATTTATAATTGAATCTTTGTCTTTCGATTGTATTAAAATGAAATCCCGATATAAGCCTGAGGGAAACAGAAAAGATAAGAAAATAATTTTAGAATTTATCATTTAATTATCTGATTTTTGTTAGTTATAATGCATTAGGAAAAAAAATTGAAAATTCTGCCTGCACGCATGTTGAGCAGGCAGAATAAGTTACATAATCCAGTCGGAAACAACCTTGTTACTTGTAAAATAAATTGTCAATGTTTCGCTACGATGTTCTGAATTTCCTGTCACTTTATCAGAAACAGAATTCATATCCTCTTTAGTATTCTGAGCAATTGTCGCACTTGTCACAGCACCACTTAGCGCAGAGGTTCCGGGAATTAAAGAAGCAGCTTTTGAAAGGAAATCCATTTTACCATCCCTGTGAAAACGCCACACATAACTACCGTCTGATCTTGATGTCTGATCGTCGGGTGTGCCATAGAGAGCCTTAACTTCGGACTCCGTTGTTTTATTACTTATGATATGAGAAACAACATAACTTCGTGAAAACTTATCCTCACCACTGAAAGAACTACATCCTGACATCAACAGCATAATTGAAAATACAATGACAGCAGACTTCATAATATTAACCTCAAAGGTATATCTGAATTAAATTCGTTTTTTCGTGATTGGTTTTTTAGCAAAAAATGTACATTTCTGCTTGCCATGAATATGGAAGCGTTTTTAATTGGTATTCTCCTTACAAGTGCAGAGTTACGTCAATTCCCAAAAAAAACAGATAAGAGCAGGACTGGCTAAAGCGTTGGTTCAGGTACTGGTATACTTCCGTCAATCAATTTTGCCCCGTTTGGTTTTTTTGGACAGCCACCTGACGAATACCATTTTGTTACTATTCCCTGCTCGACCAGAAACCGCCGTTCACAGTGTGAATATTCAGGAATATAATTCCACATGCTTGAATCGTAACCATTTACAACCCAGTTATAACTGTAAGCCAGTATGCTGCTTCCGTTACTTAGCGCCTTGCTGTTTTGTGGTGGCCCCCAGACCATTACCAGTTCATCTGCTGATGCTCCTACCCATGATGCGGAGACATCTCTACTTGTCTCATAACGTTTATTAAAAATCAGGTTGCCGAGCGGAGATCCCACACACCCTGATAATAGTAATAGGGGTATAATTAAAAAAACAACTTCATGCTTTCTCCTTAAAAGAAAATTATAATGCTCTTAATCGTTAACGATTAATAACGCACCTTTATTCTCATTCGCCGCAGCAGACTCCTTTTCAACAGGGCTCCCTTAGTCAGGAAAGTTAAGGGATGTTCTGCGGGGATTAAAAAAGGAATTTCTAGATAACTTGAATTCTGCGGAATGAATACATGTCCCGTAATGTGCAGAACTCAAATTCCTGAATAGTAATATTACCGGCCTTCGCTATCATTTCTCTCCATTCCCTGTTTTTTTCTCTGTATTCAATTAATTCCACTTGATCAAGAACGGCTGTCAGATAGCCCAGTGTAATATGATACTGATAGTCATCATGATCGTCGCGTCGTATGCCCGTCACTTCTGACAACTCATTCCTGATTTTTTGTAGCCGGTCACCGGTTGCCTCATCGGCCGGTTTAAGCGGTATGAATAAATTATCGGCCTCTCCCGGTAAAGGGGCATCAGAGTCAACAGTAAACTCCCAGGGGGCTGAAAGAGATGGCTGACGCGATATCAGCTTCTCTAAAAATTGCTTATTCAGGCTTTCCAGAGACAACTCCCTGGATATTCTGACGGGCCAGGGGCCGGAGCGGCGATCCCATTCATTCACACCGCCAAAAAGCGTAACGTGGTAACTGCTGGAGGGAACAAGCGCCAGCTTTCTGAAAAAAAGAGTTTCTGGCAGAAATCTCGATATATTCAGAATATTATCAAAAGTATCAAATCCCTCCCCTTGCTGTTCAAGGTGGCCCAGGAATGTATTACCCGCAAAAGGTAAGGGACACCCCGAGGGTGAAAACTTTCTTCCCACATCGGGGGCGTAACTGACAGCATCACGTGACATATCCCATCCTCTGTGACTGATATACCGGCCAGCGTACCTCTGCACACCAGAGCGACACTAATACGGCACTGCTATTTTTTAATATTGAGTGTGTAATATAACGGCAGCATTGCTGCACCGCGTGACGCACCCTCTTTACTGAAAGCAGAAGCTTCAATCTTTGCTGATGGCCGTAACGGCTCTAATCGTCCGCTTACTCTCCGCCTGAGCTCCTTTACCAGGCGGCCGACGATTTGTTTGGGCATGGCGCCGCCCAGTGTAATAACTTCAGGATCAAGCCACTGGATGCAGCTGAATATAAGGGGTTCCAGTTGTTCACTGACCCGCGCTATCCAGCATTCAATAACCTTATTCCCGCTGTCAGAGAGGCCGTCCAGTTCCTCGGAATTCAGACCGGCCTTCTCAAGAGTGATAAGTAAGTCTTTATAAGAAGGCCTCGGCATCTCGAGCGGGAAACTCATTCCAAGTTCTCCTGCATTCGAAAATCCCCCGCTCAGCAGTTTATTGTCAGCAATAATGCCTGCTGCAATCCCGTATCCGAGGTCAATAAGGACCAGGTCAGAAATATTGCTGTGATTACCGGAGTAATATTCGGCAATGACAGAAGCATTTACGATGTTTTCCACCCAGGTTGGGTAGGGTAACGCAGCGGAAAAAACCGCCTGAAGGTCAACCTCCCTCCATGTATCAAGCCATGCTACCGTCTGTCTTTTGCGCCCGTCTTTCTTAAGAAAACCTGGAACGGCGTATCCGATACCCAGTATTCTTGAGTTTTTTAATCGTTTTTTTCTGAGCGTATCGGCAACCATACGTACGACCTGATTAACCGTAAGTGAAATTTCCTGATTTTCAGGATGCTTTTCGTACACTTGTATGAGTGGTTTTCCGCTTAGATCAATGATGGCAATGTCAATAAAACCTGGGCTGAATGCAACACCAATTGAACAGGCTCCCCATGGATTAAGACGCAGCGGTAGAGAGGGTTGTCCGCGCTTGCCATCATGAACAGGTTCTCCTTCGATAATCAGTCCAGAGAAAATCAGCTCCCGACACTGCTGTGTTATGGCTCCCGGTGTGAGGCCTGACAGGCGGCTGAGCTCGGCC
>NZ_JAVAXT010000021.1:0-8915 GCF_041955125.1 Pantoea sp. BR_17 | reverse complement strand
TATTCCCATCAAGTGATGTGCGGTATAAATTATGCACCCACACATTACAATAGTTGATGACTCTTGCAGCTTTTAAAATTGTAAGTAAATTCTCATGCACGACATGCCCATCTTTTACATTCATCAAAGACCTATCCTGGATTTTCTCAGGTATTAACCCTTAAGATTAAACCCTCAAAATTTTCCGGAAAAGTCTGTTTTGTATGTTTTGCTGGACCTGAGACTATACTCAATAAAATACAACATATGCTGCCGCCACGAAGCGGCAGCATAGTCCGAACCGTCGGACGCTTTTAAAGCCAGGTAATGAGGAGAATGCTATGTTAGGAGACAACGAAAAAGTGACGAATGTTGTCACTGGTGAAGCCCTTTTATCGTTGATCAATGAAAATGCAGTGGTCAGTAACGAATCTCTGGCATCACGTCTGCGTTTTTTTCTGAGAACGGAGAAAGATGCTCAAAAACGTAGGGCAATACTCAATGCACTTCAGACAGTAAACGTGTTGTCTGAACATCTTGAGTCATGTGCCAATTTCAAAAACGCTTATGCGCACATTTTCCCCCCATCCGGCACGATACACTGATATCAAAACTACCAAACCGTCTTTTATGACGGTTTGGTAGAACCATGACCATAGTAACTTAGGGGCATTTACCTTATTTCGCTATTGGCAGGTCAGTGATTCGGGTCGTGTAGGCTGGCGAAAGCATGTCGCGTTTCATCGCCCAAGATTTTTCAATACCCTGTCCCGCAAAAAACAAGCTTGCTTTACCGCTTTGGTTGAGGCCATCGATGACACGCATCAATGCCTCACTGTTGGCCTGTGGCCTATACTCATCAAACAGATTGAGCTGAGCCACCCCCTGGCTGTAGAAATCGCCCAACATAACGCCTGCTTTCATATAGCGGTGTCCGTCCATCCAAATTTGGTCGAGCGCATCCACTGCCACACGGATGATGTCACGCGTATCATTTGAGGGGGCAAGCAGCTTGCCTGTCGCCTGATTCCCGTAAAAGACCTCACCCTCTGCATGTGGACTGGTTCGGACAAAAACAGCTATCTGTTTACAATACTGCTTTTCTTTTCTCAGCTTTTCGGCCGCGCGTTCAGAAAATGAACATACAGCCTGCCGCATATCCCTATATTGAGTAATTCTCGAGCCGAAAGAACGTGAGCATACAATCTGCTGTTTAGTAGGGGCAAACTCTTCCGGCTCCAGACAAGACTCCCCACGCAGCTCTCTAACGGTCCGCTCAAGCACAACATTGAAATGCTTACGGATGATGTAGGTGCTTTGCTCCGCGAGATCTCTGGCTGTGGTAATGCCTATGGCGTTGAGTTTTTTGCTGATGCGCCGACCTACGCCCCAAACGTCCTCAACTGGCACAAGCGCCAGCAATTTTTTCTGCCGTTCGATATTAGAGAGGTCAAGCACGCCTCCAGTTTTAGCCCATTTTTTAGCAGCATGGTTAGCTAATTTGGCCAGCGTTTTGGTCTGCGCAATACCCACGCCGACTGTCAGGTGTGTTTCCATTTTAACTCTGGCGCGCACCTTCCTACCCAACTCCTCAAGTGACGTCAGCCTCTCTATACCATCCAGGCACATGAAGGCCTCATCAATCGAATAAATCTCTACGGCCGGGGCCATATCTTCAAGCGTCGTCATTACGCGGTTACTCATATCAGCATACAGCGCATAATTGGAGCTGAAGACATGAACGTTTTGCCGTCTGAATTCATCCTTAAGCTTGAAATAAGGCGCCCCCATTGGTATCTGTAACGCCTTTGCCTCCGCTGAGCGGGCAATGACACAGCCATCGTTATTACTCAGTACCACGACGGGTTTTCCACGGATGTCTGGCCTGAAAATCGTTTCGCAACTCGCATAAAACGAATTTACGTCAACCAGGGCAAACATCAGATGCCACCGTTTGGATTGAAAACCTGAAATACCCTTTCCTCACCTTCTGCAGGAGAGATATCACGAAAGGTTGTCGTATGGGCTTCGATCCATTCGTTAGCCGCACGAAGCGTGTACTGCCAGTTAAGTCGTTCGAGCTCACGTACGAAATCGAGCGTGCTGAGTGTGTAGCGACCTTCAACGTCACGTTTCATTGCCTGCCTAAAGGCGATCATAATTTCGTAGTCACGGGGCATTTCAATACCCTCCAATAAGTACTGTATATAATTACAGTACAGTTAAACTTAGTAAATGATCAAGCCGCCTCGGTTAGGAGTTTTGTAAAGCTGTTGGCTGGAAAGGGATTTTTGTGCGGGAATAAAATGCTTGGTGCAACTTTAACCAAAACTTACCCCCTGCCACAGAAATAGTTCTGAATCATAAATGTATGTCCTGCCCTGATTCAAACAGCAAGGTTGTGCCCCATTCATAAAAATCTGCGAGTGTGTTGTTCCGGCCAATTTCAGGTCAATCTAAAACCTATCCACTGAAGAAAATGGTGGTGTCTAGGGCAAAAAGACTCCCCAGACAAAATTTTTATGAAACTCTTCAAGACATACCATGTCACTGAAATGTGCATGTTCTAAAGAGAAAACCACTTTATGAATCTAATAATAATATTGTTATCAACCAAAAAATGGCAATATTTAACATCCCTGCAACACGCCATTTAATTATATTAAAATCAGCAATTTACGATGATTTTCATTTTTGTTATTAGCTATAGTTTTTTATTATTTCATTCGCAAACATGATTCAATCAAATTCAGCTTAAGAGGCCCTCCCAATTTTGGTGGGACCGATTCAACGTTAAGCGGCTAAATTCTCAAAAGGAGATAAACATGCCAACATGTATAACTGAATTGACAATTCTTAATGAAGGAGAACTGGTCATAAGCCTTGAAGATGGAAGAACATATTACGGTGCGCCACTAGCTGGCTCAATGGGCTACGCCATGCCCACCTTATTCAAAAAAGAGGTAAAACTCAGCCTTAAAAGCAGTTTGGATTTGAAGGATTTATATAGAGCTTATTATGCTCGCATGATATATAAAACCCGAAAAGACAGGCCAGTAGATAATTTAATTATTAGTCTTTATACCGTTCCGTGTTTGAGTGATTCCTCGTTGTTAGCTGAGATACGAATGAATATTAAAGAAACTGAACACAGTGTAACTGCCAGGACAGCAGGACTGTGGGCCCCGTTAGACGAAATAGGGGACAATGATCTCTGATTGAGAGAAAATAAAACTCGAAGATAAAAGTGCGTAATATACCCGGCCTTTATCGGCAAACCGTTGAAACAAATTTGCTTATATAAAGACAGAGTATAACGCACTTTTCATGTCGCTGTAATGGTTGAGCAATGCAAAAGCATGCTTTTAACATACAATTCATACCTTTACTTTTTGGAGTAGTAATGGAAGGAGATAAAACACATACAGTAAAAATGTGGTTCGTTGCTGGCTGGGATTTAGAAAATAAAAAATTATTTCAGATAGATGAAGAAGATACCTCACTTAATAAATAATGATGTTAAAATTGAAAAAAATTTATGCCTTGTTAAGGAATATAAGAAACTAAAAAATCTCAACCTGTTACCTGAAGGGGCATATCATTTTTCTTACCAAGAATTAAGAAACTGTTGAGCTTAACTGACTATCTGCATCTTGTATCAACAACTCCGTATGTTTATTCCCTTGTCGCACCTTCTTAAGGCGGTTAGCCCGCTACTCGCTATGGCGAAGGCTCTGCGGTTAGAAAGTAATTCCTCAGCCAACAGGTGCATCCGCAACGCCAGTAAAGACCATGAGTAACGTAAAAAAGCGGATTAATTTAGCCCTGATCACATACTACCGCTTCGCTTTCATGAGAAAATCCTTTTGGAGAAGGTAGAGTAAAATGCCTTTGGCATTACATCTAGCCTGTTAGCGCAATTGTGTGCTTGTATGCCAGACTCATACGTGGAGTGATTATGGTTCTAAATACCCTCTTCCCAGTGTGTAATGCTTGGCAGACTTTGGTCAAAAATTTGAATCTTCGGCCTGAAAATATTTTGCGTCGCGCGGCACTTCCAGAAGATTTTTTTAGTAAAAGGCTGGCGCTTTCTCCTGAGGACTGTTTCCGCTTATGGCGCGCGATGGAAACTGAGTCTGGTGATGCTATGTTTCCCTTGCGAGTCATTGAAACCTTAACAGCTAAATCGTTCAACTCCGCTTTAGTCGCAGCACTGTGTAGCGGCAGCTTCATGCAAACAATCAAGCGGATTGCTGTATATATACAACTTGCATGCCCCATCGAGCTTGAGATTGATGTAAATGAAGCAGGCGAACTCAAAATTACGCCTCGGTGGATGATGGTTAAGATGGATGTGCCAACATCACTTCAGGTCGCTGGAATTGGTTTTCTTCTGCGACTTGCCCGAATCGCTATGCGTGAACCCGTTAAACCACGTCAGGTAATTCTGCCCGCCGTTCCTACCGGTGCTCATATAAGAGGCTATGGACAATTTTTCGGCATTGCTGTCAGTCAAGGTACGCTCCCCTCAATAACCTTTTCAGCCCTAGATGCTTCTCGACAATTCATTACTGCCGGTTAGCCATATCACAAGCAAAATATCCTGACCTCGGGCGAAGCCTGAAAAAAACTGGGCCTATCGATGGCACAACCATCAGTGATGGTGTCGAGGTGGGCCCAGAGGTGAACGCTCTCTTCGACAGGGCCTTGCCGCGATATGCGAATAATCTGGTGTGCCTCCGGTATCTTTTTCAGTCGACTCAGAAGCCTTAGTAAAGGTAATCAAACGAAAATCCAGTAAAGGCTAATGCTGATGTGTTCAGAACTTTATCCCATGAAATGATGATTATTTAGCTTAAGTACTTTGTTTAACGTTGCTAAAAATTAATTGCATAAAGAAGTAATTCAACCTCGCGGTATAAAGTTAATGAGTGAATTACCGATATAATGATTAAGGTGCGTTACAAATGTATCTTTTGTAATTGTCACTATAACGAATTAATTCACCAGGAATTAAAAATGAATAAGATTCTTAACAATATAAGTCTTACCGCCAAATTTGCCATTCTGGGCCTGTTTTCCCTTGTTCTGTTCTCAGTTCCTACCATGCTTTTTGTGTCCGAAGGTAATAAATACATTCAGGATAAGCAACGAGAGGTAACAGGTGTACCCGTAGAAAATAAGATTTTAGCCCTGCTCAATTTGATACAGCGCCATCGTGCAGAAACCGCCCTTGCCATTGCAACCAAAAATCCCGCAACACCGTCCCGCGTTCAGGTCAGAGATGAAATTGAAAACATCACTGATGTTATTACCAAAGATATGGCCAAGACAGAAGGCAGCGCTGCCATAATCAGCAAAATCAATGATGTGCGCACACAGTGGAGCCAGCTACAGCAGAGAATCGATTCTTCACAACTGACTCTGACAGCCAGCCTTGATGCGCATGCCCTCCTCATCCGCAACCTTTTGAACGCGAACCGTGATGTGCTGGATTTTTACGGCCTTTCACTTGATTCAGATATCAACACGTACCGTTTAATTACGAGTAATTTTTCATCATTGCCTGAGCTGACCGAAAGCCTTGGGAAAATACGTGCATTCGGCACGTCACTTCTTGCCCGAAATGAAACCATAAGTGAAGCAGACTCTGTCCGTATGGAGTCTTTAATCAGTAATGGTTCGTATAACCTGAATTTATTTGCTCAGGATTCTGAAAAACTGTTTTTATCTGATAACACACTTAAGCAAAAATTTAGCGCAAATGCAGATGCAGCCGTTGAGGAGGCAAACAGTGCTCTCAAAACCGCTGAAGCGATTTTCATTAACCGGAGCATGACGAATCAGAACCCGAAGGACTATGCAGCGCTCTTTACGCACGCTATTAACAAATTCAGCGACTACGCCATTGCCGGAGGTAATGAACTGAATGAAATGCTGAATGGGCAGATTAAGGAACACCGGTATGCACAATATGCTCTACTGACCGTTCTTGTTTTTATCGTTTTGTTAGCAGTAATTTTCGCTCTGATTATCATTCGCTCCGTTACCAAGCCTATCAGTGCAGCCTCAAAGCTTGCGCTTGAAGTCGCAGGTGGTGACCTTACGTCAACATTTACGGTGAAAGGACGTAATGAAACTGCCGGACTGCTCAAGGCATTACTGCAAATGAGTCAGCGACTTACACTTACGGTTGAAAACATCAAAAGCAACGCTGTCACTATTGCTACGTCATCTGAAGAAATTGCTCGCGGAAATGGTGATCTGTCGGCACGAACGGAAGAGCAGGCAGCCTCTCTGGCTGAAACCGCGGCCAGTATGGAGCAGTTATCGTCAATCATCGGCAATAATGCGGATAACACCCGTCATGCTGCTGAAATGGCCAATTCCGCTACCAGTGCGGCCTTAAGAGGCGGTGAGGCGATGGAGTCAGTGCTGAATTCAATGGAAAAGATAAGCAACAGTGCGGGGCAGATTAAAGAGATCATCTCCGTTATTGACGGGATAGCGTTTCAGACGAATATTCTTGCTTTAAACGCAGCCGTTGAAGCTGCCCGGGCAGGTGAGCACGGCAAGGGCTTTGCTGTTGTTGCATCTGAAGTCAGAGCACTGGCACAGCGATCGGCTGGAGCGGCGAAGGAGATTAAAGGACTGATTGAGCAGTCAGTTGAGCATGCCGAACAGGGAATTTCGATGGCCCGGGATGCCGGTGAAAAAGTTAAGCAAAGCGTGGAAGCTATTGAGCAGACATCGCAACTAGTCAGAGAGATTTCATCTTCTTCTGAAGAACAGAGTGCGGGCATATCTCAGATAAATATTGCTGTGACACAGATGGATCAGGTTACGCAGCAGAATGCCGTACTGGTTGAAGAGTCTGCATCATCTGCTGATGAACTTGCAAACAGGGCAGCAAGCCTGAGAGATGCTGTCAGCGTTTTCCGTACAAACGCTGTATAAGTGGTTAAAATATTTTAGTTGTGTGCCATTTAACGCGGCAACACTTTTACAAAACTGCGTCTGTATTTGCACTTGATAAGCCATCTTCAGGGATGGCTTATCTCATTTAAAGCCATGATAAAGTTATACTGTTGCAATTAAAGGCCCGGCGGACTAATCAAACGCCTGTTCAAATATTTGGCATTAATCACCCAATTACCCTATGAGCTTCGCTCATAACATCCGAAGTACGGCCTTAAACGGGTTCCTCTTTAAAGTTGTTTCTGTTGCAGCTGGCCTTCATACTTCCTCTCGTGCCGGACGGCGCGTTACACCTTCCCTTTGGGGCGCTGTTCTGCACCCGCGCCGTCCGGCCGTCCAGTCAGGTTCTCACTGCGCAATTTAATCAGGTCGGTTTTTTCAAACAGTTTCTTCTTAATCAAATTGATTGTCATAACCCGGGCAGTTCCTCAGCTAAATAGATTCATCGCCTGAGTGTGAGCGCCCACGGAGCTTCAAGCGTGGCGGCATGCTACTCAATATCCAACCATGGACAGCTAAACCGTATCTGTTAGAAGGTATGACAGGGTTTGATTCATCATCAATTTGTACGCTCCTTTAAAGCGAACAACTCAGTTGCATAACCCGAAACGTAAGGATTTACCTATGTCATATACCGACGACGAGATTGAGAAACTGCAGGATTATAGTACGCTGCTCCGCAGTGCCGTTCTGGACAGCAATGAAATGCTAGGTTTAGGCATTGAAGTGCTCACGCTGGTCAAAAACGATATTGACAACGGTGCAGCTAAAAACATGGAAATCCAGACGCAATATCAAGTCAGACAAACGCTGATGTACATGAAAGAGCATAAAAAACAAAACGATCAGTTCCGCGAGGACGGAGACCCGCCGCCACGCAACTTCCAACAGATCGAGCATCCCGTTTAACTTAAAGGCCGCCTACGGGCGGTTTTGTGACATTATGCAGCGCTATAGACTTGCTCATGGCGGACAGTCTTCACCCATTATTGTGATGAGAATAATCTTTTAAGGCGCTTTTCCTCCAGCTCCTTTCAGGAGCATTTACTCTGGAGAAATTACGCCTTTGATCCCTGTTGTTATGTCTGACAAATGATAAATAACGTTAGGTTTAGCGATAGGCTCGTTTAAGTGTTCAGATTTTCACTCAGCGCGATGAAATAGTGACGGCGATTCTCATCACTTCTGATAATAATGCGGACTCATCACCGCCAATATTCCTGTACTTTCAGCATGCCCGAGAATTTCCTGTTTGGAATCTGTCATTGCCCAAGTAATACGCGATTCGAAAACTCTTTCCTGAGCTCAATGCTGTAAGCACTGTTATAAAAGCTGACCCTCTCTTGAGCTTTTTCGAATTCGTTACTGACCTTTTTATTCACAGGGACGGAACCGAATACATTTTTAAGTTCACTTTGCGTCTTTTCACTGACTAACCAGTTTATGAAAAGTGCGGCGGCGGCAGGGTGCGCTGAGTTTTTTGCCATAACGACAATATTAGCACCGGCGGGCATGCCAAAATCAGGTATGTAAAACTTGATACGTGACGTCACTGCTCCTGTTTTTTGAAGGGTTAACAAATGATCCTCCCAGGCCGGAGCAAGAGCAAGCTCTCCGTCATTAATGCGGGTCAGGCTATCAGCCTGGGATTTTGTAAGTGTTATCTTATCTTTATTATTAATGAACCATTGCCATCCTTTCTTCCATTGCTGCAAAATGACAGGGACTTTTTTATCTGCAAGATTATATTTACCCTCTCCTTTTAGCGTAAGAACTCTTTGTATAAAAGCTTCACCGGCTCCGCCATTTTGAGGATCATTGTATCCAAAAAGTTTTGGGTTGCTGTCGATGAAAACCTGAAGCTCGTCCAGCGTTTGCGGAAGTGTGTTATTTTTCATTTGCATTGGATCATATGCAAACCCCGTCTGATTACCCCAAAATGCAAGGCCATATCCCTG
>NZ_JAVAXT010000020.1:0-20443 GCF_041955125.1 Pantoea sp. BR_17 | reverse complement strand
CTGAAGGTCCGTAAGTCTGTTCAGGAAAAGGTGGAGTAGGGTACGATTTACAGGCCTGTAACCGGCTGCGCCGGGCGTACGGCGCCGTTCAGCCTCTGCGCCATCTTTTATGTCATCTTGCGCCTTAATGCCGCTGAAGCGGCATTCTGAATACGGCTCTCACTACAGGGGGTAGTTCAGATTAAAACGTCCGCTTTGTGCCAGAAGTGAACGTTGCTAAAATCGAGCCTCCTTAAAAGGCGGGGCTGGTCAACTGTATGACTTTTTTATCACGAGCGGGGATAAAACCGCCTGAGCCCGGTGAGGGCATTTCGCCTGTCATCTTCTTATCAGAACCTGATTTTGCCCTTTTTAAAATGCCTTTACTCATTCAGTCCTGTGAGGATGTATAGTTGAGACCCGGGCCGTACCGAAAGGCCCGAATCAATAAATTCTCCCAGCCACGCTATGGCTTCTGAGATTTTACTCAGGCTTTCGTCGCGGCAGTTGCCTGTTGCCGTAAGCCCGGGTTCATCCAGAAGGGAATGAATGTTTATGCCTTTTCCGCCAGAACAGGATGCAGTGCGGCTTCGCTGATAATGACGTGTGTCGTGTTTTCATCTCGTTGTGACACAGTCATCTGCTCAGTCTGGATCTGGCAAAATCATCACTCACCGTGATGATTACGAAGGTGCTGTCTGCCGGACAACAATTGGCTGTGTATGCTCATGAAAAAGTTTCGTCGAAAAAAGGCGATTTAATCTGCGGTATACCTTTCGCTACATGCTGTGATAAAAGCATACGAAATGCGCGTGTTCTGAGAGATAAGAAATGAAATACTTTAAAAAAAAAGGGGCAGGGTGGCCCCGTATCAATGGTTCTGTGTTGCTGTGTTATTATTATCACGTTTCTGGTTAAGGGTCTGTCTGTTACAGTTTATCGTCATGGTTACCTTTTTCTTTAAAATAAATTCAAATTTTTTAACTGCCACAGCGAAAGGTTTATACGTTTAAATAACGAAAGCTGGCGGGCGTATTTTTCCTGAAGCCTCCGGGTTTATTAATTCATCCGGTTATTAAATGCCGGGGAATGGATGCGAAGGCGTTTTTCCCGGGGTTCAGTGGTGCTCCGGAAGCTACTTTATAAAATGCTCATAATGAAAGTTCGGTTAATAAAAAAGAGCCCCCGCCTCAGAGCGGGGGCGAACCAAATTCACGGTTCCAGGCTTCTTTAGCGGCGGGAGCCAGCAGGCACCTGCACTCCCAAATTATGTTGTGAAAAAGGATTTTCACAAGCGAGGCGGCAAATGTTGCCGGTAATCAGCCAGCAGTATCCTTACCTGCCCCGCATAAAAATTCACACCGGAACGAAAGTTTTTTTAAATTTCATAATGACTAATCCCTTGCTGTATAAAGATGCGACGCAATTCTGAGTTTTGACAGATGTATGCTGCTGCAGAATGCCATACCTGCCCGTTTATTTAATTTTCTGTCGCTGACCTCACAGGCTTTCACGTTTTTAATGGTTGCGTTAACTTTCTGAAATTAAGTTAAAGCATCCGTCAGGGTAAATTAAAAGTACCGCATCGCTTAAAAAGGTTAGGTACCAGACGATTTCCTTAAGGATAATTCATACCATTAATTTCAGGTGTTAAAGGCAAAGGGGAAGTTAAGTGATTTGCGTCAATAAAATTCATTATTTTTATACTGACAACCAGAACAGGCATAAACAATACATCTTTCTGGCCGATAAACAGTTGAACCCTGAGGTGATATATGGCTCAGGGCATTATTCAACACTGGGGTAATTTAAATGAATATTATAAAAAAATTTAGGGGTTTAAAAATTGGCGGTAAGCTGGGGCTGGGCTTTACGCTGGTCATACTGGCCTCTGTTATCATATCGGCGCTGGCGTTTCGCTGCTTTTTAAGCATTCAGGATAACTCGGCCAAGCGTGACGTCACCGTTCAGATGCTGGACACGCTGGCGAAAGCCAGACTTAACCGCACCCTTTTTCAGTACACCCGCGAGAAAAAGTTTATCGACCTTAACGGCGAGGCAATGAATCAGCTTTTTGGTTTACGAAACAGCCTCAGTAAATACGCGTGGTCAGCCGAAGGGGAAGAGAGGCTTTCTCTCCTGAGTACGATTCTTACGCAGTACCAGGGAAAGCGTCAGGCCTTTCTTGAAAGCAGCGACAGGGCCGCGCTTGCGCTGAGTGAAATACACACACTGGGCCTGGTCTCACTGGCTGAAAAACTGGTCGCCCGCCAGGCTTCCGTTTCTGCTGATATTGTTACTTCACTTCTTTCACTCAGCTTCAAAACAGAGCAGGCAGCATTTTATGTCCAGGAGTTTATCAGAAAGCCGGAGGCTTCGGTGCTTGATAAATTCAGTGGAGTCAGTGACACAATTTCTCCGCTTCTGAACCCGCTCAGAGGCGTTTCTGACAGCGCCCTTGATGCATTGCTGGCAGACCTGGAGCAAAAAATGAGTTCGGGCTCCGTAAAGTTAAATAATTACCTCCTTTCGGTGAAGGCTGAAAGTCTGGCCTCAGATGAAATGACCGAAGCGGCAGGCAAACTGAGTCAGTCCATCACCGGCCTCGCGTTTTTTCAGTCAGAGCTGGCTGCGAAGTATATCCAGAACGCACTCTGGGAAATTGGTTTTGCAACCCTTGCCTGCATCATCCTCAGCCTCCTGATTGCCTGGCGGATGACGCGGAGCATCACCGTCCCGCTGAGAGAAACCCTTTCGTCTGCACAGCGCATTGCTGAAGGTGACCTGACCTCCGAAATCACCACCTCCCGTACCGATGAGCTCGGCGAGCTGATGTCTGCCGTGGGCGCGATGAACCAGAGCCTGCGTAACATCATCTCCCAGGTCAGGGACGGTGTGAATAACGTTGCCCGCGCCTCATCTGAAATTGCGGCCGGTAACACCGACCTGTCCTCACGCACAGAGCAGCAGTCGGCTGCGGTGGTCGAAACCGCTGCAAGTATGGAAGAACTGACATCCACCGTTAAGCAGAATGCGGAGAATGCTCATCACGCCAGCCAGCTGGCCACCGAGGCGTCACACAATGCCAGCCGCGGCGGGGAAATTATCAGTGACGTGATCAGCACTATGGGCGGAATAAGTCAGAGCTCAGGTAAAATCGGTGAAATCATCTCCGTCATTAACGGCATCGCTTTCCAGACGAATATCCTGGCGCTCAATGCCGCGGTCGAGGCGGCAAGGGCAGGAGAGCAGGGACGGGGATTCGCGGTTGTTGCCGGTGAAGTCCGCAACCTTGCACAGCGCAGCTCACTTGCTGCCAAAGAAATTGAGGCGCTGATAAGTGAATCCATGAGCCGGGTGAGTAACGGGACTGAACTGGTTAACCGCGCCGGTGTTACGATGGAGGATATCGTCAAGTCTGTAACGCAGGTCAGGGATATTATGGGCGAGATTGCCGCTGCGTCTGACGAACAGAACCGGGGAATTACCCAGATTGCGCAGGCCATGACGGAGATGGATACCACAACCCAGCAGAATGCTGCGCTGGTTGAAGAGTCATCCGCAGCGGCCAGCAGTCTCGAGGAACAGGCGCTTGAACTTGAAAAAACGGTTGCCGTTTTCCGCGTGCCTTCTTCCGGACTGTTGACGCCGGGGGCTAAGGTGGCCACACCCGTGTTAAAGCCTCTGCCGGCCGTCAGAACGCCGGAAGCGAACTGGGAAACGTTCTGATAATCATCCTGCAGCCAGAGCCGGGCTTGAGGCCATCTGGCTGCATCCTTCAGTGCGGGTGAGGTAGTTAATGTGTGATGGAAACTGTAGCAATGCATCGCATGTTTATATCGGTAAGGCAGTGGAAGCCCTTTTTTATGATGCTGAATCAGTCAGCCGGGCGAAGGTCATTGCCAGGTTGAGTCTGCTGTTCAGGGAAGAGCCTGACCCGGCAAGGCAAAACGAGATAATAAGTGCCCTCATTCTTCTCAGTGAGCCCGTCAGTACCAAAACAGGCTTGCAGGATTACCGGACGTAAACTTTCTGCGCTCACGTCCGGTTTGTCCCAGAAGCACATACCACCTGATTTGTATGCAACTTATTAAAGGCAACAGGTTATTAACTTATGCATCACTGTCCTGAGGCTCTGGCTGATTTCAGCCGGGCCGCAGAACAGTGATTAGTTGAACACACCGTTAATCATGGCGGTCACAACCGCAGTGCTTAACGCAACAAGCACTAAATCATCGCCCACAGCACGCCACTCGTAGCCCGGATAATGAGGCAGTGCATTTATCATTGATGCTGGCAAATTTTTCCTAGCGATACCCGGTGGCAATGGTTTACCACGCGCAACTTTTTTAGCGATTCCCGGCGGCAGCGACTGATAGCCCACCAGACCATAGTTGATGGCAAGGGCACGTGCACGGGAAAAGTTGATGTCAGATTCGACATGATCGGGTTGTCTGCCATTCTTGCGATATCCATGTTCGTTCTTCGACTGTGTGTAACCCTGCCCTTTATTTCCGTGCGCGCCATTATTACCGTGACTGCTGTTGCCATTGCCATTGCCATTGCCATTGCCATTGCCGGGATTTGCATAAACAGGTGCAGCAAAAACGGCGAAACTTATCACCACCGCTAAGGCTGTTTTAAGAGTGCATTGTGCAAGCATGAAAGATTTCCTTAAAGGTATTTATCGCTTCATCAAAATATAGGACGAGGCTACAATCTTAACCATGTCATGATGTCTGAAATTAAAGCCTCTTGGTGAGTTGAGAAAAAAGAATTTTAGTAATCCGGTAGTTGATTAATAAATGAATGGTCTTGCTGTTTACTGGTGGAAGAAAACCGCATTCAAGTTGTGTCAGATAAAGTATTTCTGGAAAGGTAATTTCGTTTGATCATTATGTGATGCGGAATTCACTGGCTGTAGATATCGAGTAAGAGCAATGGCGGTAAGCAGCTATTGTTAGTTTACTGTTCAAGTGGCTGCTTATCGCTGATAGCAGACTACGCCCGGTTACTATCATGAGCTCTTCAGTCAGCAAAGTGTCAACTCAGTCTGAGTCAGGTATTTCAAGTAGCACAGGAATCACCGTTACAAAAGTCAGTTCCCGTTTTCAGGGGACCATAACAACATTGAGCAATGTTTTCGCATCAGTGTATCGATGGTCACCATATCACACCTCTACAACATTTCTGTCATGTCTGTTATCGCTCTTCATGCCTGCTTAAAGGCCCGTCAGATTGATTCCGCCATAATGTTGACGGCCGAAGCAATGTTTTCGCTCTTTATGCCACCGTAGCCCAGCACAAAGCCGTTGCTCTGACGGGGCTGAAAATAATAGTGCCCGAGCCCCCTTAACGCGACACCTTTGCTGGCCGCACTGGCCGTCATCCTGTTTGTATCAACTGACGCGTTAAACAGGGCCGTCAGGTGCAGCCCTGCATTCCCCCCTGACATCGTGACTTCATTGCCAAAAGCCTGAGTCAGCGCGCTGCGCAGCGTGTGCTGACGCTCAGCGTAAATCCCGCGCATCCGTCTGATATGGGTGGAAAAATAGCCTTCACTGATAAAGTCAGCCAGCGCCGCCTGCACCGTAAACTGGCCGGGGCGATAAAGCTGAACCAGCCCTTTTTTAAAGGCGCCCGCGAGTTTTTCCGGCAACACCATATAGCTGATGCGTAATCCCGGAAACATGACTTTACTGAACGTCCCGCAGTAAATGACGCGCTGGTAGCAGTCCAGCCCCTGCAGAGACGAGACCGGACTCCTGTCGTAACGGAACTCGCTGTCGTAGTCGTCCTCAACGATCCAGAAGCCGTATTCGGCAGCCAGTTCGGTGAGCTGACGCCTGCGCTGCAACGTGAGCGCAACGCCCATCGGATACTGATGTGACGGCGAGGTGAACAGCAATCTGGGAAACGGGGCCGCAAACGAAAACTGGCTGATATCAATGCCCTGATCATCAACGGGTACGGGGATAACGTTCAGTCCTGCTGCCTGCCAGAGCAGGGCGGTGCTCCAGTTACAGGGGTCCTCTGTTAACGCACTGTCACCGGGATCCGCCAGCATATGGGCGCACAGGCTCAGTGACTGATTACTGCCCATGGTGATAAGGATTTGTTCCGGCTGGCACACCACCGAGCGGGAAACCTGCAGGTAATGCGCAAGCGCTTCGCGCAAAGGTAAATAGCCACCTTCGCTGTCGTAGCCGGTCATGTGCGCCGCGGGCCGACGGATATGGCGGTTCTGCATGCGCTTCCACACCGGAAAGGGAAAGTTACTGGTTTCAACTACCCCGGGCACAAACGCGCCTGCATGCTGCGAAACGCCGGAAACACCTGAAATCATGATTTTCGCCCGCGATGACAACGCCGCCTGGGCCTCTGAGAGCGCAGGCACCAGCCGGGGAGTTGCTGAAGGTGCAATGTCGGCGACAAAGGTGCCTTTGCCACGCTGGCAAAGAATGTAGCCCTCAGCGGAGAGTCTGTCATAGGTCAGCGTCAGCGTCATACGTGACACACCGAGCTCAGCAGAAAGCTGACGTGTTGAGGGCAGCCTGGATCCGGAAATCAACATGCCACCCAGTATCGCCTTCTGAATAATGCTGAAAATCCTGACCTGCAGGGGACGATGCGCACCGGCATCAATATCCTGAAGAATAAGGTCACAGAGCAGAACGGATTGTGGAGTGGACATAAAAATTGATCCGGATTGGCTATAGAGAGTCAGTCCATTATGTCTTATTTTTCAGCCAACCTCATCGGGGGGATAATCACGCTGTGCCATCATCCGCACTTTTTATTGTCGGGTAACGGGGCGGCTGTGAAATCGGTTGCTTCAACACCGGGACAAGCTATGGCGCAGTCTTATGATGTCCGGCTTCATGCCAGTATGATCACGTCGGTGGACGCGTCTTCGCCGCAGCGCATTGAGGATTTTGTCAGGCGAAATTATGGCTGGGAGGCCCGTGCTCACCGGCTGGCGAGCGAGCGGGATGAGCTTTTTTGCCTGGAGGATGCTTCCGGGAAGCGCGGTATATTGCGGCTGGCCAACCCCGCTGACTGTCCCGAAACAACGGATCTGCAGGTGCAGGCGTTGCAGTGGATAGCCCGTCAGGCACCGGATTTACCAGTGCCGAGAATCATAAAAAGTCGGACCGGCCAGACTGTATTATTAAGTCAGACACTGGATGCTCAGTCCGGGACGCCACCGCGTCTGACCTGGCTCAGCACCTGGCTGGACGGCGTGCCTCTGCGAACTTTACCGCACAGTGAGGCACAGTTCTTTAATATCGGTGTGATGCTGGCCCGACTGGGACACGTTTTAAAAGACTTTCGTCATGATGGTGCGTTCCGGCCTTTAAACTGGGACCTGAGTCATATCGCTGACTGTCAGGTCTTTTTGCCCGGTCACTGCCCGGACAAAAAATGGAAAGCGGTTTATCAGTTTTTCGACAACATCGATACGCGGATTGTGGGGCCGATAAGAAACTTCAGTAAGCAGATCATACATGCCGATATGAATCCGCATAATTTTGTCATGTCACCTCACGAACCGGCAAGTATATCGGGTATTTTTGATTTCGGTGATATGACGCATACGGCGCGCGTGAACGATATTGCCATTGCAGCAAGTTATCATCTTTCAGGTGAGAATCCGTTTGATCATATTATTCCTTTAGTGCAGGGCTATCACTCTGTCTTTCCGCTCGAGAGGGGAGAAATTGACATGCTGTATGACCTGATTATCGCCAGATTATGTATGACGATCGTCATTACCGAATATCGCGCTCGTCTCTATCCGGAAAACAGAAAATACATCTTAAAAAATACCCACTCTGCGTGGCTGGGACTTTCCCGGTTAATAACGATCGATTTTTTATCTGCCCGCAGAATACTGCGCGCGGCCTGTAACTGAGGGGGAATGATGAAACCTGCACTAATGGTCAATGCCTACGAACCGTCTGAAAATACCATCCTGGATCCCCATACCGCCGCGTTAATTGCGCGTCGGGGCCGTGTGCTGGGTCCCTCATATAAATTATTTTATAAACATCCGCTGCACGTCGTTCGCAGTGAAGGTGTATGGCTTTATGACCAATATGGTAAAGCGTATCTGGATGTTTATAACAACGTACCCGCAGTGGGGCATTGTCATCCCGCCGTCACTGACGCGGTCAGTCGGCAATTATGCACGCTGAATACGCATACACGTTATCTGAATGAGGTGGTACTGGATTATGCCGAACGGCTGGTCTCAACGTTTCCGTCAGCCCTAAGCAATGTCATGTTTACCTGCACAGGCAGTGAATCGTCCGACCTCGCGCTTCGTATTGCCCGCTGCCACACAGACGGTACGGGCATCATTGTGACGGAAAATGCCTATCACGGCATTACCGCCGCGGTTGCTGAAATCTCACCGTCGCTGGGTAAGGGCGTGCCGCTGGGCGATCACGTGCGTGTTGTCCCGGCACCCAATGCTTATCACCAGGGCGAGGGAAATACAGCCGATTTATTTACAGAGGCTGTGCGCAGCGCCATAGCCGATCTGCAGCGCCACGGTATTCGTCCCGCCGCGCTGGTCACCGATACTATTTTTTCGAGCGATGGAATTTATTCCGGACCGGCAGGCTTTTTGCAGGGGGCGGTAGAGGCGATTCGTGAGGCGGGTGGGCTGTTTATTGCCGACGAAGTTCAGCCAGGATTTGGCCGACTGGGCACGCACATGTGGGGATTTGAGCGCCACGGTATTGTTCCCGATTTAGTCATCCTGGGGAAACCCATGGGCAATGGTCTTCCCATTGGTGGCGTGGTTGCCCGGCCAGCCTGTTTGCAACGCTTCGCCGGGATAGCCCGTTATTTTAATACGTTTGGCGGTAACCCGGTCAGTTGCGCTGCCGGGATGGCCGTGCTTGATGTTATCGAAAAACAACAGCTGCAACAGAACGCCGCTGAAACAGGCCAGTTACTGATTAACGGGCTGAATACGCTGGCACAACGCTTTCCCGTTATTGGCAATGTCAGAGGGAGTGGATTATTTATTGGCGCGGAGCTGGTCAGCGATAATGCAGCTAAAAAACCGGCCGGGGAATATGCGCTGGATGTAGTTAACCGTTTAAGGTCGCGCCAGATTCTCATCAGCGCCTGTGGTAAGGACAGTCATGTTTTAAAAATACGGCCGCCCCTGGTTTTCTCTGCGGAAAACGCGCACTACCTTCTTGCTGTCATGACCGACGTAATGGAAGAGATGTTTAATTAAAAATGATCGCCAGCATGCTTTAAACAAAACAGACAACCAGGAGAATATGACGATGTCACTGTTCAAACCAAAATATATTACGTTCGACTGCTACGGTACCTTGATCAATTTCGATATGGCCGGTGCAGCCCGGACACAATTTGCCGATCGTATTAACGGCAACGATATGGCGGCGTTTGTTAAAGATTTTGCGGCTTATCGTCTTGATGAAGTGCTTGGTGCCTGGAAACCCTACGCGGAAGTCGTGAACAATTCCGTCAGACGCACCTGTAAAAAATGGAAAATTGTCTGCCACGACGAGGACTGTGCGGCTATTAATCACGCTGTGACGACCTGGGGACCGCATCCGGATGTTCCTGCCGGACTGAGCAAGGTGGCCAGAGAGATACCCCTGGTTCTGTTGACGAATTCGATGAACGATTTAATCACGTACCATGTGCCCAGACTGGGGGCCCCCATTCACGCGGTGTGCACCGCAGAGCAGGCGCAGGCTTACAAACCGCAGATGAAGGCGTTTGAATATATGCTGGATCAACTGGGATGCGGACCGGAAGAGATTATGCACGTTTCATCCAGCATGCGTTATGACCTGATGACGGCGCATGATATGGGCATTGTTCATAAGGTTTTCGTACAGCGTGGCCACGAGCCGGGCACGCCTTTTTATCAGTATCATGAAATCAGGGATATTGGTGGCCTGGCGGGCGTACTGGGTCTTTAAATCCAACACCAGGCACTCAGCCAATGAGCGCCCGGTCCACAGGTTCATTTATCCGGAAAAAAACAGGCTGTAAAAGAAAGAGTCGAACCTGCTCCCCGTCGATGCGAACAGAATATTGTTAGCAACGTCTGCTGATGGCTCTTAACCGCCTTTCAGAAATACTACTCCTGACATTAGAACCAAGTGGAGAAAGAAAATATCCTTTGCCTTGTTCGACTATTGATTTTTCCAGGTTGCTATTCCCTGGCGGCGACGTCAGTTACAGTTACAGCTGTCATTTAACTGACGTTCGCGCCATTTCAGTATCAATACTTTCCATCGAGGATACGGCAGGTGAGATATGAGCCTGCCGTACATAACAGCACCGGAACAAAATAACTGTGCTCCATCTGGCTAAATTCCATCACAAGGACGACTGCGGTAAGGGGCATCTGCATGGATGCCGCCAGAAATGCCGCGCCTCCAACAAGTGCAAAACTGGGGGCATTACCGCCAGGAAAAATAAGCTGCCATCCGGCACAAAGCAGAAGACTCAATAGCCCGCCGACCGCAAGGGCGGGCGTCAGCAGGCCGCCCTCCGCGCCGCCCCGCAGAACGGCCAGGATCACCAGAAGTTTCAGTCCCAGCAAAACAGCAGCATGGCGATAATCAAGTTCATCACTGATGGCCATCTGCATCGGTCCCTTACCGTTACCCGGTAACTGAGGATAATAAAGACTCAGGACAGCGAGCACAGTAAAGGCAATCAGACAGATAACAGGCATCTGCCAGTTATTTTTGACCCCGGCGCGGGCTTTCCCTGTGATAATCCGGAATCCCCATGCCGCCAGGCCCAGCAGCGGGCCCGCGAGACAGGCCCAGAGTATAAAGGTATGAGGAAGCGCAACGGACAGAAAATGATACTGCGATTCATTCCCCAGGCCAAATGTGGCGATCCAAGCCGCGAGCGCAGAGGTGACGACGGCGGCGAATGCTTTTTCCCAGCTAAAAGCGATCAGCAGAACTTCCAGACTAAACAAGGCCCCTGCCAGTGGCACATTATAGACAGCCGCCAGGCCAGCGCCTGCACCACAGGCAATCAGAATCCGGACCTCGCCCTCGTTTAAGCCCAACCGGCGTGCGATGGCGCCTCCGGCAAGCGCCCCCATTTCACGTGGGGCAACCTCACGTCCCAGTGGGGAGCCCAGCGCAACAGTCACGATCTGTAGCAGCGCATGAACGGTCGTGGTGCCCGGGGGCATTGCCCGTGAGGGCACAGAGACAGCGTCCTTGATCGATACGCGAGGTTTGCCATAACGACTCAGCAACCACCATCCGAAGCCCGCGATGACTCCGCCAGCCATAATGGCTGCAATGCGTCGCAGAGAGGAAGAATCAGTGACGCCCTGAAGAAAAGATACCGTACCGATAACATGTGACATGCTGTAGCCAAATGCGAAGTGCTGCACTGTGTGTAAAATCAGCCCCAGCGCCATCCCTGCCAGACCTGCCGCTAAGCCTGTTGCCACAACTGCAAAAAGCCTTATGAGATAACTGGCGTTTCCTGCCAAATCTTTCATTTCTTTCTGAATTCCTGAGTTTTCATACGCGTATAGTAACGAACATCACCTCAATAGTATCTAACTGACGAGCCAGGCAAGGCTATGATTGCCATGCTTTATTGTTTATTAACGGGTGGCGCAGAAAAAGCTCACCGCCGTTATGAGACGTTTCCAGCTTCGTTTTAGGTGTGCTCAGAGGCACTTAAACTTTAAGTTCTTAACTTCCTGTTTTATTGTGGTCAGAAATTTAGGTAAAGACCAAATTTGTCTTGGTTTCGACACCGTTTGTGCCGCAGGAATCCATAAATTCTCATCGTTAATACGTTTGCATTGAGAACAGAAAGTTTATACTTCAGGATGCTGGAGTTATCCGAACCACAATACTTTAATCAATCTCTTTCATATAATTATTCGGGGTGATATTTAAGTCCGAAAAGAAAATTGCAATTGAATTTTTCTTAAAAATCTAATAGACTTAAGCAGTAAAAAATAAAGTAAAATAATTTACAAAATGAGCGCAATCATGAATCGCAGAAAAGAAATCCTTCAAGCAGCCGAATATTGTATGCGACAGAAAGGTTTTTATCAAACATCGGTTCAGAGTATTGCCAGGCACGCAAATGTCAGCGTCGGCCTGATTTACAAATATTATAAAAATAAAGAAGCGATTATCGAAGAACTGATCGAAAATGTTGTGCAGCGTATGACAGCTTTACTGAAAGCTGATTTTGACAAACTTGCTGATGCAGGTAAGGTCACACATTCCGCACACGACCTTTTGTCAAAAGAAGTTGAAAGCAGCATTGTACTACTCATTGATATATCATCAGAATCCACAAGAAATGAACGCATTCGTCAGATTATTTATGATGCCTGGCAGGTATTAAAAGAGAATTTCATCACTCAGGAGCAGGCTCTCAATCCGACTTTGGATGCTGATATCATTCACACCCGCTTGTATGTTATGTCACTCGTGATAGACGGCTTGATCATTCGCCGCTGTATGAAACAGCATGAAATTGATACCAGTTTTATGGCATTCTTCGATAAGGTTACCCGCGACATTAATCAGCACAGTGTCACGTGATTCAGGAAAAAAGATGGCCGGCAAGAATGCTGTTGATCCGCGCTAATTCCTCCTGGTCAACATTTTTATCTCCGAACGTACGACAGGCTACCCCATCTGCCAGCATCAGTAAAAACTGAATACGATTGCTGCGCTTTTGCGGACTCGCTGCAGGCATTTTATGCCTGAATAATGTATCAAGTTCCGCCACCAGTATTTTTTCTTCATGCTCGATTATCTCACGCACTGATGGATTACGTGATGCTTCCGAATACATCTCCAGCAGTAAACAGCGATCTCTGAAAGACCAATTCTGCCAGAACTCCGATTCAGTCTCGACAATATTAGATGTACTGGTATTAACTTTAAAATTATCCAGTAAAAAAATTCGCCACTTTTCTGCAATACTTTTTATTGTCTCGTTAACTATAATTTCCTTGCTGCTAAAATACCGATAAATCTGACCTGCCCCCAAACCCGATTCATGGCTTATATCAGCCATACTTGCGCCATGAAAACCTGAAAGGCTGAAACAGGTTTTCGCTGCCGAAATTATCTTCAGCTGCCGCTGCCGTATGAAATCATCATTATCTGACTTACTCAAAAAATCTCCTGCTGACAGAATGAGAGATAACCGCCATCTTTAGTCACAAGGTTATGGTACCCCACACCGGCGTGCGATGGAATGCTGACTACAACTCCAGACAGAGTATCTTCTGATTACAGCTTCTGACTATCTGTTGACTCTGCATGTTTCGGTGGCCATGCATGAACGGTAACTCTCCGACGTTATTCTTAATGTTAGACAGGATGTACATTCATGCGCACCTGAATGCACACCTTTAACTTAAATCTTTACTTCCGATTCCTGCAACGCCGTACCGCCCCCCATCACCTTGTAGAAGGTATTGAGGTTTTGGTAGTACGCCTGTTCCACACTGATCAGACTGGTTCGGGCAGAGTAGAGCGTACGCTGCGCAGTTAGCGCGTTCAGCCAGGTATCTACGCCGCTCTGATAACGCCTGTCTGCCAGATGGGCGTAAGTCTGTGAGGCCGCCACATTATTACGCTGGCTGGTCAACTGGTCTTTGAGGGTTCCCCGACGCGCCAGAGCATCGGCGACCTCCTGGAAAGCGGTCTGCACTGACTTCTCGTAGGCCGCGACGTAATAGGCTTTTTGCGCTTTAGTGTAATTCAGGTAAGCAACGTTGTAGCCGCCTTTGAAAATGGGAAGGGTAATGCTCGGTGAAAACGACCAAATGCCCACCCCGTTTTTAAACAGCGACGAAAGATCGGCACTGCCGACGCCACCGCTGGCGGTCAGTGAAATACTTGGGAAGAAATTAGCCCGCGCCGCCCCGATGTTGGCATTCGCCGCCTTCAGGTTGTGCTCAGCCTGCAAGACGTCAGGACGATTATTCAACACATCCGACGCTATCCCCGCCGGCACATCGCGCAACGCCTGGCCAATCGATTCAAGGTTTTGCGGCAGCAGCCTGCCGGGAACGGTTTTCCCTACCACCACGTCCAGTGCGTTTTTATCCTGCGCCACGAGAGTGGTATAACTGGCCACGTCGGCCTGTGCTGACTGATAGGTGGTTTCCGCAGAAGCCACATCGACCATCGAATCTACGCCGTTTTGCATGCGTTTCCGCGTGACCTCCAGTGACTGCCGCGCACTTTCTGCCGTCTCTTTTGCAATGGACAGATTGCTGCGATCCGCCGCCAGCTGTAGCCAGTAATTAATGGTGTTATACAGCACCGTCAGGCGCGTACTTCGTGCTCCTTCCAGTGTACCGAGGTAAGTTTCATACTGCTGGCGCGACAGGCTCTGGTTTTTACCAAACAGATCCAGCTCAAATGCGCTGACGCTGCCCTCGGCAGAGTAGGAATTGCCCAGTGCTGTCTGATTGCCTTCCCCGGTCAGTGCGCGAGAACGTGTCCCGCTTACTCCGGCGTTGACTGCGGGAAAGAGATCGGCACGTTGCTCCGCATATTGCGCATGCGCGGATTCCACGCTCGCCACGGCTTCACGTAAGTCGCGGCTGCTGTCCAGCGCCATCCCGACAACCTGGCGGAGCTGGCTGTCCAGGACATAATCCTGCCAACCGATATCCCGATAATTAACGGTTTTCCTCTCCAGATTGCGATAGGCATCTCCGGTTGGGGTTACCGCATTCACGGCATCCGCAGGGCGATCATAATGCGGATCCAGTGAGACGCATCCTGCAAGAAGGCAGGGTAAGAACAGGGTGAAAAGTTTTGCAGTCATTGTCATTATTCCTTCGCCTTCACCGCTGATTCGGTTGACGGTACATCGTTGTGCGGTCGGCCAGGAAAGACACGGCGCACCAGCACAAAGAACAGCGGGACAAAAAAGATAGCCAGCAGGGTTGCGGTTAAGGTGCCGCCGATAATGCCCGTACCAATGGCGATACGGCTGTTGGCTCCCGCACCCGTGGAGATCGCCAGCGGCAGGACGCCCGCAGTAAACGCCAGCGAGGTCATGATTATGGGACGCAGGCGCAGTGTTGCTGCATGCACCGCCGCGCTGATCAGGCTTTCGCCTTTGCGGTAGTGCTCCTCGGCAAACTCCACGATCAAAATGGCGTTCTTCGCTGAAAGCCCGATAATGGTGAGCAGGGCCACCTGGAAGTAGACATCGTTTTCCAGACCACGCAGTGTAATCGCCAGCAGCGAACCGATAACGCCCAACGGCACCACCAGCATCACCGAGAGCGGCACTGACCAGCTCTCATACAAGGCGGCCAGGCACAGGAAAACGACAATCAGTGAAATGCCATACAGCGACAGTGCCTGATTACCGGCAAGTTTTTCCTGATATGAGAGCCCGCTCCATGAGAACGTGTAGCCAGCTGGCAAGGTCGCGGCGAGTGTTTCCATCGCGGTAATGGCATCACCGGAACTCTTCCCCTCGGCGGCCGATCCCTGAATTTCATAGGCGGCCAGGCCGTTATAACGAGAGAGCACATCCGGACCATAGGACCACCCCGACGAGGCAAAGGACGAGAAGGGCACCATGGTGCTGTTACTGCTGCTGTCGGTACCACGTACATACCATTGTTCGATATCCTCTGGCTTGCTGCGGAACGGTTGATCGCCCTGAATATAGACTTTCTTCACGCGGCCACGGTCGGTGAAGTCATTCACATAACTTCCGCCGATCGCCGCGCTGAGTGTGGTGTTAATATCGCTGATAGTCAGGCCCAGTGACTGTGCTTTGGCATCATCAATGCTGACATCCAGTTGAGGGAGATCTGGCAGGGAGTTGGCACGGACGGCACTGAGTCCCGGATCCTGATTTGCTTTTGCAATCAGCTGGTCACGCATTTTCAGCAGGTTATCGCGAGTGGTGGCACCGCGCGCTTGCAGTTCAAACGTAAAGCCGTTGGACTGACCCAGACCGGAAACGGACGGCGGCGACAGCACAAAGATTCGTGCATCACGGATACGCGACAGCGCCGCCATCGCCCGGCCTGCTATAGCATCGGCACTGTTCTCGCTGCCTTTACGCTCACTCCAGTTCTTCAGCGAGATAAACCCCACCCCTGCATTCTGTCCGCTACCGGCAAAACTGAAGCCATCCACCAGCATGCTCACGTTGACGTTGGCTTTCTCCTGGGTCTCAAAGTACTGCTGTACCTGACGACGGACTTCACGGGTACGATTTTCTGTCGCACCCGGCGCCAGTTGATACTGCACCATGATATAGCCCTGGTCTTCGGTCGGCAGAAAACCGGTCGGCAGGCGCATATAGAGCACGGCACAACCGATCAGCAGCACGCCGTACAGCAACAGATAACGTACGGAACGGTGCATGACATGGCCGACGCCACGTTGATAGCGCGCCTGCACGTTGTCATAGCGGCGGTTAAACCAGCCGAAGAATCCCTTGCTGCCACTGCCGTGAAGATGCGGTTTGAGCAGGGTGGCACAGAGTGCAGGCGTGAGCGTGAGCGCCACAATAACCGACAGCACCATGGAAGAGACAATTGTGATGGAGAACTGACGGTAAATCACGCCCGTCGAACCGCTGAAAAAGGTCATGGGCAGGAACACGGCAGAGAGAACCAGCGCAATCCCGACCAGTGCCCCTGTAATCTCCTTCATGGATTTCTCAGTTGCCTGACGCGGCGGTAATCCCTCTTCGCGCATCACCCGTTCAACGTTTTCAACCACGACGATCGCATCGTCCACCAATAAGCCGATGGCGAGTACCATACCGAACATGGTGAGCGTGTTGATGGAGTAACCGAAGAGGGACAGTACGCCAAAGGTGCCCATGAGCACTACCGGAACGGCTATCGTGGGAATCAACGTCGTGCGGAGGTTTTGCAGGAACACAAACATCACTATCACCACCAGAACCACCGCCTCGATCAGCGTTTTCACGACTTCTTCAATCGAGATTTTGACAAAGTCTGTGCTGTCGAGCGGGTACGCAATTTCGTAGCCGGCAGGCATGCTGCTCCGGAATTCATCAATGGTGGATTTCACCTTTTCGGCGGTAGAGAGTGCGTTGGCCCCCGATGCCAGCTGGATAGCCATACCGGATGCCGGATGGCCGTTTGCCATGACATTGGCACTGTAGTCTTCATCGCCCATTTCTACGCGGGCGACGTCGCTCAGACGTACCACAGAACCATCGGCCTGGCTTTTCAGCACGATGTTGCGGAACTGCTCAGGCGTTTGCAGGCGCGAACGCGAGCGCACAGTCGCGACCAGTTGTTGCGTGTTGCTGGACGGTTGCGCGCCCAACTGCCCCGAAGAGACCTGGGTGTTTTGGCTCTCCAGGGCGGTGGTGATATCCGAAGGCATAAGCGAATACGACGCCAGCTTGCTGGGATCGAGCCAGATACGCATCGCGTACTCGGCACCAAAAACCTGTACGTTACCTACGCCTGTCACGCGCGCCAGCGTGTCTTCCATGTTGCTGACCATATAGTCAGCGACATCGGATGAGCTGCTTTTATTACGCGTATCGTACACCGCCAGAATCAGCAGAAAGTCGCTCTGGGCTTTCTGCACATTCACGCCCTGTGCGGTCACGGCGCTCGGTAAGCGGCTCTCGGCCTGCTGCACCTTATTCTGCACCTGGACCTGGGCAATATCAGGATCGGTGCCCTGTTTAAACGTGACATTAATTTTTACCTGGCCGGTCGAGGCGGTGCTGGTCGAACTGAAATAGAGCAACCCATCCAGTCCGGTGAGCTGTTGCTCAATAACCTGGGTCACGCTGCTTTCCAGCGTTTCCGCCGATGCGCCCGTGTAGGTGGCCTGAATACTGATTTGCGGAGGGGCGACATCGGGATACTGCGCCACCGGCAGACTGACAATACTCAGGATACCGAACAGCATGATGCAAAGGGCGATCACCCAGGCAAAAACGGGCCGCCGAATAAAGAACTGCGCCAACATATCAGTGGCCCTCACTGTTGGCGGCGGTATCGCCCGGCGTCACGTCCACCGCCTTGACGACACTGCCAGGCTGGACTTTCGCGGTGCCTTCAATGATCAGCTTGTCACCCCGGTTAAGTCCCGAGCTAATCAGCCAGTTGTTGCCAATCACGCGATCGGTTACCACATCGCGGCTTTCGACTTTGTTCGCTTTGTCGACCACTAGCGCTGTCGCATTGCCTTTGGCATCACGGGTGATGCCTTGCTGAGGTGCCAGAATGGCATCGCTTTTCACGCCGTTGACAACGCTGGCGCGCACATACATGCCAGGCAACAGTTCATGTTGGGGATTGGGGAAGATCGCGCGCAGTGTGACCGTGCCGGTGGCTTCATCTACCGAGACTTCCGTCAGCTCCAGCTTGCCGGGATGATCGTAGGTCGTACCATCTTCCAGTTTCACCGTCACGGGTACGCCATCTTTGTTCTGCTGCAGTGACGCCTGCTGGCGTCTCAGTTTGAGTAACTGAACGCTGGATTGCGTGAGATCGACATAGATGGGATCCAGTGCACGAATCGTCGCCAGTGCTGTGGTCTGGCTGGCGGTCACCAGTGCGCCGGGCGTCACCGACGAAATACCGATACGACCGCTAATCGGCGCTTTGATTTGGGTATAGTTAAGGTTGATACGCGCACTTTCCACGGCAGCACGGTACTGATCGACGGAGGCGACGTTCTGTTGATAGGTTGCCAGCGCATCATCCGCATCCTGCCGCGACACGCCGTTATCTTTTACCAGCGCCGCATAACGTACGGCTTTCAGTTTACTGCTCTTCACGAGGGCCTGCGCATTCTTCAGTTGCGCGACGGCCTGATCATAGCTGGCCTGATAGCTTGCAGGATCAATCTGATACAGCACCTGTCCGGCTTTCACGTCATCGCCCTCGGTGAACAGGCGTTTCTGGATGATACCGTCAACCTGCGGCCTGACATCCGACGTCATACTGCCGGTGACGCGTCCGGCAAGCTGGCTGGTCAACGTTACCGATGTACTTTGCAACGTTTTCACCCCGACTTCGGTTGTCATGTCTGCATCAGGTTGGTGACCGCTTTGATCGCAACCCACCATGATCAACGCCAGCCCGGCGATCATACTGCGCTGAAAATTTTTCATGAATTACCCTGTAATGAACATTCATTCTCACCTGTCAGTCTAATTAATCAGGGACAAAATGTATGTCAGCAAAACGAAAAGAAGGGGATCTGGAAACATAAAACTGATGCGTACGTCCGCTCATTGCTCAAAGCGGACACTGTCTGATGAAGACCAGAAACTTGTTTCATAAACCAACGTTGACGAGACTTACTGCAGGATTTTTACGTCGTACCGCGCCAGTCAGCAGCGCGGTACTCCGATCAGAAATGCGTCCAGCCTTCGTCCTTGTTCGTTACGCCGGTGCCTGTTTCCGGCGTACTGAATTTCTGCCTTACGGGTTCAGAAGCCGCATTAACAGAAGACCTAATGACCTGATTACCCAGACTGAAAACGGATACGGCCTGGAGAAGCCGTCCGGCCTGATCTTTAAGGCTCGCAGCCGCTGAGGCAGACTCCTCGACCAGCGAGGCGTTCTGTTGCGTGGTGCTGTCCATCTCCGTTACCGCAATGCCTACCTGTTCAATACCACGGGCCTGTTCGGCGCTTGAGGAGGTGATTTCCTCCACGGTGTCAGTCAGCTTTCCGACCGCAGAGAGGATGCCTGACATTGTTTCAGAAGCGTGTACCACCAGTTTGTTACCTTCTTCGACGCTGTGCGCATTTGCCTCAATGAGCTGACGTATTTCACCGGCAGCTGTTGCACTGCGCTGCGCCAGAGACCTGACCTCACTGGCCACCACGGCAAATCCCCGGCCGTGTTCACCTGCCCGGGCCGCTTCAACTGCGGCGTTGAGCGCAAGGATATTCGTCTGGAATGCGATTCCGTCAATCACGGCGGTAATCTCGGCAATACGGCCGGAGCTTTCGCTGATGGTCTTCATGGTCCCGGTAATGGCTCCGGTGGCATCGCTGCCTTTATTCGCCACATCGCGTACGCCCACTGCCAGTTGTCCCGCCTGCCGTGCGTTTTCCGCATTGTTCCTGACGGTCATAGCCAGCTGCGTCATGGTTGCCGCTGTCTGCTCCAGCGCACTGGCCTGCTCTTCAGTTCGTTGTGAGAGGTCAGCGTTCCCCTGCGCAATCTGGTTGCTGGCCGATGCAACACTTTCCGCATTGCTTCTTACCTGGCTGACGGTATTAATCAGGGAATCCTGCATGTCACGAATGGCTGACAGCAGTACCCCTGTCTCATCTTTATGACCAGCATGCACCGCGCCACTCAGGTCACCCAGGGCCACGCGACGTGCAGCCTGAACAGCCTCCGTAAGCGGCCGTGTGATACTCCGGGTAATGAACAGTGCGGATATGG
>NZ_JAVAXT010000002.1:0-534030 GCF_041955125.1 Pantoea sp. BR_17 | reverse complement strand
CTAATTAATTAGTGATTATATCCTGCACACCACTGAATCTCATATTTCAGTGTTAGTGCTGCATCAGGATATTATAACAAATGCGAATTTCTGCTTTTTGCTCATAGCGGACATCATCAATGAACAGCCCGCTTTGTGCCAGAAGCAGAAATTACCTAATATGAATATGTAATTCCATCGTGCTACAGGCATACACATCACACAAAAGAGTTTTGGCTGGTTCAAATCCGGCAGATTGAATCGCCACGGGTTTAACAGACACCTCAGAGTCATTTAAGATGACTTAAAGAGAGGTGCCCATGAGCGGTAAGCGTTATCCAGAATAGTTTAAAATTGAAGCAGTCAAACAGGTTGTTGATCGTGATCATTCTGTTTCCAGCGTTGCAACACGTCTCGATATCACCACCCACAGCCTTTACGCCTGGATAAAGAAGTACGGTCCGGATTCTTCCACTAATAATGCACAGTCGGATGCTCAGGCCGGGATCCGCCGTCTCCAGAAAAAGCTGAAGCGGGTTACCGACGAACGGGACATATTAAAAAAAGCCGCGGCGTACTTCGCAAAGCTGTCCGAGTGAGGTACGCCTTTATCAGCGACAACAGCCGTTGTTGGCCTGTTCGCCTGCTCTGTCGGGTTCTGGATGTACATCCGGGTGGATTTTATTTCTGGCTTCAGCAGCCACATTCACAGCGTTACCATGCAGACCAGATGCTGACCGGGCAGATCAAACAGTTCTGGCTTGAGTCTGGCTGCGTCTATGGTTATCGCAAGATCCATCTCGATCTGCATGATACCGGTCAGCAGTGCGGAGTGAACCGGGTCTTGCGGCTGATGAAGCGTGCCGGAATAAAAGCTCAGGTTGGGTACCGTAGCCCACGGGCACGTAAAGGCGAAGCCAGTATCGTGTCGCCTAACAGGCTCCAGCGGCAGTTCAATCCGGATGCTCCGGATAAGCGTTGGGTAACGGACATAACCTACATCAGGAGCCACGAAGGATGGCTGTATCTGGCTGTGGTTGTTGACTTGTTCTCACGTAAGGTTATTGGCTGGTCAACGCAACCCCGCATGACATAAGAGATTGTCCTGAACGCATTACTTATGGCGGTGTGGAGGCGTAATCCTCAAAAACAGGTATTGATTCACTCTGATCAGGGCAGTCAGTACACAAGCCATGAGTGGCAGTCGTTCCTGAAATCACACAGCCTGGAGAGCAGCATGAGCCGTCGCGGTAACTGCCACGATAATGCGGTTGCAGAAAGCTTTTTCCAGTTGCTGAAACGCGAACGGATAAAGATAAAGATCTACGGAACGCGGGAAGAAGCCCGCAGTGATATTTTTGATTACATCGAGATGTTCTATAACAGTAAGCGTCGGCATGGTTCGAGCGATCAGATGTCACCGACAGAATATGAAAACCAGTACTATCAACGGCTCAGAAGTGTCTAGATTATCCGTGGCGATTCAGTACGGCCTGCCGACGAAACATCTGCCCGACGTCATCCCCTGTCAGTACATGGGCACATCCCCGTCGCTGACAACGGGTTCCATCAGATAGGTTCGGGTGGCCATTTTTCAAGCTTTTAAAGGCGGATACATGGCCGGAACGGCCGTTTCTTCCCGTATCACTGAGGCCGGGTGATCTTACGCCGGGCGTCCTGTTGGCTATCTTGCTTCGCACAAAACCGGCGTAAAGTCTCTGCCCGGCGCCTTCCCGGTTCCAGGCCAGCGAGTTTTCATCATGACGTAGCACCTTCCGCTTGCGGTAGCCGTTCCGGCCACATTGCTTCGCGCAACTGGTCAAAAAACGTTCTTGCTGCGGGGCGCAGCAAGACCAAAAATTGAACAGCCTGTAATTAGAGAACCGGGATTATGAGTTTCTGGCTATTGTTAAAACTGCGCTTTCAGGATGATGCCGGTTCATCTTAACTGAATGCAGGTATTAACGATGGCAGAGAAGAAAAACAGGGCCGGTGCGCTTCAGTCTGAACTACGAATTGAACTGCACACTAATTATGCGATTGGTTTATGGGAAGGCCGCAAAGCGGAGAAGCGTGAAGACGGTAAAAAGGGAAAGCAGCCGATTATGGGGATGCCCCAGTTCCTTCATCGTGCCACACAGATCAACCGCGATTCTCAGCAAAACGAACCATGGGCTGATATGGCCATGCTGACCCTTGAAGAAAAGATTGAGCATGCCAGTCAGCAGATGAATGAACTTATCGCCTCCCTGGATAAGCAGATGAGTTTCGTGCCTGCGGGTGTCAGTATTACAGATGCACAGGCAGCTGAAACGCTGGATCTGACGGTATTCAGTGGCACCCCACTCGGTTACCGGTGCGTTTTTTTACTGATGGGATTTGATCAGTATGCAAAAAGGGTTTTGCAGGCTGCCCATTATGGTGTGATCTCCCGCAGTCAACGTTATGACATGCTGGCGAGCGGAAGCCGTCTGCTGAGAGAGATTTATGGTTCTGTTTTACGCTATCGAAAAGTAGGCGCAACCCGTCTTGACGCTGCTGAAGATAACGAGACATGGCGCATTGCCTGCGAGGCGGCAGGTGAACCCGATCGCGCGGTTCTGCTCGGTGAGAAACGCTCGGCATTTTCTCCGCCGATTAACGAGGCCAGCGTGAATCTTCTGCGCCTGCGTTATAAAGCCGGTCAATAGCGGGGGCCGGTGATGCGGTTATTTTTGTGCGAAAAGCCTTCTCAGGGGCGTGACCTCGCCACCGTACTGGGCGCGACCCGACGCGGTGACGGTTTTATAACGGGAAACGGCGCGACGGTCACCTGGGCGGTAGGCCATCTGCTGGAGATCGCACCGCCAGAAGTTTACGGCCAGCAGTACGGCAAGCCCTGGTCACTGTCCGTGCTGCCAGTTCTCCCTTCAAGGTGGCAGGTTGTCGTTAAAAAGGACACGCAGGAACAGTTTAAGGTCATTGAGAAACTGCTCAGGCAGGCAGATGAGGTGGTGATTGCCACCGATGCCGATCGTGAAGGTGAAGTCATCGCCCGCGAACTGCTGGACTACTGCGGCTGGGAGGGGAAAATTCTGCGCCTGTGGTTTTCGGCGCTGGACGAGCTGAGCGTGCGGACTGCTCTGAGTGACCTGCGCCCGGGACAGGCATCGGTCGGGATGTACCATGCAGGGCTGGGCCGTTCACGCGCGGACTGGCTGGTCGGCATGAACCTGTCCCGGCTGTACACCCTCCGTGCGGCCGAAGCAGGTTTTGAGGGGGTGGTCTCAGTCGGGCGGGTACAGACGCCCACGCTGGCGCTGGTTGTCCGTCGCGACCGCGAGATAGCCGCTTTCGTGCCGAAGCCCTACTGGCAGGTTAAGGCCACGCTCAGTATTTCAGGCATCAGTTTTCAGGCGTCATGGGTGCCGGCCGCCGTCTATACGGATGAGGAAAAGCGCTGTATTCACCAGAATATTGCTCAGCAGGTGGCGCAGCTCTGCCGTCAGGCGGGTGTCGCTACGGTGACGGAGTACGAAACAAAACGCGAGAAAGAGGCCGCCCCGCTGGCTTTTTCACTGGGAACGCTGCAGCGGGCCTGCGGCAAGATGTGGAATATGTCGCCACAGCAGGTGCTGGACACTGCTCAGAGCCTTTATGAAAAGCACAAGGCCACAACCTATCCCCGCACAGACTGCGGCTGGCTGCCGGAGTCGATGCGGGAAGAAATCCCGGCCGTATTTGATGCCATGGCGCGTACTGCCCCCTCACCTGAGTTCGCATCCCTGCTTTCACAACTGGACAGAGGGTTTGTTTCCCGCATCTGGAACGATAAAAAAATCACTGCGCACCACGGCATTATCCCCACGCGCAACGCCGTTCAGCTGTCCACCCTGACTGAGACAGAGCGCCAGGTCTACCTGCTTATCCGCCGAAACTACCTGGCCCAGTTCCTGCCGCTCTGCGAGTCGGATGCGACGTGCATTTCCTTTGATATCGGTGGCCAGCTGTTTCGCACGACTGGCCGCACTGAAGTCTTAAAGGGCTGGAAAGTGCTGTTTACAAAGGACGAAGAGAGCAAGAATGCTGCTGAGGAAGACAGCGCAGGTGCCCTGCCACCGCTCAGCAAAGGGGCACAGTGCGGCGTTACCGGCGCAGAGGTTAAGCAGCTGATGACCCAGCCGCCTGCGCATTACAGCTTTGACACGCTGATTGGTGCCATGATGAACGCCGCTGCGTATGTCGCGGACATTCAGCTGCGTAAAATCCTCAAAGAAAACGCCGGGCTCGGCACTGAAGCAACGCGGGCCGGTATCATCGAGCAGCTGCTGAGCCGCCGTTTCATCACGCTCAAAGGCAGTAAACTGCTGGCAACAGACCTGGGGGCGGACGTCATCGATGCCCTGCCAGCGCAGCTGACCGACCCGGGTATGACTGCACTCTGGGAGCAGGCGCTTGACGAAGTTGCTGCCGGCCGTATGAATCTGAACGATTTTCTGCAGCGTCAGACCGCCTGGACCTCGACATTAGTCAGCCAGGGTATGCAGCAGCGCATCAGCATCCGGGTGCCTCCTTCGCCTCCGTGCCCGCTCTGCGGCAGCAAAACTGCCCTGCGCAGGAGCCCTAAAGGAGAATTCCGCAGTTGTACGCGCTACCCGGAATGCAAAGGCATTATCAGTCTGGATACTGGCAGGCGTAAAAGCTCAGGCAGAGCTAAGTCGGCAAAAACAAAAAAGAATTAACCCGTCTTATCCGATTGCGGGCGTGTAGCGCCTTTGTTATTGTGACGCCGGCTCTGAAGCCGCACCCCGTGACTGCGGGCTCCGTCAGCATCTAATGCATGTGCTGCCGGAGTACAGTCTGGTCGCCCCCTACTACCTGTGCGGGAGGCGTCAAGGCACGAAAACTCCGTGAAATCCGTGCCAGGAGCTGAACACGCCAGCGGAGCAACTGCCTCAGGCAGGTTAACAAAAGGTCGATGGTGCAGACCCCAATGGCGGTGCCGTGAGGTGCCGCTTTTTATTATCCGCGCACTGATGAATTTTTATACGTGGCCAGATTGACAAGCGCCGCGTGTACGTGAAAGATAAAGAGGCTAAACGTTGTCCTTCCGACAACTGCCAATGTTCCGGTGATTTGAGAGGGACGCCTTCGGGTAATCACATGCCAATGCCATCACAACCTGAGAGATGGCGCTTTCGGGCGGTTCAAACCTGTTAACCTTTGCAAACAGGGACCTGAATACCAGGTTAAGGTCCTCTTCACCAATTCAGCCTGTCGGCAGTTATCTGCTGACCCCGTGCGGGAAACTCTCTCCCGCACGGGACTGATGTTTCTCCGCACCCTGTTTCGTTTTACTCCGGAGATAACATCATGACTGCAACTGCAAATACCCCTGCTTCAAACAACACTGCTTCTGCTGGCTCTGCCACTACCGGCAACAACCAGAAAGAGTACTTTAACCTCAACGTCAGTGGTATCGGCTACCTCAGTTCGATTCGTCGACTGCAGGGCTCTAATGGTGAGTTTACCTGTGCCGTAATCAATGCCCTGACAGGTCCGACTGACAACGCTTCCTATACCCGCTTCGACATTACCGTTGCAGGTAAAGAGCAGACCTCCCTCATCAACCGCTGCCAGAAAGCCGTTGATGAAGAGGAAAAAGTCCTGATTGGATTTGTACTCAGTGGCCTGAAAGCCGACGTGTTTACCCTGCAAAGCGGTGAGCATGCCGGTGAATCCCGCCCCTCACTGAAGGCTCGCCTGATAAAGGTTGAGTTCATCAAAAAGGGGCAGGACGTTGTTTACAAGGCTCCTAACGCTTCCCAGACGCCAGAAACCGGTCCGGCCGCTCAAAAGGCTTACGATCCGGAATCTTTCTAAGCGTCACGGACACACCGCCGGAACACATCCCGGCGGGTGTGTTCCTCTCAACCCCATTTCTAAGAGGAATTCATTATGTCCGCACGCGGCGTCAACAAAGTTATCCTGGTCGGTAATCTCGGTCAGGACCCCGAAGTTCGTTACATGCCAAACAGTACTGCTGTGACCAGCCTTTCAGTGGCCACTTCAGAAACCTGGCGTGACAAACAGACCGGTGAAAACCGGGAAAAAACCGAATGGCATCGTGTCGTTCTTTTTGGAAAGCTGGCTGAAATTGCCGGTGAATACCTGCGTAAGGGTTCACAGGTCTATATCGAAGGCAAACTCAGAACACGAAAATGGCAGGATAACGAAGGTACTGAGCGTTATACGACCGAAATCGTGGTTGATGTAAACGGAACGATGCAGATGCTGGGCGGGGCTAAAAACAGCACCAACACCAGTGGAAACAATAAGCCGTCAGGCCAGCAGAATGGATGGGGCCAGCCTCAACAGCCTCAGCCCTCTCAGGCACAACAGTCGGCTCCCAGTAATCCGGCGAACGAGCCGCCAATGGACTTTGATGATGACATACCGTTCCTCGGACACGGCTATGGCGTCTGTCGTAAGGCCATCTACGCAATTTCGTAAAGGATTTATCAGGTTATACCCTCACGGCGCCAGTTTTTTCTGGCGCTTTTTTTTCGTAAGCGGCCTCAGGGTTTCGGGAAACCGTGATGACTTTGACTGGCCGTCCGTTCTCTGACAGACTCAGAAGACTATCTGTAGTCGACGTTCAGGGGGGATTATGACAAACAGTTATAACAGTGACTTTTATGGCTGGACCCGGGAACAGGCAGATTTACTGCGCTCAGGGAAGCTTGCTCAGCTGGACACTGTGAACCTTCTTGAGGAAATCGAAAGTATGGGTAACAGTCAGCGTAACGAGCTGGAATCCCGGCTGGAAGTGCTGTTTCTACATCTGCTTAAATGGAAATATCAGCCATCCCACAGAGGCAGAAGCTGGCAACTGACTGTCGCAGAGCAGCGCAGAAAAATCGAACGTCGTCTGTCCAAAAGCCCGAGCCTCAAACATGACCTGGATGAGCTTGCCAGGGATGCCTATGGTGACGCCATACTCTCAGCCGCCCGTGAAACAGGCATGGATGAGAGTGTGTTTCCCAACGAAAACCCATGGTCTCTCGAACAGGCAATGACCAATGATTTCTTTCCGGACTGAATTTGTCCTGCAAGGATGATCCTGTCTTATAAGTACGTCTACGATACCGAGCGCCATTCTTCATGGCGCTTTTTTTATCTGCTGAATTGACCATTTCAAGTAAACTATGGAATCTTACAGTCGATAAATTGACTAAAGGAGGATTTCATTTATGCACAATCATAGCGATTATTCTGATGACGTATTTCATTGGATAAAAACAGAATACGAAGGAAAAGACAAAAAAAGGGCTGATGAATGTGCTTTCGAAGTAATGAAGAAAATTGTTTTGGATGGCTATATCAATGCGTCAGACAAAGACACTTTCAGAAAACTGAAAAGCGTTTGTTTTACTGAGTCACCTTTAGAAGTACAAAGACATCAGTCATCACGATATACCCAGTTTGGCTTTGCTTTTAGTAAATCATTCATTTTTGAGTTGGGTGGCAGGCACGTTATCTATCAGACTTATGATGAGGGTTTGTCTTTACCAAAAGAACTTCACTGGCGTCACGTAACATATGACCCCATTAAAGAAAATTTATTTAATAATCAAGGTGTTAACTTTACATGGGAAAGAGAGTGGCGGTTGAATGCAAACCAACTCAACATACACAATGCCCACTCGATAATTGTGCCTAATCAATACTTCGCCGATGAGTTAAGTCATTATATGCATAGCGGTGAGCATCTAAATCTTGCCGATTGGCTTTATGGATCTAGCGAAGCCAGAAGCCCCGAAGAATATGACGCTCATTTAATTGAAATCAATGACCGTATAAAAATATTTGAAAACATCTTAGCCGCATAAGCACCTTTTTTATGTCTAATCCAACAATAAGGATAACTCACGAAGCGCAGTCGAATTAATGTACTGACAGTGGTTAACACCGCTTCGAACATCACTACTGAACTATCAGTTGCAAACAACATTGTGGTTCAAGTTGTCACGCCCGTTGTCGACGATATCGTGAGAAACCGGAAGTTGAATGTACCCGGTAACAAAAATTTTGGGAGGTGTTCAACACACTGGACGCAACCCGCTGCCGCTGGGATATTCGAAGGTTGATGGATAGAACGTATCTGCAAGGGACTTTCGCACTGTAAAAAACTGCTATAGTGTTTTACCTGCATCATTTTGTCAGCAGTTGCTTTATTTCCTCCTCATGGATAAATGAGCGATCTGGTGTAAAGGTCCTCTTTCCTTTTTCTTCAAATCCCACTCAGAGTTTTACGTTGTCCGTTTTTCCCTCAAAGCCAGAATAGCAGTCCTGATTAAGACTATTCCTGGGGTGGAACCTGATGGCAGTACCTTCCGGACAGGCCGCAAAACGCGCCGGCATCATTGCCTGCACTGTGATGCTGGCAGGCTGTGTGAATGCAGCCGCGACAGACAACGCATCGGTGTATTCCCGCAGCCGCACACCGGCCCGGTTTGATGATATCTACCGCAACCGCTCGCCTGAGGTGGTGCGCTACGATCGCTATACCCTTGTCAGCACCCGCCCTGCCGATGCGCAGCTGGACCCGCTGAATCAGGTTGTCGATATCACTATGCCGGCGCAGCTGGTCAGCACGGTCGGAGAAGGATTCCGCTATCTGCTGCTGGAGTCAGGCTATTCACTGTGTTCAGCAACGACCGCTGCGTTTTCTGAACTGCTCAGCCGTCCGCTGCCCGCCGTTCAGCGCACCATCGGCCCGCTGAAGCTCAGTGAAGCGCTTCAGGTTGTCGCGGGTCCCGCCTGGCGTCTGAAGGTGGACGAAGTAAATCGCGAAGTCTGCTTCGAGCTCCGCGACCAGTACCGCAGCTTTTCAGCGCCGGCTGCCAGCTTTCCGGCCATTCGCCCTGCGGTCAGCGCCCCGGTCACCAGGCCATACGCAGCTCCGGTTGTGCAGACTAAAGTCGTATCAGTACAGACGCCTGCATCCGGGCTTGCCAGAAACCCTTTCACCGGAGATGTGGTCACGCCCTCAGGGCTTAAACCGCAGAGCCTCAGCGTTCCCTCGCCGGTACTGCAGCAGAGTCAGTCGTCAGTAACCTCAGGCAGTTTACCGGTCTCTTCACAGAAGCCGGCCTCTTTAGCTTCAGCGGGAACTGCAGCTGCTGCGCACACCACCGCGCAACAGAATCCCGTCGTCACTACGCCGACAGCCGTCAAAACCAAAGCGTTACCCCTGACTACAGTGAATGCCGTGCCGAAAGCGTTTGCAGTCGTGCATCAGCAGCCGTCCACGGCTGTCACACCGGCACCCGCTGCGGACAGCCGCATCGTACCCACTTATTCGACGGGTACACCGGTAACGCCGCCTGCCACGGGTCAGACCTGGCGGGCTGAGCCGGGCACCACGCTTAAAGAGGCGCTCACCGCATGGACGGAAAAAGCGCCCTGCGCCAATGGCGGTAACTGGGTCCTGATCTGGCCCGTTACGCTTGATTACCGCATCGATGCCCCTCTGGTGTTTCACGGCAATTTCGAGTCGGTTCTGGTGCAGGTATTTGACTTGTACCGCCACGCTGAAAAGCCGCTGTTTGCCGAAGCCAACCGCATTCAGTGCCTGGTGTCCGTCAGCGACATCCCCATGCCCGGAGGGCGCTGAAATGGGTTTTGCCCTGCCGATAATCGCGCTGGCCATGTTCTTCGGGCTGATGGCCAGTGACGCCCAGCGCCGTAATTCTGACATTGTCACGCAGTCAGTGACCGTGGCCGCGCCCGCCCGGCTTGCCACCGACATGCTGCGAACGGCAGATGCGGTGAACGACTGGCGGCATGGCCGCTCAGTGGGTGACGGACCGGTTTCGCCGGCGGCGACCGGCATGATGCCGCCCCCTGATTCACGGGTTCAGAGTGTCATCCAGAACGGCAGGCTGTGGGTGTGGGTCGCTGATACGCCGGGCGTTTATGCCGCGCTCCGTAATCAGTCGACAACATCCGCGCTGGCTTTGACCGTTTCGGGGGGTCGGCTGCGCATGTATGACGGCACTGATATGAATCTTTCCCTTCCGTCCGGCGTGACGGAGGGGAGCATTGTTTACCTTAACTGAGGAGCAGCGGATGTCGCGCACCCCATTAAAACTGACGCTGCTGACCATTGCCGTGCTGCTCTCTGCGTGCTCGGTCAGAGACGTGGCCACCATTGAAAAAGACAACAATACGCAGGGCGACACAGCGCAGCGGATACTGCAAAGCCGCCTGGATATGTCGCAGCCGGCTGTGGTGTGGGCGGACAAGCCCTGGGTAAACCTGAAACCCATTCAGTCAGCTATTACGGCGCCGGACGACGTCAAAATGCCATCTTGCCAGGTATTTTTTAACAGCCCCGAAGGGCTGACACTGCCGCAGATCGCCAGCCGCATTAATGCAATCTGTGGCTTTCGGGTTTACATCTCGCCGGAGGTATCTGCTGCGCTGCTGCAGTCCGCAGGTGGCAGCGTCGTCACGTCACAGATGAGCGGCCGTCTTCCGGCACCGGATGACAATGGTCGGGTGCCGCTGGCACAGATGGGTATGCCGGCGCAGCCTGCTGTCATGTCGACGTCTGAACCGGTCCTGTTCCAGGGGACGCGGTTTCAGGGCGATGCGCAGGAAGCCCTGAACATTGCCGCCAGTACGCTGGGCCTCTCCGTTCGCCGCACAACGGGGCGTGTGGATTTCTTTATTCAGGACACGCGCACCTTTCAGCTTGCCATTCTCAATACCAAAGTCGACAGCTCCGCGTCTATTAACTCCGGTGCGGGTGCTCAGTTGGGCAACCAGAGCGGAAATGGCGGCACCAAAGGCGACGTCAGTTCGAATCAGAAAACCAACTACGGCATGAACAGCGACCTCTATAACGATATCCGCAAAACAGTCGAGCAGATACTCACGCCAAAAAGCGGCCGCTACTGGCTGTCTGACGCTACCGGCACGCTCAGCGTGACGGACACGCCTGATGTACTGGACAGGGTCGGCCGTTACATTGATTACCAGAATCAGGTCCTGCACCGTCAGGTACAGCTGACACTGCAGATAGTCCGTTTCACCCAGACCAAAAACGTCGATCGGGGTCTGGACTGGGGTCTGGTTGCCAAAACGGTTTCCGGCCTGGGCGCGAGTATTGGCAGTACCTTTACCGGTGCCCCGGCCAATGCGGGCAGTTTTGGTCTGTCCATCCTGAACAGCGCGACTGGAGGGGCTGAAAGATTTTCCGGATCGCAGCTCATGATCAGAGCGCTTGAGCAGCAAGGTACGGTCACGATGGCCCTGAACCAGACCGACCCGACGGCTAACCTGACACCGGTGGCTTACCAGTTATCCAACAATACCGGGATGCTCAACAGCTCCAGCTCCACGGCAGTGGCAAACGTAGGGGTTACTTCCAGTCAGAGCGTATCCAGTATTACTACCGGCCTCTTCATTACCATGCTGCCTTTTGTGCAGGCAAATGGCGATATCCAGCTTCAGTTTGCCTACAGCTACACCACACCGCCCGATATCAAGAGTTTTATCAGCAGGGACGGCAATACCCGTAACGACGTCGCTAATACCGCCACCGAAGGCCTTGCGCGCAAGGTCAACCTTCGCGCGGGTCAGACGCTGGTACTTACCGGCTCAGATCAACAGAACGCCTCCTCCAACAAGCAGGGCACCTTTTCGCCTGAAAATTATCTTCTGGGCGGCGGTCAGAGCGGCGCGAAGAGCCGTTCCACGCTCATCATTATGATTACGCCGGTTTTACTGGGGCAATAACGATGAAAATCAATAAGAAAGCATCACTTCATCTCAACAACGGCGTAACTGTCAGGGACAGAAAAAACCGCCGGGAATGGGTTGCCGGTATGGAATGGGAAAAGGCTTCTTCAGGCATTCAGTGGCTCCGCCACGGCGTCAGGGCTGCGGATACGCATTACCGGATTCAGGGGAGTCGCCCGCATACCCTGGTGGGTAACGTTTCGCCGGGCCGGACCCGCAGTGGCGTGTATTCACTGGCCGTGGCGTTTCAGCTCTGCGAAGGCGGCAATGCCTGGGGTATATACCGGCTGAGCAGTGAGCAGGAATGCTGGGTGTTTTTTGCGGTCAGCAACGGTCACCTGTCCGTTATGGGCGACGTGACCGGCACCCGGGCTGACGTGGAGGCAGCGGCTGAAAACTTTCTGCTTTTCAATGAGTCAGGTGAACTCCGCTGCGCCGCCAGGGCTGAAGACGGCACCGATGCGCTTTCCTTCACGTCGCGCCTGACCAGAACGCAGCTCAGACGCTGCCGCTTACACCGCCGCGTGGCCCCGGTCGCGCTCGCGCTTCCTTCTTTGCTGCTCATTATACTGCTGGGCGCCGGCTGGTATGCTCGCGACACCCTCAGCGAACGGGCGAGACAGGCCGCCGATGAAGCCGCATTCCGCGCACGACTTGCCATGACGCCGGCAAAACCTGTGCTGCCTGCCTCAGCGCCGCATCCCTGGGCGCATCAGTTGCCGGTGCCTGTGATGCTCAGCTTCTGCTGGCTGACGCGTGAACCGCTGTACGCCTCTGTTGCCGGCTGGCGCGTTTCAGATGCGGAATGCATTCCGAAGGGCATCCGCTTGCGCTACACCGCCACGCCGGGCGCGACGGTGAGCGATTTTGCCAGACGCGTCAAAGAGTTGTTTGGCCTCGATGCGGTCTTCAACCTTCAGGAAGGCGGCAAAAACGGGGATGTGTTTATCCCTGCCAGAGTTAGCCCTGCGCAGTTTGAAGACGAAAAGCTGCCTGGTGCTGATGCTCTTCTGATGCGCTTTATCTCTCATCTGCAGCGGCGAAACATTGATGTGAAGTTTGATGAAGTTAAGCCGCCTGTTCTCGCCCCCGGGCAGGAAATGAAAACAGCACCGCAGGACTGGCGGGAATTCACCTTCATCATCAACTCCCGCCTGCAACCCGAGCTGCTGTTTCAGGGGCTGGATGCGACGGGGATTCGTCTGACGAGCGTGGCCATCACCATGAACGAGCAGGCGAAGTTCAATTACACCATTAAGGGGAGCGTTTATGCGCAGAAATAGCCCTGCAGTTATTTGTCTGCTGCTGTCATGGACGCTGATGCATCACGCTCAGGCAGCAGACAGCGGCTCTCTTCCGCCCAACGTCACCCTGGGCGAGCTGGAATCTGCTCAGGCGCAAAACCTGTTGCTCGAGCAGAGGGTACAGACGGCGCGACTGCAGCAGCAGCTGCGTGAGAGCCTGGCGCCTGTCACCTCTGGGCCAGCGCTGTCAGCCGTCGTTCCGCCGCTCTCCTCTTACCCGTCAGCAGGTCAGATGCCGGCATCATCTGCACAGGTGAAAGAGAGCAGTTCAGCGGCTGCTAAGTCAGCCGGCATCCGGCTGGTCGAGATTTACGGTAAGCCCGGCCAGCTCCGTGCCCGCCTGCTGTTGCCGAGCGGTGGTATCGCTGAAGTGGTCAAAGGCGACCCTGTCCCCGGTACGTCTAAGCGCGTGACGGCCGTAACCGAAACCGTGGTGCGTCTCAGTGACGACACCGAACTTTCATTCTGAGGTGAAGATGATACCGGCTAAGGAAATCGCAGACTTTGTGTTCGCCGAGCACCACCCTGTTCTGGGCGTGACGCTGCTTATCGATAAAAACCGCCGCCAGGACCCGGCCATTCAGCGCTGGGCGATGGACTCGGCGAAACAGTATCCGGGTGCCAGAACCGAATTTGTTTCGCTCAGTGAGCTGAACCAGCGTCGTGAAAACGCCGCCGCACTGGGCCCGGACGTGACAGAGGATGACCTGAGCACAAAGGACTTCAGCCGCTCACAGGATAAAGTGCTTAGCTATTTCCGCCTGGCGAACGAACTGAATGCGTCAGATATTCATATGGAAATCAGCGCCGACCGCAAACTCACCGTCATTCAGCTGCGCATCCACGGCGAGCTTGAGGTGATTGACGAGCTGACCGATGAGGAAGGCACAACGCTGGCATCCACTGTGTATATTTCCATGTGCGACGTGCGCGAACAGTCATTTGTCGCGGGGCGCGAGCAGTCGGGGCGTGTGAGTTCAAAATTTGCGCGTCAGGCCGGCCTTTTCGGAGCCCGGTACGAACACCGCCCTACGCCGGACGGCCTATACCTGGTCATGCGCATGATCCCCGATGACAGCAAAAACATTCCCACACTGCCGCAGCTGGGTTTTCTTGCTGAGCAGATCAAAATCATCACGCAGATCCTTCGCCTGCCGTCTGGCATGGTGCTGGTGACCGGGCCGACCGGTGCAGGAAAAAGCGCCACCCTTCGCGTGTTAAGCGATATCTGGCTGACGCTCACCGGCGGTAAAAAGCGCCTGCTGACACTGGAAAACCCGCCAGAAGGCCTTATCCCCGGCGCAATCCAGACGCCGGTTATGCCCGATGACAACACGCCGGAAGCCATCAGCCGTGCCTGGAATAACGCCAACGCCTCGGCGTTGCGTCTCGATCCCGACGCCATCCTGAACGGTGAAATGCGGGACTTCTATTCCATTATGGCGGGCATTTACGGCACCGAAACGGGGCATATTTTCATGTCTACCCAGCACACGCTCAGCGCTATCGGCGCCCTGAGTCGCATGGAGCATTTTGGCATCAAGCGACAGCTGCTGGCCGATGCGTCCCTTATCACCGGGCTGATTGGTCAGCGTCTGGTGCCGGTGCTGTGTGACAACTGCAAAATCTCCTGGGCAGACAAATTACCTGAGCTGGACACCGATACCCGCGAGCGTCTGGAAAAATACTGCATCGTGAAGGGGGGCTGTCGTCCTGAGCAGCTTTTTTTCCGCAATACGGAAGGCTGCGACCGCTGCCGCAAAGTCATCCCGGTCACGAAGCGCGTGGTCAGCAAAGGCATCACTGGCCGAACTGCCGTGGTGGAAGTCGTCCGCACTGACGCGATGATGATGCAGTTGTGGCTCAGTCAGGGAGCGGCCGTGGCCCGTCAGTATTGGGTGAATAAAGGCGGCATCACCCGCGTGATGCACCTTCTGCGCTACCTTGCTGAGGGGCGCGTTGACCCGCTTGAAGGTGACCTGGTCTGTCCACTGGACGAAGACGAGCTGATGCGCTGCGAGGTTCCCAATGTCGCGTAATCTGCGCTTTCGCACTGAGCGGGACTTGTCCCTTTTTGAAAAATGCCGCTATCACGCCGTCAGGCTGACCTTCACCGGCTCACACCGGCAGGTCTTCTATGAAAACATGCGTTTTCTGCTGGAAAACAGAAAGCATCTTGAGACCTCGCTGAAAATGATTGGCGAGGTGCACACCAGTTTCGGTGAGAAATGGCATCCCTTCCTTGAACTCACCGAAGACTGCCTTGAGGGGCTCCGGGATAACTCGCCAGGCCGGACTCTGGCGGATGTGCTGGCGGTATGGGTGCCCTACGAAGAGGCCGCGCTGATCAGTGCCGGGATGAAGACGGGCAATATTCCCGTTGCCCTGATGCAGGCAGACAAACTCATCAATGCCCGTGAGCAGATCTTCGGTCAGGTCGTGTTTGCATCGGTTTACCCGCTGGTTCTGCTCGTGCTGGGCGGCGGTCTGCTCGGGGTCAATAACCTGTCCCTCGTCCCGATGCTGAGCAGAATGTCTGATCCGGCCAGCTGGAGCGGGGCTCTCGGGTTCATGAAGGGGCTTTCTGACTGGACAGAACAGTGGGGACCTGCCGCGGCAATCTCCGGTGCTGCTCTGGTTGTGGCCAGCCTGTGGTCCCTTCCCCGGTGGCGCGGCAGAATTCGTCGTCTTGCTGACAGCATTATGCCCTGGTCTCTCTATAAAGATTTGCAGGGTGCGGTCTTTCTGATGAACACCGGTGCCCTTCTTGGGGCCGGCGTGCATGAGCTTGAAGCCATGCAACTGCTGCACAGCTTCGCGCCGCCCTGGCTGCAGGAGCGCCTTGATGCGGCGATGGACGAGATGAGTGAAGGCAACTCACTCGGTATGGCGCTGCGCAAAAGTGGTTACGACTTCCCTAGCCGCGAGGCCGTGAACTACCTGTCACTGCTTGACGACGGAGACGGTGCCGCTGAGCTTATCAGCAACTATGCCGACCGCTGGCTGACACAGACCCTCAGGCGGGTGGCCCGCAGGGCTAATGTAACCCGTCTTTTATCCATGCTTCTGATTATGGGGTTCTTCGCGCTGATCATCATGATGGTCATGCAGATCCAGGACTCCGGCTCACTTAACCTTCACTGAGGACGCACCATGTCTTTTTTAAACAATACTGCAGGAAAGCACCCTGATCGGGGCTGGGGATTTATGGAACAGGGTGCCATCGGCCTTCTTTATGCCATTGTCATCACAGTGGTTTTGGGGGGCGTCTGGAAGCTGTTCACTGCCAAAGACTCCACAACGGAGGTGTCCAGCCTGCAGACTATGATGAGCAACGGGACGGCACTAAAAGGACCTAACGGCTATGACTTCAGCAGCGGCGCCTCTATGACTGGCTTCCTGATCCAGAAAGGCGGCGCACCATCCGGCTTTACCGTGCACGGGACAGCCTCATCCGGCACCGCGACGCTCACCAACAGCTATGGTGGACAGGTGGTCATGGCGCCGGTGGCAAACAGCAATGGTTATAACAATGGATTCTCAGTGACGACCCAGAGCGTGACGCAGGCCGGCTGCATTGACATTGCCACCCGCATGGCTTCTGCAGGCTCCTCCAGCTCAATGGCCATCAACAGTACCGATTTCAGCAGCGGTCAGGTGAGCTCTGAGGCGATCGGTCAGGCCTGTACCGCAGACAGCGGCCGGACCGGCAATAACACACTGGTCTTCACGCACAACGGCTGATGTCATGCCTCGTACTGTGCTGATCGTGTTGATGCTAATGGTTCTGTTCTGCGCCCGCGCGCACGCGTTTTGTTTTGACGCAGCGGGCGCAAAATACCACATCGACCCGCTTCTGATTCAGGCGATAGCAACCGGTGAGAGCAGCCTGCACGCGGGTATTACACACATAAATCGTGATGCGCGCACAGGGCGGGCACTCAGCACGGATTACGGACTGATGCAGGTGAACTCAACCCATATTCCGTCGCTTATCGCAAAGGGCTTTATCAGCAGCCCGCAGGATCTGCTGACAAAACCCTGCCTCAACGTGCAGATAGGCACCTGGATTCTGGCCACCCATTTTCAGGTCTGTGGCATCAGCTGGAACTGCCTTGGTTCGTACAACGCAGGATTTCGAAAAGACCGGCACGAAACCCGCGAGTCCTACGCCAACCGCGTGTATGCCATTTATAAAAAACTGCTGTTAAAAGAGCGGGGAATAAAACTGTGATACTGCTGACCCTGAGTATGCCCTGGCAGTTCGCTGCGGGCCTTTTTCCATTGTTTCTTTTTTTGCTGTGTCTGATGGCCGCCCGCGTTCGCGCAGACCTGAAATTGTCTTTGTACCCTTCAGTCACTGTTGATCAGGATGTCACCGAATCGGCTGTGTGCTGGTTATTTGCAACGGCCGCGACCCTAACTGTGCTGTCTCCACTTTCCGCTCGTCTGCCATGGTTCTTTTTTATCCTGTTCCTGTTCAGGCTGACCCTGACCGATGCACTCACCGGACTGCTGCCACGTTCCGTGACGGTCAAGTGCCTGATGGCTGGTCTGATGGCTTCGCTCTGGCAGCCGTTGACAGATGCTTCCGTATCCGCTCTGTCATCTCTGCTTTCACATATTGTGGCGGCGACCACCATGCTGGTCATTACCGGCGGTCTGCGCTACATCAGTCTGCTCAAGGGAGGGAGAGAAAATCCGGCAATGGGTGATGTGTGGATGAGTGGTGCCGTCTGCGCCTGGCTGGGGTTCAGCGGTTTTCATGCCGTCGGCATTGGTGTCATGCTATTTGCGATGTGGCAGTTACAGTCTCGCCGCGCTTCTGAGGGCGGACCATTAGGCCCCTGGCTGGCAGCCGGCGCTGTAATGGTAACGCTCTTTCAGCTCTATCAGCCCCTTATTACCTGGTGAACATCATGCCAACACAAAAATGTCACGATCGGGGCTGGGCACTACTCAGTGTGGGCGCTGCGCTTATCGTTCTGGTTTATATTACAACCTGGGGGAGTTCACTGATTCAGGACTGGAACGCAAGACAGAACTGGCTCAGGAGCGCCACGCAGGCCTCGCGTTTTACCCAGGCGGTCAAAAGCTATACGGGCCGCTATTACGATACCCTGCTGTCGACCGCGCCAGTCACCGTGACGCCGTCCATGTTGAAAAACACGGGATTTCTGGAGCAGGGATTCAATGAAAATAACGATTATGGGCAGCAGTATCTGGCCAATGTAGTGCGAAATCCGTCCCAGAATAATCAGTTGCAGGCGCTGGTTTACACGCAGAACGGGAATCCACTGCCTTTTATGGCCATGGATCAGATTGCTGTCAGCATCAACTCAGGAATGGGCGGCTACATCAATACAGCCGGCACCGTCACCGGCGCCCGGGGGGGCTGGTCGGCCCCTCTCCAGACCTTTAACGCAAACACCACGCCCGGCCATATCGCGGCACTTCTGACCACGGATGATTTGGGCGCCTCACGGGCAGAGAGTGACCGGTTATACCGGTTTGCGGTGAACGGCAAACCTGACCTCAACACCATGCATACCAGCATCGATATGGGCGGAAATGACCTGAACAATACGGGCAATGTGAACGCGGCAAATGGCAATTTCAGCAGCAACGTCACGGCGAACGGCACCGTAACGGGTCAGGACGTTAACGCACGCGGCAACATGTCTGCCGGCAGCAACATCACGGCGAACGGCGATATTCGCAGTAACAGTGGCTGGCTTATCACCCGCGACGGTAAAGGCTGGCTGGATGAAGCGCACGGTGGCGGTTTTTACATGTCGGATAACGACTGGGTTCGCGCCGTTAACGATAAGAGCATTTACACCGGCGGCCAGCTACAGGGCGGAACGGTCAGGTCAAACGGCCGGCTCTCCACGGGGGATGTCCTTCAGCTTGACGGGGTAAACAGTCCCGGTGCGGGATGCGGGCCAAACGGTCTGGTCAGCCGCGACTGGAGTGGCGGCATACTCTCCTGCAAAGATGGTAAATGGGTGGGTATGAAATCAACCGGCCAGTACGCTGACCTGGGTTATATCACGGGGCAGTATAATGGCTATAACGGCCAGCCTTATACCATTACCGTTTATGCTACAGGCGGCTCCCCGACTGTCCACAGAGAAGTGGGGGATGGTGGTGACTGCACTAACACTTACGATCTTACTGGCTACTCCGGAGGTAAGTATGTTGCACAGGCGCACGATAATAATCCGGGCTGGGCAAAAATGGGGTTTATCAGTTTTGAGGTGCCGGCTAATACCAGCTTCAGTATCGTTTCCAACCCCTTACCTGAATACGGATGTTCACCGGGCGCCTTCAGCGGCTTCATTTACCAGTGATGTCTCTATACAGAACGGGCGAGCAATAAAAGACCGCCCTCTGGCGGTCTGAGTTTCATACTGCTGACCGGGACACCCGGGGTTGCTCTTCTCTGATGTGTTCGTCAGGCGTTTCTGCCGTGTCGGCTATACCTGAATGGCCGGTATAGCCGCTGCGGTGCCAGGGCAGCGGCTTTACATGCGGAATGTCTCTGGCCATTGCGGTAAAGGTGACAAACATACACAGAGCTGCAAAACGGAATCCCGCTTTCATGTGTCTTCCTCCTCGCTGTTGAACAACCGGAGCTATCCTGCAAAAAATTCCGTAAAGCTGCGTCAGTCAGATTTAAATCTCCTGAGTAGCCTGTAACGGATTCATAAATCTTTGAAAGCGGCTGATGAGTTAATCATCGCCAGTGCTGCGTTAATTTTGCACCTTATGGCCGTTCTGCTGTGCAGCCATAAGGAATTCACCGATGTCACTTTCCCATGCCTCACCTGATGAACTGGTTGCGCCCGTATCGGGGGCCAGCGTCACAACAGATGAGTCCGTTGTTTCTTCGCCAGCATCTGAAAAACGGCCGCCCGACATACGGCGACGGTTGCGTCAGGGTTGTGCTGCCATTGTGGTTATCGCTCTCCTCGGCACCCTGACGACATCAGCGGTACTGCTTGTACGCGTGTCGAACCTGACTATCCGGGTTAACACTCTGGATGCCGCTTTCCGCAGCGGCGAGATTGGCCAGCTGTCTTCGAACGTTACCATCATGCAGGAAAAGCTGAAAACGCTGGAAAAACAGGTGTCAGCGCTTGCGCCGGTGCAGGACAAAGTCACCTCGATGTCGACTGAACAGCTGAAACTCAGCACCCGTGTGAATCAGCTCAGCGATGCCAGCCTTTCCGATCAGCAGTCTGTTGAACAACTGCAGCAACAGTTACGACAGCTTCGTCAGGAGGTTCAGACGTCGGCCTCAGCCATCGAGACGCTGAAACAGCAGGCGGTGCCCACGCCAAAAGCCCCTGAGCCGGAAAAGGCTAAGCCGCAGTCGTTTCAGAAGGCTGTTTCCTCACCAAAAAAGGCCAAACGGTCAGTCCGGCACGCGGTGATGCCGGCTGCACCGTTTGAGCTGACCGGCATCGAGCGTCGCGGCGGCCAGACCTTCGCCGTTGTCATTCCCCGTGGTGTCACCGTGATTTCCTCAATGCGCCTGCTCTCACCGGGGGACGGCTTTATGGGCTGGACCCTGCGTGCGCTTGAGGGCAACGCGGCGCTGTTCAGCGTTAACGGCAGTGCCGTTCGTCTTCAGGTTCAGTAAAAGGACAAATCATGAGAAAAACACTGACTGTAACACTCATATTACTGCCTTTATGGGCGCTGGCCGCTTTGCCGCCGAATTATGAAATGCACAGCACTGTTGCGCCGATTCAGGAAAACAGTTCATCACAGCAGAATACACAGCAGCAGGCCCAGCAGTGGGGCCTTTCTGCCAGCGACTGGAGTCGTTATCAGACCCTGATGAAAGGCGAGCGTGGGATCATGTCACCGGGGCTGGACCCGCTCACGGCGCTCGGTGTGGAAACCGATAACAGCGCGGAACGTCGCCGACTGGCTGAGTTATGGGTCAAACACGAATATCAGCGAACCGAGAAGGAGCTGGCTTTCCAGCGGGAAGTCAACGCCGCCTGGCTTCGCCTCTATCCGGAAACGCTGGCGGTAAACATGGGCGCCAACGCGGCCGGCATTGCGCACGACACGCAGGGTCGCCTTGCGCTGTTCCTGAAGGAGAACTGCTCACGTTGTGATGCGCGTCTGGCTGCCGTGCTGGCTGATAACCGTCCCGTCGACCTGTATCTGGTCGGCATCGACAGCGATGACGGCCTGCGTGCCTGGGCCGTTAAGCACAACATTCCGGTAGAAAAAGTCCGCAGCCGGCAGATAACGCTCAATCACGACAATGGCCTGTGGTTCAGGTACGGCATGGGGCAGATGCCGGTCATTCTGCAGCAGGGGGAGACCGGATGGCAGGTCGCGGCGTACTGAAAAAGGCGGCTGTTTTGGTCTGCCTTGTCAGCTGCGCCTGCAGTGCGTCTGAAAGGCGCCAGGTCATTCCGGATGCCTACCGGCAGATAGCGGCAGCAGAACGCGTGCCGGCAGAGTCGCTTTATTCGCTGGCCATGGCGGAGAGCACCCGCAAAACCGCCTGGGGTACAAAACCCTGGCCGTGGACGATCAACGTTGCCGGTCGGGGTTATCACTATGAAACGCGTGAAGCGGCCTTCACCGCGCTGCTGGGGTTCATGCAGCGCTGGCCACTGAAGAACATCGATGTCGGCGTGGCTCAGGTCAACCTGGGCTGGAACGGGCATTTTTTTCCGACCTACCGCGACGCCTTTGACCCTTATCTCAACCTTCGTGCCGCCGCCCGCATACTTCGCGCCTGTTACGAAACCCGCCCCGGCAGCTGGTTAAACGCGGCTGGCTGTTATCACCATCCGGCCGGCGGTAAAGAGGCGCAGACCTACATTGCCATCGTTCGCCGCAAGCTTGGCCAGATTGCCCCGGTGTCATCCGGTGCACAGTCTGTCACGCCGGTCGAGCTCGCCAGTAACACCCTTACCTGGATCGAACCGAAATGATGAAACTCAACTGCATTATCCGGAATGCTCTGTTCAGCGCGTGCCTGCTCTCCGTCGTCACGGGGGCCAGCGCGGCGCTGGTTGTGATCGGTGACCTGGGCGGTGAGTCCACAGCGCCGTACTTTGATGCCATTAACGCTGACAAAGATGCTGTTGCCGGTGCACCCTCTGTGCCGGCAGCACCGCCAGAGTCGCTGTCCATATCCGACATGCTGCCCGTCAGCACACCGGAAATGAGCCCGGGCCCGGTATCACCTCAGCCGCTTGAGCTTTCAGGTATGCCGCCGGTGTTTGTTGTGGGTGACGACAGCCTTTCAAAACAGTGGCTTTCACAGCATGCGGCAGCGCTCAGTCAGATGCATGCCACGGGCATGGTCGTGAGCGTGAAAGACGCGGCTGCTCTGAGCGCCCTACGAGCGCTGGCGCCGTCCACTGAAATGGTGCCGGTCAGCGGCGGTGACCTTGCGCGCCGCCTGCATCTGGCTCATTACCCCGTGCTCATTACTGAAAAAGGGCTGTCACAGTGATACCGGTGTCTGTTATTGCGGAGCTGGTAAGGAGACATCCGTTAAAGGTTGCGGTTGCTGTGGCGCTCGCCCTCGTTCTGGTGTCCCTGCTTTCTCCTTTCTGTCTCAGGAGCGCCAGTGGCCGTCGCCATCGCCTTTATCAGAAACGCGCAGCATCAGCACTCTCCCGCCTCCCGCAGTTGCGTGACGATGCTGCCCGCATGGTCTGGCTGCGAAAAATGAATCCCTATGTGTTTGAGGAGATGCTGCTGACTGCACTATCCCGCCAGGGATTTCATATCAAACGCAACGCCAGCTACAGCGGAGACGGCGGCATGGACGGTCAGGTCTGGATAGCCGGCCAGCGCTGGCTGATTCAGGCGAAGCGCTACGGTGCCACGATCAACGCACAACACGTTGTTGCATTCGGAGAGCTGGCCCGTAAGGAAGCGTGCAGTGGGCTCTTCATCCATACCGGGCGCACGGGTGAAGTCAGTCGTGAAGCCTTCAGATGCTGGCCAAATGTCACGCTCATCAGCGGCAAGCGTCTGCTTCAGCTGCTTGCCGGCGACCGGTGCTGGCTGGATTTCCCCGACAACGTTCATCACCTGAAGCTGCAGTCCGGTTTCAGCGGCCCTTCATCCCGCCATTGAGGTAGTCTTTTATGCGTATTTTCTTCAGAACCGTCCCGGTCGCTGCCATTAACGTGCTGCAGTCACTGAACGCAGGGCGTGCATTCAAATCCCTGTTCCTCCTTTTTCTTAGCCTGCTAAATTATATTTTCCTGCTGTTGATGTACCTGCTGAAGCCCGTGTTCCTCTGGCCATTAATGTTCCTCTCCGCAATCCTGACCCTCCTCACGATGGCAGTTCCGGTTCTTTTGTTTGTCAGTCCGGTGTTTACCCTGGGTAGCGCCTGCAGCGGGCTGTTAAAGATAATCCATCAGTTTCCTGAGATGTGGCCGGTGTTAATCCTTCTGAGTCTCCAGATCGACATGCTGCTGTTTTTGCGTCGCGAATATAACCGCGAATTTTCGAGAATGCGCGACCGTTTATTAAGACGGGAAATCGTTCATGTCGGGCCGGGTCGCGGTGGTGATGTAAAAGACAAGCAAAGAGGCTGAGCCATGAGCGAATTTCTATCGAAAATTGACGCAAATCCGCCGCACTGGGCAGGTGAAAAAATCGGCGTCTGGGACGACAGCCGCGTACGTCTTCACGGAGGATTTCTTAAACGCCATTACTGGACCGACGCGGGCAGTATTAACGTATTTTGTATTAAAGGCACGGCACATCCGGATTACCAGGGGCTTAGCTGGCATGAGTTCCTGCACCGGGGCAAACGCATGGACCGTAATATCCCTATGCTTGAACGAAATCCGGGCTATTACTCTGAGACGTCAGCTAAGAAGCCGTCCATGTATTACAACAGCTATGACGGTATTGACTGGTATATCGGTGCCGACGGTAATCATCGCAGCGGTCTGGCACGATTCTTTTTCCATGATCAGGAAAAAGCGTATCTCCATGGTGTGCATCTGAATCATTACGAATTTGATGAGCAATTGCTGGCAGTTTACCTCGCGCTGCGTGACGAGCTGGCCCTGCACAGGCCGCTGGGACTGTATGCTGAAACCGGCGTCAGTCATGTCCACCTCAGCAGGGCTGATAATCCCGGCTGGAAAACGGACATCTACTCCTCATCACTTTATTTCCCCTCACTGGACGTGAGTGCGGAGCTGCTCAGTCATCCTCTGGTTCACTGGCTAAAAGCCTCAGGGGAGATAAAACAACCTGCTGAAGGCTGGCAACTCCTGCATGAACTTCGTACCTGGCGAAACGCGCCCGCTGACAAAGGCAGGCGTCAGGGACTTTTCAGCAGGCTGTTCAGATAAACCGACAGGGGTCTTTAGCATGAGCGATCGTTACGTCATGGAGTCGCTGCTCCGTCCCGCCGTCGAGCTGTATTCGGCAACCGTGGCCGGTAGTGCCACCTTCATCTGCCTGACGGCGCCCTGGTCAGTCGCGCTGGCGCCCTCGGTGAGCTGGGTAACCGCCGCCGGCTTTGGCGTGCTGGCCCTGAAACGCACCTCTCAGGGATTAAAAATACTGCGCTACCGCCGTAATATACGCCGCCTTTCCCGCTATGCACTGACCAGTGACCAGATACCGGTCAGCCGCCGGCTCCTGTTCCTCGGTAAGGGGTTTCAGTGGTCCCCCCGGCACACGCAGAGGCTGATGGAGGCCCGCCGTCCTGAATGCGAAATCTACGTCCAGCCTTCGGTCATGTACCGTATGGCCCGCGAGCTGGAAAAAAAGATGGAGTACAGCCTGCCGTGGCTGTGCCGGCTGACGTCGGCCGACTCTGCCTTAAATCCGTTCCGGCCGCTGCCGCCGGTCGGCGGAAGTTCCGTTTATCACGGGGTTGAGCCTGATGAGGTCAACGTTATGTCTGACCTGGGCGAGCGCGTGGGCCATATGCTGGTCATGGGCACCACCCGCGTCGGTAAAACCCGCCTGGCTGAGCTGCTTATTACGCAGGATATCCGCAGGCGCAACGCCGCCGGCGAATTTGAGGTAGTTATCGTTTTCGATCCCAAAGGCGATGCAGACCTGCTCCGGCGTATGTATGCCGAATCGCACCGCGCCGGCCGTCAGGATAACTTCTGGGTTTTCCACCTGGGGTGGCCGGACATCAGTGCCCGCTATAACGCCGTGGGTCGCTTCAGCCGTATCTCCGAGGTGGCGTCGCGCGTCGCGGGTCAGCTCTCCGGCGAGGGTAACTCTGCCGCCTTCCGAGAGTTTGCATGGCGGTTCGTTAACATAATCACCCGTGCGCTGGTCGCCCTTGGCCAGCGTCCGGATTACAGCCTGATCCTGCGATACGTCACCAACATTGGCGAGTTGTATGAAACTTATGTCGATAATTTGCTTAGCGAAAAGGCTCCAGAGCTGGTCGCTTCGATGCAGGCTAAGATAGCGCTCCCGTTAGCAGACAGAGATTTGCCCCGACACCTCCAGGGGCGGGAGAACGGCAAGAAAATCTGGGCGTTAGAGCAGGTGCTTGGCAGTCCTGAGGGTAAAAAGCTCTGGGACCCGGTTCTCGATGGCCTTCGCAGTGCGGTGCAGTATGACCGTACGTACTTCGACAAAATCGTGGCGTCGCTGCTGCCGCTGCTGGAAAAGCTCACAACCGGCAAGACGGCCGCGCTGCTGGCACCTGATTACAACGATCTCAGCGACCCACGTCCGATACTCGACTGGCACAATATCATCAAGTCTCGCGGCGTGGTTTATGTCGGCCTCGATGCACTGTCTGACCCGGTTGTGGCCGCCGCCGTGGGTAACAGCATGTTTGCCGACCTGGTCTCTGAAGGTGGCCATATCTATAAGTTTGGTCTGGGCGATGAGGGTGACAAAAAAGCCGGTAAGACCGTCATCAACCTGCACTGCGACGAGTTTAACGAGCTGATGGGCGATGAGTTTATCCCGCTCATCAACAAGGGGGGCGGTGCCGGCTTTCAGGTTACGGCCTACACGCAGACGCTGTCCGACATTGAGGCCCGCATCGGGAATGCGGCCAAAGCCAGCCAGGTCATCGGTAACTTTAACTCGCTGGTAATGCTTAGGGTTCGCGAAAAAAATACGGCCATGCTGATGACCGATCAGTTACCTGAAGTGGGGGTGTACCAGAAGACCCTGACGTCTGGTGTGACCGACGTCTCCCGCCCGGGTGAAGGCACGGACTTCAACAGTAATGTTAACGATCAGGTGACGCTGGTTAAGGTGCCGATGATAAGCCCCTCTGACATCATTAATCTGCCTAAAGGTCAGGCCTTTGCCCTGCTGGAAGGCGGAAGACTGTGGAAAATTCGTATGCCGCTGCCGGTCAGTGACGACAGTGACCGCTTTATGCCGGCGAGCCTGAAACAGCTGGCTGACACGATGGAGAAGAATTACCACAGCGGCGAATCCTGGTGGACGGGTGGCGACGCCGGTATTCCGGGAGGCCTTCATGTCTCAGAATGACGGCGGAAGCGCGCGACAGAGCGCTCCCGCGAAACACAGACACCCGGGTCCTTTTACGCTGCTGCTGTGGGACATGCCGCTGAGCCTCATCGGCATCCTGATTGGTTCACTGTTCGTCAGCCTGGGTGTTGAATATGCGTGTATGACGTTCCTCTGGCCGGACGAGGGTGCCACGCACAGCTATCAGGTGATGCTGGCCGAGAGCCACTGGCTGTCTTCGGGATATACCCGAAGCCTGCTGATGGCCACGCCGGTGGAAACCATCACCCGATGGGTTCAGGCCGCCTGGCACTGGCTTTTTGTGGACAGCGGATTCAGTCACTGGCTGGCCTCTTTCAGGGAAACGAGCCGGAAAGGCAGCGGCCTCATTCCGGCGCTGAACGGCTTCGGCGCATCCCTCATCAGCAGGCTTGGAGAGTACCTGCAGGCCACGCTCTGGGTGACGCTGATCTTCTTTATCCGCGTGATGATCCTGTTTCTCAGCATCCCGCTGTTCGGGCTTGTCATCATCACAGGCATCGTTGAGGGACTGGTCAGGCGTGACCTGCGTCGCTACGGGGCAGGCTACGAATCAAGTTTTGTCTATCACCACGCAAAACGCTTCGTCAAGCCTGCGCTTTACGGGCCCTGCATGCTGTATCTGGCATGGCCTACCGCAGTCTGGCCAAATCTGTTTTTGCTGCCCTCTGCGCTGCTGGTTGGTGGCGTACTGGCTGTTGTGACGGCGTCGTTCAAAAAGTATCTGTGATGTGTGTGCTTGCGGGGAATATGCCCGGAGGGCCTGCGCTGCTGCAGGCCTTTTTTATGGCTAAAAAGAGGATTCAGAGGTTCATGCCCAGTACATGCACCGTGACATTTTGGGTAGCAGTGTTATAGAAATTATCCCTGATAAACGTCATTCCCTGCCTTTCATAAAATCTGCGCGCACGGGTATTTTCTTTAAGGACCTCAAGCCACAGAAAATCACTACCTCTTTCTTTGGCCATCTCAGCAACTTCATTAAATATGAGTTGACCGTAGTTTTTCCCGGTTGAGCCTTCTGAAAGGTAGAGTTTTTTCAGAAGAGTGCCATTTAACGACGTTCCCGGAATATTGCATCGCCATATGACTTTAACAAATCCGATCGGAGCCGACGTCTCGACTACATACCAGCCTGCGGAAGGGTCAGTAAGGCTGCTTTCGATGACCTGTAACGAATATTCCTGCTTAAGGAATTCGTCCAGTTCCTCTCTGTGGGTCCAGTATTGTTTAAAATGATGGTTGTATGTACTGACACCCAGCTCACTCAGGAGCGAAACATCAGACTGTCTTGCTTCGCGCAGAATTAAAGTCATTCATTTATTCCTGACAAAGGGTGACTGTTTCGCCTTACTGGAAAAGCCAGTGGCCAGCCCGGGCCGACTCAATCAGCATGCTGACGGTCAGTGGTTTGTGAGGGTCAGGTACGTCTCTCGTTCCTGGCAACTCGGGGTGGAAATAATTTCTGATGTTGAAGCCCTGACTGTGAACACTCCAGCGCTCAAAATACTCCTTCATCATCGCTTCGGCCGTCTCTATAGTCAGCTTCAGGTCATCCCGAATGCGGGTTTCTGCCGTAACTGGCAGGCGTTCACCCCAGAAGATAAAGCGACGGCGGGCATAGTTTTCTCTCACAAAGGTAATGATTTCTTCGCTCAGGGTGTCCATTAAAAATAGGTCCATTGGATGCGGTGTTCCGGCCGGGCAACACGGTTGTAGGTGCTGCGTATATCGTTAAAGATGTGGTAGACCGTGGTAAACGTCATTATCCAGCCCAGCCACGGGACATTCCGGCCAACAAACGCCCCCAGATGGTTGGTCCAGCTAACGTGCAACTGACTGATGGTTTTGCCGTTGAGTGTCGGCAGTAACATGCCTTTTGGAAAACGGTAATTCAGAAGGTATCGGGAAGCCAGAGAGGCGACTGATGTGCCTTTGGTTGCGCTTCCGGGTTTTGCACGGGTGGGGATGAGGGGTTGTCCCGCCAGAACCAGTGCCGCGTCGGTCGCCGCGAGTCCGAGATGCTCACTCACCACCTGTACGCCTACAAGCCAGAACAGCTGGACGTGAGTAACATTGCTGTATCCGCCATAAAAATACGTGCCATTAAGCTCTTCGGTCGTGTCCATGTGCCTTCAGCTCCGGATATGAATGCATTGTTTAATTAATCATCGCCCAGCCGGTGCGGTTTTCGCCAGAAACAATCTGCTTTTATTTTCAGAAATCCATAAAGATTTTACTGCTGTCAGGCGGGCGCGGTTGCGTCACTCTCACCGTCATCTGTTATCCGGGAGAGCCATACATGCGCCGTTTACCCCCCTTCATTGTACTCCTTGCCTGCGTCATGCCGGCAATTGTGTGCCATGCCTCCGAAAAGGATGAGCTCGCGCTGGTTATGCGCCAGCTGGATCAGGTTCAGGCGGGCCTTGACCGCGCCCGCGTGGTGGCGAACCAGAATCAGGATGCCCGCTTTTACTTTGACTATCAGCAGGCCACCCGCGATATCGCCACCATGAAACAGGGTATTTCCACCTACCTCGAACCGTCCCGGGCACAGCCTGACAGCGGCTCAGCGTCGGTTACCGGACAGTACCGGGCGCAGGAGCCGGCTTGGCGATGAACGGCGCACAGACCTCCGGCTGGGCGGCAGGCACCGGCGGCGGCCTCACGCCTTCCCAGCTGAACATTCTCATCCTGAGCGCGCTCGCCATCGTCATCCTGCTCTTCTCTGCCTGGGCCATCGTGCAGGGTTACCGGGGATGGGCGTCAAGAGCCATCACACTCAGGCAGTTCAATGAGCTGGTTATCCGTCTGGTTCTCCTGTACCTGCTGACCCTGTTTTTCTTCTTTAACTGAAAGGACACCATTATGAAATCCCGTTTTATCAGGCTCTGCCGTGCCGCACGACTTCGCGCCACGCTGCTGATTCTGCCACTGTTTCTGGCTGCCGGTCAGGCCCGGGCCGGGCTCCCTACCGTACAGCCGCCACCCGGGGGCGGCGGTGGCGGACTCTGGAACGCCGGGATGGGGTACATAAAGATGGGCGGGCTGGGCATAGGTCTACTGGTGTGCGTTGGCGCCTTTCTCGCTGTTGCACACGCCGTCATCACCGCCTTCCATGACGTGCGTAAGGGAAAAGGCACATGGACCGAACTTATTCTTTACAGCGTCGTCGGCATCATCCTCATTCTTGTGGTGATTTACCTCGCGACCCAGGCTGCTGACATTCTCTGAGGAGCAACCATGGCCGTTATCGACTTTCTCCCCGACCGGCTCAATTACCCGCCCGTGGTATACCGGGGATTTACCGCCGGCGAATTTCTGCTGGCAGCAGGCACGGGCAGTATTGTGGGCATTCCGCTGGGCATACCGCTTTGCCTGGTGCCGCACGTCGGCTGGCTGGCATTTCCGACCTGCATGCTGCTGATGCCGATTGTTACTGTGTTTTTCGGCGGAAACTGGATTGCTGCCTACAAGCGCGGCAAGCCTGAGAACTACATCTGGCAAAGACTGGAGCAAATACGCTGCCGCCTGGGCCTGTCGCGTTCGATGATTCTGGCCAGCCGCGCCTGGGAGCTGCAGCGCACGTCAGTAAGGGTAATGAGGAGGTCCACATGAGCCGGTTTCGTAACGGTATCACGGCGCGTGATAACCACATCTTTTCCCTGCGGATTTTCTGCGTGCTCTTTTTCGCCGGCATGCTGGTCACCTCAGTCGGCTGGATGCGGGCGCCCTCGGATATGACTATCCACATCCCGCCCGACCTGCGCTCCGGCAGCACGCAGAAATGGTGGGTTATTCCGCCCTATACGGTTTACGCCTTTGCGTTCTACATCTTCCAGCAGCTCAACGCCTGGCCGACCAACGGTGAGGTGGACTATTCGGCGAAGATTGCCCAGCTCAGCCCTTACCTGACGCCGTCCTGCCAGGATTTCCTGAACAGGGACTATGAGTTTCGTAAAAACAGTGGCGAACTCAAGGACCGCGTGCGCGTGGTGTATGAAATTCCCCGTCGCGGCTACAGCGACAGCAGCGTCGACATCCTTAGCGACGATCGCTGGGTGGTGCGGCTCGACCTGGTGGCTGACGAGTATTACCACGCCGAGAAGGTCAAGCGGGCGCTTGTTCGCTACCCACTCAAAGTTGTGCGCTGGGAAGGTGATCCGGCCCGCAACCCTTTTGGTCTGGCGCTTGACTGCTATGACTCCACGCCGCAGCAGCTCGAAGCCATGCCGCAGCCGGAGCCGGAGAAAAAATCAGGAGTATTCCAGTGATGAAACGTCCTCTGATACTGCTTTGCCTGCTTCTGGTCTCAGGCCTGACGCAGGCGGTTGAGCTCATGAAGTGGGAGCGTATTCCGCTGCAGATACCGCTCACCGTCGGCCAGGAGCGCATCGTGTTTGTGAATAAAAACGTGCGCGTGGGGTTCCCGCCCTCTCTCAACGGCAAAGTGCGTATTCAGAGCACCGGCGGCGCGGTGTACTTCGATGCCAAAGAGGCCTTTCCGGTGACGCGCATTGAGCTGCAGAGCAAGGAAAACGGCGAAGTCATCCTGCTTGACGTCAGCGCCGTGCCCGGCAAGGTGACGCGCGAACCGGTAAAGCTGGTCTATGACGGTGAGGTGGCCACTGCAACGGCCAGTGACAGACAGTCGGTGAGCGGCGATGCCGGCAGCAGCAAAAAAAGTCCGTCTCAGGAGTCGGGTACTGACGCTGCGCCAGCACACAAAACATCAAAACTCAGCGCCCCGCTGCCGGTGGTGCTGACCCGCTATGCCGCACAGAGCCTGTACGGGCCGGTCCGCACCGTGGAGCCGGTGTCGGGCATCAGCCCCGTGTCGCTGAAGCTGCCCTCATCCATTACCACACTGATGCCCGGTGAGCCCGTATCGGTCACGCCGATGGCGGCCTGGAGCCTGCTGGGCGACAGCGTGGTGGCGCTGCAGGTGCGTAACCGCTCGGCCGACAAGGTGGTCCTCGACCCGCGAGAGCTGCAGGGACAGTTCGAGACGGCGACCTTTCAGCACCGCTGGCTGGGTCGTGCCGGCACGCCTGAAGACACAACGGTCGTGTACCTGGTCATTCAGGGACGCCCTGAAGGCGCGTTTATCTCTGAACCCGTCACGGTCATGCCTAAAACGGCACGGAGGGCGAAGAAATGAGCCAGCCCGGCACAAACCTGATAGTGAAAATTGCGGTGCCGGTGGTGCTGACCGTCGCCATCGTCGTGGGCGTCAAATCCTGCTCGGATTCAAAGGAAAAAACGGCGTCGACGCAAAAAACCACCAATGCAGCGCTGAAAGACCTGACACCTGATGAGCTCAAGGCGCTGGGCGTAGAAGGCGACACGCCGCAGGACACCCTGCGCACGATTGTGGGCAATTTTCGCCGCGTTCAGGACCGCCTCGATACGCTCGCCAATGACAACAAAAAGCTGAACGAAGAAAACACGGATCTGAAAAAGACCAACAGCAACGTGGATGCACAAATCAACGAAGCGGTGGCAAACGCCCGTGCTGACGAGGCCGAGAAGCGGGCAAAACTCAGCGCACAGGTCTCCGACCTCAGTTCGCAGGTTGGACAGATGCTTGAGCAGCTTAAAAACGGAAATTCGGCCTCGCCGGCTAAACCCACTTCACCGGGCAGCGACATCCCGATTGGGCTGGGCTATGACAACGGCACCAGTGGCAGTGTTGCAATGTCATCCCCTGCCTCAGACGGTCTGCAGTGGGTCGAACCCAAAGACGGTATCCCGGTGGATGCCAGCGGCAAACCCGTGAATGACAGCAATAAAAACAGCGCGACCGGCTTCTCGTTTGCCTCGTCATTCGGTGAAGCGGGTGACGCCGGTAAGCAGGCCGGCGCAGCGGTTTCCACAGCCGTCAGTCAGGCTGTGCCGGATGCGGTGAAACCCGTCGATCCGGTGTTTACGCTGCCGGAGAACTCCACGCTGGTCGGCAGTCGCGCCATGACGGCACTGCTTGGCCGCGTTCCCATAGACGGCAAAGTGACCGATCCTTACCCGTTCAAGGTTATGTTAGGCAAAGACAACCTGACGGCCAACGGCATCGAGCTGCCGGACGTTCAGGGCGCCATCGTGTCCGGTACGGCGACCGGTGACTGGACGCTGTCCTGCGTGCGAGGGTCCATTACCAGCATCACGTTTGTGTTCGCGGACGGCACGGTGCGCACGCTGCCATCGCCGGACAGCCAGAACGGCGGCAGTAATAACCAGAATTCACAGAACAGCAGCGGAAACGCCAATAACAGTATCGGCTGGCTGTCGGATGACAACGGCATTCCCTGCATCTCCGGCACACGTAAAAGCAACGCCTCTACCTATCTGCCGACTATCAGCCTGCTGGCCGGCGCTGCCGCTGCCGGCGATGCCCTTTCACAGAACCAGATGACGGGCCAGACCAATGCCATGGGCGGCGTGACGCAGACGCTGACCGGTGATGCGGGACAGGCCGTGCTGGGTAAATCGCTGTCCGGGAGCATGAAAGAAACCGTGGACTGGGTAAAGCAGCGTTATGGCCAGACGTTTGACGCGATATACGTGCCGCCTGGTCAGACCGTGGCACTGCACATTACCCGCCAGCTGGCGATCGACTACGAAGAGAAAGGCCGCAGGGTGAAGTATGACTTCAGCCTGGCAGGCTCAGGTACGGGGATGGACTGATGAACAGCCAAAGTAAAGACAGCAGTGAGCTTGAGTACCGCGTGGGTTATACCCCGCTAAGTGGCCGACTGTATGCCGGCTTCGTCCGGCGAGATACAGGCAAGTGGGAAGCTGAACCGCAGGACGTGACGGACTGGGCCATGCTGGCCGTCGCGCAGAAGCTGGTTCGTGAAAATACTGATGTTCTGCTCAGGCAGGCGGATGGCCGCATCCTGCGCCTTTCAGCAGTCATTTCTGAGATGCACACGCTGGAGGCTGATGATGAAGAATAATGCCTTAATTTTGCTCATTCTGGGCGGGACAGTTGCTCTGATGCTGAGCGGCTGCAGCACCTCCAAAGATGAAATGCTGCCGCCTGGTGACAGCACCATGCTGGAGCTCTGGAACAACGGCGCCTCAACAACCCACGCCACCGCTGAAAGCCGCACCACGCTGCGCCGGCCGGTCTCCGACAGCGAACGTACGATCGGACAACAGACCCGGGACAGCTACAGCCGCACCCAGGAAAATGAAATTCAGCAGACGTTTCCGCGACTGCCTAACCCCGACATGGTGATGTATGTGTTCCCGCATCTGGCCGACGGCAACACGCCGGTGCCGGGCTACAGTACCGTTTTCCCGTTCTACAGCCAGGTGCAGTACGCGCTGCCCGGCGAACGCACGGAGGCGCTGTAAATGGCCTTTCGTCTTTTTCGCCGCCGCCGTGAAGCCCAGACTGAACATCAGCACGGTCACGGGCCGTTCTCGGTTGAGGGCCATGAGCCGATCACCCGTGACGGCCGGCTGACGCACGCCGATGAATCAGGTCTTTATGCCACCGGTCCCTCCATTATCGACCACGTTCCCTGGGGGGAATACCTTCCCGAACACCAGTGCATCCTGCTCGATGACGGCGTTTCTGTGGGTGCAGTTTATGAGATCAATCCGGTCGGCACTGAAGGCCGTCCCGAATCGCGCCTGGAGGAAATCCGTGACGTGGTTGAAAATGCGCTGCAGGACAGCATTCCTGAACTGGACTCACACCAGTGGGTTGTACAGTTTTTCTGTCAGGACGATTCAGATCTGTCGGCGTATATGGATTCCATCCGGGGCTACGTCAGACCCCGGGCACAGGGAACTGCTTTCACCGAGGCCTGGCTGAACGAACAGGAGCGGCATCTGAAGAACGTGGCCGCTGAAAAAGGCCTTTTTGTGGATGAAACCGTGACCGGTGCACCCTGGCGCGGGCAGATCCGTCGCACGCGCATGGTGGTTTACCGCTGGGTGGAAAAGCCTTACCGCGACCCGATGGCGCCGGAAGTTTTACTGAATCAGGTCTGCGACCGTCTGACCTCGGCAATGAGCGGTGCCGGCATTCGTTCCGTGCGCCAGAACGGTGAGCAGATACACAGCTGGCTGCTGCGATGGTTCAACCCGGCCCCCCAGTGGACAGACAAGGCCACGCTTTACCGCTGTGCCCGTCACCGCGATGACGCGCCCGGTGACCTTCCTCTGCTCAATGACTTCAGCGAAAGCCTGTGGTTCACCCGCCCCCGCAGCGATGCGGACAAGGGCATCTGGTGGTTTGATAACGTCGCGCACAAAGCGGTGCCGATCGCCCGACTTCGTAACCGCCCGCAGACAGGACACCTCACCGGTGAGGTAAAGCGCGGTGACAACATCAACGCCATTATGGATCTGCTGCCGGAAGGCACCGTGCTGGCCATGACGCTGGTTGTGCAGCCTCAGGACAAACTGGAGGCGAATTTTGCCAGCCTGAGCCGCAACTCGATGGGAGAGAACGTCGATTCGCTGCGTGCGCGTGAAGATGCCGCCACGGCCCGCACGTTCCTGGGTAACAAGCACAAGCTTTACCGGGCGGCCATTACCCTGCTCATAAAGGGTCAGGACGAGGAAGCCCTGAGCAAACGCTACCTTGACCTCAGCAGTAAGCTGCTGAACTGCGGGCTGGAGCCGGTTAATCCGGAACACGATATTGGTCCGCTCAGCACCTACATGCGGGCGCTGCCGATGTGCTTTAACCCGCAGCTTGACCGCCACAACTGGTACACGCGCCTTATGTTTGTTCAGCACTTTGCCTGCCTGTCACCGGTTTACGGGCGTGACACCGGCACCGGCCATCACGGTCTCACCTTTTTTAACCGGGGCGGCGGTCCGCTGTCTGTCGACCCGCTAAATAAAGAGGATCGCACCCAGAACGCGCACCTGTTGCTGTTTGGCCCGACCGGTGCCGGCAAGTCAGCCACGGCGGTCGACAAGCTTTCTCAGATGGTGGCCATCTATCGATCGCGTATTTTCCTGATTGAGGCGGGGAACAGCTTTGGCCTCTATGGTGACTACTGTGCGTCGCTGGGCCTCAGCGTTCATCGCGTCAGCATCAAGCCCGGCAAGGTCGTGTCGCTGGCACCCTTTGGTGACTCGCACCTTTTGCTGGATGTGAAGCCCGAATCGTTGATCATCAGTGAGGACGACCTGCCGGATACTGACGCAGACGATGAGGATGATGAAGACGGTGAGCGTGACGTTCTGGGGGAAATGGAGATTGCTGCCCGCCTGATGATTACCGGTGGAGAAGCCTCTGAAGAGTCCAGAATGACGCGTGCCGACCGTGGCATGATCCGCGAAGCCATCATGAATGCCGCCCGCAAGGCTTATGCTGAGTCCCGCCAGATGCTGCCCGAGGACCTGATGTTTGCGCTGCAGGACATTGCTCATGACATCAGCCTGGGCGACGACGGCCGCGAGAAACGCACGCCGGCCCGCCGCGCACGCGCCGAGGAGATGTCAGAGGCGCTGCGCATGTTCACGGAAGGTTTTGAGGGCGAACTGTTCAACCGCCCGGGCACCCCCTGGCCTGAGGCCGACGTCACGATCGTGGACCTGGGGCAACTGGCCCGCGAAGGGTACGAGGCTCAGATGGCCGTGGCGGTTATCTCCCTCCTGAATACCATCAACAACATCGCCGAACGCGATCAGTATCTTGACTGTGACATCATCGTGCCCATTGATGAGGGACATATTGTCACCACCAACCCGCTGCTGGGACCCTATGCCACCAAAATCGCCAAAATGTGGCGTAAGTTAGGCACCTGGCTCTGGATTTTTACCCAGAACCTTGCCGACTTCCCTGATACGTCGAAAAAGATGCTGAACATGGCCGAGTGGTGGATATGTCTGGTTATGCCGCCTGAAGAGGTTGAGCAGATAGCCCGCTTCAAGACGCTTAATGATGAGCAAAAAGCAATGCTGCTCTCCGCCACTAAACTGCCGCGCAAATACACTGAGGGGGTCATTCTCTCGCGCAAAGTGCAGGCGCTGTTTCGGGCCGTACCGCCGAGCCTCTACCTGGCGCTGGGCATGACGGAAAAAGAAGAGAAAGCAGAACGCCGGGCCATCATGAATGAATTAAAATGTACGGAACTTGAGGCCGTTTACCATGTTGCACGTCGTCTTGACGAGAGCCGTGGTCTTATTCACTGACAGGGGATTTTATGAAAAAACTGACCATGGCGCCGCCACTGGTTGTCGGGGACAAGGCTTTAATTGCCACTGTCATTTTTACCGTCCCGCCGCAGGGGCAGGCATCGGTCGGTGAGACGGATAACCGTGCCATCGTGCAGCTCCGGGAGGAGATAGGCCAGCGCCTTGAGCATCCCTTGCTGGTATCGGTCTATCCGCATCGCGTCGGGCGACGCAGCTGTACGGCCGTGCATCTGTCCGGAGCCAATAACAAGGCACTGGACATCCTCATCACCGTCACAGGAAACACACTCTGGCCAACTGAGGGGGATTACAGAACCGGCATCCGCTGGAATATCTGTGTGCCTGATGCGACAGATATGCTGTGGGTGCTGAAGGAAATAGACCGCGCGACAGAAGCTGATATGTGCCATTAAACAGACCCTCCGTTATCGCCCGGCACCGGTGTGTGGTGTCGGGCGGGAACGGAGGCTGCGGGTGCGGGCGGCATAGAGCCCGCGAATATTATGATTTATAAGGAAAATCAAAACGTCGACTTGTTCACATGGTTTCGGATGTTTTCATTTACCTCGTCACTACCAGAGAGGCCTGCAATTTCATATGCTACAGCTAATACCAATTTATCAACTTGATACGATAATTTTCCTAACTCATCCTTCTTGTCATCATTATCAAAAATTTTCCTAGTTTGGTCTGGTACGTCAAGATTTCTAGCTTGCTCATAATTCTTCCATAACCAGTCCAGCCAGCGTTGTGTTTCGCCTAGTATGGCTAATTCATAATATATGCCTTGCCCTAAATTATTGACATTAGCATGATACATAATAGAAGCTATATCGAAACTGCTAAGGCCAATTTCATTGCCTTCTGCCGCTGAGTCTGCCTTAATATTCTTTAGCAATCTTATAGATTTCCTCAAGCCGCCTGACGTTCTTCCACAGCGGTCTGTAATTAATTCAATGTGTAAGAATGGAGTATTGTTAATACGCTCAAACGTTTTCTTGTTTAAAATCGTCACGCCCCTGTCTGTTTCTCTGTCTGACATCTGATACTTTACGTTATTCCACCAAACAGCCGGAACCACATCCACATCTCTTGCCAGAGAGCCGCCGGTAATTTTTACTGATTTAGCATTATCCGTGTGAACGGTTGCGGTAGGGAACGCAGAGGCAAGTGAATCCTCGATTTCAGTGCGTAAAGCCAGTATTACATCAAGGCTGTTTTTATCCGATGGGGTATATGTATGGTTTTTTATGCCATTTATGTCAGACATAAAAATTTGCTCGTCTATAGCGAGAATATCTACATCACTTACACCCTTGATATGTATGTTAAGAGGTACGGAGCCCTGCAAACGGAATGACGTCGTAATATCTTTTCTGTTCAGTCTGTCTGTTAGCTGGTTTTCTATTCTTTTAGCTGTATCAATACTTACCCTAGTGTAAACAGGATCAACCTCCTGCATCGCACCCAAAGCATATTTTGTTGCTGACTTTCCTGACGCCCTGTTTTCCCAACTTTCTTGCTGCGCGGATTTTTCTAGCAATACTTGTCTGCTTGCAAGAGCCTCATCCATAGCATAAATTTCATTTACGCCCCTTCTTCTGTTTCTTAAGCGCTCTATTCTGTTTGAATAGTTATCTGCCATTTAAATTCTCCTTAACTTCATTGTCCCAAAGGTATTTCTGCCTCTGCCGTTGAAATACTCTCCTTCGGCAGTGGTCAGGTTTTTATGAAAAGTTAATTCCGCAAAGCCCATATGGGGTGTAAGTTCTACCTCATCTATACGAGGGCGATTTTGATAGTTATAAACCAACCGATACCCACTTTCACCGTCGAATATTATTGAAGCGGCAATGCTGTCAGATTGTGAGGACTTAGTTTCCAAATGAATATGAACTTTATCCCACGACTGATATATTTCAATTTTTGCCTCCCAGTCTGTTATATTTCCTTTTAGATCTCTACCACGAGCTGTACATTTCCACTGACCTGATAGGTCGGGTACATTGATGTGTTTTGAAATTGATTTCCACTTCCACATTTTTGAGTCAAAAAAAGAATAAAGGCCTAGGTAAATCGAACCGGCGCTGATTAGTGAGCAAACTGTTGGCGTTAATACAGATTTACTTTCAAAGTAAGAAAAATGCTCAAGGATGGTTAAAATTAAAAAAACAAGAATTCCAGATATCACTGATGCTGTTGAGCCAATAATTTTTCCTACCTTGCTTCTGTTGAATCCACTAATTACTATATATTCATGACTCTTCATACGTCTCCGTAACGCGTAGTTGGCTATGTTAGGCACTTAAGTGAACACTTAATATTATCTTATAAGATAGTTCATATTACCATTCAAATGTTTACTTCCCAAAAGAAAATAGATAGATGCAAGCGCATGAAAAATAGTGATTTTTGTCATGCATTACGCAAAGGCCTGAACTTTCCATTCAAAACTCTAAGTAAAAATTACGTATCATTTTAGTGGCTTCTCCTGAATGGCCATAGATCTTCTAAGAGGAAGATTGCTAAGAATCGCAGGATTTGTTCGGTTCATTATTCTTCTTTATACCTCTGCCGGGCTTTTTAAAGTTGTTTTAGCTCCTTGCGGCGGCAAAGCATAGGTATCTGCCGCCATGCAGTGCATACGCCGACTGCCTATCGTTTCCGAATTGCGTCAAAAAGCCCGGCGGATACCGACCTCTGCCCACAGCAGACGACAGTGCTACACCTGTTGAAAAGTCTGAGGCCCGAGCAAAGGACAGCATCCCAGAATCTTGGCTACCGTACGTTAATGAGGGTGAGACACGCGTAATGATTGAGCGCAATGCGGCCGCTGCGGGATTTTTTTGGGAACTGGATTATCTTGAATGGCGACATTCAAACGAGACTGACAGTCAGGAATGACAGATAAAAAAAGGGGGCCTGGAGGGCCCCAGAGAGTTCAATGTTCAGCAGTAGCTTTTTTATTATGATGTTCAATGGGGACTCGATTTAGTTATCGACGGCATCCGTTCAATCTTCAGCACTTTTCAGGTTTTTTTCAATTGGAACCATGCCGGCGTAATGACCATGGAGGCTGCTCAGAAGGTAAAAAAAGGGGCCAGGAGGCCCCAAACGGAATTAGCTAATGAATTTATTCACGATGCTCACCACCTTCTGGCAGTTCGCTTACTACTGTATCGGCTGGCTTTTCCGGTCCTTAAGGGCCAGTGTGTAACGGTTTATGAATCAGCGTGCCGCACAGCTGACCGCCGTGAGAATTATGATTTCTGAGTTAAGAGTTAACGGCTGACCCTGCCACGCGAACAACGCACCCTGACTGCACTATCCACTCAGGGAGTGTTATTCATGAAAATCCCCCTCTGCTTCCTTACCACTCTGTTTATAACTGCAGGTGCCCATGCCGGCACCGTGATTTATACCGACCATGCGCACCCCGTTACCGGTGAGCTGAGCCCCGACATCACCGTCACCGAGCTGGACGCGCCCGATCGCCTTTTGGCGCAGCAATTCGGACCGCTCTCCGCTAACGCTGCGCAGGCTGAGCAGCAGGCCCGGGCGGTCATCGCCTCCCCGGCGTTCCGTCAGAGTCAGCAGGCCTTAGCTGCTAGCTATGGCGGCGTCGCACACGCCTGGTCACTCGGGCTGGAAAAGTACCCGGCAGTGGTGTTCGACGATAAATGGGTAGTGTACGGCACAACCGACGTCGCAGCCGCCCGGGCGAGACTCGATGCCTGGCGGGAGAAACAGCCGTGAACATGCGCCTTACCAGTACGCGCCGGCTGATGCTGGCCACGCTGTTTACCTGCACCGGCACGCTTGCCAGTGTTAACACCGCGAGTCTGGTCTCCAGCGCCATGAGCCCGGATTGTATCAGCTGGCGCATCAGCGGTATCTGTTACTGGCTGCTCTGTACGCCCTTTGGCTGCACGGTTAAAACCTCGGTCAAAGTCACCCACTACATTCCGGAAGCAGTGGTCTCTGCCTACCTTAACCCGGGCGACAACCCGTGGACCGAAATGTCAGCCGTGAGCGCCACGGCGGGCGGCGCTGAAAGCCTGGTATCCGGCGGTCTTGCCGGCGTGCCTGCAGGTGGTGGCCGTCAGGAGATGAAGGCTCCGGGCATGCGCAAGCAGAACCTGCATTTCTACTACGGCGATGCGTATGGCCACCCGGCGACGTCGCTCATTGGCGGAATGGTGCCGGGCTACTCCTGCCGCTCAGCCGCCACGCCGTTCGTGCCGTATTTTGTGAGCGCCATGGACGCACTGGCCTGGCGAACGGGCATTCCTGAATCGTTCTATCCGGAAGCGCTGATTCCCGGTAAGCGTGAAATCGGGAATACGTTTGCCGGCGAGATGTGGGGCAACGTTTATCCCCGCAGCGGCTTCGTGACGCAGACCGACAGCTACAAATCGGCGGCCGTCGTGGTCCAGCGCGTCGCCGACATCATCACCCGCGAGGGACAGCTGCACGTCTATAACCCACTGATTGGCCAGCGGTCACCGGGTTACTGGCCACCGGATTCCGTTACCGAAAACACGGGCACAAAAAATCACAAGTGGCAGCGGCTTTCGCCTCAGCTGTCGCAGAGCTGCGCGGTCTTTCCGGATACGGGTGGCCAGACGGCGGAAAGCGGCGATTACGCCTGGGCGCTCTGGCAGCCTTACAGCTGCTGTAAGCGACGTGGCCAGACCTTCCTGTACAGCACCGATTTTTAATAAGGACACACTGCATGAAGAATTTCAGCGTTAAAAAACTGCGCGTGGCCACGGGCGCGCTTTTCTTTTCCCTGGTGATGCCGGCACTGGCCATCGATACCACGCTTTCCTCCCAGGGCGTCGGAGTCAGCGGCGCCATCAACGACGGCCTGTTCTACTCCATAGGTGGCGGCTCGGTGATTTCGCCGCCCTCAACGCGTAGCAACATGTCCCGCCTGGGACTGGACGGCGGCTGGAGCAGTGATTTGATGTGCGGCAACTTTGACCTGAAAACCACGGTGGGTAACCAGCTCAACGGTATCACCAGCGGATTTAAGGACCTGATGGGTAACGTCATTCAGGGGGCTACCGGCGCGGTGATGAGCATGCCGGCGATGGCCATTCAGCGTGCCAATCCTGGTCTGTATGAAATGCTGACCAACGGCGTGCTGCAGGCAGGTTTGAACTTCGACAAGGCCCAGATGAACTGTCAGAACATGTCGAAAAAGCTGGCCGACTATACCCTGGGCAGTAAGTGGCAGCAGGCGGCCGTGTCTGAAGAGTATAAAGACATCGTGGCATCAAGCGGCGGTGATGCTGTATCAAGCGACCAGAAGCTGCAGAAGGCCACGGGCGAAGAAGGTGTGACATGGGTCGGAGGCCAGAAGCGCGGCGGCAAGGGACAGCAAGCCATTCAGCCTACGCGTGACCTGGCAAAAGCCGGCTACAACATGATGAACAGCCTGCCGGTGACCAGCAACAGCAGCGTCGGGTCAGCCAGCTGTAACGGAACAGTCTGCCAGCGCTACAAATCCTCCGATGAAGCCGCAGCGGCCGTTGTTAAAGTTCTCGGCGATCGCTCTATCCGCACCTGCCGTGAAACCAGCGAATGCACCAGCGGCGGCGCGGATAACCAGCCGGGCAGCACCGTTGCCGGCACCGGCTTCTCGCCGGTACTGGAAGACGCCACCAAAACCAACCTGGAGCAGCTCAGCAAACTGGTTAACGGTCAGCTTCAGCCCACAGCCGATAATCTGGTCGCGCTAAAAACGGGCAGCCTCGTCGTCACGCGCGGCGTGATTCAGGCGCTGCGTGATGACCCGGACAGGGCCGCACTGGTGCAGCGACTGGCGGGTGAGCTGGCCATGGCTGATACGGTTGAGGCGGCACTCACCATGCGACGCATGCTGACGACCGGTGAGTCTGAGCCGAACGCGGCCGAACAGCCTGAGGCCATTGCCGAGGGTGACCGCCGCGTGGATGCGCTCGATCGCGAGCTGAACGCGCTGCGCAACGAAATGGAGCTGCGCAAGTCCATCAGCAGCAACAGCCTGCTGACCACGCTTGAGCGCCAGGGCGAACGTAATCAGGACAACCAGCTGCAGCAGAAAGCCGGCAATCAGGACCAGGGCTTCAGCCAGATGAGCCAGCCTCAGCCGGGAGGCAACTGAAATGAAGCTCAGATTCCTGATTAGCTGCACCGGCCGCATTCTACTGATATTCCTCTACACGTTTCTGGCAGTGGGCACGCTTTTTGGTCTGGCGTCGGTGTTCATGGCGTATGACCCTGATGGCCACCTTATTCAGAAGTGGCTCTACGACAGCCGGTGGGCCATGTTTGTCTGGCGACTGTGCATGTACATCCTCGTGGGCTGCATCTGGATTCTGAATATGCGGCCGCGCCTGCTGAAGCGCTGGCCGGAAGCAGCGGCACGCCTGCCACGTACCGAGCTACTTGTCGTCATCTATGTTCTGGCCACGGAGTACGTGGCCTGGTCTAACGCAGTTCAGGGAGGCTGACATGACGGCGAACAGTTACCTGGAATACTTCCTCATCCTGTTTGGCTGGGTCCTCAATAACTCGATGTGGGGCATCCTTAGCAGCACCGGTCTGTTCGCGCTGCCGCTGGTTTTTAAGGTACTCGGCGTGTGGCTGAAGGTGCGGGAAGAAGGGGCCGATGAGGGAAACAAAGGCGTTCTGGCGCTGCCGCGCATCGAGCACGCCATCTATGTCTCGTTTGTGGTCATGCTGGTCTGCTGCATTCCGCTGCTGCCGGTGGATATCAGCACGATCAAGTTTGACGACGCGCGGGCAAAACAGTGTGGCTTCAGCGTACCGACGCCGCAGAACTCCGGCTATAAAGGGCTGGTAAATGACTTCGTCGGCCGCACGGCTGAGGTGCCGGTGTGGTGGTATCTGCTGCATGCGATGTCGAAAGGCACCACGCAGGCGATGATAGCGTCCATTCCCTGCGGCACTCAGCTGCGGCAGCTGCGCTTTGACGTGCAGAACACCAAACTGCGCGACCCGGTAGTGCTGCAGGAGGTCCAGGACTTCGCAAACCAGTGTTACTCCCGGGCCTATTTTAAGCTGAAGAACAGCAACAGCCAGCTTAGCGACGCCACCATCAACTCAGTCGGCTGGATTGGCAGTGACTATTTCCTTAACACCTCAGGCTATTACGACTATTACACGGCCATGACGCCACGAAGCCAGTGGCCATACAACAGCAGTCGTGACAGTGGCTATCCGGATACAGGCCAGGGAGGGTATCCGACGTGCAAAACCTGGTGGTCAGACGGCAGCAACGGGCTGCGTAAGCGCGTGCTGGCCAGCATCAGTGATGGCACGCGCATCGAGCTTCAGCGCCAGTTCCCGGGCAGTCAGTGGGAAGAAGCGGCGCTGCGCTGGCTGGTCAGTCCCCGTAATGCCGGACTGTCCGGTGACGGCACAACTTACGCCATAGGTAGTGCAGATAATACCAGCGGAGTGGTCGGTAACCTCACCCGGCTGACGTCGACAATTGGGCTGGGTCTTAAGCAGGCCGAGGCACTGCCGGGTTTTGATGCACTCAAGCAGGCGCTACCGATGATACAGGCGCTGCTACAGATGATGATCATTATCGTCATCCCCGTGCTGATGATGTTCAGTGCCTACGAACCCAAAACAGTAGTGACGATTTCGTTTGCGCTGTTTGCACTGCAGTTCATCACGTTCTGGTGGGCACTGGCAGGCTGGCTGGATGACCGGCTTATCACCATTCTCTACAATAATATGGCTGACCAGGGACTAACCAGCTCAGTCCCTTTTGCCAATTTTATGAGTTCAACCAACGACGGCTGGATCATGAATTTAGTGTTAGGGATGATGTATTTAGTTTTTCCTGCTTTCTGGATGGGGATGCTAAGTTGGGTTGGAGTAAAAATCGGAGGGGTCATCGATTCAGCAATGAGTACCGCATCTAAAATGCCGCAAAAAGCTGGAGACGATGGTGGGAAAGCAGCTGTAAGCGGCGCAAAAACGGTAGTAACTAAGCTCTAAGATTTATGTGGAATAGATTAAGCCGACCGACTATTTAGTAAGTTGGCTTAATCTTTGATTCCACTCCGGTAGTATCCATATCCTTGAGTTCCATTCTGCCAGCCATCTGTATTTAGCTCATCACAGGTATCATTATCTTCTGTAGAAGATCGCAGAAAAGAAGCCACGCTCTTAACAACTTTAACGCCACATTCTTGTGTCGCACTGGATAAGACTACAGGCTCTGGCATTTTGCGCTTAAGCTTTGATATGTCGTGGACAATCTTTTGTCCCTTACTCTCGAAACGAGCCATGGTACTGTCAAAATCATCCTTATCGAACCCGCCATCAACCATACGGCCTCCCATAATTGTTGTTACGCGATGATATGTACCACTCGTTAGTATAGAACTTTACATTACTAAAAAACGGCTTGAGTGGCAAATTTTTGTACAGTTCAAAACATGCATATCACCCCCTGTTTTAAACGACAACTTACGGGGCTTTTTCAATTATTTACAAATTTAGAGTTATAAGGGCCTTAGGATTTACTTTAAAACAGAAAGGGTGTTTTTTTAAGGGTTGATGGGATATGAATGATATACAAATAAATGGCTTGAAAGCGACTATCAATGATCTTGGTATAACGAAATATAGTGTCCGAGATCCTCTACTTGCGGCATGTATAGGCTGGGCTCATGACTATCCTGATTACGCATTCATGGAAGGATTTAGCGAGAGGAAAGGATTAGGTTATCAAATTTTAGTAGGGTTAGTCTCTAATGCATTTAATATTTCCAGGCTTCCCCCCCATGAAGATCGTATAGTTAAAGGTTATAAATTTCCAGATGCAAAAAAATATGCACCAATGATTGAGAGATTTAATGATTCGCTCAATGATTCCAAATGCGAATTTATGCAAAGTGAATTGCTGGCAATATATAATCACACACAAAAAACACTTAAAGCCATTGGGGCCAATAGTCTGATTTTACAAAGGAGCATTCACTCAGAATACTGCGAAAAAGTATTGGTACTTAAAGCAGCAGCAGAACTTTTAGGTAGAGAAAGAGTTCCTGTGGATATGGATGTTCTAAATTCATTTAGTGATCACATCGGATTAAGTGCTTATGGAGGTGTGACCTTTAGGTTGAAAATACCCACGGAGGATATACTTTACTCTCATCTCACGATTACTAATGAGACTAATAAGATGAGTATGGAAGGTGAAGAGTGGATTGTTATAAACAGATCGCGAACGGGGATAGTTGATATCTGCATTACTGATATTTTTATAGACAAGAGTGAAGTAAAAAAAGAAAGTGAAGATGAGATTTTTTTCAATAAAGTTAAAAGCAGTATGAGCATTGATTTTGCTAGGGAGATTTTGTTATGTGACCCATGCGAAGTTTGGCGAAGTTCGTCTGGACCCATAAATTCATTTTTAAATCAAAAATTTTAGTCCTTAGTCTTACAGTATTCACACCTAAGAATTTTTAAGGAACTGGGAAAACCTAGTTCCTTAATAAACGCAACCTATACACATGTGAGGCTTGTAATTGGATCTCATAACGATCTAATATCTCATCCGTTGTACCGTTGCTTACGCAACACGCCAATGTCCCGGCAATCTGAGAGGGACGCCTTCGGGTGATTGCACTGCCAAAACCGTCATGACCTGAGAGACGGAGCCTTCGGGCGGTAAACCCGTCAGCCTTTGAAAATGGGGATCGCGATAAGCGCGATAAAGGATCTACTTTCACCTTCGTCTGATTCGTCAGCACTTCTTTCAGGCCCATAAGCCTGTTTTATTTCGTTTCCTCACGTCTGATGACGTCTGCGTCCGTTGCGAACTTTGCGTTGTGGGTATGACCATTTGGAACATTTGGGCATCTTCCACAACCGCATTGAAAGCAGAGGAGCGCGGCGTCACTTGCGTTCGAGTGAAACGAGTACCAAGTGACGCGCGCAGCGCATTACGGTCAGCGCTTACGCACTGTACCTTTAACAACAGGTTTACCAACGGACCAACACGTATTGAAGGTCTTCTGACGGCCTTAATACGTTTCTCATCTCAAGCTTGATTGATTTTAAACCTATCGTTCATTCGCTTACTAAAGACATGAACGCCACTTAAAAAGGAGAAATTGGCACGACATCGATGGCGACACCAGACAACTGGTGTGTGGAGGCAGACTGATTCATTTCAGCCCGGCGAAAGCCGCGAACAGGTCAGAGACCTGGGGAGCCTTGCAATAACTCAACATTTCGCCGCCCCGATGCACAGATGTCTGCCGAGACGCAGGAAGCGCAAAATGAACCGTGCCGTCGGGGTGAAATTTCATCGTCTGTAATCGTTGTGCAGCCGGTGACAGAGCTTTTCCGTTCACACAGACGGAAAAGCTCTGTCACCTCGTTGAATGGAGAGTGTTCTGTGGCAAAGCTTAATAAAAATTTAAAAACCCTTGCCCGCCAGGCGGGCGGAAGTTTCAAAACTGTATCTGACCGTACAAAAATTGCTAACCGGTTTGCTGACAGAATGATCAGTCTTAACATTCAAATTAGGGACATTAAAAACATAAAGACAAATCACATAGAAATTTATATTCGAAGCCGTCTGGCAGAAAATATATCCAAACGTACACTACAAAATGAAATGGCGGCGATACGTGCAATACTGCGCGTATCGGGTAAAACCTTCATGGCTGACCCAGCTCATCCGAAGTTGAATAATGACGCTCTGAATATCTCTGGAACCAGCCGCGACGGAACTAAGGTTGCAATAACTGATGACTATTTCAACCAGGTATTTGCATCTGTTAGTGAAAAGGACGAGGGCGTCGCCTGTGCAATGAAACTTTCACGGCTTTTAGGTTTGCGAACAGAAGAAACCGTTCAGTCTGTAAAATCACTTCAGACATGGAAAAAAGCACTGCAGAATGGAGATGAAAAAGTTCGCGTTGTTTTTGGCACGAAAGGAGGGCGGCCGAGAGACACCACAATAATAAACAGGACTGAAACTTTGGAATCCATTAATAGAGCAATAACTTATTCTGCTGAAAATAATGGAAAACTTATCGATAAACCATCCATTCATCTGGCAATTGAACGATACAGGAATATCGTCCGAGAGGCAGGACTTGTTGGCGAGTTTGCTCCTCATAGTCTGAGATACGCTTATACAAAGGATGTTCTTCAATTCCATAAGGACAGAGGTTTTAGTCAGAAAGAGGCTGAAGCCCTCACCTCGATGGATTTAGGCCACGGTGATGGTAGAGGGCACTATGTAGCTCGGGTATATAACAAAGTTAATTAAATCAATTTCAAATGAAGTGTTTCAGAGCTGCCAGAAATCCTTGCACAGAAAGCCAGCCTGCAACGCTTGTCAGGGCTGAATAGTCGCCTTGAGTTTTCATGCTTTCAATATATTCCTCTATATCACGACGCAGAGCTTCGACGATCAAATGTCCTTCATCGACTTGATCATCGATGCACCTGAAGTTGATATCATCAATTTTATCATCAGTTACGCTAAAGAAAGCTATGCATGGCATTGTTATCTGTTCTTCAACGCCCAGAGCCTTGATAAAATGCTCGTTAAAAGCTTTTGCGTTAGGCTCAACTGCCGCAGCATGCAGGTAAAAAAGTGTCATATCTTTACCGGTCTCTGCGTTAAGTATTTCAAATCCCCTTGCTGATTTGAGAGCTCTCCTGACAGGGCCGTGCTTCATGTCATAAAAAATAAATGCAAAGGCCTTTGCGCGTTTCTCCCTCATGTGCTCTTTGCAGATAGTATCAAAAGTCCTTACGAACTCGCTGTATCCCATGCCCGTCGCCCGAGCCCCTTTAACTTTTGAGTCTAAAAAGACCGTAAACATAAGTTCCCTCGCTTATTAACTATTGGTCCTGTGATACAAGATATTTTAGGATAACTTATGTGTTTCCAATGTCCGTTTTAAACCTAAACCTGAAAATATTTTTTGGACTTGCCGGGTTATAAATCATCCAGTACGATATACATGCTAACTGTTGTCATCACGACAACTGCCAATGTTCCGGTGATTTGAGAGGAACGCCTTCGGGTAATCACACGCCAATGTCATCATTACCTGAGAGATGACGCTTTAGGGCGGTAACAAATCTGTTAACCTTTGAAAACAGAGACCACTGCGGTTAAGGTCCTTTTCTACTTCGCATTACACTCCCGTACACCTTTTTTACTCATCTGGCATTTTGTGCCTGATTCTCACTCCTGAGGGATACTTTCCCTCCGGGACGGTTCCCTTTTTTTCATAAGGGATCGTACCCATGCATTACACCAGAATGCTCAACCCTCTCACGTTACTGAATTGTGACTCGCCAGCTTCAGCAAAAATCATGGTGGATTACGTAAAAACTCAGCTTAACGTTCGTCTGGATTACAGACTCATGGTCGATGCAGATCCACAGGTTCCTGCTGATGGCCTTCCGGACTACCTGACTTTTCTGAGACATGTCGCGCGCGCAGTTGGTTTTGCAACTGAGCACGGCTATATCAGACACGCCTTTATCGAGGAGGCAGTGGCCGAACTTACTCTCCTGGGGACAAGTGTTAACAGTCTTCACTGGAATGCGGCTTTTCATGAGGGCGCTACCCGGTCTCGCGAGGATAAAGAGCTGGACAACGCTACGGAGCAATTGCGCGCAATGTTTTATCAGAGCGCTGATGCTTCTGACATCGTCTGGCCTTCTTATTAACCGAACAGTTCTCACCCTAACGGGACTTCTGTCCCCGTCAGGGGCAGGGTTCCTCAATACTTTAAGGAATCCTTTATGAACGCATTAACGTTAACACATGATTTTGCCCGTGATTTTACCATCGATTATGCAGCTGAAGCTTATGCAGAAGACGCAGAAGAAGGGTTAACAGTTGATTTTAATACCCACGCCGCGGAACTGACCGCTCATAAAGTTGCACTGGCCAAAGCTGAAGGTGACCTGCTGATTATTGCAGCGCATCGCCGTCTTGGTCTTAACACCGATAGTGATGAAGACGGTTTTCCATACTATGTCTGGGAAATGGCTGACGTTGCCCGGGACCTGGCCGAGCTGTCTGTACGCGAACTCGTGCCGGCATCCTGGCAGTCTTTCTTCGAAAGCCTGTGCCAGATGGCCAGAGACATTGATGAAGCCGCCTGGACGTTTTTTTTCGGCCGTGCTGTGAAGGACGAAGAGGCTATGATGCTGGGGTTTTAATCCGGACGATGCAGATAACGTCGGTTACCGTCATTCGGGTTAACTGTTAACCACCGGCCTGCGTCAGTTTCTGACAAAGGCTTAACCCGCGCGGGGACAACCTCCCCGCCGCAGCGGTGATGGTTTTCTCCGCGCTTAATCAGGAGAAAACCATGAGCAGTATAATGCTTTCACTTATCACCCGCCTTTCAGGCGCACTCAACCGGCTTGCCGGCAACCTGCAGCAACAGCAGGCAGAGTGGTTTACCAACCGCAGCGGCCGCTGCAGCTTTAAGGCAGACGTCGTGCCGACAGAGAACGGGTTTACGCCCGTCATCTCCCGTCGCACCGGCTTCACTCAGCGTGACTGGCATATAGACCAGTTGCCTGGAGCCGGTACTTACGCAACAGCCCGCAAGGCCCTCAGGGCCGGGCGGCTGATGGCGCAGCAGATGGCGGAACTTCGCTACCGCTTTGACTGATGTTAACTGAATGACACTTCCCGGAGGGACCTTCCCTCCCGGGGAGGTCACCTCCTTTTTAAGGAGCGCTTATGATCCGTTTTACATCAACTGAACTTCGCCCGCTGCTTACACAGAACCAGGGCAAAGAGCGTCCGCTGATACTTGAAAAGAATCTTGGAATTTATGTCCGCGTGCCGGATGACAATGGTTGTGCGGAATGGCTGAAAGCCTGGGCTGCCGGCTGCAATCCTGCCAGGTATGCTGACTGGTCAGCACTGTGTGATGCCTTAATACCCGAGCCGGAGTTTTCTTTCAGCACCTTCCTGGACCAGAGTATTTACGATGCCGTGCTGAACGAACATCATGATTTATACATGCAACCCGGCATTAATCAGCTGGCTAAATCGCTGACCATTTATATAGAGACACAGCCGCCTCTGAAGGAATATTTACCGGTTGCGGATTACCGTGATCATATTCAGTGGCTCCACGATCAGTCCCGTCAGCATCTTCGCGCCTGCGTGAGCAATGCTGAGCGTCTCAGCTGGCTTTCGGAGACGCTTCATGTGCTCGACAGGGTTATACGCGTTGATTCTAAGCGGGCTAAACCTGAAGACCGTAAGCGGTTTGAAAGCGCCGTAAGTCGCGTCAAATTCGACATCGAATCGCTGAGGTCAGACGGCTCTTACCGCCGTTACTGATGCCACTCCGGGTTTTACACGGAGCAAAGGAGCGAGGCAGCGAGAAATTACACCCGGCGACGTCAGTCGCCATCATCCCCCTGAGGGCACTCTCCTCAGGGAGATGCCCTCTTTTTTAAACGTAAAAGAGGAGTACAACGATGTTTTCATGGTGCAAAAACCGTCTGGAAATCACCGGTAAGTCTGCCGACATCGACGTTATGCAGTCGTGGATTGCCGGAACCGAAGTGCCGCTTTACCGCCACGCCATACGGCAGGCCATAAAGCTGTTTCTCGCTGGCTGTGCCGGTATGCTCAAACCCGTCAAGGCAACGGAATATCGTGCTTATCCGGAGCTGGTTTCATCAGGCACCGGCGTCGGCACATCACCCAACCAGGCGTTTCAGCATTTCCTGGAACTGCTTGACAGGGATGCCTTGCTTGACGATGCAACGCTCTCGAAAATGGACAAAATCTGGGTTCAGTCCGGCATCGGCGACATTAAGTGGGAAAGTATCCCTCATGCAGCCCGCCAGACCATCTCCCGGCTTATGGCCGTTCATTACGCCGACTGGTTTGGCATCGCCTCTGCGGGCGGTCAGTTTGACCCGCAGGAGCGCTGGGAGTGGCTCAGTATAAAACCGGACATAACCTGTCCGTGTGACATGCTGATGGTGATGCCGTCACGTCTGGCCACCGAGCTCAACGGGGACAGCGGTCTGTTCAGTGGCCTCAGCACCACATCAGAACTCTATACCCAGCTCTACGGGACGGAGTTTCCGGCGGGGCACCGGCTGGAGTGTAGTCGTGACGATATCGGTTCACTGAAGCTGACGTTCTCTTCTCCCTGGTATCCGCCGTCGGCGGAAGTCATGGGGCAGATGTCGCAGAAGTTTGACTGTGAAATCCGTCACTACTGGCTGTCTCCGGATGCCGGCACGTCGGGTTACAACTGTTTTGACCGCGGTGACCACGTCGACAGCGGTCCTTACCCGGAGGAGGACGTGCAGTATCCGGTGAGTGAAGGTGCCCGTCTGTATCAGTTCAGTGCTGAAGCAGGCGCACCGGCCACGCCGTCAGTTGCGCACTACGCCGGCGTTCTCGCATGACGTTACCAACCGACAGACCGGTATCTCAGGTCTGTCAGACAATGGCCACAGCATCTGCTGTGGCCGCTTTTTTACCCGAAGGGGGAACATCGTTTCCCTTACGGGGCGTGTTCCCCTTTTTTTCTGAGGAAACACGCATGAGCATCCGTACCGACCATGAGAAAGAATTTATCTCCCTGTTCAACTCCATCGCCCGGGGCACCCGGCGTATTCAGGTGTTTACCGACTTCATCAGCTGCAGCGTTATTGCACTTCAGAATGGTGTGCAGTTCTGTGAGAAACGTGAAAAGAAGTACATGGCCATCGTGGGCAGATACCAAAAAGAGGACGTTTTATCGATGGCCAGACTGCTGGCCTGTGTAGTGAACGGCCTGGAAGAAAAGATTTGTGACTTTCTCGGGCGCATTTACATGCTGCTGGAGCTCGGTGACAAAGACAAAGAGCAGTATTTTACTCCATGGAGCGTGGCGCTGATGATGGCGCAGCTGCAGTTCGGCGCGCAACTCAGCAAGCCTGAAGAGGTGTTCAGAGACAAGCCGTTTATCACGTTTGCTGAACCGGCCTGCGGCGCAGGTGCCATGACGCTGGCATTTGCCAGCATGCTCCGGCAGGCAGGTTATTCACCTCACCGGTATCTGTGGGTGTCGGTAACTGACATCGACCCGCTGGCGGCGGGTATGGCATATATCCAGCTGTCACTTTGCGGCATACCCGGAGAGGTTGTGATCGGGAATGCCCTGAGCGACGAACGGCGGCGGGTTCTGCTGACGCCGGTACATTACTGGGAGGGATGGTCAGGACGACTGCAAAAGCATGTTAAAAAGCCCGAAGAGCAGAGTGAAGCTGCCGCATGACCGCAAACAAACGCCAGTCTGTTAATTAACTGAGAGGCTTTTATTTACCGATAAAAAAGGGGCATTTGCCCCTTTTTTACTACTTAATAAAACGCTCCAGAAGCCACTTAAACAGCGAGCTTAAGGCGATTTTGCTGATCCAAATCAGCGGGATAAGATAGGGTTTTGGGTTTCCATTCCTATCAAAAATCAGGCTTTGCAGAGTCATATTGATTCCTCATGACTGCTTTACAGTGAGCCGAATCAGCCTCTACAATGAAGGTGTTCAGACTTCAGTTGTGCAGTTCGGCAATGAATTTCACTTCTGTCAAAAACACCTTCTGGTGTGCGAAAGGCTGAGAGCATTGGCGTGCTTTCGGCCTTTTTTATTTCCATTCTTAAACTCCTCGCTTTCATGGACACCCCACATATAGCCCCTGCTTAACAACTCACGTACAGCATGTAGTAGTATTTTAGGTAGTTACTGGCGGTTAACAAGAGGTAAAAATGATGTCTGCGGGGGTTGTATTTTCTGCGGTTTTTCTTAGGCCGCGCCTTACAAGGCCGCAAGACTTGTCAACCTTTCTTAAAAATATTGCGATTTATGATCGACCGCTGATTTTAAAAGTGTTTAAAAGTCGTTCTGTCACTTTTGTCACCGCCTCGCTATTTTTTTTCGCATTTCATGAGCATACAAAAATCATACCTGAGCTTCGTTGACTGTCGAGTAGTTACTCGATAATACTGTATATATAAACAGTAAAAACAGGAGGTGCCATGACATGCTCACTTTATATAAATACCCGCTATCCCCGATCTCGATAGCTGCACCACTTTTCCTCGAAACCTGTCAGGCAGGTTTTCCCAGCCCTGCTCAGGATTATGTTGAGCGCGAGCTAGACCTCAACGAATATTGTGTCATGCGTCCTGCAGCCACGTTTTTTGTCCGCGCCTCCGGACAGTCTATGACAGACATTGGTCTCAACAGCGGTGATTTAATGGTGGTCGATAAGGCCGAATCTCCCCGGCACGGCGACATAGTAATTGCTGAGATTGAAGGTGAATTTACCGTTAAACGCCTGCTGCTCCGCCCCAAGCTGACGCTTCAGCCCATGAATCCTTCCTTTCCTCCCATATACCCTGATCCGGAAACGATCCAGATTTTCGGAGTGGTTACCTCGTTTATTCATAAGACCCGGGGTGAGTGATGTTCGCCATTGTGGACGTAAACAGCTTTTATGCGAGCTGTGAAAAAGTCTTCAGACCTGATTTGCGTAACCAGGCTGTCGTCGTCCTGAGTAACAACGATGGTTGCGTCATCGCCCGTAGTGCTGAAAGTAAAAAATTTGTACGAATGGGCGAACCCTGGTTTAAGATTAAAAACGAGAACTTCCCTGTTAAAATTCATGCATTTAGCTCTAACTATGCGTTATACGCCTCGATGTCTAACAGGGTAATGAGCATTTTAGAGGCTCTGTCACCTCGCGTGGAACAGTATTCGATTGATGAGATGTTTCTGGACGTACGCGGAATCGATTTTTGCACGGATTTCGAGACGTTTGGCCGCGAAGTCCGGCGCAGTGTGCGTGAACATACCGGCCTTACGGTCGGGGTCGGTATAGGTAAAACCAAAACGCTTGCAAAATCAGCCCAGTGGAGCAGCAAGGAATGGCCTCAGTTTGGCGGCGTGCTGGCCGTCACGTCGCACGTCCGGGCTGAGAAGATGCTGGCCCGCCAGCCCGTTGAGGAGGTCTGGGGAGTCGGCAGACGCATTGCCAAAAAACTGAACACTATGGGAATTACAACCGCACTGGAGCTCTCCCGCGCCAATCCTGCAATGATCCGTAAACACTTCAGCGTGGTACTGGAGCGAACGGTGCGCGAGCTGAACGGCGAGAGCTGTATCAGTCTGGAAGAGGCACCGCCGGCGAAGCAGCAGATCGTGTGCTCCCGTTCTTTTGGCGAAAGAGTCACCGAGTATGAAGACATGAGGCAGGCAATCTGTCAGCATGCCGAACGGGCGGCCGTTAAATTGAGGGGGGAAAAGCAATACTGCAGACAGGTTTGTGCATTCATCAAAACCTCACCTTTTTCGCCCGGGGAGACTTACTACGGTAACGTGGCTTCAGAGACACTTATGTCGCCCAGTCAGGATTCCAGAGACATTATAGAGGCTGCAATGAGAGCACTTGATCGGGTGTGGATAAGCGGCCATCGCTATGCCAAAGCAGGCGTTATGCTGAACGACTTCACTCCCTCAGGTGTTGCACAGCTCAACCTCTTTGACGAAGTTCAACCCAGAGCGAACAGTCAGCCTCTGATGCAGGTGATTGACCATATAAATCAGACCGGGATGGGAAATATCTGGTTTGCAGGAAGAGGGATAGCTCCCACATGGCAGATGAAGCGTGAACTATTGTCACCTGCCTATACAACAAGATGGAAGGACATACCCATAGCAAAACTTTAGGAATTCTAATATTGTTATGAAACTTCGAACTTTTTTATAACGGAATTAAACTTAAGGCGGATACATGGCACCTTTAGCAACTTATTTACCAGAGTCACAAATAATAACCTTGAAAAAAGACATGGGTTGTTTTCAAGATCCTGATAATTTAGAAGGCTTCCCTAATCCTCAGAGCCTTAGTGTTTTTTTCCATGAATGGATACACTTCTTACACAACGTTTCAACTACAAATGGCCTTGTAGGTTTTTCGCAACAAATAGTCCTATGGTCGAATTTTAGGTGGTCTGTAAATGAAAAAGGACATTGCATAGGTTCTATGTACAGAGATGATGTCGAAAGTGAGAATAACTTAAGAATCATTAGACATCTTTTTTCTAGAGTGAAGTCTGGTAAAGGAAGTATTCCTGGTTATATCAATCCAAATGATATTAGTTTGCATTCATATAAGCTAAAAGAAGGGGTAATTACCAATGGTTATTGGGAGGTCTCATCAAAAATAGCATGTAACTTTATGAGTCAGGGCGCAATTTTTGATATTGAGATAGGTGTACTCGAAATCATCGAGTCTGTTGCTTACATGCTTGAAACTAGACTCGTCGAAAAAATGGATAGTATGCCATTATCGTCACCAATTAAACCTTATCAACTCGTCTATATACTTTCTAAAGGAATTTCCCCCAAACTTAAGAAAGATGAGATCATTTGCGCCATGCTTACAGCATTACAGAACAATGACCCTGCTGCAATGTTATTGGTGACCTTAGAGAAAATAAAAAACAGAAAGCGTAAAAAAAGACAAATTATTCTTAATGATATCGCCATTAGAAATATAATGGCATTCAAAGATTCCATTAGTGAGCAACTCAATCAGATAGAAAGCTTATTTCCTGTTGACGAGCCAATGGGTAAATTTATTAAGCTGACTATAAAGAGACTGAAAAGGAATATAAAAGCTAGAATTAAAAAACCTTTTTTCGAGTTATCGATAGTTGAACATACTGCAAAAAACCCTAATTATTTAAATGAATGTATACGGAAATATGGTGGGTGTGTTTTAATCTCGGAAAGACATGGTGACGATAATGATGTGGGGCGTGATGTTATTTACGAGTTTATGCTTAATGAGCATAAAGACGATTACAGCGAGGGACTTCAAATTGCCCGATCAAGTTTTCATTTTTTAAATGCTCATTTAGATTATTCAACGGGAGGTTTTATAAACTCCGCAAGTATTACCTGCAACTTCAAATGTCCATTCTTCACCACTTGCGAAGTAGAATTGAGAAAAAATATGCCTGACATTTGTGCTAATAAACCATGGTTATCTATAGGTGCTAAACAAAATCTTGGATGTGTTTATGCCAGAGCAGTAAGAGCGACCGCACCGCCGTCGGACAACTTAACTTATAAGCTATGAGAGAGTTCATACGATATACTTTTAGGGGTATGAGATATATATAATCATTATATCCCTGCACTATGTTTTTTATTTTAAGAGTGGAAAAGGAATGTTGTATTTCCACTTAAATATAGTTGTTATTGAAAAACAGCTTTCACTGGTTTTTAAATAGCCATTTACGTACTTCAGATTCGGCGATTTCACTACTAACAGCAACTATAGCCCTCAATACAGCGTCAAGCTTCTTAACGTTGTATTTGCCACTTGCAATGTCAATTTTTTTAGTTTGTAAGAATTTTTTTACATACCCCTCTTTCATGTGCAATGCACCTTGATACTTACCCAAACTTTCTTTGTAGTTAGTCCACCGTATATAAGGAGGAGAGAACCCTTTGATGTCCAAATCCAAATAGCACTCAATCGCTACCGCTCGGCCATTAATATCTGTTTCCCGAATGCCATCAGGACCTTCAGCCTTGAATTTTCTGAAAACATCCATATCAGGTAAACTAAGGCATGACATATTTGAAGGTAGATTTAATCTTCGGATTTTTTCGAGGGCTTCACAACCTTCCGCATCGTTATCAAGAAGAAAAATTATATTATTATGGACATCAATACTAACAAGTCCTTCAGCAAACTTCACTAAGCTCGAAGCTCCTGAAAATGGATGGCGCTCACTAACATCAATAAATGTAAAAAAGTCCTCAATATCAGGCATCAGGAGACTAAACGCATGTCGCAAGATATGTATATCAGACGTTCCCTCAGTGGCAATTAAAAACTTCTCAGAACGTGATGCTCCAGGTTTAATATCGTCTGAACTTGCCCAGCCGTTTTCAACTAAAATCCCATAATCCCACGTCAATAAGGAGCCTGCGTTTTTTTCGTTTTCAGCCATAAGTCGCAGAGCCGAATAGGGGTGTAAAAAACCTATAAGTTCCTTGAAAGATTCAATTTCTGAACTGCTCTGGTTAAAATGCCCACTGAAAAACGGTATTCTTTTAAGTATTGCTTCGTCACTAAATCTTCCCGTTACTATTTCTAGCCATTTCTCATTGCTGTAATGGGATGTAAATTCATCCTGTAATTCATCGATGTTGATGCTTTTTATAAACGCGAGGAACTCATCGAAGTCCATCCAATCTTTTTTGTAAGAGTAAGTAGGTGTATCAAATCGTGTTGTCTCACCCTGGTCTTCAGGCACATCTTGGACGTAGAAGTTAAACTCATCTCGAATATTTTTTAGAGTAAAACCCAGAAGATCAAGACGATTCTTAACTGTGCCTAAGTTCCTTTGTAGAGCGATTTCCATAGCAGCCAGTATGCTTTCATCATCAGGATCTTCGTTTTCTTCAAATGCATTATAATCAATGCCATCATTCTTCACTCTCTTAATATCCTCTTTCTGAAAAAGAGAACCATGATCAATACCTAGGCCGTTTCTGTTGTAAGTCACAGTCATACCTGACAAGTCGAGTCTAATGTCCGTGCCCATAACATCCTCCTGTGAGACCACTCAATTGCGATTATAAGGTAACGTTGATATCTTAGTGTACTTCATTCAAGAAATTACTGTATCTAAATAGATACGGCGAGTTGATCTTATACACATTTTCATTCAGCCCACTATTGGCAAGGATCGAATCGCATTGAGGTTTCTTCTGTACCCCATGAAAGATTTTGAAAAGACATGTTTTTTGACTTAAACACTATTTTCCTTCCTCTTTCTGATAGACAGGGTCCGTCCCACGCGGAAACTTTAAGGCTTCGTTTCTGAAGTGCTGCAGTCTTTGTCTGAAGTATTCCTGAAGCTCTTCCGGTTGCTGTCTCTCGACTTCCGAAGGAATCACCGGCAGATTCATACGCTCTTTATAAGCAACCCCTGATGCGGCCAGATCCACGTTGACCTTATCCCGCTCTTCTTTGCTTTTTGCTGCTATGTTGTGTGACATATGAAGCCCTCCCTGACAGAAGTATATCAGGAAAGAGGCGCTGTTTAGTTTAAACCTATGGCGTCACATGGTGCATGGTGTCTGAGAGTTCAATCCGGTCAAGAATGCTTTCGTCATAGCCTTGTTGGATAAGGCATCGCTTAACACTCACAACAGAGGTATCAAGCCCCCTTAGCCATATATCGCCATCTTCGGATCTGACAAAATTGCCAGTGAGCTCGAATTTGTCATTAACGGATTCATATGGAACACCTGTAAGAGTAATCACATTGAAATCACATGTATCTGTCTTATCTTTGCCATATTTGAACAAAACGATAGCGGCAAATAGGACAATAAAAATTAAAAAGCTTAAAGCTATAAATACTTTAAAAAACAATCGCTCATAATTGATAAGCTTTTTAATGTCCATTTTTAACTCCTGTTCAAAGTGGTTATGAAGCCTCTGAGTCATTTAATGAGGAATATATTTCATTTTGACTGAGGAATTCTGCTCAGGATTTTTTCGCTGTATCCTTTACCGATAAGGCAGGCTTTGACATTAACAACCGAATTATCATTTTTCCTGATTTCGATATTGCCCTCGCGTCTGAAAAAACGGCCAGTAATATTTAATTTTTTATCTGCGGATTCGTAAGGAATGCCAGAGAAAGTAATGACGTTGAATTCACACCGCTCTGTCTGTAACAACTGTTCCCTTTTAATATAGGGATACCGTAAGAAACAGATTAACAGTACTAAAGCAAAAGCAATCAATTGCATTGACCCGGTTACCTTCAAAACTTCTTCAAGTTCGCTTAACTCTCTTTTCATTATTTAACCTCACTGATGCTGCGTTTTAATGCACTGTACAAAAAGTCGCACTCAGCCTGCTTATTGGCTTTAAAGGGTTTCTCGGAAAGCCAATGGGCATTACCCGGCCAGCCGAAGACTTTAAGGATCTGACGACCACGGAGATAAAGCAGTCCCCAGCCCGGAGGTAAATCTGCAACAGTGATAATGTCGGGTTCAGACAGGTAAAAGCGCCAGTCGCCCAGCCCCGTTTCAGGGACGATGCGAAATGGCTTTTTCCGGTCAGCCAGAAAGTCAGCTCTGGAGCACTTACACTCGATCAGGCATGAGGCACCATTGCGAAATCCAATAGCGTCGGGCAACTCCCCGGAATTACTCCATGCACGAAATCCGTCGCCGAGCGTAACGGGGAAACCGTTGCTGCGCAGAAACCTTTCTGCTCGCCGGCACATCATTTCATGAGCATTCACTCCCGGTGAGGGCAGAGCTTTTATCTCAGTATTTACGAGTGTTTTTTTTCTTATAAAGACCATCAGGGGCCTCTTCGTATTGATTTTCTTTTTTCAGGATTAATCGTGATGCGGAAGCGCGTCAGGCTCATTCACAATATCCGTGTTCGATATGCTCTGGAGATACGCCAGAGCGGTCTCAAGCTGGTCGAATTCTTTTAAATCAACTCTGCGCATATAACTTTCAGTTAATATGCCGTATAAATTTGTATGAGTGTTATATATGAATGAATAAGAACAATCCTTAGTGGGGAGATTATGAATGCTCATTAATTTTTCATTGCTCTCACCGGCTCTGATGTATTGCATGACAAATTCAACCATAGCGATATTTTGTGCCAGTTCAGCAGTTGTTGTTGTTTCAAATCCTACACTGAAAACAACCTGGTTCGTTTCACAGTGACGCATCCCGGATTTAATCAGTCCTTTTTGGCTTATCCAGTATTCCTGATACTCATACATCGATGGACTAGGGTCTGATATATCAAAAATAGCCTGCCAGTTTGGTTCACGCCCCCATGACCGGATTAAAAGCAAATCCTTCCGGGTCAGCAGTTCTGCCAGGCTTTCTTCCGCCCACGCAAGATTACGCTCTGCCCGGGTGACAGAACGCTGACGAAGCATGACGGCCTTTTCCGCTGCGGCAATAAGTGAATCAATTGAGTCTTTAGTGTCCTGCAAGTGGGTCATAAAACCTCCCGAGGCTCCCCTGAGCCAGTAGTAAATAAAGTCGCGTTTGGTAAACGGATCACCGTAATGAAAGTGAGCCTGCTCAGCGCCGAACACCTCACAGTCAGCATGCTCTTTCATGACCCTCAGGCACCGGATAATCCGGTGCCTGAGGACAGCATTACTGCGCTTCACCACGGGCTGCCGCATGAATCTGACTGAAAAGACGTTTTGTCCAGGCATCAGTGACGTGCTTCGGATCGGATGAGATATACGTTGATACAACAAAGCTCCCGGCTCTGTTGCCGGTGGTACCCGTGCCTTTGAATGTCCGGCGAACCTCAATCGTCAGCCTGTCATTTCCGGCCCAGTTCCTGGACATGCGGTAATAACTGCCGGGCTCTGCCGACCAGCTGGTGCCCTCTGAAATGGCTGAGGCTGACCAGCCCGCATTCCCCTGGCCGCTGTTGCGTGCGGCAGCCACATCCCCGTCAGAAACGAAGCCAAACTTTTCTTTCAGGCGCATGGCCACCGTATCGACCGGTATGGCAATGGGGCCGTAGGCATCACTGACCTGATTGCGTTTTTCCACTGTGGTCTGGTCTTTTACGTCTGAAGGCATCTGATTGCCGTCATTCAGCGAACCAAACTGGCCGATACCGCTCATGAAGCTGCTGCAGCCTGTAAGCGTGGTCGCCAGCACAATGGCAGACAGTTTGAGGGCTTTTTTTGACATACTATTCTCCGGTTAACAGGCGGGCTGCACCCGGCAGCCCGCGTTGTTCATAATCAGAAAGTGAAAGAAAGCTGCGCAGCAGCGCCATAGCTGCGGTCTGTGCCGGCCATGCCGGTCAGGTCGAGATGCACGACGTTGAAGGGTGAAATCCCCACACCGGCAGTAAACATGCTCCGATCGCTGTTGCGCATGTCTGCGCGGTAACCGGCACGCAGCTGCGCCCGGTTCCAGGCATTCAGCTCGGCACCCACGCCGGCATACTGCGCTTTTTCATCCGAGGCAAAACCGCTGGCCGGTGTCAGGTCAACGTCTGTGGCCAGCGTGACAAAACCATTGCTCCACGCCGTGCCGGCAGTCGCCTGCGGGCGTATCCGGAACGTGTCAGTAATGCCGTTGATTTCGCGCGTATCAATGTCACGCGCTACCAGGTTCTGTCCGGTCAGTCCGACGGTCCACTCAGGTGTCAGCTGAGCCGCAAAGCCGACGTCGACGTTTGCGCCGCTTTCGGAACGCTTCCAGTCGCCGCTGCGAAAATCTGACGCGCTGTAGTTACCGACGGAAACGTTGTAGTTCCAGGTATCCACGCGCTGGACCTTTGGCGTGATGCCGACAGAAACCGGCGTGTCGCCCAGGGTAAACTGATGCGCTGCGGCGATACCGTATTCCGTGACCAGTGCGGCAACGCCCTGCGCCCGGGAGGTCATCTGGTCAATATCCGTCTGAGTCGGCGAGAAAATGCCGCTCTGTGCCGCATCGAGATACGCCAGGTCACGTTGTGTGATATCGGTGCGGACCTTCGCCTGTCCCCAGCCTTTGGCCACAAAGGCGAAAGGAAGGGTGTCATTGGGAATGGCAATCACCGCAGAAAGCCCGGCACTGGCATGCCCGCTGTCGCCGTCGACGTCCTGCAGGGCCTGTTTCAGCGCGGCCGCCTGTCGTGAGCTGTTGCCGGTGCCCGCTGAATCGCGGAAGTCGTCAAAGGTGCTTTTTACCCTGTCCAGTCCGTCACGCAGGTTATCCGGATCGCTGATTTGTGCCCCCACGCCCGGCAGGATGAGCCCGACGTCGTCACCGGTATCGTGGCGGGTCATCAACGCGGGGTTGGCCAGCGCAGCGGCAAGATAACCGGAAGAGGCCACGCCGGTTCCCCCCATGGCGTCGTTACGCGCTTCGGTCCAGGTTGTTGCAGCATTCACTGACGGCACGGCTGAAGCCAGTAATGCCAGAATGATGCTGCGGGTTGACAGTTTTGCTTTCATCATTTATTTCCTTTTCTTGTTTTTGACAAAGGGGTTTCCCTGGTGCTGACGGACCAATAAAATAAACAGCCTGGTTTTTTGTTCTTTAAATACGGTTAACCGAAACTCATGACTTCTTTCAGATAGTCTTCCCATTCAGGCGTAATATGAAACGCCGGGTTTATGAAAGGTATCAGTTCCTCCTCACTCCACATGAAATTTAGCCCTGGTCTGAGCTTGCCCATAATACTTTCATCAGTGACGGATGAGACCGAAAACGGCAACTCAGAGCCCTCTCTCAGCCTGTCAAATATCCTGTCCGGTAATTTTCGAAAAGAAATTTGAGCAACCCGTCCTTTTAACCGCAGTAATTCACAGAAAGAAAGAAAGGCGTTTGTCTCTGATTCATTGCTGAGCGTAAGAGGAACCACACCGGTTAAATAATTACTTTCAAAGGACACGCCGTTAATATATTTATCCCGGGTCGCTGTGATTACCATCTCGTGGCTGAAATTTAGCGCTGGCTCACCTATGTCATGCTGACGTCTGTAAAAACGTAAGGACTTAATCACTGTATCTTTATGCGGCAGAAGGCATTCAGCTGCCTGCCAGAAGTCACGCAGTATCACGGTCGGAACCGGAAGAATATCTTCTCCGGCGAGCCAGCCGGGCTGAACACCGAACCATGACGCAAGCTGTTCCAGCACTGGCAGGGTAAGGTGATCAAGCGTGCGCTCCCGGTTTTCAAGCACGCTCATGCCGATATTCAGCTCAGAGAGCAGTGTGGCCACCTGCGCGACATCAAGGCTGTGGCGGTCCATCAGGTGCCAGAAGCGTTCATAAACGCGGTTTACCGTGGCTTTGCGGGGCGCTGTGGTCTCTGTCATGACGCCCTCAACAATCACATTGACCAGCTCTGAAACGGAGATGCCGAGTTTATGTGATACCTGATTCACAAATTCCCGTGATGCCGGCCGGAAACGGATGGTCACTGGCGGACTTACGGTTTTCTTCCCTTCCGCAAACTGCTCAAGCAGCTGCCTCTGCTCATCGGTCTGCTCTAAGGCGACGCGGGACAGAATTTCTGTCAGGTTCATACGTTTCATAAAGGCCCTGGTGTTGGCTGAATGAGAAAATATTTTGTTAATCTTTTCTGTATTCGGTGTGAATACAGTACCTGGCGAAACCGCGTGTTGTATAACGCGATATTTCGATCGTTCAGATCGAATACATATGTGTAATCAGTCTGAACATTGCCTTTATGACTTAACACCCGAAATTATTTTTCCGGTTCAGAAGTTTTTTTCAGCAGCATCACCGGCCACCGGGTCCGGGACGGACAGCGCCAGTGCCACTGCCGGAAGAGGATTTCCAGTTGCATTAGCGCGCGGGCTGAATCCCGGAAAGGGACGCTGGTCAGCCTGCTGCGGTAAGACCAGCCCCGCACCTTCAGGTATGTCCTGAGCCTGGCCGCACGGGCAGGCGTCAGCAGATGTGAAGCAACCACAACGGTTTTCCCCCCGGCTAACGCGGCTTCAGTTGACTCAAACACCCCCGACCAGAACCAGCTCACGCGCTCAGGCGTGAGTCCAACGGTTGGCTGACAGGGTGACAGATGAACGGTGATGCGCTTTCTGCGGCTCAGCATGCAGGGCTTCCTGAGCAACTGACGGGTCAGCCAGTCGAGGGGTCTGAGCAGAAACGGAGAGAGTGCCGTAAGCAGCCACATAAAAAAGAATGCGTCACATCCGGATGAAATAAAAAGGCTGATGCTGCCGGACAGAGTCAGCCACAGCAGAAGGTACAGCGCTACCAGACGTTGCTGCATGAGTGTGTTCAGTTTAATTAAAGGAAGGTTGCGCAAGAAAAGCACGGGACGTTAAAGCCGTCTGCCGTTAATCCTGAATCCGTTCCTGAAAATTAACGCAAGCAGAATATCTCTCTGCGCTGAATCCAGGTTTAACGTTGCAAATGTCACCCTGTCTCTTAGCGTTACGTCATTTCAGATAAAGAGCGGGTGTCGATGGAGCGGGTGATGAAGTGGCTGACGGGGCGCGGAAACAACAGGCATTCAGGGCAGCCGGCGGATACGGTCGTCAGAGAGGTGGCGTTTCGCCCGGTTCTGGAGGGCAGCACGCTTATGCAGACGGAGGAGCGACGCAGGTTTGTCAGAATGCTGGCAGATAACAGCCCGCTTTCGCAGCCCGTCACCGATGCGTGGTGGCTGAAGCCTGCGCAGACGATGCTTGAGCGTGTGCAGGACTGCCCGGCCGCATGGAGCGGCGCATATTCGTCACCGGGGGGATTTGGCGACCTCAGCCTCGGCGTGGCCGTGCGGGCGGTCAGGCTCATCAGGGGAATGATGCTGCCGCCCGGCGCCACACCTGAAGAGCAGTCGGCTCAGGCCCCGGGCTGGGTCTGTGCGGTATTCTGGGCAGGCCTGTTTCATCATCTGCCCTGGCTGACGAAGGTGGAAGGCGCGACGCAGTCCGGAAAAATCTGGTATCCGGGGCTGCACAGGCCTGACGGCCCGTGGCGGATCCGGCCCGCAAAGAGTGCCTTGGCTCCTGACCTGACAGGTCAGTACATGGCGGCAAAGCTGCTGCCTGAAACAGGCATGCTGTGGCTTCACCAGTGGCCGGAAGCGTCACGCTGTCTTCTTCAGTTTCTGTCGGGTGAGCGTGCCGGTGCCGGTGTGCTCTACAGCATCATCATGCAGGCGCGGGAGGGGGCGGGTCTGGAAACAGGTGGTCTTTCAGATATTACTGGCACGTCTTCTGTAAACCCGGCGCCGGAAATGCAACATGCTGATAATGCCCCAAAATTAGCAGATAACGCACCTGTCCTTTTGTCGAGTTACATCATTTCAGCAAATGTTTCAGAGCCAATTGAAAGTGAAGCGGTAACGTATACTTCCTCACAGGCAGCCGGTGAGGAGACCGCTCCAGGAACAGAAGAACCTGAGTTACCGGTACTGCACTCCGCGCTGCAGTCTGCCCTCAGCGGGCGCGAAGCCACTGAGTATGGTTCAGATAGTGAAAATGAAAAGGAAGATTCAGAAATTAAACAGGAAGTGGATTTACTTTCGGTACTGGACCTGATGGCTAAAGGGGAAGCCCCCGTTTTATCAGCCGGACAAACTGCTGAGTCAGCGAAGCAGGAGCAAACGGAAGACGGGAAGCCGGCGGACGACAGTAAACCCTCTGAGGGCAACGTTTTTCTGGACTGGCTGCGGGAGAGCGTGGAGGCCGGAAATATTACTGTTAATGAGTCCGACAGTCTTCTGCATGTACTGTCCGGCTTTATTTTTATGATATCGCCCGATGTGTTTTTCCGGTTTATTACCTCGCAGCCAGAAAATAAATACGAAAAAAACAAGCTGCAAAAAAACTTTGAATCACTGGGCCTTCATCACATACGAAATGGAAAGGGGCTTTACTCCTACCATAAATATGACTCGCCGGATAAACGCGGTCAGTTCACCAAACTGTCGGGCTACATGATTAAGTCTGACATTATTTTAAAGAAAGGACGCTGTCTTTCAGACAGCATATGGCTCTCTCCCAAAAGAGAGTAATTACAGGGTTAATAAAATACGAGGTTACCATGTCTGATAACATAACATTCGATGACTTACTGAATGATTATTTCTTCAGTAAATCACTCCGTGAAGCAACAGAATGGAGTTACCGCAAAGTCGTAAAAACATTCGTTCAGTTTGCAGGGCCGGATATAGTCCCTGAAAAGGTTACGAATCATATGGTGCTCACCTGGAGAAGGAAAGTCATCGCGGATGAGAAACTGTCCAAAATAACCTGGAATAATAAACTGACCCATATGCGGGCAATTTTTAATTTTGCCATTCATAAGGGATATATCTCCCCCCGTGAAAATCCGTTTAACGGGGCCATTGCCAGACCCGATGTTAAGCGGAAAAAAACGCTGACCGATGCCCAGATAAAAAAAATCTATCTCATCATGGAGGCCCGTGAGCAGGATGAGTTTATCGGCGTAGGTCAGGTACGTAAAAATGCACTCCGGCCATGCTGGTTCTGGCTGACTGTGCTGGATGCGTTACGCCGGACAGGCATGAGACAGAATCAACTCCTACACATCAGGCTGTGCGATGTGAATCTCACTCATAACTGGATCAGTCTCAGGCCAGAGGGGGCAAAAAATCATCGCGAGCACAGGGTTCCGGTAACCAGCCAGCTGCGCCCGCGCCTCGAAAGGCTGTACAACCTCTCACTTGAAAGGGGAGCCAAAATGGAAGATCAGCTTTTCAATCTCTCACGGTTTGACGGCCGGAGAAATGAGGTCAGTGAGAATATGGATAACCCTCCACTCAGAGCGTTTTTCAGACGGCTTTCAAAGGAATGTGGTTTCATCGTCAGCCCTCATCGTTTCAGGCACACGATAGCAACAAACCTTATGCGACTTCCCGATCGTAACCTCAAAATGGCACAGGATCTTCTGGGACATTCGACACCGACAGTAACCCTGCAGTACGTGGAAAGCGATATTGAGAGGGTAAGAAGCGTGATTGAGGAGCTGGATGTGGCGTAGGATTAATCTTAAGTCAAATCTAACTGACTGATTTAGAAAATGGAAAAAAAACGAAGTATTTATTTACATTATCTTGACAGAGAGGCTGAAGAACAGGTAAATACGTCTCTGAAGTATTTTTAATGGATGTGAGAAGTCCAGAGGATGCTGGTAACATCCTCCGGACTTTAAAGTCCCGTGTTCAACAAAGGTTCGGTAAGGCATATTTACCGACTTATGGCTGATGGGGACCCTCTGTCTTGCCCGTTAAGGATCTCATCTCTTAACGAACAGGCTCTGAAGAGTGGTGCCCGAACCCGGAATCGAACCAGGGACACGGGGATTTTCAATCCCCTGCTCTACCGACTGAGCTATTCGGGCAACGGGGCGCATTAAACCGTAAAGGCCGCAGGCCGTCAACGGCTTTCATGAAAAAACCCTGTAAAAGGTGACTGATTGCCTGAATTTCAGTCAAAGGCGTTGAAACTCACGCCAGTGCACCATTTTTACGGCACAGGGCAATGCTTAATATATCTTCCGCCAGACGTTTGGCGACATCCACATCCTGCACATTGCGCTTGATCAGCAGCTTGCTTAAGCAGCCTTCCAGCACCAGCTCCATTTGATCAGCCACCATACTCGGGTTATCCAGACCCAGCGCATTTAAAATAGTGTGGGTAAATTCCCAGGAGGCGCGCTTCTGTTTTTCTGCCAGTTGATGAATGGGTTGATCGGGATGCGGATAGAAGCTGCAGGCGGCGATAAACAGGCAGCCGGGAAAGCGTCCTTTGGTGACATGCTCATTTAACCCTTCGTAGCGCGCCATTAACTTCTGTTCGGGTCGCAGTGCGCTGTTTTGTAATACCTCTTGTCGCCAGCTGTCGATTTGCTGGGCATGAAACTGCAATGCGTCGTAGAGCAGTGCGTCGCGGTCAGCCCAGAACTGCTCAAGTTGCTGCTCGCTGAGTCGCATCTCTTCGGCCAGGATTTTCAGCGACGAGGTGGACGCTAAGCCATTTTGTTCAAGCACGTTTAATGCATGGTCAAGTATCTGTTCACGTTGCAAACCGTTCTCCTCTGCGATGCAGGCCCGTTCAGGTCAACGGGCTGTGTCCAGGTTCCAGTGTTGTTTACTCACGCAGTTTCTGCAAATGTTCGTCAAAATCCTTTGGCTTCAGGAAACCGGTGATACGTGAACCGGGAATTTCTTTTCCCTGAGCATCAAAGAATAAAATCGTGGGCAGCCCCAGCACGTGAAGATGTTGCAACAGCGCATTATCGGTGGCCGTGTTCGCCGTGACGTTAGCCTGTAACAACTGGACATCTTTAAGACTGGCACGTACCGCACTGTCGCTAAAGGTGTACTTCTCAAACTCTTTACAGGCCACGCACCAGTCCGCGTACAAATCCACCATCGTCATGCGGCTCTGTGTCTGTTGCAGCGCCTGATCTAACTGGCTAACCGTTTGAACAGACTGAAAGGGAAGGTGCGCGATAGTTTGTTGTGGCGCGTCATTGCCAAACGCCCAGTCCTGCAAAGGGCGGGCGCTGATCAGGGCGGCGATCAGCATGAGCATTTGCACGATACGCCATTTGCCGCTGCTGGCGCGCAGGCTGGCACTGAAGGCCCACGCAAAAAAGGCGACGCCCAGCAGGCTCCATAAGCGCACGCCCCACAGCTCACCCAGCACCCGTTCCAGCAGGAAAACCGGCAGCGCGAGAATAACGAACCCAAACCCTTCCTTGACGGTCTGCATCCAGGGGCCGCTTTTAGGCAGGAAGCGGCTACCGAACAGCGTCACGGCAATCAGCGGTAAGCCCATGCCGATGGCATACAGCCACAATGTACCGGCACCCGCCAGCAGGTTACCGCTCTGTGCGATATAGAGCAGGATGGCACTGAGCGGCGCGGTGGTGCAGGGGGAACAAATTAAACCTGCCAGCGCGCCCATCAGGAAAACGCCGGGCAGTGAGCCGCCCTGCTGACGGTTGCTCCACAGCGTCAGACGGGTTTGTACGCTGGCGGGTAACTGTAGCGAAAACAGGCCAAACATCGACATGGCCAGTACTACAAACAGCACGGATAAACCGATCAGGACATAGGGATGCTGTAAGGCCGCCTGAAAACGCAGGCCAGCCGCGGCGACTGTCACGCCGAGCAAGGTATAGGTAAGCGCCATTCCTTGCACATAAACCAGGGCCAGCGCGAACAGGCGACCCAGCGAGTTGTTACGCTTACCGCCAAGGATAATGCCCGAAATCAGGGGATACATCGGTAAGACGCAGGGCGTAAATGCCACACCGATACCAATCAGCAACGCCCACAATGGCGAAAAGGGGAGCGGGCTGGCGGTGGCGGGCGGGCGCTCCCCTGAGTCTGCATCCGCGCTGGCGACAACGGGCGTGAGTGGAATGCTGCGCGTTTCAGGTGGATAACAGAAGCCAGCGGCAGCACAGCCCTGATACGTCACGCTCAGCGTACTGCCCCTGGCAGCCTGTTGTAGCGTGACGGGCACGTTCAGGTTCTGCGGATAAATCTCGCTCTTACCAAAAAATTCATCTTCGTGTGGCTGACCCGCTGGCAAGGCCACAGGCGCGATACGCGCATTGTTGGCGACGACCCTGATTTGCTGGCGGTAGAGATAGTAGCCGTCTTTAACCTTCCAATGCAGATTGAGCTGTGCGCCCTGTTGGTCGAAATCAAAAGCAAAAGCCTGGTCGACGGGCAAAAAGCGGCTGGTGGTTTTGGGGGCAAACAGGTCTGCCTGCGCCTGCAGGCAGATAAACAGGGCCAGTATCAGGGTAATTAAGCGAGCGATGCGTGCAGCCATGACAAGTATTCACTGTCTCCATGTTGAACCGGAAGCACCAGCAGTTCTGGTACGTCATAAGGATGTGAGCGCTTAAGCAGATCGAGCAATGCCTGCTGATGAGCTGCATCGCATTTGAGTAACATCTGAACTTCGCTGGCCTGCTCCAGCTGGCCCTGCCAGACGTAGTACGAGGTGGCACCCGGTAAAAGGGTGACACAGGCGGCCAGTCTGGCCTTCAGCGCCTGGGTGGCAAGCTGCTGCGCGCACGCCTGGTCAGGGGCGGTGCAGAGGATGACAACGGCATTCATCATGAGGCTCCTGTTGAAAATCGCGTCGATGATAGCACGTTCACTGTGCGGTCGGGACTACAGCAGCAGCCCACCAAAAATAAACCCGAACACGACAGACAGGGTGATGGCCAGCACGCCGGGAATGATAAAGGCATGGTTGAACACGAACTTACCGATTCGGGTCGAGCCAGTGTCATCCATCTCAACGGCGGCTAACAGTGTGGGATAGGTCGGTAACACAAACAGCGCTGACACGGCGGCAAAAGAAGCGATAGCTGTCAAAGGGGTGACGCCAAGGGCTAACGCCGCAGGCAGCAGGGCTTTCGCGGTTGCTGCCTGAGAATAGAGCAGCATCGAAGAAAAGAACAATACCAGCGCCAGCATCCACGGATAGGTTTTTAAGGTATCCCCCGCCAGCATCTGGATATCAGCCAGATGGGCTTTGACGAAGGTATCGCCGAGCCAGGCTACGCCCATGACGCAGACGCAGGCACTCATACCGGATTTAAACGTACTGGCGCTCAGAATCGCGCCGCTGTCAATATTACAGGTCAGACTAATCAACGTGGCAATAGTGAGCATAAACACCACAATCGCTTCGTTGCGCGGCAGGGGCGGATTGACGATCAGGTTTACGCTTTCGCTGGTAATGGTCGCATAGATCACCACGGCAGCAATCCCGATCAGGAACAGCAGGACAGACTTTCTGGCGCCAGGTCTGGCGTGATAGACGGTTTCCCCACGCAGGGCCACGTCTCCTTTCGCCAGGCGAGCCTGATAAACGGCGTCATCTTTCAGCTCTTTTCCCAGGAAGTTAGTGACCAGCGCGGCAAGAAACAGCCCAACCATGGTAGCCGGAATGGCGATGGCCAGCAGCATGATATAGCTTACGCCGCGCGGTTCGAGCAGCGTGGCAAAGAAGACGACCGCCGCCGAGATTGGCGAGGCGGTAATGGCAACCTGAGATGCGACAACCGCCATCGACAGCGGACGAGAAGGACGCACGCCTTGCTCCTTCGCCACCTCGGCGATGACCGGCAGGGTAGAGAAGGCGGTATGACCGGTGCCCGCCAGCAGCGTCATCACATAGGTGACCAGAGGGGCAAGAAAGGTGACATAACGGGGATGACGACGCAGCAGGCGTTCGGCAAGGCTGACCAGGTAGTCCATGCCGCCAGCAACCTGCATGGCCGCAATCGCCGCGATGACCGCCATGATGATTTCAATCACATCAAACGGAATGGCACCTGGCTTCATACCAAAGCCAAGCGTCAGGATGAGCACGCCCATGCCGCCCGCAAAGCCAATCCCGATCCCGCCAAGACGCGCGCCCAGCCAGATCGCCAGTACCACGATAAACAGTTCAACCAGGAACATGTGCCACTCCCGAAATGATGATGAGCCGAAAAGCAAACCCATCCTTTTAACAAACAAAAAGGCACATCGTTTTGATTACGATGTGCCTTTTACACCAGTAAGCGCAATTACGCCTTACTGTTCGTTTTCATCGGTATAGCGTTTCGCCTTGTAAACCGGATACATCAGGTTTTGCACAGAGAAAATATCATCCAGCTCGCTTTCGGTCAGCAGGCCGCGCTCCAGCACCACCTCGCGCACGCTTTTGCCGGTTTCGGCGCAAATTTTACCGACGATGTCACCATTGTGGTGGCCGATATAGGGGTTCAGATAGGTCACAATCCCAATGGAGTTAAACACGTAGGCTTCGCAGACCGCTTTGTTCGCCGTGATACCGTTGACGCATTTTTCCAGCAGGTTATAGCAGGCGTTGGTCAGAATGCTGATCGATTCAAACAGCGCCTGACCGATGACCGGCTCCATGACGTTGAGCTGAAGCTGGCCGGCTTCCGACGCCATCGTGACCGTCGTATCGTTACCAATCACCTTGAAGCACACCTGATTGACGACTTCAGGCACCACCGGATTCACTTTAGCAGGCATGATGGAGGAACCGGCTTGCAGCTCCGGCAGGTTAATCTCGTTCAGGCCCGCGCGTGGGCCGGAAGAAAGCAGGCGCAGGTCATTACAGATCTTCGACAGTTTGACAGCCAGGCGTTTGAGCGATGAATGCACCATGACATAGGCACCGCAGTCTGAAGTGGCTTCGATCAGGTCTTCGGCGGGCACTACCGCGAGGTTGCTGACTTCCGCCAGTTTCTGCACCGCCAGCTGCTGGTAACCGTCCGGCGTGTTCAGGCGCGTACCGATAGCGGTTGCGCCCAGGTTCACTTCCAGCAGCAGTTCGCCAGTGCGCAAAATGCTTTTCGTCTCTTCATTCAGCAGAACGCTGTAGGCATGGAACTCCTGGCCCAGCGTCATCGGCACCGCATCCTGTAGCTGGGTACGACCCATTTTTAAAATGGTCTGGAATTCATCGGCTTTACGCTGAAACCCGTCCGCTAACTGACTGATACCGTCGAGCAGTTTCAGCAGTGAGCTGTACACGGCAATACGAAAACCCGTCGGATAGGCATCGTTAGTGGACTGGCATTTATTCACGTGGTCGTTCGGGTTCAGATACTGATATTCGCCTTTTTGATGCCCCATTAGCTCCAGACCAATATTCGCCAGTACCTCATTGGTATTCATATTCACCGAGGTGCCTGCGCCGCCCTGATAAACATCAACCGGAAACTGATCCATGCAGCGACCGTTGTTCAGCACTTCATCGCAGGCCTGAATAATGGTGTTGGCGATATCACGCGGTAAGGTTTGTAGCTCTTTGTTTGCCATCGCCGCGGCTTTTTTCACCATCACCATGCCGCGAACAAACTCAGGAATGTCACTGATTTTGCTGTTGCTGATGTAAAAGTTTTCAATCGCACGCAAAGTATGAACGCCATAGTAAGCATCCGCCGGAACTTCACGCATGCCTAACAGGTCTTCTTCGATACGAATGTTGTTCGCCATGATAACCTTCTTGTTGTCACTGCTAACCATCGCAGATGATGTGTTTGTTTTGTGGGGAAGCGCCAGAACCGCTATTTTATCCGTATTCAGGCAGGTGAGCACGATCCTATTCTGACAGAGACGCAAAGCGCGAACAGAGATCACCTGTCTGGCCGCGTTACGTTAACAATATGTGAAATTGCTCACAAAAATAACCCGTAAGCAAAAATTTGCCGGTTGCGGTTGAAATTGACGATCAGAATAACCATCTCTGTTTTTTACCTTTTTCACATTCATATTCCACGCTGTCGGGTTAACGACCGGGCAGCCTGACTCACAGGAGAATCCGGTGCGCTGGTTACCGTTAGTGATCTTTTTCGTACTGGCCTGGATTGAGATCTCACTTTTCATTCAGGTTGCACACGTCCTGGGCGTGCTGCTCACCATGCTGCTGGTGGTTTTCACCTCCTGCATTGGCGTGTCTTTAGTCAAAAATCAGGGCATGAAAAACTTTATGCTGATGCAGGAGAAGCTGGCACGTAATGAAAGCCCGGCACAGGAGATGATCAAAAGCGTTTCGCTGATCATTGCCGGTTTCCTGCTGCTGCTGCCTGGTTTCTTTACCGATATGCTGGGGCTGCTTCTGCTGCTGCCACCGGTGCAAAAGCACCTCACGCTGAAGCTGATGCCGCATTTGCGCGTCTGGCGCGGGCCGGGAGCGGGCCCGGACAGTGGCTATACCATGGATGGCGAGTACGAACGTAAAGATACCGATCGTCTTGAACACCATGACGATCCTAAGGATCGTTAATCCCCACCCTGCGCGACGTCGGGTCGCGCTTTTTGTTTGTTCGCCCGCCCGTTTGCCACCTTTGTTCAAAAAGTCATCAGTCGCATCATCAGGCAAAAAAAATTTGTAGGTTCCCCCCTTGAAAGAGGGAAAGCGCGGCCCTATCTCTCTGGTCACGAGGCCGGAAGCCACACAGCCCGGTATTCAACCCAAAAATGAATGATTGGACTTCTCAAAGGAGAGCTATCAAATGAAAATTCGTCCATTACACGATCGCGTAATCGTGAAGCGTAAAGAAGTGGAAGCTAAGTCAGCGGGTGGCATCGTGCTGACCGGTTCTGCTGCAGGCAAATCCACGCGCGGTGAAGTGCTGGCTGTGGGTAAAGGCCGTATTCTTGAAAGTGGCGAAGTGAAGCCGCTGGATGTGAAAGTGGGTGACGTTGTGATTTTCAGCGAAGGCTACGGTGCCAAAACTGAGAAAATCGACAATGAAGAAGTCCTGATCATCTCTGAAAGCGACATTCTGGCGATTGTTGAAGCGTAAGTTTTACGCGTAATTCACTGAACGAAACGAATTTAAGGGAAATTTGAAATGGCAGCTAAAGACGTAAAATTCGGTAATGACGCACGCGTAAAAATGTTGCGTGGCGTAAACGTACTGGCAGATGCAGTAAAAGTTACCCTGGGTCCTAAAGGCCGTAACGTAGTTCTGGATAAATCTTTTGGTGCACCGACCATCACGAAAGATGGCGTTTCTGTTGCGCGTGAAATCGAGCTGGAAGACAAGTTCGAAAACATGGGTGCGCAGATGGTGAAAGAAGTTGCCTCTAAAGCCAACGATGCGGCGGGCGACGGTACCACCACGGCAACCGTACTGGCGCAGTCCATCATCACCGAAGGCCTGAAGGCCGTTGCGGCGGGCATGAACCCGATGGATCTGAAGCGCGGTATCGACCAGGCGGTTGTTGCTGCAGTTGAAGAACTGAAAAAACTGTCTGTGCCTTGCTCAGACTCTAAAGCGATTGCGCAGGTGGGTACCATCTCTGCAAACTCTGATGAAACCGTCGGTACCCTGATCGCGCAGGCGATGGAAAAAGTGGGTAAAGAAGGCGTTATCACCGTTGAAGAAGGCACCGGTCTGCAAGACGAGCTGGACGTGGTTGAAGGTATGCAGTTCGACCGCGGTTACCTGTCTCCGTACTTCATCAACAAGCCAGAAACAGGCGCAGTAGAACTGGAATCCCCGTTCATCCTGCTGGCTGACAAGAAAATTTCTAACATTCGCGAAATGCTGCCAGTGCTGGAAGCCGTTGCGAAAGCAGGCAAACCGCTGCTGATCATCGCGGAAGACGTAGAAGGCGAAGCGCTGGCTACCCTGGTGGTGAACACCATGCGTGGTATCGTGAAAGTGGCTGCGGTTAAAGCACCTGGCTTCGGCGATCGTCGTAAAGCGATGCTGCAGGATATCGCTATCCTGACTGGCGGTACCGTTATCTCTGAAGAGATCGGTATGGAGCTGGAAAAAGCTGCGCTGGAAGATCTGGGTCAGGCGAAGCGTGTGGTTATCAATAAAGACACCACCACTATCATCGATGGCGTGGGTGAAGAAAGCACCATCCAGGGCCGCGTTACCCAGATTCGTCAGCAGATCGAAGAAGCGACCTCTGACTACGACAAAGAAAAACTGCAGGAGCGTGTGGCTAAACTGGCAGGCGGCGTAGCCGTACTGAAAGTAGGCGCAGCGACTGAAGTTGAAATGAAAGAGAAGAAAGCGCGCGTTGAAGATGCCCTGCACGCAACCCGTGCTGCGGTTGAGGAAGGCGTGGTTGCTGGTGGTGGTGTGGCGCTGGTTCGTGTGGCAGCACAGCTGTCAGAACTGCGTGGCCAGAACGAAGACCAGAACGTGGGTATCAAAGTTGCGCTGCGCGCAATGGAAGCTCCGCTGCGTCAAATCGTTTCTAACGCCGGTGAAGAGCCTTCTGTTGTTGCCAACAACGTGAAAGCGGGCGACGGTAACTACGGTTACAACGCGCAGACTGAAGAATACGGCAACATGATCGACTTCGGTATTCTGGACCCAACCAAAGTGACCCGTTCTGCACTGCAGTACGCGGCGTCGGTTGCTGGCCTGATGATCACCACCGAATGTATGGTCACTGACCTGCCGAAAAGCGATGCGCCAGATTTAGGTGCAGGCGCTGGCGGTATGGGTGGCATGGGCGGAATGGGCGGCATGATGTAATTGCCCCCTGACCCTTGCGTCACAGGAACCCCCGATCGGAAACGGTCGGGGGTTTTTCTTTTGCTGAGGAAAAGGTATAAGTAGTGGCGCAACGGTTACGTTGGCACGGATTAGGGCAATGAATGTGCAGAAAAAATGCGTGTTTTTCTGCTACGCTGCCATCCGACTCTGATGATAATAAATGGGGATTATAATGCGGATTAACCTCTTGCTCGGTCTGACGGCTGGCGCGTTATTGCTTGCGGGCTGCAGCAGCTCAACCGAACTCTCTTCTGCAGGTCAGCGCGTCACCTTTACCGATCAGCAGCCTGGCAAACAGTGTCAGCTTCTGGGCACCCTGACCGGCTCACAAAGTAACTGGTTAAGCGGAGCCGGTGGTGAAACCAGCGCACTGCGTGGTGCGGCTAACGATCTGCGTAACCGTGCAGCAGAAATGGGCGGTAACGTGATTTACGGTGCGACCAGCCCGACACAAAACCTGCTTTCAGCGTTTGCACCACTCGACAGTAAAATGACCGGCCAGGTTTATAAGTGCCCTAACTGATCGGGCAATGAACTGGCAAGATTTCTGAGACGACCGGCCCGCGTGCCGGTCGTTTTTTTATGCGCTGATGAAATGAAAGAGGCTGTATTTGTTTGAAGTGCAACCGTTCCGCGAGGCTTTGCTTCAGTGCCGAAACAGGGCTTGTCAGGGCCGGATTATTCCTGCCGAAGTTGCAGATCCAGGGGGGTTTTACTGGGCTCCCCCCCGATTTCGCGCGCCAGCTTCGGTACCAGATAACCGGAGACCAAAGGCAGCAGATCGCGCATCAGGGCACGCGCGTCCTGATCCGAAACATAGAAATGCGCCGCGCCCTGCACTTTATCCAGTACGTGCAGGTAGTAGGGCAGAATGCCCGCATCAAACAGTGCGTTGCTCAATGCCGCAAGGCATTGCGCCCGATCGTTCACGCCGCGCAGCAACACGCTCTGATTGAGTAACGTTACGCCAGCGCGCTTAAGGCGCGTCATGGCGTCGCAGAGGGCGTCATCGATCTCGTTGGCATGATTGATGTGGGTGACCATCAGAACCTGCAGGCGCGTTTCCGCCAGCGTCTGACAGAGCGCCTGCGTAATGCGCGCAGGGATCACCACCGGCAGTCGGCTGTGAATGCGTAACCGTTTCAGATGGGGAATGGCAGCCAGCGCCTCAATCAGCCAGGCGAGTTCATGATCTTTCGCCATTAACGGATCGCCGCCAGAAAAGATGATCTCATCCAGTTCAGGGTGATCGGCAATATAATCAAGCGCTGCCTGCCAGTTACGCTTATTGCCCTGATTATCCTGATAAGGAAAATGACGGCGGAAGCAGTAACGGCAATTCACGGCGCAGCCACCTTTGACCAGCAGCAGGGCCCGGTTTTGGTATTTGTGCAGTAATCCCGGCACCACGCTGTTTTGCTCATCTAACGGATCGGTGCTATAACCTGGCGCTTCAATGAATTCCTGGCGGCTGGTCAATACCTGAAGCAAAAGGGGATCCTGCGCATCGCCTTTTTTCATCCGCTGGATAAATGCGCGCGGCACGCGCAGGGCAAAAAGCCGACGTGCATCGCTGCCAGCAGCCAGATCCGGAAGATGATCGAGCGCTAAAAGTTGCAGTAATTCATGAGGATCAGTGACAACATCAGCAAGTTGCTGCAACCAATCTTCTCTGGAAGGGGAATTTAGGGTTACAATGTGTGCCATTTTTTTGGCTATTACCAGTTAATATCTACAGAGGGCCTTTATGGCGACTTATCTTAGCAACGATTTCCGTACCGGTCTTAAAATCATGTTCGAAGGCGAACCTTATGCCATCGAATCAAGCGAGTTTGTTAAGCCGGGTAAAGGTCAGGCGTTTGCACGTGTAAAAATGCGTCGTCTGCTGACCGGTTCACGCGTTGAGAAAACCTTCAAATCAACCGATTCTGCCGAAGGCGCAGACGTGAAGGATATGACGCTGCAGTACTCTTACAACGACGGCGATTTCTACTACTTCATGCACCCGGAAAGCTTTGAGCAGTACCAGGTTGAAGCTAAAGTGCTGGATGAAGTACAGAAGTGGTTGCAGGACAATGCGGAGTGTATCGTAACCTTGTGGAACGATAAACCGATTGCAGTTCAGCCACCGAACTTTATCGAAGCGGAAGTGATTGAAACTGACCCAGGCCTGAAAGGCGATACCGCGGGTACAGGCGGCAAGCCTGCCACGCTGTCTACCGGCGCCGTCATTAAAGTGCCTTTATTCGTTCAGATTGGCGAGGTGGTGAAAGTGGACACCCGCTCTGGCGAATACGTTTCACGCGTAAAATAATCCTGAGAGGCGCATCCTGTGATGCGCCTTTTTTATGTGAGTTTCAACAATGAAAAAACTGGCAAAACTTATCGCGCTGGCGTTGCTGGTCTCTTCTGGACTGAGCGCCTGTAATACCTTTCACGGTTTTGGCGAGGATGTTTCTCACCTGGGTGGGGCTATTTCTCGCGCCGCGAAGTAACACGGCAGAATTTCCTTTTTTCAGCGGGTTAGGCTCGCAGCGTGGCGTAATCGGTCTATGCTTTAAAAGCTGTACTTTTAATGCAACGTAAAAAAGGAACTGGCTTATGTTAAAGAAAAGTATTGTTGCGATTTTTTCTGTGGTGATGTTATCAGCATTGTTGTCAGGCTGTAATACCACGCGTGGCGTTGGCGAAGACGTTGAAGCAGGCGGTCAGGCGATTCAACGTAGCGCGCAGTAAGCTCCAAAAACCGGTACGAACGTCTTTCGTACCGGCTTTATTTTCTCTTCTATCCCTGTTTAACCCAAATCAACTCATTCACCGGGAAACCGGCCTGACGTGCCTGCTGTACCAGTTTTTGCTTCACGTCGTTGTCCAGCTGCGGCGTGCGGGACAGAATCCATAAATAGTGGCGGTTAGGTCCGCAGACCAGCGCATAGCGGTAGTCGGGATCCAGCGCAATAACGTTATAGCCACCGTAAAAGGGGCCAAAGAAAGAAACTTTGAGCGCGGCGCGTTGTTTGTCGCCGGTAAAGTAAGCTTTGCCCACGCTCTCCTGCCAGCGCTGCTTTTTCGGGTTATAGCCGCGGTTAACCACCTTAAGGCCGCCGTCTTCCCGAGGACTGTAGTTTGCCGTCACCTGTTCAAGACCGCGTTCAAAGCCGTGATTCAGCCGGGCAATCTCATACCATTGACCGAGATAACGCTCACTGTCGAAGTGTTCAACGACGGTAACATTCTTCGGCGGTGTGGTTGAGCAGGCAACGGACAAGAAGGTACTCAGGCTGGCGACCAGTGTTTTCCATGGAGACATAAAAAGATTCCTTTGTTATTTAACCTGTTAATTATAGAACCCGGCCAGTTTATTGGACAGTTTTGCGCCATGATTGTCTGGCACCGCCATTGCGAGTAGACTTCCCACCCTTATTTGTATCAGGAGTCATCACCATGAGTGAAACGGCAAGCTGGCAACCGGGCGCGTCCATTGCCAATTTAATTAAACGCGCAGGCATTGTGGCTGAAGTGCGTCGTTTCTTTGCCGATCGTGGCGTACTGGAAGTGGATACGCCAGCCATGAGTCAGGCGACCGTCACCGATATCCATCTGGTGCCTTTCCAGACGCGGTTTGTCGGCCCCGGCATGTCCGACGGATGCGACCTCTGGCTGATGACCAGCCCGGAATACCATATGAAACGCCTGCTGGCAGCCGGTAGCGGGCCGATTTATCAGATGGGACGTTGTTTCCGCAATGAAGAGGCCGGACGGCACCACAATCCTGAATTCACCATGCTGGAGTGGTATCGCCCCCATTATGATATGTACCGGCTGATGAACGAAGTGGACGATTTGCTTCAGCAGGTGCTGGAGTGCGACAGCGCGGAATCCCTCTCATATCAGCAGGCGTTTATTCGTCATCTTGATCTGGACCCGCTTTCTGCGGATAAAACGCAATTGCGGGAGGCCGCAGAAAAGCTGGGTGAGGGCGAGCTGGCGAATCGGGAAGAGGATCGCGATACCTTGCTGATGCTGCTGTTTATGTTGGGCGTGGAACCCAAAATTGGTCAGGATAAGCCCTGTTTTGTCTATCACTTTCCGGCCAGCCAGGCGGCACTGGCGGAGATCAGCACAGAAGACCATCGCGTTGCCGAACGCTTTGAGGTTTATTACAAGGGCATTGAACTGGCGAACGGCTTCCGTGAACTGACGGACAGCCGTGAACAGCGTCAGCGTTTTGAACAGGATAATCGCCGCCGTGCAGCACGCGGGCTGCCGCAGCACCCGATTGATCATTACCTGCTGGCAGCGCTGGAACATGGCATGCCAGCCTGTTCAGGCGTAGCGCTGGGCATAGATCGGTTGATTATGCTGGCACTGAAGGCCGACTCGCTGAGTGAGGTTATCGCCTTTCCGGTAGACCGCTGCTAGTCAAGGCTTCGCGCCAGCTTACGCTGAGAAGCCTACTGACCTGAGCCAGAAACAGACAAGGCCGCGCATTGCGCGGCCTTGTCTGTTTTTTCCGCGGGCGTTCCCGTCAAAATGTTTTGCCTACTGACTGTTGTCCGGAAACTCCTGAATCGTCACCGGCAGGGTCAGCTTCTTATCATTACGCAGCACCTGGACATCAATCACTGAGCCGGGACGGATTTCGGCAACCTGGTCCATGGTTTCCTGTGCCGATATAGCCGGTTTTCCGTTCACACTCAGCAACACATCGTTAGGCTCAATACCGGCTTTATCCGCCGGACCGCCGGGCGTAACGACGCTGACGATAATCCCCTGAACTCTGTCCAGACTGTTTCCCTGACCGTGCAGCGGGGGCACTTCGCGCCCTGTGATACCGATGTAGCCACGTATAACCCGGCCATCGCGAATCAGCTTATCCATGATTTTCGACGCAAGTGCGGTGGGAATGGCAAAACCGATTCCCTCGGGCGTTTCACCGTCGCTGCTTTTGTCGAAGGTCAGGGTGTTAATTCCCATCAGCTCGCCCAGCGAATTGATTAACGCGCCACCGGAGTTGCCCTGGTTAATGGAGGCATCGGTCTGCAGGAAATTCTGGCGGCCTGACGAGCTCAGTCCGACCCGACCCGTTGCGCTGATAATGCCCTGCGTGACCGTTTGCCCAAGGTTATAGGGGTTACCAATGGCCATCACGACATCGCCAATGTGTGCGACACGTTTGGGATTAATGGGGATCACCGGCAGATTCGGCGCGGTGATTTTCAGCACCGCTAAATCGGTCATCGCATCCGACCCAACCAGCGTCGCCTCGAAGAAGCGGCCATCCTGCAGGGCGACGATGATTTGATCGGCATTATTAATGACGTGCTTGTTGGTCAGAATATAGCCTTTGGCATTCATGATCACGCCGGAACCCAGCGTGGTGATACCACGGTTATTGTTCCCTTGCGTACTGCGGTTATAAACGTTGACCACGGCAGGCACAGCGCGGCGCACCCCTTGATTGAAGCCAAAGGGCGTTTCATCGTTACTGTCATTTTGACTATAGAGGGCAGCACCGCCCAAACGCAGTGCGGGCAACGCTGCGAGCAAGATGCCCGCAACAATCAGTCCCAACACCACTGAACGCAAAAGTTTAAGAAACATGGTGTTAAATCACGTCAGGGGAGAACGTTGGGGAGAATACCATGCGCGGGGCGGACACACACGTGCTTGTGTCCGCCATTATGCGTGGTTTATCTCAATAACAGATAGATGCTTTCCTGACCGCGCATGACATTCAGCGCCAGCACAGGTGGTTTGGCTTCCAGCACTTTGCGCATTTCGGCAATATTCTGGACGCGCGTGCGGTTAACGCCAATGATGACATCATCTTTTTGCAGGCCCACTTGTTCAGCCGGCGTGCCTTTTTCGATGCCGTCAATCTTCACGCCTTTATCACCGGTTTTCGTTTGACCATCGCTTAGCGTGGCACCCTGAAGAGCCGGTGACAGCAGTTGTGCGCTGGCGGTTGTCTGAGCACTCTGCTCAAGAGTGACCTCAACGCTGACGGGTTTGCCTTCACGCAGCAGGCCCAGCTTCACTTTCTCGCCAGGTGCCGTGGTGCCGATTTTTACGCGCAACTCAGCAAAACTGGTGATGGGTTTATCATTCACAGAAACAATGATATCTCCCGACTTAATACCGGCTTTCTGTGCCGCCGACTGCGGCAGAACTTCAGACACGAAAGCACCGCGCTGGGCATCGACGTTAAACGCCTTGGCCATATCCGCAGTCATTTCCGTGCCTTTAATGCCAAGCTGACCGCGTTTGACTTCGCCATACTTAATCAACTGATCGGCCAGGTTGATTGCCATATCGCTTGGAATCGCAAAGCCAATGCCGATATTACCGCCGCTGGAGGCGAGGATGGCGGTGTTAATACCAATCAGTTCGCCGTTTAAATTCACCAGCGCACCGCCGGAGTTACCGCGGTTGATGGCGGCATCCGTCTGGATAAAGTTCTCCAGCCCCTCAAGATTCAGTCCGCTGCGGCCCAGTGCCGAAATAATCCCGGACGTAGCCGTCTGGCCCAGCCCAAAGGGATTACCAATAGCGACGGCAAAATCGCCCACCTTAAGTTGGTCGGAATCCGCGACTTTAATCTGCGTCAGGTTCTTAGCGCCCTGGATCTGAATCAGGGCAATATCCGTTTGTTCATCGTGACCGATGAGTTTGGCGTCATATTCACTGCCGTCGCCCAACTGGACATTGATTTTATCGGCGCCGTTGACCACGTGGTTGTTCGTTAACACGTAGCCCTTCGCGGCGTCGATAATGACGCCGGAACCCAGGCCTTCAAACGGTTGTGGCTGAGACTGACCGCCGCCAGGCAGTTGGCCAAAGAAACGCTTTAAGGGTTCAGGAATATCCTGGGCCTGTGAATCCGACTGCGTGCCTTCAACATGCACACTGACCACGGCAGGTAACACTTTTTCCAGCATCGGTGCCAGGCTGGGCAGTGGCTGCCCCTGAATCTGTGCAGGTAGCGTCGCCATTGCGACGGGCGCAGCGGCAAGACTCATTCCAATACTCAAGGCTAACGCGCTTAACAGTCGTGCTTGTTTTTTCATTGCTACAACGCTCTCGCTGCAAAAAGTGGGGGGAATAAATCAGTGAGACAGCCGTTTGCGGCCGGGGTTCGCAAAAACAGCGGGCACAGCGTGGCTGTGCCCGATGCGCTTAGTCGCGCAAGGCGCGTTCACCGCGCAGTAAACCGGAAGCGCCTTCTGAGTAATCGCGTGGCATCTGAACCGGTGCCTGATCGTTATCGGCTTCCGCTTCGGTCAGTTGCCAGGCAAAGGGATTTTTGTCGCCAGGCATGTTTGGCAGCAGGTCATTAGATCCTTTCGCCATATGCTGGTAAAGCTGACGGTAATCGCGTGCCATGTTGTCAAGCAGCTCGGCGCTTTGCGCAAAGTGGTTGGTCAGCTCTTCACGATAATCAGCCAGTTCGGCTTTCGTTTTATCCAGCTCATACTGCATGCTGCGCTGCTCGCGCAGTTTCCTGTTGCCAAAACGCATAGCTACTGCGCCGACAATGATACCTACCACTAAACCAATTAGCCCGTATTCCCAGGTCATAATGACTCCCGTGTTATTTCCGTTGTTCCGTAGGGCGTTGCACCACTTAATAATAGTCACTATACCCGTTAATCTTATGGATGTGGAACTCTGGAGCGCCATGCCTTAGTGTAGAGCGGCCTTTTTTTCGACAAACGATGTGTGAATAAGACAACATTCAGGGACACTGAGCGAACCATGCAAACCTCATCTCCGCTTGCCCGCTATGAGCAGGCGCTATCGCAGGGCGATTTTAAACCCGACGATGTACAACGTGAAGCGATCACCCGCTTAGATGCTATCCAGCAAGGGCTCATCGCCCGCCAGCAGACGACTGAACCTGCCTCGCAGGGGTTGTTTGGTCGTCTGTCGAAGCTGATGGGTAAAGAGAAGTCCCGGGTCAAAACGCCGGTACGTGGCTTGTATATGTGGGGCGGCGTGGGGCGCGGGAAAACCTGGGTCATGGATCTGTTTTTTCAGTCTATTCCTGGCAACCGCAAGCTGCGCTTACATTTTCACCGCTTTATGCTGCGTGTGCACGAAGAGCTGACCGAACTGCAGGGGCACAGCGATCCGCTGCTGATCATCGCCGATCGCTTCAAAGCCGAAACCGATATTCTGTGCTTTGACGAATTTTTTGTGTCCGATATTACGGATGCCATGTTGCTGGGCACGTTAATGGAAGCGTTGTTCGAACGGGGCATCAGCCTGGTCGCCACCTCGAATATTCCGCCCGATAACCTCTATAAAAACGGTTTACAGCGCGCGCGTTTCCTGCCGGCCATTGAGCAGATCAAGCAACATTGTGACGTCATGAACGTTGATGCGGGCATTGATTACCGTCTGCGCACGCTGACGTCGGCGCATCTGTGGAAGTCTCCTTTAGGGCCAGAAACCTACGCCGATATGGATCGCATGTTCCAGGCGCTGTCAGGGGAAAAACGCGACAGCGCACCGGTGCTGGAGATCAACCATCGCAAAATGCCCACGCTGGGTGTCAGTGAAGGCGTGGTGGCAATCGACTTCAAAACCCTGTGTGGGGAAGGGCGCAGCCAGCACGATTACATCGAACTGTCGCGCCGCTTTCACAGCGTGCTGCTGTTTGATGTGCCGGTCATGATTTATAAAACGGAAGATCAGGCGCGGCGTTTTCTGGCGCTGGTGGATGAGTTTTATGAGCGCCATGTCAAACTGGTCGTCGCCGCGGAAACCTCGTTGTTCGAAATTTATCAGGGCACGCGCCTGAAATTTGAATACCAGCGCTGCCTGTCGCGTTTGCAGGAAATGCAGAGCGAAGAGTATCTGCGGCTGGCGCATTTACCCTGAGATTCCGGGTAATAAATGAAAATAGAGTTCGATTTTTGTAATCGACTTCTCTATAATCTTGCGACCCCACGTTACGGCACTGGATTTTTTTCCCAAATCCTCTGCGCGCCGGTAACGCTATCCGAAGGGGTGGCTTGCTGGTCAAAATGGTCGTGTGAGCCTCATTCGTTTACTTAAGCGTTTGGGATTTCACCAACGTGTAACTTAATTTGGGTAAGCTTTTCGATGAAAACTTTTACAGCTAAACCAGAAACCGTCCAACGTGACTGGTATGTTGTTGACGCAACTGGCAAAACCTTGGGTCGCCTGGCGACTGAACTGGCACGCCGTCTGCGTGGTAAGCATAAAGCGGAATACACTCCGCACGTTGATACAGGTGATTACATCATCGTTCTGAACGCTGAGAAAGTTGCTGTCACCGGCAACAAGCGTTCTGACAAGATTTACTATCACCACACTGGTCACATCGGTGGTATCAAACAGGCGACCTTTGAAGAGATGATTGCTCGCCGTCCTGAGCGCGTGATTGAGATCGCGGTTAAAGGCATGCTGCCGAAGGGCCCGCTGGGTCGTGCTATGTACCGTAAACTGAAAGTTTACGCAGGTAACGAGCACAACCATGCGGCACAGCAACCGCAAGTTCTTGACATTTAATCGGGATTAAAGGCAATGGCTGAAACTCAAAACTACGGCACTGGTCGCCGCAAAAGCTCATCCGCACGCGTCTTCATCAAGCCGGGTAGCGGTAACATCGTCATCAACCAACGCTCTCTGGAGCAGTATTTCGGTCGTGAGACTGCACGCATGGTCGTGCGTCAGCCTCTGGAACTGGTTGATATGGTTGGCAAACTGGACCTGTACATCACCGTTAAAGGTGGTGGTATCTCTGGTCAGGCAGGCGCGATCCGTCACGGTATCACCCGCGCTCTGATGGAGTATGATGAGTCACTGCGTGGCGAACTGCGTAAAGCAGGCTTCGTTACTCGCGATGCTCGTCAGGTTGAACGTAAGAAAGTCGGCCTGCGTAAAGCACGTCGTCGTCCTCAGTTCTCCAAACGTTAATTGTTGCTGCTTCGGCAGTCACAGTTGGCACAAAAAACCCGCTTCGGCGGGTTTTTTGCTTTTCATGCCAGGCGGCGCAGTCACAGAAAACAACAATGCTGTTCGCATTTTACCCGCAAAAATGCATTCCCCCGCCCACAAGCTGCCTAAAATCTGGTAAACTCCCTGTCACTTTGCGCCCGCAAGCTGGCGCGTTATGCGCCTGGCATCAGTCGGGAGTGGTTAGCGCGGATTGCGAGCGAGTTCTATGAGCAGGTGAGTCGCCGTGTGGTTGGCCATTCGCAGTAACTTTTTGTGAACAAACTGGGAGGTTTTCATGGCTGTCGCTGCCAACAAACGTTCGGTAATGACGCTGTTTTCTGGTCCTACTGACATTTTTAGCCATCAGGTGCGTATTGTGCTGGCCGAGAAAGGTGTCAGCGTAGAGATCGAGCAGGTCGAAATGGATAACCTGCCGCAGGATCTGATTGACCTCAATCCGTACCGTACTGTGCCGACGCTGGTTGATCGCGAACTGACACTGTATGAATCACGCATCATCATGGAATACCTTGATGAGCGTTTCCCACACCCGCCTTTGATGCCGGTTTATCCGGTTGCGCGTGGCGAAAGCCGTTTGATGATGCACCGTATCGAGCAAGACTGGTACAGCCTGATGAGAAAGGTCGAGAACAGCAGCGGTCAGGAAGCCGAAGCGGCGCGTAAGCAGCTGCGTGAAGAGTTACTGGCGATTGCCCCCCTGTTTGGACGTTCACCTTTCTTTATGAGCGACGAGTTCAGCCTGGTTGACTGCTACCTAGCACCGCTGCTGTGGCGCTTACCGTCAATGGGCATCGATCTGCTGGGATCGGGCTCAAAAGAGCTGAAAGGCTATATGAACCGCGTATTTGAACGTGACTCCTTCCTTGCTTCACTGACTGAAGCTGAACGTGAAATGCGCCTGCAAGCCCGGGGCTGATTTATGGAAATGTCGCAACTTACGGCCCGTCGCCCCTATTTGCTGCGGGCTTTTTATGACTGGCTCCTGGATAACCAGCTGACGCCGCATCTGGTGGTCGATATCAACCTGCCGGGCGTTCAGGTTCCGCTGGAATATGCACGGGACGGTCAGATCGTCCTCAACATTGCGCCGCGCGCTGTAGGCAATCTTGAGCTGGGTAACGAGGAAGTCTCGTTTAATGCCCGCTTTGGCGGCGTGCCGCGCCAGGTGAACGTGCCGATGGCGGCCATTCTGGCCATCTATGCGCGTGAAAACGGTGCGGGGACCATGTTTGAGCCTGAACCGGCTTATGAAGGGGCATCCCAGGCGTTCCCGGAAAATCAGGAAGAGACGGTCATGTCAGTGATTGATGGCGATCGCCCTGACGATGCCAGCGATGACGACAACTCACCTGATGACGATCCGCCACCGCGCGGCGGTCGTCCCGCACTGCGTGTGGTGAAATAACTCAGAATGCCTGTCAGCCGACAGGCATTTTTTTTGATCGTCAGAATGATGAGCGAAAAAAATCCGGGCGCACAGCGTACCCGGATTTTTGCTTTCTGCGGCTGAGATTAGTACACGTCGCGCAGGTAGCGTTTTTCTTTCTTCAACTGATCGATGTAGTCCGCCGCGCGTTCGCTGGACAGACCACCAAACTGGCGTACGATTTCATACAGCGCATTATCCACGTCTTTCGCCATGCGTGAGGCATCACCACAGACGTAGAAATACCCACCTTCCTGCAACCAGGCGTACAGTTCTGCGCCCTGTTCCAGCATGCGGTTTTGCACGTAGACCTTTTTGTCCTGGTCGCGTGAGAACGCCAGATCGAGACGCGTCAGCAAACCGCTCTCATGCCAGGCCGTCAGTTCTTCACGGTAAATGAAGTCATGCTCCTGATGCTGATCGCCAAAGAACAGCCAGTTTTTGCCTTGCGCACCGGTCACCTGACGTTCCTGCAGGAACGCACGGAAAGGGGCGATGCCGGTACCCGGGCCGACCATGATCATGGGCGCATTGCCGTTGGCCGGAACCCGGAAGGATTTATTCGGCGAAATAAAGATCGCCGGCTTTTCGCCACGACGCACGCGCTCGGCCAGGTAGGTTGAACAGACTCCGCTACGGTTGCGGCCGCCACTGTGATAGCGCACAGCCGCAATCGTCAGGTGAACCTGGTTAGGATGCGCTTTGGAACTGGACGAAATGGAGTAGGCACGGTGCTGCAGCGGACGCAGCAGGGCGACGAACTCAGGCACGCTCAGGCTGCGGGTCAGCTCAAGTTGCAGCAGGTCCAGCGTATCTTTGCCCCACAGCCAGACACCCAAGGCATCTTTATCATCGTGCTGAAGTACGTGACGCAGTTCCTGGTTCGTGGTGTTCTGTCCAACCCACTCAATCAGCTTGCGTGAAGGCTCAGAAATTTCAAACTGGTAGGTCAGCAGATCGCCAAGACTTCTGTCGAAGCCGGGGACGGGCGTCTGATAATCGGCGTTCAGTTGTGTCAGCAGCAGGCTGACCAGCGACGGTTCGTTCACCGGGATCACACCCAGCGCATCGCCCGCTTCGTACTTCAGACCGCTGTCAGTCAGATCAAATTCGAAATGGCGAATGTCTTTCGCAGACTGCTCACTCGACAGGCGCTTGTTGGTGATGAGGGCTGCGGCATAGGGATTGGATTTGTTGCTGCCGGGGATGACCGGGGCTTCCGGTGCGCTCTCCAGAACCGTGCCGCTGCTGCCTGCGCTGCTGGCGAACTGTGGCATCGTGCTGTTCAGCCATGCATGCGAAGGCTCTTCATAATCAATATCGCAGTCAATACGATCAACAACACGTTTGGCACCCAGCTGTTCCAGGCGCATATCCAGGAATTTACCGGCCTGGCAGAAACCGTCATAGCCGGTGTCGCCGATAGCCAGAACGGCAAAGTGCATCTGCTCCAGACGCGGTGCGGTACTGGCGGAGATGGCGTCCCAGAATAGCTGGGCATTGTCCGGCATTTCACCTTCACCGTAGGTCGAGGTGACGATCAGCACGTGGCGCATTGTGGCAAACACGTCGAGATCCACATCGCCCAGCGCCTGAACGACAGGCACCAGGCCTTTAGCACGGGCCGATTTGGCCGCAGACTGGGCCAGAGCTTCAGCGTTACCGGTCTGCGAACCATAAAGAATGTGCAGTTGGGTCGTTGCAGCGGCGGCGTTGCCCGCGGCAGGTTGCTGTTTGTCTTCTAACACCAGCAAACGGGAGTGCAGGCCAGCCAGAAAGCCCGCCAGCCAGTATTTCTGATCACCATTGAAAGGTGCATCTTCAGGAATGTATGGAATTTTCATGGATACCTTTACTCAATCCCGCTCTTAACCATCATGTTTCGCACCGCCGTGAGTGTGGCGAAACCCGTCCTCTCAGCGGCCGTCTGCCACAGAGAGGCTCGGGATTGACCTCCGCCCGGTACCGCGAAACCCTCCGGGTAATCATGATTAAACACAGTTCAGTTTACAGACGCGGCTGTCAGGCCAGTTTCCCTACCGCCGCCGCAATTTCAGGTAATGCCGCACGTGCAAACAACTCTTCAAAATCAGGCAGACGACCAAGGATTTCACGGTTGCAGGCATCCTGATACATGATCCAGCCATAGGTGGCCAGGCTGTCCATGGAACGGATGTTGCGTTGCGTCAGTGCCGCTTTGTAATCGGACATGCGTTTTGAACCGATCAGGCTGGCTAATTCGCTGTCGCTGTAGTTCTCAATGGCTGCCCGCGCATGGCGCTGCAGTTTACTGACCAGCGAAAAGTCCTCTGTCATCAGTAAATTACGAACCGCTTTCTCGACCGCCGGATCCTCAACGTGGGTGCCTTTCGGTAACTTGCCGAGAGCCAGCTGCTGCGCGAAGCTCAATACGGTGTAGTTATTGAGCAATACAAACATCTCGACCGTATCTGTCGCGCCATAAGCCGGTACGGCACCGTCTGCAATGGTTTTGCCCTCACGCCACGCGGCTTTGAATTTTGCGACCTGATGCGCTGCCAGCGCGGTTGAGAGTTCTTCCAGCAAATCCTTACGGGATTTCGCCTTCAGGATTTCACCGCCATCCTGATACAGCAGCAGAGAGCGCGGCATTACATACACGAAGTGCTGACATTCGGTTTCCCAGTGCTCCAGCAGCCAGGCCGCACGTGGTGACTGCGTGGCGTCCAGATGCCAGTTCAGCATGGTCAGCACGGCCTGCTTATGAATCTGTGCCAGCTCATCGGCATCGGCAATGGAACCAAACAGAACGGAATCGCCCGCTGCATGGTTAGCCAGGGAGCCGTACGGATCGTACTGGTAAGCAAAGCCGCCGCTCATGCCGTTACCGAAGCCTTTACCAAAGGTGCCCAGGTTCAACACGGCACCGTTGGTCATGTATTCGCAACAGAAGTCACCGACGCCTTCCACTACCGCAGTGGCGCCAGAGTTACGCACTGCGAAGCGGTCACCGGCCTGGCCCTGCACGAACAGGCGGCCGCCCGTTGCGCCGAACAGAGCAAAGTTACCGATCAGGACGTTGCCATCGCTGTCCTGTGCGCCGCCGCCCGGTGATAACACCACCAGCTCGCCGCCGCACTGGCCTTTGCCCACGCCATCGTTGCAGGTGCCACGATGTTGCATCAGCATGCCGTCATTGCAGAAGGCACCGAAGGACTGACCGGCTGAGCCGGTGGTTGTAATATGCACCGTGGCCGGCGCCAGATAGCGACGACCGCGATCGTCCTGCAGCACAGAGGGCATCGCCTGCAGTTGCTCTGCTGTCAGGGTATGATTCAGCATGCGCTCGATATCGATCGCCAACTGACCGCCCACGCTTTTATTGCGGTTGTTCAGGACGACATCGTGACCTAACTGCAGCGATGTCTTGCCCGCTGTCACCAGTTGCTGGTTGAGTTCTTCTACCCAGCCATCATCCAGCTCAAAATCTTTTTCCAGATAAACCGGCTTGTCGATTTTCAGCTCTGGCACCACGGTGAGCATGGCGCGCAGATCCAGCTTGCCGACTTCCAGCGGGTGATCCATCAAATGGAGCAGGTCAGCGCGCCCACGGGCTTCACGCAGCGAGCGCAGGCCCATACGCGCCAGGATTTCGCGGACTTCGTGCGCCACATTCAGGAAATACTGTGCGAGCTGACGCGGATCGCCATCAAAGGCTTCAGCATTCGTGGTTAACCCTGCGGGGCATTTGACGTTACAGTTCTTTGCCATCACGCATTTCAGCATCATCAGCGCAGTCGTACCGAATTCAAAGCTGTCACCGCCCAGCAGCGCGGATTTCACCACGTCGCTGCCTGTCTGCTGTGCACCTGAACAGCGCAGCAGGACTTTGTCGCGCAGGCCGTTCGCACACAGCGCCTGATGAACTTCGGCAATGCCGATTTCCGCGACGCGACCGGTATATTTCAGACTGGTCACCGAGGCGGCGCCCGTACCGCCCGTGTTACCGGCGACGTTAATAACGTCAGCACCGGCTTTCGCTACGCCCACGGCAATGGTGCCAATCCCTTCAGAGGACACCAGCTTCACAATGACGCGAACACGCGCCGCTTTGCAGTCGTGAATCAGCTGGGCCAAATCTTCGATAGAGTAGGTGTCGTGGTGCGGTGGTGGCGAGACCAGCTCAACGCCCGGTGTGCCGCCACGTGCCGCCGCGATTTCGACGGTGACTTTCGCCGCAGGCAACTGGCCACCTTCGCCAGGTTTTGCACCCTGACCAATTTTGATCTCCAGCTCTTCCAGCATCGGATCGGCCAGGTACGCCGCCCAGACGCCGAAACGACCTGACGCCAGCTGCTTGATACGGGACGCACGGATAGTGCCATGACGGGAATAGTGCTCGCCGCCTTCCCCGCAGTTGCTCATGCCGCCGACCATGTTGGTGCCATGTGCGACAGCTTCATGTGCCGGTGCCACCAGCGCGCCGTGACTCATCGCCCCGGAGGCGAAAGTACGAGTGATTTCACAGGCAGGCTGAATTTCGCTTAACGGCAGTGAGGGCAGCGCAGTAAAAATGCGCGACAGATAGTCGGCAGCTTTACCTACGGCGGTGATTTTCAGGCCGCCTGCGACCACGTCCGCCGATTCGATTTCGTCACTGAAGCGGGCTTTCAGAGCCCGTGACAGATTCAGCAGACGTTCGCTTTCCGGCTTCAGCCCGGCGATGGCATCGGTCAGCCGCAGCATAAAGGTGTTCGGGCTGCCTTCGATGGCCTCGCATTCCAGGCCGCGAGTAGCAAATCCGTTGTTGGTCAGCGAATAACGGCCCAGTTTACGGCGGAATTCCGCTTCGCTGTCGATATGCGTCAGATCGGCCGGGAAGGCCAGAATGTCACGCAGCGCAGCAGGGCGGCGTTTACGCTCTTCATACATCAGGCTGGAGAACTGACGGTAATCGGCTGTGATGGCAAAGTTATTCATCACGTCATCAGGAATGCGCTCAAAGCTGCTGTCCTTGAACGTGTCAGGCTTGATGCCAAACGCATTATCCAGACGGGCCAGCGTCATCAGACGAATGAAATTGTCCTCTTCGCGCGCTTTGTCCGCAAAGCGAATCGGCTCTTCCGTCATATCAATAAAGGTACGCACGGCAATGGTGCCGTAGGAGTGGCCTGCGCCCTCTGCGCGCTCTTTAAACAGCCCCAGTAATGGCACTTCTGATTCGCCCTGAATTTTCAGCGCGCTTTGATGCCAGTCCACTGCCATTTGCGCGATGGTGGCAAAGCCCGCGCCACCAACAGGCGTTTTGATATTCGGGAAATACTTCTTCAGTACCGGATCGTCAGTGTTAAGGAAGTTAGGTTCAAAGAACTCACCGCTACTGTAGCTTTCAACGGTACACAGGCCTACTTTACCCATGGTCTTCATCAGGGCCTTTTCGGCGGCTTTGGCATAGCGTTTAAAGGCTTTATTGCCTTCTTCACCTTCACCGAATTTCTCTTCGGCACGCATCTGTACGCCGAGCGGATAGACAGCAGAGGCACCAAAGCCCAGCGTCGCGGCAATGTGATGCGACGAGATAATCTGCCCACTCTCCACCACCAGGGACACGTCAAGACGTAATCCTTCCTGGACCAGGCGCTGGTTCACCGCAGAAACCACCAACAGCATGGGCAGGGCGGCATGGGTGGACGAGATGTGGCGGTCGGTCAGGACGGCGATCCCGCCCTGGGAACGCGCGAAATCCACGACCTGCTGAGCCAGATCGTCAATCGCCTTCTCCAGCGCAGTGGCGTTGGCCGTACGGCTGAGCAGGTCTTTGCCGGTGACAGGTTCGTACAGCATGTCAAAACGGGCATAAGGTGCGACGTTCTGTTCGCGCAGCTGTAGCATGTCCAGGTGCGTCAGAATAGGCGTCGGCACAATAATCTGACGGCCTTTACTGCGTCCCAGGTGCGGTTTGGCTCCCAGTGCCACGCGCAGCGTCATACCGTCCGCTTCACGGATGGAGTCCAGCGGTGGGTTAGTGACCTGTGCAAAACGCTGCGAAAAGTAGTGCGCCATGCCGCCTTCGTGATCGGACAGACCATTGATCGCGTTGCCGTAACCCATAGCAGAGATTTTCTCGGCCCCGGTGTTCAGCATCGGGTCCATCATGAATTTGAAGCTTTCCTGGTTATAGTAGTAAGCCACAAAGCGCTGATAGGTTTTCAGATCGCCGCGATAGCGCAGAGGCGACCCTTGTTTCTCAGCAGGGATGACAGGCAACTCATTGAGATCGACACGAGATTTGCCGAGCAGTGCAGCGTAATCTTTTTCCGCAGCCAGCTTTTCCAGCGCTTCATGCGTGGTATAGCTGCGTTTTTCGCGATGATCAAAATAGAGCATGCCGCCGGCTTCGATACGACCACGGCGCAGTACGCTTTCCGGGGGAAAGGCAATCTGGCCGGCTTCCGACATGGCACCAATATACTCGGCGGTTTCAACCGAACGCAGTGGACGAAGACCCAGACGGTCAAGACGTGCGCCAATCACTTCCCCATTACCAAAGATCAACGCCGCAGGGCCGTCGTTCTTCTCTTCATAGAGTGAGAAATATTCCAGCATGTCACGCACCGCCGGAGAGAGCGCGGTGTCATTTTCCCATGCAGGTGGCATCATCGACACTACGGCGGTGATTAAGTCGAGATCGTCTTCCATCAGGCGGCTGTGAATGCTCTGGTCAAGACGGGAACTGTCTGACTGACCTTTCGGGCGAACGATAGTTTTTCCACGCGCAGAGGCCAGCGCGGATTCAGCAATCCGGTTTTTACGATCGGTATTCAGCTCACCGTTATGGGCCATTAACCGGAAAGGTTGCGCCATAGTGGTGTGCGGATCGGTATTGGTTGAGAAGCGGGTATGGAAAAACAGCCCACGGACCTGATGATCGGGATCGGTCAGATCTTTGAAATAAGGAATGACCTCATTGGAATTCAGACGGGCTTTGAATACCTGGGTACGGGACGAAAGCGACAGCGGATACAAACCGCCAAACTCACTTTTCGTAAAGGCCTCTGCCTCAATCGCCAGCAGGGCGCGATAAATCCGTTTTTCAAAATCGTTCTGGTGGCTGACATCCTGAGGCGCAGCAAAAATCCATTGCACGATGGGCAACTGAAACTGGACAGCGGCTGGACGCGTCACGCTGTTATCCAGCGGCATTTCGCGTTTCATGATCACCGGCAGATTAAAATGACGCAGCGTATCTTCTACCAGGCGCTCCGCATTGGCACGCAGTTCAGCATCTTTAGGAACGAAGAAGTTACCCACGCCAAAGCGACCGGCTTCCAGCGCCTGACCGGTAATTTTACGGAAAAAGTGCAGTGAAAGATCGACGTTGACACCCGCGCCATCACCCACGCCTTCAGCGGACATGCCACCACGGTGCGGAACCGTGCAGAGTGCACTGTGCGCCATACGCAGAATGTCGTGGGTCTGCTCGCCGTCCTTACGGGTAATGAAACCTACACCACAGCTGTCACTTCCTGCTGCTGGGTTATATAAGCCATAGGATTCAGGTTTTTTAGTGGACATTGAGGGTCTCCTTAAACTGCTTTTGACATTACCTGCATTGTTTCAGGCACTGAGCTTGGTTAAACACTCTTCCCAGCGCGCATTCTTTTATTCCCGCGCCTGACAGCCTGCGCGATTTCGTTTTACGCACTTTTCATCGGCAGGAGGATAAGTCCGTGGATGTGTAGCGCGTGGTGTTTCCGTTCTCGAAAGGAGATGACTCAAACCATGCGGGCGTCATGTTGCATAGATATGCCGTGACGCTTGCCCATCATGAAAGCTTTCAGCGGAATTCCAACTTATCGGGAAAGCGAATCAAGGTCAAATAGCGAGCCTGACACAGTTTAATCACGTCTTTATGTCGATAACCAAATGAATTTATTATGCTTTTGTGTCTAAATTGTGTCAGTTTTTCATTAAGCGGTAGAGAGGGAAATGTGAACTCTATCACTGTGCCAGTGGCGTGAAATCGCTGAAGTATGCTGGCGACAGGGTACTAAACAGCATCAAATGCTGCTACAGGCAGTGGAAGCGCAGGATGTATCTGTTTTTCTTATAGCAGCAAATTTGAATCAATAAAGGGCATGTGATTAGTAAAATTAATCAGGTCGCGCTGCTTAAAACTTCGAATAATGTGAATGGCTATGCATGAAAAACAGGGCGTCGTGACAATAAAGCCTTGTCAGACGGAAAAGAAGAGGTTGGATACGCGCGCCTGTTTAGCAGACGGCCCTACAGATTCATTGAGTTAGCACAATTAGTCAAGGGTTTTAGCAATAATGGGGCAAACGTCGGCGAAGCAACGGCGTTTTGCACCATATAAGTGCATGACGGTCGCGATCTCGCCGGATGCACTAAGACGACGGTGACATAAATACGCTATCATGTGGCTGTTCTCACCCAGGGAGTGTTTATGAAACAGATTCGCCTGCTGGCGCAATATTATGTTGATTTAATGGTCAAGCTTGGCCTGATCCGTTTTTCGCTGCTGCTGGCGTCTGCACTGGTCGTGCTGGCCATGATTGTGCAGATGGCGGTGACCATGGTACTGCGTGGTCATGTCGAAAGTATCGATATGGTGCGATCGGTCTTTTTCGGTCTGTTGATCACGCCCTGGGCGGTTTATTTTCTTTCCGTGGTGGTCGATCAGCTGGAAGAGTCACGCCAGCGTCTTGCCAGGCTGGTGGATAAGCTGGAAGAAATGCGTACGCGCGATCTTGAGCTGAATCAGCAGATGAAAGAGACCATTTCCCGACTCAATCAGGAAATTGCCGATCGTAAAAAAGCGGAGCAGGCACGTGAGCAGGTCATGGCTAAGCTACGCGAAGAGGTGGCGCGGCGCGAGCAGGCGCAAATAGAGCTGGAACAACAGTCGTCTTTCCTGCGCTCTTTTCTGGATGCATCGCCAGATCTGGTCTTTTATCGCAATATCGACAAGCAGTTCTCAGGCTGTAACCGCGCCATGGAGCTGCTGACCGGTAAAAGTGAAAAACAGCTTATCGGGCTCACGCCACATGATATTTATGACAATGACACGGCGACTAAAGTGTTGGAAACCGATGAAAAAGTCTTTCGTCATAACGTCTCGCTCACCTATGAGCAGTGGCTGCAGTATCCCGATGGGCGGAAAGCCTGTTTTGAAATTCGTAAAGTGCCTTATTATGACCGGGTCGGTAAGCGCAGCGGCCTGATGGGCTTTGGCCGCGATATAACCGAACGTAAACGCTATCAGGACGCGCTGGAGAACGCGAGCCGGGAAAAGACCACCTTTATCTCTACGATCAGCCACGAGCTTCGTACGCCGCTTAACGGCATTGTCGGTCTGAGCCGCATTTTGCTGGATACCGATCTGAATCAGGAGCAGCTCAAGTACCTGAAAACCATCCATGTCTCTGCCATCACCTTGGGCAATATCTTTAACGACGTCATCGAAGTGGACAAAATCGAGCGACGCAAGGTACAGCTGGACAACCAGCCGCTGGATTTCACCAGTTTCCTGGCCGATCTGGAGAATCTCTCTGGCTTGCTGGCGCAGCCAAAAGGCCTGAAGTTTGTCATGGCCCCGCAGTTACCGCTGCCCCATAAAATCTCAACGGATGGTACACGACTACGGCAGATCCTGTGGAACCTGATCGGCAATGCCGTGAAGTTTACTCAGCAGGGTGAAATCATCGTGCGTATTGCCTATGAACAGGATGAAACGCTGCGCTTTGAGGTACAGGATTCCGGGCAGGGCATTCGCGAGGAAGAGCAGGACAAAATTTTTGCCATGTATTATCAGGTTACCGATCAGCATGGCGGCAAACCGGCAACCGGAACCGGTATCGGCCTGGCGGTCTCCCGCCGTCTGGCGCAGGCGATGGGCGGGGATATCAGCGTCAGTAGTGCACCGGGCCAGGGCTCCTGTTTTACCGTGGTGATTAAAGCGCCGCGTATTGCCGAGGAAGTGGAAGATGAAGGCGTTGACGATACGCTGCCGCTTCCGGCCCTGCACGTGCTGTTGGTGGAAGACATTGAGCTGAACGTCATTGTGGCACGCTCGGTTCTGGAAAAACTGGGATGCAGCGTTGACGTTGCCATGACGGGGCAAGCAGCGCTTGAGATGTTTGACCCGCTGGAGTTCGATTTGGTGCTACTGGATATTCAGTTACCGGATATGACCGGCATGGACGTGTCGCGTGCCATTCGTCAACGGTATCCTGATGCGCATTTGCCGCCGCTGGTTGCCTTAACCGCCAACGTATTGAAAGATAAAAAAGAGTATTTTGATGCGGGCATGGACGATGTGCTCAGTAAACCGCTTGCCGTACCTGCGCTAACGGCCATCATCAAAAAGTTTTGGGATGACCAACCCGGAAACGATGATCAGGCCGTTATGACGCCGGGCAGTCGTCAGTCCGATACCTTGCTGGACATTCCAATGCTTGAACAGTATCTGGAGCTGGTGGGACCCGGTCTGATTACGCAAAGCCTGACCATCTTCGAACAGATGATGCCGGGCTACCTCGATGTACTGGACTCCAACCTGATGGCACGCGACGAAAAAGGCATTGCTGAAGAGGGCCATAAAATCAAAGGTGCCGCAGGGTCCGTTGGCTTACAGCATCTGCAACAGATCGCGAAACAAATTCAAAGCCCAGAATTACCGGCCTGGTGGGATAACGTGGGCGAATGGGTGGAAGAGCTGAAGCGTGAATGGCGGCACGATGTGCAGATATTGCGCGAGTGGGTGGCTGAGAAACAGCGGTGATCCAAAAAAAATGACCCCAGCCGAGGCCGGGGTGCGCTAATACTGCGCCAACACCAGGGAAAAAGTCGCTGCTGCTATGCTTAGTGTTTTTCAAGGCAACAACGGGTATTGGTTAACACACGCAACACCTTATCAAATTCGAATTAGCTTGTGACAAGATTCATTAAAATTTGTGATGTTGAACAGCGTTTAAATACAGGAAACATTAATTTGCCAACATAGTCAAGAAAGGAATCAATTTTACCGTTACATTGGTTGTTTTTTGAACAAAAGTTCTGTTTTTTGTACGGGTTTAACCCAAATTTGTTAACAAAGCCTGTGTTAAGCCTCTTAACACAAATGATTCGTCACTGATGCGAACTAAATTGGCTATAAGCTTATGATAATAAAGAATAATGAAAGGATCGGGTCAGGAAGGTCCAAAACGTTTCGGAAAACGTCATCCGCCCTGGTGCTTAAAAGGTTTTATCAATAGAAAAGTTTGTAATGTTTGGGGAAACGTATTAATAAAAAAACATGTATTGCGGTGAAGAAATGCCATAAGTACGTTAATGCCTGCCGCATTGCTGCACCCTGTGTTCAGACGCGCCCGAAATAAAATATAAGTTTTATGAAACATTGATGGCTGCAATTATCACGAATTAGTCTCATCGCCCTACAAGGAATGGTGTGAGACTTCGCAAATGGAACCGATTCCTTTTTAAGGGAACTTATTGAACTCATTCATACTATTGTTGCATCGCAGATGCATTTTCTTTGCCATATCATAAAGGTGACAGGCCCGGACGGCGAATTTTTCAGGAACGCTTTTTATCATCAGGGGTGATTACACCTGAAATTAATTAAAAAACGACATAATGATGAGACGATTGTATGAGTAAGCATAAAGGGAAGCTTTGGCAGGGTGTAAAGCGCATTGTGCTGCGCATTCTGCTGATTTGGGCAGGGCTGTGGCTGGCAGGTATTTTACTTTTTTCCTTTCTCCCGGTGCCTTTCTCTGCCGTGATGGCTGAACGCCAAATCGGTGCCTGGCTGCGTGGCGATTTCAGCTACATCTCACACTCGGATTGGGTGGGGACACAGGCGATGTCGCCCTGGATAAGGCTGGCCGTTATCGCGTCGGAAGATCAAAACTTTCCTCACCACTGGGGCTTTGATGTGGCAGCCATTCAATCTGTACTGGACAGCGATGATAACCGGATGCGCGGTGCGTCAACGCTGTCACAGCAAACGGCTAAAAATCTGTTTTTGTGGGATGGACGTAGCTGGATGCGTAAAGGACTGGAAGCGGGTCTGACGGTCGGCCTGGAAACCGTTTGGACTAAACGCCGGATCTTAACGGTTTACCTGAATATCGCGGAGTTTGGTAAAGGGACCTTTGGTGTTGAGGCGGCGTCCCGGCGTTTTTTCAACAAGCCTGCCAGTCGCTTAACCATGTCAGAAGCGGCGTTACTGGCGGCCGTTTTACCTAACCCGCTGCGCTTTCGTGCCGACGCGCCGTCAGGCTATGTGCGTCAGCGCCAGCAATGGATACTCCGACAGATGCGCCAACTGGGAGGAGAGGGCTTCCTGCAGCGCAATCATCTGGACTGACGTTACTCTTCGTCGAAACCGGCTTCGAAGAGTTCAATGACGGCGGCCAGCGCGTCAGTTTCCTGGGGGCCGCTGGCTTCGATCTCAATATGGCCGCCCTTGGCGGAATCCAGCATCAGCAACGCGATAACGCTGCTGGCTTCGGCTTCTGTGCCGGCCTCGTTGCGTAACAGCACTTCGGCATCGAAACTTTGCACCAGTTCAAACAGCTTCATGGCGGGGCGTGCATGCATGCCCAGCTTGTTTCTGATTTCCACGGTTTGCTTAACGGTCATGATTTACGTTTTTCCAGTGTGCGATGACGGGACTGTACATTTTTACCCCGCGAGCGGAAATAATCAGCGAGCTGTTCAGCAATATACACCGAGCGGTGTTTGCCACCGGTGCAACCAATCGCCACGGTGAGATAGCTGCGGTTGTTCGTTTCCAGCATGGGCAGCCAGAGTTCCAGATAACTGCGTGTCTGATAAATGAAGTTATGGACTTCGGTATGACGATCCAGAAAAGCCGCGACGGGACGATCCAGCCCCGTCATCGGGCGCAGTTTGGGATCCCAGTGTGGATTGGGCAGGAAACGCACGTCAAAGACGTAGTCCGCATCAATAGGAATACCATGTTTGAAGCCAAACGACTCAAACACCATAGTCAGCTCCCGCTCGCGTTTACCCAGTAAACGGGTACGCAACATCTCAGCCAGTTCATGCACCGACATCTCTGACGTATCAATGATCAAATCGGCACGCGAGCGCAGCGGCTCGAGCAGGTCACTCTCTTCATCAATCGCGCTTTCCAGCGACAGATTTTTGCTGGACAGGGGATGGAGGCGACGCGTATCACTGTAACGGCGGATCAGCGTATTGCGGTCGGCATCAAGAAACAGCAACTGGGGCGAGAATCCGGAAGGCAGATTATTGAGCGCGGTTTCAAAAATTTCAGGCGACTCAGGCATGTTACGCACATCGATACTCACCGCCGCTGAGATATTGCGCTCAACCAGTGATTCTGCCAGCTGAGGCAACAACACGACCGGCAGGTTATCCACGCAGTAAAAACCCATGTCTTCCAGCGCGCGCAGCGCCACTGATTTTCCTGAGCCTGACCGACCGCTGACGATCATCAGCACCATGACCTTCTCTCCCGTTTTAAAGCCGGCTCACGCCGGTAAATCACGCGCTTTATTGCTCTGTTTGTTCTTCGGTAATGATGGCATACAGCTCTTCATCGCTCTGCGCAGCACGCAGACGGCGGCAAACCGTTTTATCCGCCAGCCGTTTGGCGACTAACGACAGTGTATGTAAGTGAGTTTTACACTGGTCCGCGGGCACGAGGAGCGCAAAAAGGAGATCGACAGGCTGATTATCCACGGCATCAAATGCGATGGGTTGCTCAAGGCTGATAAAGACACCGACGGCACGTAACGTATCCTCCTCCAGCTTGCCATGCGGGATGGCAATACCGTTGCCAATACCGGTACTTCCCATGCGCTCGCGGGTCAGTATCGCTTCAAACAGCGTTTGATGCGGCAGGTTGAGCTGCTTAGCGGCCAGTTCACTGATAATTTCCAGCGCCCGTTTTTTGCTTTGGCAGTGTACGCTGCTGCGGGTGCAGTCTGGCGAAAGCACTGTGCTCAGTTCCAGTGTTAAATCATTGTTCATTTTCGTTTCACTTGCGAGTTCACTTAGCCAGTAAACCGGTACGCGGTAATCACGTAGCGGAATCATGGCGCTGGCACAGATGACAAAACGGGGCGGTTAATCCGCCCCATCCTTTCAGCTCTGCGCGCCCGGCGCGCCTGCCAGCGTGAAGGTTAGTGTTTTTTTAACTTGTCTTTATATTTGGTCAGTTGACGGGCCAGCTTGTCAATCAGCCCGTCAATTGCCGCATACATATCTTCCGCTTCCGATGTGGCGTGCAGCTCGCCCCCGTTAACGTGCAATGTGGCATCAGCAACCTGTGTCACCTTCTCAACGTTCAGGACAACATATACCTGGTTGATATGATCAAAGTAGTGTTCCAGTTTGGCAAATTTCGCCGTGACGAATTCACGCAGTGGCTCGGTGATTTCAACATTTTGCCCGGTAAGGTTCAGCTGCATAGGTCTTCCTTCTCTCTGTTAAACCAACTGCTTACGTTGGTTTGAAGGCGGTATGGACAAAGACTCTCGATATTTTGCAACGGTACGACGTGCCACTATGATCCCTTGATCAGATAACATGGAGGTCAGTTTACTGTCACTCAAGGGCTTAGCGGGATTTTCCGCCGAGATTAATTTTTTTACCAGTGCCCGTATCGCAGTAGATGAGGCTTCGCCTCCTCCTTCAGTATTAACATGACTGGAGAAAAAATACTTCAGTTCAAAAATGCCACGCGGGCTGTGAAGATATTTTTGCGTGGTGACGCGGGAAATCGTGGATTCATGCATATCCACCGCCTGGGCAATATCGGCCAGCACCATCGGACGCATAAACTCTTCGCCCTGCTCAAAAAAGGCCTGTTGCTGTTCAACAATGCAGCGTGAGACTTTTAACAGCGTCTCATTGCGACTTTCCAGACTTTTGATCAGCCAGCGCGCCTCCTGCAAATTACTGCGGATAAACTGACTGTCACTGTCATTACGCGCAGCACCGCCCATGGCGGCATAGTGCTGGTTGATTTTAAGCCGCGGCAGACTGTCGGTATTAAGTTCTACCGTCCAGCGCGTCGCAACTTTACGGACCAGCACATCAGGAATAACGTATTCAGGCTCGCCAGTGTTGATCGACTGGCCCGGACGTGGATCGAGCGACTGAATCAGCAGCATTGCCTCTTTCAGTACGTCTTCCTTTAAACGCGTGACGCGCATCAGGCTGCGGAAATCATGGTTAGCCAGCAGATCAAGATGATGGCTGACGATCAGGCGGGCTTCAGAGAGCGTTGGCGTTTCAGGCGCATACTGCGACAACTGTACCAGCAGGCAATCACGCAAATCACGTGCACCTACGCCGATCGGATCAAAATGTTGAATGCGCTTTAAAACGGCCTCAACTTCGTCCATTTCCAGCTCATCGTCGCCGATACTGTCGAGAATGTCTTCAAGCGAAACGGTAAGATAACCCGTATCGTCAATGGCATCGACGATAGACGTTGCGATCGCCCGATCGGTATCGCTAAACGGCGTCAGCTCAACCTGCCACATCAGATAATCTTGCAGCGACTGGGTGGTTTCGCCCTGGTAGATGGGCAGTTCGTCATCCTGATAGTCCGTACCGGTTCCTGATGGCGTTCCCGCGGTATAGATTTCATCCCAGGTCGCGTCGAGCGGCAGCTCTTCGGGCATATCCTTTTGTTCCAGCGCTTCACGCGTATCAAGTCCCGCTTCGCCTTCCTGATACTCTTTTGCATCTATTTCTTCATGCTGTTCAGTCTGTTCAAGCAGGGGATTACTTTCCAGGGCCAGCTGTAGCTCTTGCTGAAGTTCAAGCGTAGAAAGCTGCAACAGACGTATCGCCTGTTGCAGTTGTGGGGTCATCGCCAGTTGCTGGCTGAGCCGGAGTTGTAAACCTTGCTTCATAGACAGGATGAATATTCCCGGGTAACCATCAGTATTAACGACACCTTATCAGAGTCTGAACTCTTCACCCAAATAAACACGTTTAACCTGCTCATCTGCAAGGACTTCATTCGGCGTACCGTGAGCAATCAGGTTGCCCTGGCTGACAATATAGGCCCGTTCACAGACCGCCAGCGTTTCACGCACGTTGTGGTCAGTGATTAACACGCCAAGCCCACTGTCGCGCAGATGTTCAATAATCTTTTTGATATCAATAACGGAAATCGGGTCAACACCGGCAAAAGGCTCATCCAGCAGAATGAATTTGGGATTTGCGGCCAGCGCACGGGCAATTTCCACACGGCGACGTTCACCGCCCGACAGTGACTGTCCCATATTGTCGCGCAGATGTGCAATATGGAACTCATCCATGAGCTCATTCGCCCGATCCTGTCGCTGTTCTTCGGTTAAATCATCACGAATTTGCAGCACGGCCATCAGGTTGTCGTAAACGCTCAGACGCCGGAAGATTGACGCTTCCTGGGGCAGGTAGCCGATACCGCGACGCGCACGCGCGTGGAGCGGCAGAATACTGATGTCTTCATCGTCGATGACAATGCGGCCCGCATCGCGCGGAACAATCCCGACCACCATATAGAAGGTGGTGGTTTTACCGGCACCGTTTGGGCCGAGCAGGCCGACGATTTCACCGGATTTTACCTGCAGACTGACGTCTTCAACCACGCGACGGCCTTTGTACGCCTTCGCCAGGTTCTCTGCGATTAATGTGGCCATAGTGATCAGTTACTCTTTTTTTCGCTATTGGTTGACGCGGGCTTGTCCTGTAACTGCGACGGCACCAGAACTGTGGTTACGCGCTTGCTCTGGCCCTGGCTGTAAGCCTGCATTTTTTGCTCTTTGACCAGGTAAGTAATGCGGTCGCCTTTAATATTGCTGTCCAACTGCTCAATGTACGCATTGCCCGTCAGCTCAACAAAGTCATTAGCAAGCTCGTAATGCAGTTTGGACGCGTGTCCCTGTACCGGTTTACCGTTGTCCTGCATCTGATAGAAGGTCGCCGGATTGCCGTAAGCATCAACGATAGTTTTTTTGCTGTCGCCGCCCGGACGTGTCACCACGACTTTATCTGCCGTAATCTTGATCGACCCTTGAGTTACGACCACATTACCGGTAAAGGTCGCGACGTTGCCTTGCAGATCCAGCGACTGATTTTCAGAGTCGATATTAACGGGTTTGTCCGAGTCACCGGTCAGCGCCAGCGCCGGCAGGCTGGCTGCAAGCAGCAGGCTGGCCAGTAAAAACTTAATGCTGTTTTTGTTCATTTTGAATTTCATAAGAGGTTTTGACCTTTTCGAGTAACTCGGCTTGCTTTGTCCGTAAATTTCCACGCATTTTCATGCCGGTAGAGTTAAAACTGCGGCCATATAACGTCACCTGATCGTCCGAGGCGACGTCCTGAGTGACAAGATTGACCTGAGCGTTATCCGTTTTGATGCGCTCCAGTTCAGAATCTGGCGCCAGCGCATTCAGCTCAACATGACCATATAAATACAGCATACGATCTTTAGTGAGCTTTGCTTTATCTGAACGTACCGTCCAGGTCGGCATTTTATTCTCGTCGTAGGTTGTCATGACCGGATTATCAAACCAGCTGGTTCCCGTATTTTCGAAATACGTAACTTTGTCCGAGATCAGCTTATAAGCCAGGCCACCCTGAGGGTTGTAAACTACGGTATGCGAATTGGCACTGGTGTAGGTTGGCGTTTGATCATTATTCATTACCGGTGCGCCATCGTCGCTGTCCCGGTTAGTGAAATTCCAGCCAATGAGCACCAGCGCAATCAAGGCCAGCCCCAACGTTATCCAACGCCTGCTTTTACTCATACTGATTGCCCTTTGGCATCCTCAAATTTATTTTGCGCCATCAAAATGAGATCGCACAGTTCACGCACTGCGCCGCGCCCACCGGCGATACGTGTGACGTAACGCGCTCGCGCTAACAGCAGCGGGTGCGCGTCGGCCACCGCTACGCTGAGCCCTACTTTTGCCATAACTGGCCAGTCGATCAGATCGTCACCAATATAAGCCACCTGCTCGTCAGAGAGCGACAGTGTATCCAGAAGTTCGCGATAGGCCAAAAGCTTATCTGATTGCCCCTGATAAAGATGGCGAATCCCCAGCGTTTTGCAGCGGTCTTCCAGTAACCGGGCCGTGCGGCCGGTAATAATAGCCACTTCAATGTCCGAGGTCAGCAGGCAACGAATGCCGTAACCATCGCGCACATTAAAGGTTTTCAGTTCTTCTCCATTGTTACCCATGTAGATCAGGCCATCAGACATCACGCCGTCCACATCGCAAATCAGCAGGCGAATGTGCCCGGCACGGGCCATAATGTCGGCACTGACCGGGCCGTAACATGTTTCTATAGCGGCAATCTCAGACTGCATTGTGTCTTCCTGTTTACACTACGCCTGCGCGCAGCATGTCATGCATATGTACCACACCCAGCAGATGGTCGTCATCGGCTACCAGCAGGGAGGTAATGTTTTTGGTTTGCATTAAATTCAGTGCATCGACGGCCAGCACGTTCGGACGTACGCGGATGCCGCCACGCGTCATGACTTCTGCAATGGTCGCTTTTTGAAAATCGATGCCCATGTCAAAGATGCGGCGCAGGTCACCATCGGTAAAAACGCCTTCAATCTTCATCAAATCGTCAACAATCACGGTCAGGCCCAGATTTTTACGGGTTATCTCCAGCAACGCATCCCGCAATGATGCATCCCGCGTGACGTGCGGTAACTCATCACCGCTGTGCATGATATCGCTCACGTGCAGCAGCAGTTTACGGCCCAGCGCACCGCCCGGATGCGACAGCGCGAAATCTTCAGGCGTGAAGCCGCGTGCCTCCAGCAGGGAGACCGCCAGTGCATCGCCCATCACCAAAGCTGCGGTGGTACTGGTTGTAGGTGCCAGGCCCATTGGACAGGCTTCCTGCGGCACCTTGACGCAAAGATGAATATCGGCGGCCCGAGCCATGGCGCTTTCAGGTCGACTGGTCAGACAGATCAGTTTAATCTGCTGGCGTTTCACCACCGGAATCAGCGCCAGAATCTCGCTGGATTCGCCGCTATTGGAAATGGCAAGCACCACGTCGTCTTTACCCACCATTCCCAGGTCGCCGTGGCTGGCTTCCGCTGGATGCACAAAGAAAGCCGGCGTGCCGGTGCTGGCAAAGGTCGCCGCCATTTTTTTACCAATATGGCCTGACTTGCCCATGCCCATAACCACCACTTTGCCCTTACAGGCATAAATCATGGCGCAGGCGTCGGAAAAAGCCTCGTTGATATACTGGTCAAGCTGCTCAAGGCCTTCGCGCTCAATGCGCAGAACCGTTTTACCGGCTCGCTGAAAATCAAACTCTACCGTTGGTTGCTGATGTGACATGGCAAATCTGTCCTTTTTAGCCGCCCATAAACGCTGGCTGTAGCCACAGCAACGTTACCCAGACGAAGAAACCACAGAGTAAAAGCGTCCCCGCCGTACGGCCAATGCGGCGGTGGCGCAACAGACAAAGCATGGCGAACAGTACGCTTACGCCAAGCATTATCCAGTAATCGCGTGCAAAAGCGTGATAATCGACGCTGCCGGGGTGAATCAGTGCCGGCAGGCCCAACACGATAGCGAGGTTATAAATATTGGCCCCAATCAGGTTACCTATCGCAATATCATCTTCGCCTTTCAACGCACCGGCGATGACCGTGGCCAGCTCCGGCAGACTGGTGCCGACGGCGATAAGCGTCAGCCCCATAACGAGTTCACTCACGCCAAAGTAGTCGGCAAAGACCGTCGCATTATCAATCACCATGTGTGTCGACATGGGCAGGATAATCAGGGCGACAGCCAGCCAGAGAAAGGCCACGGTGTTACCCGTCTCTTCGCGTGGCAGCTCAGCCAGTTGTTCACGCGTCAGCGTATCGTTATTGTCATTTTCTGCTTTACGCGCGATGCGAATAGTCACAATCAGATAAATCGCGGCGATGGCAATCAGGGCGATACCGTCCAGTCGACTAAGATAGTTATCAAACAGCGTAATACCGCTCAGTAATGAGACCAGCACCATCAGCGGCAGTTCACGGCGAATTAAGTTGGAATGGATGCTGAGCGGATGCAACAGCGCCGCGCCGCCGAGAATCAAAAGTATATTGGTGATGTTCGAACCAAGCGCGGTGCCCACCGCCAGATCCATTTGGCCATACTGCGCAGCGGAGAAGGAAAGGATGATCTCCGGAAGCGAGGTACCGATACTGACGACGGTCATGCCGATGATTAACGGCGGGATCCCGAACGATCGGCAAAGTATTGCAGCACTAAACACCAGACGATCGGCACCATAAGCCAGTAAAAGCAGTCCGATAATCAGCAGTGCGGTTGCGACGAACATGAAAAATCCTTGCTTAAAACCCCTGTTGGCTTGCCTTCAGGTTCGATGTGACAAAACAGGCGCTGATTTTGACCGTCCGAGCGACAAAAGTAAATTTTATGACCGTTTTCGCCAAATCTTTGCATTAAGTTTCTGTAAAGCTATCGTGCGTTTAACCTTAACAGGCTACCATCGTACCCTATGTTTACGCCCGATCCGTAATAGAGGTGATAATGATCCAACAAAAAACGAACCTGGTTGAGGTTCGTGGCGTGAGTTTCTCACGTGGCGATCGCAAAATTTTCGACGATATTTCCCTTACGGTACCCAAAGGCAAAGTGACGGCGATCATGGGGCCGTCAGGGATCGGGAAAACAACGCTGCTGCGCTTGATTGGCGGGCAACTTCAGCCTGACAGCGGCGAGATCTGGTTCCGGGACGAGAACATTCCGACATTGTCGCGCACCCGATTGTATGAAGCGCGTAAAAAGATGAGCATGCTGTTTCAGTCCGGTGCACTTTTTACCGATTTAACCGTCTACGAAAATGTGGCCTGGCCGCTTCGTGAACACACACGGTTGCCGGCGGCGCTTCTGCACAGCACCGTCAAGATGAAGCTGGAAGCCGTGGGGTTACGGGGTGCCGCGCAGTTGAAACCTGCGGAGCTTTCGGGCGGAATGGCGCGCAGGGTGGCCCTGGCTCGGGCTATTGCCCTGGAGCCCGAGTTAATTATGTTCGATGAGCCGTTTGTGGGTCAGGATCCTATTACCATGGGCGTACTGGTTAAACTGATTGATGAGCTTAACCATGCACTGGGACTGACATGCATTGTGGTGTCGCATGACGTGCCTGAAGTGTTAAGTATTGCCGATTATGCTTATATCGTGGCGGGACAAAAAATTATCGCGCACGGGACCACGCCCGATTTGCGTGCCAACAATGACCCACGCGTGCGCCAGTTTATCGACGGCATCGCGGACGGGCCCGTACCGTTTCGTTTTCCGGCGGGCGATTATTTGGCCGATTTAACCGGGTCAGGGAGAAGCTAAGCTGATGTTGTTAAAAGCACTGGCGTCATTAGGACGTCGGGGGATTGGAACCTGCGCCAGCTTTGGGCGTGCCGGATTGATGCTTTTTCATGCGCTGGTCGGTAAACCCGCGTTTCGCAAACACTTCCCGCTGTTAGTCAAACAACTCTACAGCATTGGCGTCCTGTCTTTGGTGATCATTGTGGTCTCCGGGTTATTTATCGGCATGGTGCTGGGGTTGCAGGGCTATCTGGTATTAAACACCTATGGTGCAGAAACCAGCCTGGGCATGTTGGTGGCACTGTCATTGCTACGTGAACTGGGGCCGGTTGTCACAGCCCTGCTGTTTGCCGGTCGGGCAGGGTCGGCGTTAACGGCTGAGATTGGGCTGATGAAGGCCACGGAACAGCTGTCCAGCATGGAGATGATGGCGGTCGATCCTCTGCGCCGTGTTGTCTCACCACGTTTTTGGGCAGGCTTTATCAGCATGCCGCTGCTGGCACTCATCTTCACCGCCGTAGGGATTACCGGCGGCGCGCTGGTGGGCGTGAGCTGGAAAGGTATTGACCCTGGCTTCTTCTGGTCGGCGATGCAAAATGCCGTCGATTTTCGTAGCGATGTGGTTAACTGCATTATTAAAAGCGCCGTTTTTGCCGTCACGGTTACCTGGATCGCGCTGTTTAATGGTTACGATGCGATTCCGACCTCTGAAGGTATTAGTCGCGCCACGACGCGCACCGTGGTGCATGCATCACTGGCGGTCCTCGGTTTAGATTTTGTGCTGACAGCACTGATGTTTGGGAATTGATGCGATGCAAAGCAAAAAAAGCGAAATTTGGGTTGGCGTTTTTATGATCATGGCACTGTTAGCGGTGCTGTTCCTTTGCCTGCGCGTGGCGGATCTTAAATCGCTGGGGACAGAACCCACCTGGAAGCTGTATGCCACCTTCGATAATATCGGCGGCCTGAAAGTCAGTTCGCCTGTTAAAATTGGTGGTGTCGTGATTGGTCGGGTGACAGATATTTCACTTGAACCGAAAACATTACTGCCACGCGTCACGATGGATATCAGCGACAAGTATGCCAACCAGATTCCGGATACCAGTTCGCTGGCCATCCGTACTCAGGGCTTGCTGGGCGAGCAGTTTCTGTCGTTAAACGTTGGCTTTGACGATCCTGAGCTGGGCTCGGCGATGTTAAACGATGGTGGCACGATACGTGATACCAAGTCGGCGATGGTACTGGAGGACCTGATAGGCCAGTTCCTGTATAAAAGCGGCGACAACAAAGGTAACAAGCAAACCGGTGACAGTAAGGATGCGCAGGGTGGCGATACTGCCGCTCCCGCAGCCGCTCAACCTTAACAGAGGGATAACATGATGTTTAAACGTTTTCTGATGATTGCCATGCTGGCGATCGTGCCATTGGCTGCGACAGCAGCCGATCAAAGCAATCCTTATACGTTGATGAATGAAGCGGCTAACAAAACTTTTACCCGCCTGAAAAGCGAGCAGGCGAAAATCAAGCAGGATCCCAACTACCTGCGTGATATCGTCCGCCAGGAGCTGCTGCCTTATGTGCAGATTAAATATGCGGGGGCGTTAGTCCTGGGCCGTTTCTATCGGGAAGCCACACCGGCACAGCGCGAAGCCTATTTTAAGGCTTTTGGTGATTATCTGGCTCAGGCCTATGGCCAGGCGTTAGCGCTTTATCACGGTCAGACTTACCAGATCGAGCCTGCGAAACCGCTGGGCAATGCCAATATTGTCGCCATCCGTGTGACGATTATCGATCCTCAGGGCCGTCCGCCAGTGCGCCTGGATTTCCAGTGGCGTAAAAACAGCCAGACCGGTAACTGGCAGGCGTTCGATATGATCGCAGAAGGGGTTAGCATGATCACCACGAAACAAAATGAGTGGGGCGATCTGTTACGTACGAAAGGGATTGATGCACTGACTGCGCAACTTGAAGCGTCAGCGAAACAGCCAATCACACTGGATCAAAACAAATAATGCAGCCCTCACTGCACTGGAGCCGCGAGGCGAACACGCTACGGCTGGAAGGTGAGCTGGATCGTGACACGCTGCTGGATCTCTGGGAGCAGCGTGAAACGTTGATTAGCGGGGCGACGCTGATCGACGTTTCAGCTCTGGAACGTGTGGATACCTCAGGCCTGGCGCTGTTGGTCCACCTGCGGGAAATCGTCTCGCAGCAGGGCGGCGCGCTGCAGTTTGTTGGCATCGGTGACAAACTGCAGTCGTTGATCACCCTTTACAACCTGCAACAAATTATTGTTTCTGCGGATTAAAGCGCCTGTATTCGCCTTCTCAGCCTTAGCCCCGGTCGCCGACAGGGGCTTTTGCGTATTTAAGAATCAGGCACTTTCCTCTACTATGTCAGCCTTATTATTATTAAGTGAAGTTAAGAGCGATGGAAAACAGTGAAATTCAGGCTGTGCTGATGGCAGCACTGCCTTTAGAAGAAGTTCATGTCATGAGCAACGATGGCAGCCATTTCCAGGTGATCGCCGTGGGCGAACTGTTTGGTGAGTTAAGCCGCGTTAAGAAACAGCAGGCTGTTTATGCGCCGCTGATGGAATTCATTGCGGATAACCGCATTCATGCGGTATCCATCAAAACCTACACGCCTGCAGAGTGGGCGCGTGACCGTAAACTGAACGGTTTCTGATCCCCGCAAGGGCTGCGCCACCTGCGCGACCGTTTAATAGCCAGTTAATTGAGAACCGTGTTAATGGATAAATTTCGTGTGCAAGGCCCCACCCGTTTAAGTGGTGAAGTCACCATTTCCGGGGCGAAGAACGCCGCACTGCCAATTCTGTTTGCAGCTTTACTGGCCGAAGAGCCGGTTGAGATTACGAATGTGCCGAAGCTGCGTGACATCGACACCACTATGAAGCTGTTAACCCAGTTAGGTGCGAAGGTTGAGCGCAACGGTTCTGTTCACGTCGATGCCAGCGGCGTAGACGTTTTTTGTGCACCCTATGACCTTGTGAAAACTATGCGTGCCTCTATTTGGGCGCTTGGTCCGTTAGTGGCCCGTTTCGGTCAGGGCGAAGTCTCACTGCCCGGCGGTTGCGCCATCGGTGCGCGCCCGGTAGACCTGCATATCTCGGGTCTTGAGCAGTTGGGTGCCGAGATTAAGCTGGAAGAAGGCTATGTAAAAGCCTCAGTTAACGGTCGCCTGAAAGGGGCGCTGATCGTGATGGATAAAGTCAGCGTAGGCGCGACGGTGACCATTATGAGTGCCGCGACGCTGGCAACCGGGACCACGGTGATTGAGAACGCGGCGCGTGAACCTGAAATCGTGGATACCGCCAATTTCCTTAATACGCTGGGTGCAAAAATTTCGGGCGCAGGCACGGATAAAATCACCATTGAAGGCGTTGAGCGTCTGGGCGGTGGGGTTTATCGCGTCCTGCCAGACCGTATTGAGACCGGCACCTTCCTGGTGGCGGCTGCTATTTCGGGGGGGAAAGTGCTGTGCCGCAATGCGCAGCCTGACACTCTGGACGCAGTGCTGGCGAAACTGCGTGATGCCGGTGCAGACATTGAAACCGGTGAAGACTGGATCAGCCTGGATATGCACGGTAAGCGCCCTAAAGCGGTCAACGTGCGTACCGCTCCTCATCCGGGTTTCCCGACCGATATGCAGGCGCAGTTCACCCTGCTGAATTTGGTCGCGGAAGGCACGGGGCTAATCACCGAAACCATTTTTGAAAACCGTTTTATGCACATCCCTGAACTGATTCGTATGGGTGCTCACGCAGAAATTGAGAGCAATACCGCAATCTGTCACGGTGTGGAAACCTTGTCGGGCGCGCAGGTGATGGCGACGGATCTCCGTGCATCGGCAAGCCTGGTGCTGGCAGGGTGTATTGCGGAAGGCACAACGCTGGTCGATCGCATTTACCACATCGATCGGGGTTACGAGCATATCGAAGATAAGCTAAAAGCGATGGGCGCAAACATCGAGCGCGTCAGCGGCGAATAGTGTTTCGGACAGGCCTGTAAAAAACCAGCCTGGCATACGGGCTGGTTTTTTTTCGTCTGGCACTAACCCGATGTTAGTTTTTGGTCGTCTGATCGGACGATCGCACACGTTTTTTTCGATCCAGTAGGCTGTTCGTTTCAGGATCGTAATAGCGGCTTGGCCATATCTCTGATGGGTGGACATTGATCGCATCAGCAATCAGCCATTCCCCTTTTGGCCATGGCCGTGAAAGGGCGTTAGCCAGTGTTGATGAGCTTAATCCTGCCTGGCGGGACAATGCCGCCAGCGTTGTACCACGTTTGCGCAGTGCGGCAATAATATCGGCAGGATGCCAGTCCTCTGTCCTTTTTTGCATTACTGTTTTCTCCTTGTCAGTGCGAAGCGCGAGGGGGGATTCTGACGTGCTTTAAAATACATCTGGAAACTTATGGTGGTTTATATCAGAAAGTTTCCATAAGGTTCCAGTAATATTTCCGTAAGCAGACAGAACTGCGCGGCCTGACGCAAAAGGATGGTAATGACTGCAACAGCGGCGGGGGAAAGAAAGAAGACGAGGCCGTCAGGCCCCGTCAGCGATTAGAAATCGCGTTGAACCGACATGTGAGCCAGAGATTCCAGCGCTGTGCGCCATGGGGTTTCAGGCAGGATTTGTAATGCCGCGATGGCCTTATCCGCTTCCTGCTCAGCACGCTTGCGCGTCCATTCCAGAGAGCCGCACTGGTTCATCGCTTCCAGAACGGGAGCCAGTAGATGGCGGCCGTTCCCCTGTTCAATCGCCTCACGGATCATTTTAGCCTGTTCAGGCGATCCGTTGTTCATAGCATGAAGCAGAGGCAGCGTGGGTTTACCTTCGCTGAGATCGTCACCGGTATTTTTGCCCAGGGTTTCACCATCGGCACTGTAGTCCAGTAAGTCATCGATTAACTGGAAAGCCGTTCCCAAATAACGTCCGTAATCCTGCAGCGCTTTTTCCTGCGCTGGCGTCGCTTCCGCCAGGATCGCCGAGGCCTGAGAGGCGGCTTCAAATAAGCGCGCGGTTTTGCTGTATATCACCCGCATATAGCTCTCTTCGGTGATGTCGGGATCGTTGACGTTCATCAGCTGGAGCACTTCTCCTTCAGCGATCACGTTCACCGCCTCGGACATCAGCGCCAGAATGCGCAACGAGCCCATGCTGGTCATCATCTGGAAAGCGCGGGTATAAATAAAATCACCGACCAGTACGCTGGCCGCGTTACCAAATGCGGCGTTCGCGGTGGCTTTTCCACGGCGCATATCGGATTCATCCACGACATCGTCATGCAACAGCGTGGCGGTGTGGATAAATTCGATTAGCGCCGCGTTGGTCACGTGTAAATCGCCCTGGTAACCCATGGCGCGAGCAGACAGCACGGCAATCATGGGCCGGATGCGTTTACCGCCGCCACTGATGATGTAATAACCCAGCTGGTTGATGAGCGAGACATCTGAATTCAGCTGGTCGAGTATGGTCTGGTTAACGGCAGCCATGTCCTGTGCGGTTAATTCGTTAATCTGTTCTAAGTTCATTCGTCTTTTCAGCTATGACTCGTTTCTCTGCCATGGTAAGCGGTTTTACCCAGCCAGCGTTCAGTAATCTGTTACTGATTGTACTTGAATTTTCAGGTTGAGAAACGTTTGCATTGAGCCTGTGTTTTTTTTCTGCAAGAGTGTGCAAAGTGCTCTTGTCTTCTGTTTGAGTTTTGCGTAGAATTCGCGCCCTATTGTGAATATTTAGCGCGCCGCCTGATGAACTAAAAGGCAAGCGCAGAAGCGGAGTTTTATATGTACGCGGTTTTCCAAAGTGGTGGTAAACAACACCGAGTAAGCGAAGGTCAGACCGTTCGCCTGGAAAAGCTGGACATCGCAACCGGTGAAACCATCGAGTTTGACCAGGTTCTGATGATTGCAAATGGCGAAGACGTGAAAATCGGCGCGCCACTGGTTTCAGGCGGTGTGATCAAGGCAGAAGTTGTTGCTCATGGTCGTGGCGAGAAAGTTAAAATCGTTAAGTTTCGTCGTCGTAAGCACTACCGTAAGCAAGCTGGCCATCGCCAGTGGTTCACTGATGTGAAAATCACTGGTATCACGGCGTAAGAGGAGATCTGACAAATGGCACATAAAAAGGCTGGTGGTTCGACTCGAAATGGTCGTGACTCCAATGCAAAACGTCTGGGTGTAAAACGTTTCGGTGGTGAATCTGTTCTGGCAGGTAGCATCATCGTTCGTCAGCGTGGTACCAAATTCCACGCCGGTAACAACGTAGGTTGTGGTCGTGACCACACTCTGTTTGCTACCGCAGACGGCAAAGTAAAATTCGAAGTTAAAGGTCCGAACAACCGTAAATACATCAGCATCGTTGCTGAGTAAGGTTGTCGTGACGCAGACGGTTACCGTCTGAACGCACGAATTGAAGGCCCCGCAACTCTTGCGGGGCTTTTTACATTCTGCGACCTGTCGCCAGACAGGCGACATAGCCTGGCTGCGTGTTGTACACTTTATGTACATGCTGGCGAGAGCCAGTTTTGATTTATCCGCCGCTGGTCAGCGCAGAACGACCCTGGCGGACCCGTTTGCAGCCTGTTGCAGACGATTGTGTGACGGAGAAAGAAAATGAAGTTTGTTGATGAAGCGACAATTTTGGTCGTCGCAGGTGATGGCGGTAATGGCTGTGTCAGTTTCCGCCGTGAAAAATATATCCCAAAAGGCGGCCCGGACGGCGGTGATGGTGGTGACGGCGGTGACGTATATTTAGTCGCTGACGAAAACCTTAACACCCTGATCGATTATCGTTTCGAAAAATCTTTCCGCGCTGAGCGTGGTCAGAATGGTCAGAGTCGCGACTGTACGGGTAAACGCGGCAAAGATATTACGATTAAAGTCCCCGTCGGAACCCGCGTTATTGACCAGGGAACGGGCGAGACACTGGGCGATATGACGCGTCACCAGCAGACGCTGATGGTGGCAAAAGGCGGCTGGCACGGTCTGGGTAACACCCGTTTTAAATCCTCGGTCAACCGTACCCCACGGCAGAAAACCATGGGCACCGCAGGCGAGAAACGTGACCTGCAACTGGAGCTGATGCTGCTGGCTGACGTGGGCATGCTGGGCTTACCGAATGCCGGTAAATCCACCTTTATCCGTGCGGTTTCCGCTGCCAAGCCGAAAGTGGCTGATTATCCTTTTACCACCCTGGTACCCAGCCTGGGCGTTGTACGTATGGACAGCGAGCAGAGCTTCGTCGTCGCCGATATTCCGGGGCTGATTGAAGGTGCTGCAGAAGGCGCCGGTCTGGGGATTCGCTTCCTGAAACATCTGGAACGCTGCCGTGTTCTGTTGCACCTGATTGATATCGCCCCGATTGACGAGAGCGATCCGGTTGAGAACGCCCGTATTATTCTGGGTGAGCTGGAAAAATACAGCGATAAGTTGTTCAACAAGCCGCGCTGGCTGGTGTTTAACAAAGTCGATCTGATTGATGAAGAAGAAGCACAGGCGCGCGCAAAAGCCATTGCTGAGGCGCTGGGCTGGGAAGAGAAGTACTATCTTATCTCGGCGGCCAGCCGTCAGGGCGTGACCGACCTGTGCTGGGATGTGATGAGCTTTATCAACGCCAATCCGAAAGAAGCGGACGTTGAAGAAAAACAGCCTGAGAAAGTGGAATTCATGTGGGACGACTACCACAAAGAAGCCCTCGAGAACGCGGCTGTTGAAGACGATGAAGAGTGGGATGACGACTGGGATGAAGATGACGACGAAGGCGTCGAAATCATTTATCAGCGTTAACACACTTTGCTGCCCCCTTCTGCCGGAATGGGGGCAGTTTTCTTTCCGGCCTGTCTTTGCCCGCTATCACGCCTTGCCGTTGATAACTCAAATGCCGCAGGCAGTGGACAAACCTCCTGCTACCCGCTTCGACGTATACGCCGAAATCCAGCGGGCAGGCGCTGGGTTCACCCGCGCAGCCCTGGCGTATGTCTGCCAGTTTCTTCATACAGCCTATATCTCACTATGCTTTCCCTCCTTCGCATAAAAGCCTGAGGTTCACTTACGTGGCTAACGTATCGCGGCTCACGGCGTGTTTAATGGCCCGTGGCGTCAGTCAGAGGAACGTCACTAACGCGATGGCAGTAAGAATAAAACAGTGAGGCAAAGGGGAGGGTGAACGCCTGTCAGGCCAATAAAAAAGCGCAGCGGCGTTAATCCCACTGCGCTTTTATCGACATCAGTTAGTAGTTCTTGTTGATATCGCGATAGAGCCGACTTTCGAACCGCACCAGTGGAATACGGCGCGTGCGCTGATCTTCAGGCGGTACCGCATAGCCGGACAGGAACTGCACAAACGCAACGCGCGCCCCGCTGGACGTGGTGATAAAACCGGCAAGGTTGTAAACGCCCTGCAGTGAACCCGTTTTGGCAGAGACTTTGCCATCCAGACCGGCTTCATGCAGGCCGCCGCGATATTGCAGCGTGCCGTCATGACCCGCCAGGGGCAGCATGGAAATATAATCCAGCTTGCTGTCATTTTGCGCAATGTACTGCAGCACCTGCATCATGGTGGCAGGAGAGATGAGATCGTGGCGCGACAAGCCGGAACCATCAACCTGGATACTGTTACCCAAATCGATATTCGCTTTTTCACGCAGGATACGGCGCACCGCGTCTGACCCAGCGCGGAAGGTGCCCGGCACATTAAAGTAATGATGGCCAATGGTGCGGAACACCGTGTCGGCGATCATATTGTCGGACTTCTTCAGCATCATATGCAGCAGCGTATGCAGCGGCGCAGACTGGGTTGAGGCCAGCACGGTGCCCGGCTCAGTGACCTGTGTCTGGCGCAGCAGATGTCCGCTGTAATCAATACCGGCGGAACGCAGTTCAGATTTCAGAATCTCGCCGGCCCAGGCGGCACCATCCTGAACGGCAAAGGCCAGCGGAAGGGGATCGCTACGCTGACGCAGACAGCCGGTCAGGGTATAGCGGTTCAGCTCACCCGGCACCACATCCAGTTCGCAATACTGACCCTCGCCACTGTTGCGCCCAATGGTGCGCACCTGGCTCAGCATGTGCGCCGGATAATAAGAGGCGATGCGCACGAAGGCGTTTTCGCCGGGCTTATCCGCACTGTAGAGCGACACGGAGAAACAGTTTTTATCGACGATAGCCGCAGCGGGCGGTGCGCTAAAGCACTGCGTCATATCGTTCCACGGCCAACCCGGCGCCGCATCATGGCTGGCAAACACCGAGGTATCAATGACCAGATTGCCTTTGATATGCGTGATGCCTTGTTTTTTTAAGGCTGCGACCATATTACGCAGATCCTGGCGGCCCAGCGTGGGATCGCCAGCGAAACGGGCAACAAGATCGCCATTCAGTGTGCCATCGATCAGCGCACCTTTGGTCTCAAAGGTCGTTTGAAAACGATAATCACCGCCCAGTTCCAGTAATGCCGCCAGCGCGGTGATGACTTTCATGGTACTGGCGGGAAGCGCCATCTGTTTCCCGTGGTAATCAATGATCGGCGTAGTTGCGCCCACTTTTTGCACCAGTAAAGCCAGGTTGGCACCATCTGGCAGATACTGCATGTATTCATCAACGGGTGCTGCTTGTGCCTGCAGCATAAACGCACAGGTTAATCCGGTAACAAGTCGTGAAAATCGCATAATCTCGCGGCAACTGACAGGTGAAGGCGACAATACTACGTCCCTGGACGGTGCAAAGTAAACGATGACCCGCAGGGAACTCTGGGGTAAAATACGTATCAAATTGCAAAACCTTTTCTGGCCTGGAACATTTCCGGGTCAGTCTTCTTTTATTTGCAAAATGAGGCATGGCGCCGCAGAACGCTTTTTTCTGCAGTCACCGGTCAGGATGCACCGTGAAACAGGATTGATGACGAGGAGCTAAAATGAACCAGATTCCGATGACGTTAAGAGGCGCTGAAAGGCTGCGCGAAGAGCTGCATGAGCTGAAAACGGTGAAACGCCCGCGCATTATTGCCTCCATCGCGGAGGCCCGCGAGCACGGCGATTTGAAAGAGAATGCCGAATACCACGCTGCGCGTGAAGAACAGGGGTTCTGTGAGGGACGTATTCAGGAGATTGAGGCCAAACTCTCTAATGCGCAGGTTATCGACGTCACCCAAATGCCTAAAACCGGCCGCGTCATTTTTGGCGCGACGGTGACGGTCCTGAATGTGGATACGGATGAAGAGTTTACGTACCGCATCGTAGGTGACGATGAAGCAGACTTTAAGCAAAATCTGATTTCTGTTAACTCGCCAATGGCGCGTGGCCTGGTGGGGAAAGAAGCCGATGACGTGGCGATTATCAAAACGCCGGGCGGCGATGTGGAGTACGAAATCCTGAAGGTGGAATACATCTGACAGGTGGCAACCTTTTGTAACGGGTTGCAGTACAATGTAAAGAAAGGAAAAAGGCCGCGCTGCGGCCTTTTATCCCATGTAAGAGCATGGCACTTTCTTTGCCCACTTAACGTGGCAGAGAAATCTTGCTCTCTTTAGCGGGGCGATACAGCACCAGCGTTTTACCTATCAACTGAACGTTGACGGCGCCAGTTTCACGTACGATAGCGTCGACGATCAGCTGCCGGGTCTCACGATCTTCAGAGGCGACTTTCACCTTGATTAACTCGTGGTGTCCCAGCGCGTGTTCGATCTCTGCCAGCACACCTTCGGTCAGGCCATTGCCTCCGAGCATGACGACTGGCTTGAGCGGATGGGCGAGGCTTTTCAGGTGCTGTTTTTGTTTGGTACTTAGATTCATCGTATTATTTACTTACTCGGGGATTGAAAACGGTTCATTCTACCGCCATCTCGGGTATATCGCCAAATCGACGCAACCTACTGCGTGCAGATTTATCGCTACGATGACGATTTAGTTGGAAATTTTATGACCGGTAAAAAGCGTTCAGCCAGCTCCAGCCGCTGGCTACAGGAACACTTTAGCGATAAATACGTGCTCCAGGCACAGAAAAAAGGGTTGCGTTCGCGCGCCTGGTTTAAACTTGATGAAATACAACAGGGTGACAAGCTTTTCAAACCCGGTATGACCGTGGTAGATCTGGGTGCTGCACCCGGTGGCTGGTCGCAATATGTGGTACAGCAAATTGGGTCCAAAGGGCGTGTCATTGCATGTGATATCCTGCCTATGGATCCTATTGTTGGTGTCGATTTTCTTCAAGGCGATTTTCGTGAAGAATCGGTGATTAACGCGTTGCTTGAGCGTGTGGGCGATCAGAAAGTCCAGGTCGTCATGTCTGATATGGCACCGAATATGAGTGGTACACCTGCCGTAGATATTCCCCGGTCGATGTATTTGGTTGAGCTGGCGTTAGAGATGTGTCGTGACATTTTGGCTCCCGGCGGGAGTTTTGTAGTGAAAGTGTTCCAGGGGGATGGCTTTGATGAATACCTGCGGGAAATTCGATCCCTGTTCACGAAAGTGAAAATACGTAAGCCTGACGCTTCACGTTCACGTTCACGTGAAGTTTATATTGTGGCGACTGGGCGCAAGCTGTAGCCAACGTGGTGGATCATCCAGCCTTCCCGCTGCGATTCCATGTACGAAGGATCTATAGTACCCTACGCTATCTGTTAACACCGTTGTAATATGAGGTTAATCCCTTGAGTGACATGGCGAAAAACCTGATTCTCTGGCTAGTCATCGCGGTTGTACTGATGTCAGTCTTCCAGAGCTTTGGGCCCAGCGAGTCAAATGGCCGTAGGGTTGATTATTCAACCTTCCTGTCGGAAGTGAACCAGGATCAGGTCCGCGAGGCACGTATTAACGGGCGTGAAATTAACGTAACCAAAAAAGACAGTAATAAATACACCACCTACATTCCTGTCAATGATCCCAAGTTACTCGATAACCTGTTGACCAAGAACGTTAAAGTGGTTGGTGAGCCGCCTGAAGAGCCGAGCCTGCTGGCGTCGATCTTCATTTCCTGGTTCCCAATGTTACTGCTGATTGGTGTGTGGATTTTCTTCATGCGGCAAATGCAGGGCGGTGGCGGCAAAGGCGCAATGTCCTTTGGTAAGAGCAAAGCCCGCATGCTAACGGAAGATCAGATTAAAACCACTTTTGCTGACGTAGCAGGCTGTGACGAAGCGAAAGAGGAAGTCGGTGAGCTGGTCGAATACCTGCGTGAACCGAGCCGTTTCCAGAAGCTGGGGGGTAAAATCCCGAAAGGCGTTCTGATGGTCGGCCCGCCGGGTACCGGTAAAACCCTGCTGGCGAAAGCCATTGCCGGTGAGGCGAAAGTACCGTTCTTTACCATTTCAGGTTCTGACTTTGTTGAAATGTTCGTCGGTGTGGGTGCGTCTCGCGTCCGTGACATGTTTGAACAGGCTAAGAAAGCGGCACCGTGCATTATCTTCATCGATGAGATCGATGCCGTTGGTCGCCAGCGTGGTGCCGGTTTAGGGGGAGGGCACGATGAGCGTGAACAAACCCTGAACCAGATGCTGGTTGAAATGGATGGCTTTGAAGGTAACGAAGGCATCATCGTGATTGCTGCGACCAACCGTCCAGACGTACTTGACCCTGCGCTGCTGCGTCCGGGCCGCTTTGACCGTCAGGTTGTCGTGGGCTTGCCAGACGTACGTGGTCGTGAGCAGATTTTGAAAGTGCATATGCGTCGTGTACCCCTGGCAACCGACATTGATGCGGCCATCATTGCGCGCGGTACGCCAGGCTTCTCCGGTGCCGATCTGGCGAACCTGGTGAACGAAGCGGCGCTGTTTGCTGCACGCAGCAATAAACGCGTTGTGTCGATGGTGGAATTCGAAAAAGCCAAAGACAAAATCATGATGGGTGCAGAGCGCCGTTCCATGGTGATGACCGAAGCACAGAAAGAGTCTACGGCTTACCATGAGGCCGGCCACGCGATTATTGGTCGTCTGGTACCGGAACACGATCCGGTGCACAAAGTGACCATTATTCCGCGCGGTCGTGCATTAGGTGTGACCTTCTTCCTGCCTGAAGGCGATGCGATTAGCGCAAGCCGTCAGAAGCTGGAAAGTCAGATTTCGACCCTGTACGGCGGTCGTCTGGCGGAAGAGATCATCTACGGTGCAGAACATGTCTCTACCGGTGCCTCTAACGATATCAAAGTGGCAACCAACCTGGCCCGTAACATGGTTACCCAGTGGGGCTTCTCTGAGAAACTGGGCCCGCTGCTGTATGCTGAAGAAGACGGTGAAGTGTTCCTGGGCCGTTCAGTGGCAAAAGCCAAGCATATGTCAGATGAAACTGCCCGTATTATCGACCAGGAAGTTAAACACCTGATCGATACGAACTATCAGCGCGCTCGCCAGATCCTGGGCGAAAACATGGACATTCTTCACGCGATGAAAGATGCGCTGATGAAGTATGAAACCATTGATGCACCGCAGATTGACGACCTGATGGCACGCCGTGAAGTGCGTCCGCCAGCAGGCTGGGAAGATCCGGGCAGCAGCAATTCAGACAGTAACGGTACGCCAAAGGCCCCGCGTCCGGTCGATGAACCGCGTACGCCGAATCCAGGCAATACCATGTCAGAACAGTTCGACAAATAAGACGTCAGGTCTTTTAATAAAACCCCGGCTGGTCCGGGGTTTTTTACATCTATACATTGAGCCACAAGGAGTTTTTCACCATGAAACTGTTCGCCCGTGATTCCCATCTCGATTTGTCATTTCCACATGTGATGGGCATTCTCAACGTCACGCCGGACTCTTTTTCCGATGGTGGTAAACACAATGCGCTGGTCGATGCGTTAACGCACACTAACGAGATGGTGAACGCTGGCGCAACAATCATTGACGTGGGGGGCGAGTCCACGCGTCCGGGCGCTGATGAAGTGAGCGTTGAGGAGGAGCTTGAACGGGTGATTCCGGTGGTCGAAGCTATCGCTCAACGCTTTGAGGTATGGATATCAGTCGATACGTCCAAAGCCGACGTGATTCGTGAAGCCGCCAGCGCAGGGGCTCACATTATCAATGATGTGCGCTCGCTGTCTGAGCCTGGCGCGTTGGCAGCGGCAGCGGCAACGGGCTTACCGGTTTGTCTGATGCATATGCAGGGCGAACCGCGTACGATGCAGCAGGCACCAGCCTATAAGGATATTGTAAGCGAAGTGGACACTTACTTCGTTGAACAACTGGCCCGCTGCGAAGCCGCAGGCATAAAAAAAGAGAATCTGTTACTCGACCCGGGCTTCGGTTTCGGTAAGAATCTCAGCCACAATTATGAACTGCTGGCCCACCTCAGTAAATTTCACCGTTTTGCGCTGCCGCTGTTGGTTGGCATGTCACGCAAATCAATGATTGGACAACTGCTGAATGTGGGGCCTTCCCAGCGCCTGACGGGCAGCCTGGCCTGTGCGGTTATTGCCGCCATGCAGGGCGCGCACATTATTCGCGCCCACGATGTAAAAGAAACCGTCGAAGCGATGCGGGTGGTTGAAGCGACACAAAGAGCGAAAGGATGACAGAGCATGAGCGAACGTAAATATTTCGGTACTGATGGGATTCGCGGCAAAGTCGGTGAGTCACCGATTACCCCTGACTTTGTATTAAAGCTCGGCTGGGCGGCGGGTAAAGTGCTGGCCCGTCACGGCTCCAAAAAAATTATCATTGGTAAAGACACGCGCATTTCAGGCTATATGCTGGAATCCGCGCTGGAAGCCGGTCTCGCAGCCGCAGGGTTGTCCGCGGCGTTTACCGGCCCAATGCCCACGCCCGCTATTGCCTATCTGACCCGCACGTTCCGTGCCGAAGCCGGCATCGTGATTTCCGCGTCGCACAATCCGTTTGATGATAACGGCATTAAGTTTTTCTCCGCCGAAGGGACGAAACTGCCCGATGACGTGGAAGAGGCGATCGAACTGGAAATGGAAAAACCGCTTACCTGTGTGGAATCCGCCCAGTTGGGGCGTGCCAGCCGTATTGTTGACGCGGCCGGGCGTTACATTGAATTTTGTAAGGGTACGTTCCCCAGCGAACTCAGCCTCAGTGGCCTGAAAATTGTCGTCGACTGTGCAAACGGTGCCACTTATCACATTGCGCCTAATGTCCTGCGTGAACTCGGTGCGACGGTGATTGCAGTTGGCGTCCAGCCTGATGGCATGAACATTAATAAAGCATGCGGTGCGACCGATCTCAGGATGCTGCAGGAACGCGTACTGGCTGAAAAAGCGGACATCGGTCTGGCCTATGACGGTGACGGCGATCGCATCATGATGGTCGACCACTTTGGCAAGAAAGTGGATGGGGACCAGATTCTGTATATCATCGCCCGCGAAGGTCTGCGTCAGGGGCAGTTGCGCGGTGGTGTGGTCGGCACGCTGATGAGCAACATGGGGCTGGAGCTGGCGCTGAAACAGCTGGGTATTCCGTTCGTTCGTGCAAAAGTGGGCGACCGCTATGTACTGGAAAAAATGCAGGAAAAAGGCTGGCGCCTGGGAGCGGAAAACTCCGGTCATGTGATCCTGCTGGATAAGATCGCTACGGGTGACGGCATCGTTGCAAGTTTGCAAGTACTTACAGCTATGGTTCGTAACCATATGAGCCTGCACGATCTCTGCACCGGCATGAAAATGCTGCCTCAGGTGCTGGTAAATGTCCGCTTCGCCGGCGAGCACGATCCGCTGGAAAGCGATGCCGTTAAAGCGGTAGCCGAGGACGTGGAAAAAGCCCTGGCCGGAAAAGGACGCGTGCTGCTGCGTAAATCGGGCACGGAACCGCTAATCCGCGTAATGGTAGAGGGTGAGGATGAAACCCAGGTGACGGCGCTGGCGAATCGAATTGCCGATGCGGTTAAAGCCGTCTGAGGCAGCTGGCAGGCGGGGACATCGCAGTGAACCTGCCTGCAAAATCATCGCACTGGCGCTTTTTTCTGCAATCAGCGTGCCGCATGTAAATTGCACTTGCAGAGGTATGCGCCATTGGTTAGTATTCACACCCGCTTCTGATGGGTGATGAAGAAACTCCCCGTCAAATTGGTTGAAGCTTTAACTGTGCGGATTACGCGCAAGGAAACAGGTTGATTATGTACGAAGCTCTGTTGGTTGTTTTCCTTATTGTAGCAATTGGCCTGGTAGGTCTTATCATGCTGCAGCAAGGCAAAGGCGCTGATATGGGTGCATCATTCGGTGCAGGCGCGTCAGGTACGCTGTTCGGTTCAACCGGGTCAGGTAATTTCATGACTCGTATGACCGCCGTACTGGCTACGCTGTTTTTCGTCATCAGCTTGATTCTGGGTAACCTGAACAGTAATAAAACAGCCAAAGGAAGTGAGTGGGATAACCTCACTGCGCCAGCTCAGTCTCAACAGCAGACTCAGCCAGCTAAACCGGCTACGCCGGGCAACGATATCCCGCACTAATAGCGTTAAGCGTCATAAGCGGCAGTTCAACGTCGCAGTCAGTGCAGTACCGAGGTGGTGAAATTGGTAGACACGCTACCTTGAGGTGGTAGTGCTCGAAAGGGCTTACGGGTTCAAGTCCCGTCCTCGGTACCAAATCTTAGTTAGACTTGCATTTTATGCATGATCGGCGTAATATTCGCCACGTTTTCGGACGCGGGGTGGAGCAGCCTGGTAGCTCGTCGGGCTCATAACCCGAAGGTCGTCGGTTCAAATCCGGCCCCCGCAACCACTTTCCCTTAGAGTTCTTTTTCAAATATACTGTATGCATCGACGGGCGCATTAGCAGCGAATTTTGAAAAAAATTCTTTTGGATGGGCGTCCGGGCCGCAATGCGGCATACAGGGTCCAGTGATAAAAAGCCCCGACTATTCGGGGTTTTTTGTTATTAGCGAATCGTAATACTGGGCTATAGGCCCTTTTTTTATGTCTTGGGGGTGGGCTTGTCCACATTAGAGCAAAAATTGACAGAGTTGGTATCTGCTCCGGTAGAAGCGCTCGGCTACGAACTGGTCGGAATTGAATTCGTTCGTGGTCGCACATCAACCCTGCGCATCTATATTGACAGTGAAGATGGCATCAATGTTGACGATTGCGCGGACGTCAGCCACCAGGTGAGTGCCGTGATGGATGTGGAAGATCCCATCACCGTCCCTTACCACCTTGAAGTGTCCTCACCGGGGCTCGACCGTCCTCTGTTCACTGCAGAACATTATGCACGCTTTACCGGCGATGAGGTGAGCCTGGTGCTGCGTATGGCCGTTCAAAACCGCCGTAAATGGCAGGGAATCATCAAGTCTGTAGAAGGCGAGATGATAACGGTAAACGTTGAGGGTAATGACGAGGTGTTCGCGCTGAGTAATATTCAGAAAGCGAACCTGGTCCCCCACTTTTAAAAGTCCGGATTGAGGCTAACCAGGATGAACAAAGAGATCTTAGCTGTTGTAGAAGCCGTTTCTAACGAAAAAGCCCTGCCGCGTGAGAAAATCTTCGAAGCGCTGGAGAGCGCGCTGGCGACTGCGACCAAGAAAAAGTACGAGCAGGAAATTGACGTCCGCGTCAGCATCGACCGCAGAAGTGGCGACTTTGATACGTTCCGCCGTTGGGAAATCGTAGAGCAGGTCACTCAGCCAACGCGTGAGATCACGCTGGATGCGGCTCGCTACGAAGATGAGTCCCTCAATCTGGGCGACTACGTTGAAGATCAGATTGAATCTGTCACCTTTGACCGCATTACTACCCAGACCGCAAAACAGGTTATCGTGCAAAAAGTACGTGAAGCCGAGCGCGCAATGGTCGTGGATCAGTTCCGTGAGCAGGAAGGCGAAATTATCACCGGCGTGGTGAAAAAAGTTAACCGTGACAACATTTCACTGGATCTGGGCAACAATGCTGAAGCGGTAATCCTGCGTGAGGATATGCTGCCGCGCGAAAACTTCCGCCCTGGTGACCGTATTCGCGGTGTTCTGTATGCCGTTCGCCCGGAAGCGCGTGGTGCACAGCTGTTTGTGACCCGCTCAAAGCCAGAAATGCTGATCGAACTGTTCCGCATTGAAGTACCAGAAATTGGCGAAGAAGTACTTGAAATTAAAGCCGCAGCCCGCGATCCGGGTTCACGCGCTAAAATTGCAGTAAAAACGAACGACAAACGTATTGATCCGGTGGGTGCCTGCGTCGGTATGCGCGGTGCGCGTGTTCAGGCCGTGTCCAGTGAACTGGGCGGCGAGCGTATCGATATCGTGCTGTGGGACGACAACCCGGCACAGTTTGTTATTAACGCCATGGCTCCGGCTGATGTGGCGTCAATCGTGGTTGATGAAGACAACCACACGATGGATATCGCCGTTGAGGCTGGCAATCTGGCCCAGGCGATCGGCCGTAATGGCCAAAACGTGCGTCTGGCTTCACAGCTGAGTGGCTGGGAGCTGAACGTGATGACCGTCGATGATCTGCAGGCGAAGCATCAGGCTGAAGCCCATGCAGCGATCGATATGTTCACTAAACATCTCGACATCGACGAAGAGTTCGCCACCATTCTGGTGGAAGAGGGCTTCTCATCGTTGGAAGAACTGGCCTATGTGCCAATTAACGAGCTGTTGGAAATCGACGGCCTCGACGAAGAGACCATTGAAGCCCTGCGTGAACGAGCAAAAAATGCGTTAACCACCCTGGCACTGGCTAAAGAAGAGAGCCTGGGGAATCAGGAACCTGCAGAAGACCTCTTGAATCTTGAGGGTCTGGATCGTGCACTGGCTTTCCGCCTGGCATCCAAAGGCGTTTGCACGCTGGAAGACCTTGCTGAGCAAGGTGTTGACGATCTGACTGATATTGAAGGGCTGACTGATGAGCAAGCTGGCGCGCTGATTATGGCCGCACGCAATATCTGCTGGTTCGGCGATGACGCGTAATAACAGGAAGGAACAGCATGACAGATGTAACCGTAAAATCGCTGGCAGCAGAAATTCAGACTTCGGTCGATCGCCTGGTACAGCAGTTTGCTGATGCGGGGATCCCAAAGTCTGAAAATGATGCGGTGACCCAGCATGAGAAAGAAACCTTACTGTCTCACCTGAAGCATGGTCAGGCCGGTTCAGGCAAACTGACCCTGCAGCGCAAAACGCGTAGTACCTTGAATATTCCTGGCACCGGGGGTAAAAGTAAATCGGTGCAAATCGAAGTCCGCAAAAAGCGCACGTATGTAAAAGGTGATGCAGAGTCTGAGCAAGCTCAGGCAGAAGCAGAAGCCGAGGCGCAGCGTGAAGCGGAAGAGCAGGCGCAACGCGAGGCCGCTGAACAGGCGCGTCGTGAAGCGGAACAAAAAGCGCAACGTGAAGCCGAAGAGAAAGCCAGGCGCGAAGCCGCTGAAAAGGCTAAGCGTGCAGCAGCGGAAAATGAGAAAGTGACTAATCAACCTACCGACGAAGTGACCAAGGCCGCCCAGTCCGATAAAGCACGTCGTGAAGCTGAAGCCGCTGAACTGAAGCGTAAAGCGGAAGAAGAAGCGCGTCGTAAGCTGGAAGAGGCTGCCCGCCTCGCCGCGGAAGAAGCCCGCCGTTTAGCCGAAGAAAAAGCGGCTGAATGGGAAAAGCCTGAAGAAGAGGATAAGGGCGACTATCACGTCACCACCTCAACACATGCCCGTCAGGCCGAAGACGAGAACGATCGTCAGGTCGAAGCGGGTCGTGCCCGCACGCGCAGTGCTAAAGCCGCGCGTCCGGTGAAAAAAGGCAACAAGCATTCAGAAGCCAAAACCGACCGCGAAGAAGCCCGTGCGCAGGTTCGTGGTGGTAAAGGTGGTAAGCATCGTAAGCCAAGCGCTCTGCAGCAGGGCTTCAACAAGCCAGCACAGGCGGTTAACCGCGATGTGGTGATTGGCGAAACCATCACCGTTGCTGAACTGGCTAACAAAATGGCCGTTAAAGGTTCACTGGTCATCAAAGCGATGATGAAAATGGGCGCTATGGCGACCATCAACCAGGTTATCGACCAGGAAACCGCACAGCTGGTTGCCGAAGAAATGGGCCACAAGGTGACCCTTCGTCGTGAAAACGAGCTTGAAGAAGCGGTAATGGACGATCGTGATACCGATGCAGCGCAGGAAGCGCGTGCGCCGGTTGTGACCATTATGGGCCACGTTGACCACGGTAAAACCTCACTGCTGGATTACATCCGCTCGACCAAAATCGCCTCTGGCGAAGCGGGCGGGATTACACAGCACATCGGTGCATACCACGTCGAAACCGACAACGGTATGATCACCTTCCTGGATACCCCGGGCCACGCCGCGTTTACCGCGATGCGTGCACGTGGTGCGCAGGCAACGGATATCGTTATCCTCGTGGTGGCGGCAGATGATGGTGTGATGCCACAAACCATCGAAGCGATTCAGCACGCCAAAGCCGCGAAAGTGCCGGTTGTGGTTGCTGTCAACAAGTGCGATAAGCCAGAAGCCGATCCGGATCGTGTTAAAAATGAACTGACACAGTACGGCATCATTCCGGAAGAGTGGGGCGGCGAAAACATGTTCGTCAACGTCTCTGCGAAAGCGGGTACCGGTATTGACGATCTGCTGAACGCGATTCTGCTGCAGGCAGAAGTGCTTGAGCTGACGGCCATTCGTGCCGGTATGGCCAGCGGCGTTGTGATCGAATCGTTCCTCGACAAAGGCCGTGGTCCGGTTGCGACCGTTCTGGTACGCGAAGGTACGCTGAACAAAGGCGATATCGTTCTGTGTGGCTTCGAATACGGTCGTGTTCGTGCAATGCGTGACGAACTGGGACGTGAAGTCATGGAAGCGGGCCCGTCGATCCCGGTTGAGATCCTCGGCTTGTCCGGTGTTCCGGCGGCAGGTGATGAAGCGACCGTGGTGCGTGACGAGAAGAAAGCCCGTGAAGTGGCACTGTATCGTCAGGGCAAATTCCGCGAAGTGAAACTGGCACGTCAGCAGAAATCTAAGCTGGAAAACATGTTTGCTAACATGACCGAAGGCGAAGTATCTGAACTGAACATCGTGCTGAAAGCCGACGTTCAGGGCTCTGTGGAAGCGATCTCCGACTCCCTGCTCAAACTCTCCACCGACGAAGTGAAGGTGAAGATTGTGGGTTCAGGCGTAGGTGGTATCACCGAAACCGACGCGACGCTGGCAGCCGCATCTAACGCGATTATCCTTGGCTTTAACGTCCGTGCTGACGCATCTGCGCGTCGCGTCATCGACGCTGAAAGCCTGGATCTGCGTTACTACTCCGTCATCTATAACCTGATTGACGAAGTGAAAGCCGCAATGAGCGGTATGCTGGCACCAGAGTACAAACAGCAGATCATCGGTCTGGCTGAAGTGCGTGACGTGTTCAAATCACCGAAATTTGGTGCTATCGCAGGTTGTATGGTGACGGAAGGTAACATCAAGCGTCACAACCCAATCCGCGTCCTGCGCGATAACGTGGTGATCTACGAAGGTGAGCTTGAATCACTGCGTCGCTTTAAAGATGACGTTAACGAAGTGCGTAACGGCATGGAGTGCGGTATCGGCGTGAAGAACTATAATGACGTTCGTGTCGGCGATATGATCGAAGTCTTCGAAGTGATTGAAGTTAAACGCACCATCGCTTAAGTCCTGGCGTTGATGATGCAATTTGGGAGGCCGCTGGCCTCCCGAATTATTTGGGAGAAATAAAAATGGCGAAAGAATTTGGCCGTCCGCAGCGTGTATCACAGGAGCTGCAAAAAGAGATTGCGATGATTCTGCAGCGTGAGATTAAAGATCCACGCCTTGGCATGATGGTGACCGTTTCGGGTGTTGAGGTATCACGTGACCTCGCTTACGCCAAAGTGTTTGTGACATTCCTCAACGATCAAGATGAAGAAGCCGTAAAAAATGGCCTGAAAGCGTTGAAAGAAGCCTCGGGTTATATCCGTACGCTGCTGGGTAAAGCCATGCGCCTGCGTATCGTGCCTGAACTGACCTTCTTCTACGATAACTCGTTGATTGAAGGGATGCGCATGTCCAACCTCGTGACTAACGTGGTGAAAAAAGACGTTGAGCGTCGTGGTCCAGAAACCACGGATGATGACGAGGAGGCGTAATGAGTCGTCCTCGTCGTCGCGGTCGCGACGTCCATGGCGTTTTGTTGCTGGATAAGCCACAAGGCATGTCGTCTAACGATGTTCTGCAGAAGGTGAAACGCATTTTTAACGCTAACCGTGCAGGACACACCGGTGCACTTGATCCGCTGGCAACCGGCATGTTGCCGATCTGTCTGGGTGAAGCCACCAAGTTCTCGCAGTATCTGCTGGATTCCGATAAGCGTTATCGCGTGATTGCCCGGTTAGGTGAACGTACCGATACCTCCGATGCGGACGGGAACCGGGTACAAACCCGTCCCGTGACCTTTACCCAGGCCGATCTGGATACCGCACTGGACAGTTTTCGTGGTGACATTATGCAGGTGCCGTCGATGTTTTCAGCATTGAAACATCAGGGCCGGAAACTGTATGAATATGCCCGCGAAGGCATCACTATCGAACGTGAGCCCCGGCCGATCACCGTGTATGACTTGCAGTTTATTCGCTGGCAGGGCAGTGAGCTTGAGCTGGAAATTCACTGCTCTAAAGGTACCTACATCCGTACCATTATTGACGATTTGGGTGAAAAGCTGGGCTGCGGTGCGCATGTCATTATGCTGCGTCGTTTGCAGGTAGCACGCTATCCCTTCGAAAGAATGGTCACGCTGGAGCAGCTTCAGGCGTTGCAGGCAGAGGCGAACGCCTCAGGCGACGATCTGGCGTTACAGCTCGATCCTCTGCTGCTGCCCATGGACAGTCCGGCTGCGGATTTTCCTGCGGTCAACCTGTCAGAGGATGTGGCGGCCTACTTTAAACAGGGCCAGCCGGTGCATGCAAGTCAGGCACCTGACCAGGGGCTGGTTCGCGTCACCGAAGGTGAAACTCGCAAGTTTATCGGTATGGCAGAAGTGGCCGACGATGGCCGGATTGCTCCACGCCGTTTAGTGGTTGAGTATCAGAATTAAGTTGTGCGCTTTTCATTAAGGGCATTTGCGTTGCCTTCTGGCGAAGAGTAGAATAGCGCGGCTTTAAAGCGGGATGCTGAATTAGAGATCGGCGCCCATACATTCATTTAACTGGAGTTTATTATGTCTCTAAGCGTAGAAGCTAAAGCAGAGATCGTTGCTAAATATGGTCGTGGTGCTAACGACAGCGGTTCAACTGAAGTTCAGGTTGCACTGTTGACCGCGCAGATCAGCCATCTGCAGGGCCACTTCTCTGAGCACAAAAAAGACCACCACAGCCGCCGCGGTCTGCTGCGCATGGTATCTCAGCGTCGTAAGCTGCTGGACTACCTGAAGCGTAAAGACGTTGCACGCTACAGCAGCCTGATCGAAAGCCTCGGTCTGCGTCGCTAAGTCTTAAAATCGGATCGTCTGGGATGCCACAAATGTGTGCTAAAACCCCTTTGGCGATCAGATTTGTGCGAGTTTCATGAAAAGGGGGCCTTTATGGCCCCTTTTTTCGAGCAATGCGCAGCAATCCTGAGCAAACTCATGTATTGTTGTTGGGTGTGATCTTTGTTTGCAGAGGTTCGCGCGGCTAATGAGAGGCTTTACCGCAGGGGCGGTTAAGGGTTGTCATTAGTCGCGAGGATGCAACGGAGATCGGTAATTAATGGCAGGCTCAAGATAGCACTGCCCCGATGTTAAGGACTTTGATTTTGCTTAATCCGATCGTACGCAAATTCCAATATGGTCAACATACCGTCACGCTGGAAACCGGCATGATGGCTCGCCAGGCGACTGCCGCCGTTATGGTGAGCATGGATGACACCGCTGTTTTTGTCACCGTTGTTGGCCAGAAAAAAACCAAACCAGGCCAGGACTTCTTCCCACTGACCGTTAACTATCAGGAGCGTACTTACGCTGCTGGTCGTATCCCGGGCAGCTTCTTCCGTCGCGAAGGTCGTCCAAGCGAAGGTGAAACGCTGATTTCACGTCTGATTGACCGTCCGGTGCGTCCTCTGTTCCCGGAAGGGTTCGTTAACGAAGTTCAGGTGATTGCGACCGTTGTTTCGGTCAACCCACAGGTTCACCCAGACATCGTTGCGATGATCGGTGCCTCTGCCGCGCTGGCGCTGTCGGGTCTGCCTTTCAATGGCCCAATCGGTGCGGCGCGTGTGGGTTATATCAATGACCAGTACGTACTGAACCCAACGGCTGACGAACTGAAAACGTCACGTCTGGATCTGGTGGTTGCTGGTACGCAGAACGCCGTTCTGATGGTGGAATCTGAAGCAGAAATCCTGTCTGAAGAACAAATGCTGGGTGCTGTGGTGTTCGGCCACGATCAGCAGCAGGTGGTGATTGAAAACATTAATGCACTGGTCGCTGAAGCGGGCAAGCCGCGTTGGGACTGGCAGCCAGAAGCGGCCAATACTGCACTGATTTCACGTGTCGCGGCCCTGGCTGAAGCGCGTATCAGCGATGCGTACCGTATCACTGACAAGCAAGCGCGTTATGCCCAAGTTGACGCCATCAAAGACGAAACCATCGCGGCGCTGCTGGCGGAAGACGAATCCCTGGATGCGGCTGAAATCGGTGATATCGTGCACAGCCTGGAGAAGACGGTTGTTCGTACCCGTATTCTGAACGGCGAGCCGCGTATCGATGGCCGTGAAAAAGACATGATTCGTGGTCTGGACGTGCGGACCGGCGTACTGCCGCGTACCCATGGTTCAGCTCTGTTCACCCGTGGTGAAACACAGGCGCTGGTGACCGCAACGCTGGGTACCACCCGCGATGCGCAGAACCTGGATGAACTGATGGGTGAGCGTACCGACAGCTTCCTGTTCCACTACAACTTCCCTCCCTACTCAGTAGGTGAAACCGGTATGGTGGGCTCGCCTAAGCGTCGTGAAATTGGTCACGGTCGTCTGGCGAAGCGCGGCGTGTTGGCCGTAATGCCAAAAGTGGAAGATTTCCCTTACACCGTTCGTGTCGTGTCTGAAATCACTGAATCAAACGGTTCATCTTCTATGGCTTCCGTCTGTGGTGCTTCTCTGGCGCTGATGGACGCGGGCGTACCTATTAAAGCGTCTGTTGCCGGTATCGCGATGGGCCTGGTAAAAGAAGACGACAAATTTGTTGTTCTGTCTGACATTCTGGGTGATGAAGATCACCTGGGTGATATGGACTTCAAAGTGGCGGGTAGCCGTGACGGTATCACCGCGCTGCAGATGGACATCAAAATTGAAGGCATCACCCGCGAGATCATGCAGGTAGCGCTGAATCAGGCCAAAGGTGCACGTCTGCACATTCTGGGCGTGATGGAGCAGGCTATCAGCACGCCGCGTCAGGAAATCTCTGAGTTCGCACCGCGCATTTACACCATCAAGATCAGTTCAGATAAGATCAAAGATGTGATCGGTAAAGGCGGTTCTGTTATCCGTGCGCTGACCGAAGAAACCGGCACCACCATCGAAATCGAAGATGACGGTACGGTGAAAATCGCGGCAACTGATGGCCTGAAAGCGAAAGAAGCGATTCGTCGCATCGAAGAGATCACCGCTGAAATCGAAGTGGGCCGCATTTACAGCGGTAAAGTCACGCGCATTGTCGATTTCGGTGCTTTCGTTGCTATCGGCGGCGGTAAAGAAGGCCTGGTGCACATTTCACAAATCGCTGATAAGCGCGTTGAGAAAGTGACGGATTATCTGCAGATGGGTCAGGAAGTACCGGTGAAGGTGATGGAAGTGGATCGCCAGGGCCGTGTTCGTCTGAGCATCAAAGAAGCGACAGAAACCAAGCCTGAGGCTGTTGCAGCTGAGAGCGCACCTGACGCTGAATAAGTCTTTCCTGATTTGCCTCTCCTTGCCTGGCAGGGGGAGGCTTTTGTGTCATCGCGAGGGCAGGAATCCTTGTGCACAGCAGGCGGATAACAGGACGGTTGTCCCAATGTTTGTATTCGGGAGTGGGAAATGAAGCCTTTTTTGCGCTGGTGTTTTGTTGCGACAGCTTTGACGCTGGCAGGATGCAGCAACTCCAATTGGCGTAAGAACGAAGTTCTTGCAGTACCTTTACAGCCCACACTGCAGCAGGAAGTGATTCTGGCTCGCATGGAACAAATTCTTGCCAGTCGAGCCCTTACCGATGATGAACGCGCACAGCTGTTATATGAGCGCGGAGTGTTGTATGATAGTTTGGGTCTGAGGGCATTAGCGCGGAACGATTTTTCGCAAGCGCTGTCTATAAGACCTGATATGCCAGAAGTGTTTAACTATCTTGGTATATACTTAACGCAGGCGGGCAACTATGATGCCGCCTATGAAGCGTTTGATTCTGTACTTGAGCTTGATCCAACTTACAACTATGCGCATTTAAATCGTGGTATCGCCCTCTATTACGGTGGTCGATACAAGTTAGCGCAAGATGATCTGCTGGCGTTTTATCAAGACGATCCTAACGATCCTTTCCGTAGCTTGTGGCTCTATCTTGTTGAAAGCAAGATGGACGCAGCCAAAGCAAAAGTGGCGCTTAAACAGCGTTACGACAAAGCGGTTAAGGACCAATGGGGATGGAATATTGTCGAGTTCTACCTGGGCGACATCAGCGAAGCAACACTGATGGAACGTCTCAAGGCGGACGCAACGGATAACACCTCGCTCGCTGAACATCTCAGTGAAACCAACTTCTATTTAGGTAAGTATTACCTAAGTCTGGGGGAGAAGGACAACGCAGAAGCGTTGTTCAAACTGGCGGTCGCCAACAACGTGAATAACTTTGTTGAACACCGATACGCATTGTTGGAACTGGCGCTACTCGGCCAGGCACAAGACGATTTATCAGAATCTGACCAGCAATAGCTGACGAACTTTTTTGCCTGTAAACCTGTCAAGTCATCATCTTCAGGGATGAGGGCTTTTCTGTTCGTCAAAACTTCTAATTTGAGCCGGTTCACACTTTTTGATGAAAATGACTGAAAGTTTTCACGACGAGTTATGTAGACTGGCCGCCGCAATCAACGAGGCACGTGTACTACATGACTGATATTCAAACCACTTTTGCAGACCTTGGCCTGAACGCCGACATCCTTGAATCACTGAACGGCATGGGCTACGTAAAGCCATCCCCAATCCAGGCTGAGTGTATTCCTCACCTGTTGGCGGGCCGTGACGTGTTAGGCATGGCGCAGACCGGGAGTGGTAAAACGGCAGCGTTCTCTCTGCCGCTGTTAAACAACATTGATCCGACTATTAAAGCACCGCAAATTTTGGTGCTGGCTCCGACCCGCGAACTGGCGGTTCAGGTTGCTGAAGCGATGACCGAATTCTCTAAGCACATGCGCGGTCTGAACGTAGTTGCCCTTTACGGCGGCCAGCGTTATGACGTGCAGCTGCGTGCTCTGCGCCAGGGACCCCAGGTTGTTGTGGGAACCCCAGGTCGTCTGCTGGATCACCTGAAGCGTGGCACGTTAGATCTGTCTAATCTGCGTGGTCTGGTGCTGGACGAAGCAGATGAAATGTTACGTATGGGCTTCATCGAAGACGTTGAAACCATCATGGCGCAGATCCCCGAAGGTCATCAGACCGCGCTGTTCTCTGCCACCATGCCAGAAGCGATTCGTCGCATCACCAAGCGTTTCATGAAAGATCCGCAGGAAGTGCGTATTCAGTCGAGCCTGACAACGCGTCCTGACATCAGCCAGAGCTACTGGACGGCTTACGGCCGTAAAACCGATGCACTGGTTCGCTTCCTGGAAGCAGAAGATTTTGATGCGGCGATCATCTTCGTTCGTACCAAAAATGCCACTCTGGAAGTCGCTGAAGCGCTGGAGCGTAGCGGTTACAACAGCGCGGCCCTGAACGGTGATATGAACCAGGCCCTGCGTGAGCAGACGCTGGAGCGTTTGAAAGATGGTCGTCTGGACATCCTGATCGCGACTGACGTTGCGGCTCGTGGCCTGGACGTTGAGCGTATCAGCCTGGTTGTTAACTACGATATCCCGATGGACGCCGAATCTTACGTTCACCGCATTGGCCGTACGGGTCGTGCGGGTCGTGCGGGTCGCGCACTGCTGTTCGTTGAGAACCGCGAGCGTCGTCTGCTGCGCAACATCGAACGCACCATGAAGCTGACTATTCCGGAAGTTGAGCTGCCAAACGCAGAGCTGCTGGGTCAGCGTCGTCTGGCTAAGTTTGCCGCGAAAGTTCAGCAGCAACTGGAAAGCAGCGATCTGGAACAGTACCGTGCACTGCTGACCAAAATGCAGCCTGAAGAAGAGCTGGATATCGAAACGCTGGCTGCCGCCCTGCTGAAAATGGCACAGGGTGAGCGTCCGCTGATCGTACCTGCTGACGCACCGCGTCCTCCGCGCCGCGAATTCCGTGAGCGTGATGATCGTCGCGACAGCCGTGGTCCACGTGACAGCCGTGATGGCGATCGTCCACGTCGTGAGCGTCGCGATGTTGGCGACATGCAGCTGTATCGCATTGAAGTGGGCCGTGATGACGGTGTTGAAGTTCGTCACATCGTTGGCGCGATTGCTAACGAAGGCGACATCAGCAGCCGTTACATCGGTAACATCAAACTGTTTGGTACGCACTCGACGATCGAACTGCCGAAAGGCATGCCGGGCGATGTCCTGCAGCACTTTACCCGTACGCGTATTCTCAACAAGCCGATGAATATGCAATTGCTGGGTGATGCACAGCCGCATGAAGGTGGCCGTGGTGAGCGTCGTTCAGGTTCTGGCGAGCGTCGTGGTCCTCGTCCTGAAGGTCAGGGCCGTCGTTTCTCTTCTGAGCGCCGTGAAGGTGGTCGTGAAGGTGGACGCAGCTTTAACCGTGAAGGCGGTCGTGGTCCACGTCGTGAAGACGGTGCTGCTGCACCTCGTCGTCGTGACGCATAAGCGAGACGATTTCGCATGATAAAAAGGGAAGCCTGCGGGCTTCCCTTTTTTTTGCCCTTGCGGTAAATCCCTGTCAGGGCAGACCGGCTGAGACAGCGGGGAAGCAAGATAAGTAAAGGGAAGCCAGCAGGCTTCCCTTTTTGTCTTTGCCTTTTACCTGGCGCGAAACAGAACGAGGCGTTTACAGCCCGCGTGCCGCCTCCATCGCCAGCTTAAAGGAGTGCAGACGTGCATCGGTATCGTAAATCTGACCGTTAACCATGATCTCATCGGCCTGCGTTTCACGCAGCAGCGAGGCCAGACCGTGACGCACTTTATCCACGTCCCCGACCAGCGACATGCTCAGAGCCTGCTGGACGCCATACTGTTCTGACGGCGACCAGAGGCTGTCCATATTCTGCACCGGGGCAGGTAACGGACCGGGCTTGCCGCGACGCAAATTAATAAACTGCTGCTGCATTGAGGTAAACAGAAAACGGGCGTCGCTTTCCGTGTCCGCCGCCACGATGTTAATGCAGACGGTAGCATAAGGTTCAGCAAGGCGCGCTGACGGTGTAAAGTTTTCACGATAAACATGCAGAGCCTGAAACAGCTGGTCCGGTGCGAAATGCGAGGCAAACGCAAAAGGCAGCCCCATTTTGGCCGAGAGCTGGGCGCTGTACAGGCTGGAACCCAGTAACCAGACGGGAATTTTCATCCCTAAACCAGGTACCGGCTGAACAGGCGGCTGCGCGCCAGCTTCTGCATCAAACCAGTGAATCAGCTCGGCCACATCATCCGGAAACGTATCGGCCTGCATGCCTGACAGGTTGCGACGTAAAGCCAGCATCGTGCGCTGATCCGATCCTGGCGCACGGCCTAATCCCAGATCGATGCGATCGGGATACAGCGACGCCAGGGTGCCGAACTGTTCTGCGATCACCAGCGGCGCGTGATTGGGCAACATAATGCCGCCAGAGCCCAGACGCAGCGTCGTAGTGTTTGCGGCCAGATAGCCGATTAACACGGCTGTGGCGGCGCTGGCGATGCCGGTCATATTATGGTGCTCAGCTAACCAGTAACGTTCAAATCCCAGGGCTTCGGCCTGACGTGCCAGCGCAAGTGAATTCTGAAACGCATCACGTGGCGTAGCGCCCTGAGGAACAGGGGCAAGATCGAGTACAGAGAGGCGAACGTTTTTTTTCTCAGACATGGGTACTCCAGAGGTTATAGCGCAGGTTTCATACCCTGCACTATTAAGTATTGCGCAACATTCGCTATATTAAAACGCTTTACGCCCACTCTCTGTTGCCTGTATGTGCGTTTCAGTCGGTGGTCTGTAAAACCATCCCCGGCAGTTTACGCCAGTAGCCATTGCAGTCCCGGTTTTTCTCGATCGCTAACGGGGCCTGGCCCGCTTCGTTGTCGCGAAAACGGTCAACAAGGCTTAAGGTTTCCTCGCTTTGTGGTGAAAGTCGCACGATATCGACACAGTTGTGCATGCTTACCAGATCGTTGCCCAGGTTGTAACAGTAGCCACTCAGCGTCTGAATACCGTTCAGAACGAAAACCTGTTGTCGCTCCTGCGAAAGCACCCTGCGTCCGTTCGGATAATGACGGCAGCAGGTTTCGCAGTCATCTTTAGCACGATTCTCCGAGCGGGCCGTAAAGCATCGCGCTGACAGGGCTAGCGGTAAATGCCCATAGCCCAGCACCTCCACTTCAAACTGTTCGCGAATACCGCGCGTTTCGCACTGCGCCAGCAGAGGTAACAACCAGTCTCGTGGCATTTCAACGGGCAGGCACCAGCGCGTCATACCTTCTTTCACCAGCAGATGTAATGTGTCAGCGTTATAAAAGTTCAGGGTAGGACCGGCGACAAAGGGCAGCTTGCGCTCCGCCGCCATGTTGACCGTCCCCATGTCGTTGGCCTCGATAAGAAACTCGCCATTTTCGACATAACGCTGTAACTCTTTCAGTTCGGATGGGGATTGCAGCAGCGCCAGCGTGCTCACGACAACCTGCTTGCCGCTGGCAGCCAGCTCACGCGCTAAATCCATCCAGGCGGCAAACGAGGTTGCGCGGCGCTTGCTGCATACGGTTTCGCCCAGGTAAATGATGTCGGCACTGCTTTGGGCGGCGAGGTGGTAAAAGTGTTGCAGTGTGTCGCCAGGCCAGTACCACAGCACCGGGCCAAGGGAATATTTCATTCTGTCTCCTTATTGCCAGTCACGATGGTAAGCACCTAACGTGGTTTGCGTTCCTTCAGACAGCGCCCCTAATGTCTGCATCCATTTCTCGCTGACGTCAAAGCTATCCGGCGCGGCCTGACAGCGATTGATCGCCTGACGCCAGACGCGCGCCACCTCAGAAATATAGGCGGGGCTGCGTTGACGGCCTTCAATCTTCACTGAGGCAATGCCCGCCCGCAGCAGCTCAGGCAGCAGTTCCAGGGTATTCAGGCTGGTGGGTTCTTCCAGCACGTGGTAGCGCTGTTCGTCAATCTCGTAACGCCCTTTACACAGGGTGGGATAACCCGCGCTTTCATCCGCACCGTAACGGTCAACCAATACGTCATTCAGGCGCACCTCCATCCCGGCAGGCGTTTGCTGCCAGCGCACAAACTTCGCCGGCGAGCAGGCGCCTTTGCTGTTTGGCGATTCCCCTGTGAGCCAGGAGGACAGATAGCAGCGACCTTCGGCCATAATACACAGGCTGCCAAAGGCAAATACTTCCAGCGGGACTGGCGTACTGCGCGCCAGTTGTTTTACCTGATGGAGGGATAAAACACGGGGCAGCACTACGCGATGCAAAGTGAAATGACTGTGATAAAAACGGATGGCTTCCAGATTGGTGGCCGAGGCCTGAACGGACAAATGTCGCTCTATGTGTGGATAGCGTTCGCGGGCATAGGCCAGCGTGGCGATATCGGCCAGTATCAGCGCATCCGCTCCACAGTCCGCCGCCACATCAATGGCCTGCTGCCAGCGATACACGCTATCAGGGTGTGCAAAGGTATTAATGGCAACGTGCAGTTTGCGACGATGCTGATGTAAGTAACAGGCTGCTTCACGTAATTTCTTATCCGTAAAGTTTAGCCCGGCAAAATGACGCGCATTGGTATCGTCTTTTAGCCCGACATAGACCGCATCGGCCCCATTCTCAACGGCGGCGCGCAGGGCTGGCAGGCTCCCGGCCGGACACAGCAACTCCATACCCAATCCTCTCGACATACAGATGGAGCCCGAGTCTAGTCATGCCGCGTTGCGCAAATCTTGATTTGGGGCAGTGAAAGCCGTTTTGATGCGTGAGGCTGGCGTATTTTTAATCGGTCAGCTGTTGGTTTTATTGATCTCACCGACGGCGATAACCGGTGTCTGTGGCAATATAGCTAAAATTTTTTTAACAGGAGTGACGAGCGTGCTTCAGCGGTTTTCAGCCAGTTTAGTGAAAAATGGTCCTAAAATTATTGGTTTACCGGCGAAGATTGCCCCGTTTACCTTGAAGAAGCCCCTCTTGCAGCAACTCTTAAACTGGCAATTTCGTCATGTTTTGGCTGAAGGTGAGTTAGACTTCCTTCAGGGACGCTTTTTAGGCATTGAGATCCTTGATATGCATCTCACCTGGATGACCACGCTAGAGGATGGCCGACTGAAGGTGTTGCAGCATGCCGAAGCAGATGTCTGGTTCCGGGGCAATGCCAATGATTTGTTGCTGGTAGCCGCGCGTAAAGCGGATCCTGATATGCTTTTCTTTCAGCGTCGATTGCTGATTGAAGGGGATACTGAACTGGGACTGGAGGTTAAGAACGTAATGGATGCAATAGAACTCGACACCATGCCCGTAGGGTTACGTACCGCCATTCAGCACATGGCTGCAATTGTGGAAACAACGATGCAACAGGACGCGAACGCCGCACAGGCACGCGCAGGTGTTTCATGTTAATACGAACGGAAATTGGCGTTGACGCCGCCGGAATCGATGCACTGCTCCGACGTTGTTTCCCTACATCGGCCGAGGCGGAACTGACACAGGCACTGCGCGAAGATGGCCTGTTAACGCTTGGCGTCGTGGCAACCGATGATGAAGGACAAGTGCTGGGTTATGCTGCCTTTAGTCCGGTCACGATGCAGGGCGAGGATCGCGGCTGGGTCGGCCTTGCGCCGCTGGCCGTTGATGAACCTTTACGGGGACAGGGCATTGCGAAACGCCTCATTTACGAAGGTCTGGATACGCTCAATGAGTTTGGTTACAGCGCGGTAGTCGTACTTGGCGAGCCTGCGCTGTTTCATCCGCTGGGATTTGAACCTGCGGCGCGCCGGGGATTGCACTGTCGCTGGCCGGACAGTGAAGCCGCTTTCCAGGTTTACCGTCTGGCCGATAATGCCTTCGACGACGCAGAAGGGCGCATTGAGTATTCAGCCCCCTTTAACGCACTGCGCTAAGCCAGGTTTCGAGACTCTGCGGTTGCTCGGCAACCAGTTGCAGTTTGCGTTGCCGGGGAAGTTGCTTGACCTGATATTCCAGCCTGGATGCCTGCGCGCGGTCACCTGCCGCGCAGGCATAAACCAGCGCCAGTGGGCCTTTTCCGCGCAGGGCCCGGGCTCCACGACCACACTCATGTTGCGCAAGGCGGCGCGTGACGTCGGTCGTGATGCCGGTATATAACAGACCGGCGGCCGTTTTTATCAGGTAAAGTTGCCAGTGCTGACTCATAATCTGTCCCAGAAATGCCTGCCCGGCAGTGTAACGCGCTTCCCCATCGTGCGCTATCCGTTGCCCTTATCCGGAGTTGATTGTGTCTGATCTTTCCCATCTTATTCGCTACCTGAAGAAGCAACATGTCCTGTCACTGTGCTGCAGTGCCGGAAATGAACTGTGGTGTGCAAACTGTTACTACGTGTTTGATGAGGCACGTATGGCATTCTGGCTGATGACGGAACCGGATACACGCCATGGCCTTCTGGCCAGCAAAAATCCTCACGTGGCCGGAACGATCAATGGTCAGCCGAAAACGGTCTTACTGATAAAAGGGGTGCAGTATCGTGGACGCATCAGGCAACTGCGTGAGGAGGAGGCGGTTGAAGCTCGCCATGCCTATCAGCGCCGTTTCCCGATGTCACGCAGCGTGTCTTCTCCGCTGTGGGAAATCACGCTCGATGAGCTGAAAATGACCGATAACGCGCTGGGATTTGGCAAAAAGATTGCCTGGCTGCGGGAAGAGTAGTGCGCCCTGATCCCTGACGGAAAAGGGCGCCAACGCGTTACAGCGCTTCCAGAATGCGCAGGGACTCACGGTTAAAAGCAGGCAGGTCAGCCGGCGTGCGGCTGGTTACCAGCTTGTCACTGTCCACCACCACTTCTTCATCGCGGAAATCAGCCCCGGCATTAATCAGGTCGACCGCAATGGCTTTTACGCTGGTCATTTTTCGGCCGCGGACGCCATTGGCACTGATCAGCAACTGTGGCCCGTGGCAGATCGCAAACACCGGTTTGCCGCTTGCCACGAAGTCTTTGGTGAAAGCGACGAAGCGGTCGTCGCCGCGCAGGGCGTCAGGTGAATGGCCGCCAGGCAGCAGTAGCGCGTCAAACTCAGCCGCACTGACATCGTCGATGCTGCGGTCAATCTTCACTTCAGCATCACCCTGTTTGCCTTTAACGGTTTTACCCGCCTGCTCCTCAATGGTCACCACCTCGTAGCCAGCACGTTTATACACTTCCGCTGGCGAGGTAAACTCAGAGTCTTCAAATTCATCGGTGATCAATACCGCAATTTTGGTGCTCATCTTTACCCTCCTGTAGGCATGTTAGGCGCTTAATGCGCTATCCTGATACGCATTAAGCCTGGCTGCCGACATCAGGAAAGCAAGCCAGACGGCGCACATTGACCAGATTTTGCACGGCTGGTGATGAAACAGGGACAATTCTGAGATGAATCGCGTATTAGTGACCGGCGCAACCGGATTAGTCGGGTCATATCTGCTGCGTTTACTGGTTGATGATCCTCGCATCGATGAGATTATCGCCCCGACGCGCCGCGCGTTGCCTGTTATGAACAAGGTGATCAATCCGGTTGAGGACGATCTGACCGATGTGCTTCAGCCCCTGGATGGGCCACTGACCACGGTATTTTGCTGCCTGGGCACCACGCGCAAACAGGCAGGCAGTAAAGCGGCCTTTATTCATGTGGATTACACGCTGGTGGTGGACACCGCATTGAATGGCTTACGACTGGGTGCCACGCAGATGCTGGTGGTGAGTGCGCACGGCGCGCATCGCCATTCGCCCTTTTTATACAGCCGCGTAAAAGGTGAGATGGAGAATACGCTGCGCCACCAGAACTGGGCACGCCTGGTTTTCGTCCGGCCATCTTTATTGCTCGGTGAAAGAAAAGAGAAACGCCGCGGAGAAAGCCTGATGGCACCGTTGTTTTCCTGGTTGCCCGGCAACTGGCGTGCAGTGTCAGCACAGGATGTGGCCCGCTGTCTGCATCAGCAGGCCTTCATGGATAAAGCCGGCGTCACCCTCATTGAATCCGGGGCGATACCCCGCTCTTCAGCGTAAATACCAGATGTGCTGATTACGACTGCCGCGCCATAAGAGGGTGGCGTCTTTTTCGGCCTCTTCAAAGCGCCCGTCGATCAGAACGTCAATCCAGGGCAGCACTTCACGCTGCGCGGACGTCAGTGACGCCATTTCATAGCCGGTCCATAGCCAGATATCTTTGCCCGGGCAGGTCTGTTTGACGCGTTTCACCAGACGACGAATATGCGGCACATTCTGTGGATGCAGGGGATCGCCGCCGCTTAACGATAAGCCCTGTCGTGGGATGCGCGTGTCGTTCAGATCGGCCAGCAGTTGTTCTTCCATCGCCAGGGTAAACGGCACCCCGGAATCCAGCCGCCAGGTACGTTGATTGTAACAGCCGCGGCACTGGTGCTCGCAGCCAGAGACAAACAGCGTACAGCGGGTGCCGGGGCCGTTCACGATATCGACATCGTAGTAACGATGGATGCGCATCATTCCAGCTGGCCGCTATTAAGATGTTTCACCCGACGCTGCACTTCCTGTTGTTTTCCCGCATTAAACGGGCGCGCGTCCGGACTGCCCAGATAGCCACAAACCCGCCGTGTGACCGAAACCCGTGCAGGATCGTGATTGCCGCAGTTCGGGCAGGTAAATCCGCGGCTGGTACAGGTGAATTCCCCGTTGAAGCCACAGTCGTAACATTCGTCAATTGGCGTGTTGGTGCCGTAGTAAGGCACGCGGTCGTAGCTGTAATCCCAGACGTCTTCCAGCGCCTTAAGGTTTTGCTGCACATTGGGATATTCGCCGTAACAGATAAAACCGCCATTGGAGAGTGGCGGATAGGGGGCTTCAAAATCGATTTTTTCGTAAGGATTCACCTTCTTCTCAACGTCCAGATGGAAGCTGTTGGTGTAATAACCTTTGTCGGTCACGCCTTTTATCACACCAAATTCAGCCGCATCCAGACGGCAGAAACGGTCACATAAGTTTTCGCTGGGGGTACTGTAGAGGCTAAAGCCATAGCCCGTTTCCGCTTTCCAGGCGTCGGTCACCGCGCGCAGACGTGCCACGATGGCCACGCCTTTGGCGCGCAAGGTTGCATCATCAAAAGGATGGACTGAGGCGCCGCTCAGTGCATTCAGTGTTTCGTGCAAGCCGATGAAACCGAGAGACAAGGAGGCGCGGCCATTGCGGAAAATCGACCCCACCTCATCGTCTGCCTGCAAACGCACGCCGCAGGCACCTTCCATATAAAGAATGGGCGCAACCCGGGCTTTGGTTTTTTCCAGCCGGGCAACACGCGTCATCAATGCCCGTTTCGCCAGCATCAGCCTGTCATCCAGTAACGCCCAGAAACGCGCCTCATCACCCCGTGCTTCCAGCGCGATACGTGGCAGATTCAGACTGATGACGCCGATATTGTTGCGCCCTTCATGAATCTGCTCGCCATTTTCTTCGTAAACGCCCAGAAAACTGCGACAGCCCATCGGCGTTTTAAAGGAGCCGGTAACCTTAACGACCTGATCATAATTGAGAATATCGGGATACATTCGTTTGCTGGCACAGGCCAGCGCCAGTTGCTTAATGTCATAGTTCACATCGCCGGGACGACGGTTAACGCCTTCCCGAATCGCAAACACCAGCTTCGGGAAGACGGCCGTTTTGCGATTTTTACCCAGTCCTGCCAGGCGGTTACGCAAGATGGATGTCTGCACCAGACGGGCGGCCCAGCTTGTCCCCAACCCGAACCCAAACGTGACAAACGGTGTCTGACCATTTGCCGTATGCAGCGTGTTCACCTCATATTCCAGCGACTGAAAGGCGTCATAACACTCTTTTTCGGTACGCTGGCGGGCATAGGCTTCCGCCTGCGGGATATCCCAGTGCTGCGCTACCTCTTTATGCCGGGCAAAACTTTTTTCAACATAGGGTGCCAGCACCTCGTCAATTCGATTCAGCGTGGTTCCGCCATAGATATGGCTGGCAACCTGGGCAATGATTTGCGCGGTCACCGCAGTGGCGGTAGCAATCGACCTGGGCGGCTCGATCTCCGCGTTACCCATTTTAAAACCGTTGGTCAGCATGCCTTTCAAATCGATCAGCATGCAGTTAAACATGGGGAAGAAAGGCGAGTAATCGAGATCGTGATAATGGATCTCGCCGCGCTCATGCGCCTGAACCACATCACGAGGCAGGATTTGCTGCTGGGCGTAATGTTTCGCCACAATCCCGGCCAGCAAATCGCGTTGGGTCGGGATCACTTTGCTGTCTTTATTGGCATTTTCATGAAGCAGGGCGGCATTGGTCTGATCGACCAGGCCACGGATGGCATGATGCAGCTGGCTGCGGCGTTCGCGCTCGACGTCACGATCGTGACGATAGGCAATATAAGCCCGTGCCAGTTGTGGATAAGGTCCGGCCATCAGCGTTTCTTCCACCGCACACTGAATATCCTGAATGTCGACGTCCTGACGATCAACCAGTTGTGCGCTAACCTGTCCGGCCACCGCGTCGCACCATGCGGCATCGTCGACGTTCGCTGCCCGCGCAGCCGCCATAACGGCCGCTGCGATACGTTGTGCATCAAAGCTTACGCGGCATCCGTCGCGCTTTATCACCACCGTTGCCATGCTCTCTCCGTTAACTACATATAGGTGTTGTTTCGGATTTTAGGCTCAACATGTAGTGACTGCAGCGAATTAATTCGTCTCGTTTTGACCTGAAACAAAGAAGCCGTAAACACGCGCAGAAAATCAGCACGACAAAAAAATCGCCCCGGGGTCGCCTTTTCAGACGGACTGATTTGATCAGCCACGCAAAATGACATTACTCTGGTGACCGACCTTTTTTGCCATCGACTTGCAGGGTACCGTGCCAATGTCGCTACGCCGAAATGTGCTTATCTGTTGTTGTGCTTTGTCCTTTTCTGCCGCAGCGGACACGTTGCCGTTAATGCCATGGCCACAGCAGGTAGAGCAACCTGCCAACGCAGGCTGGCTGACGTTGACGCCACAGCTCACCTTGCGCATCGAGGGGGACAGGTTACCCGGTGCCGAAACGCGCTGGTTGTCACGCATTGCCCGACAAACCGGCTGGCCTTTACTGCCCACCGATCAGACTGTGACCCCGCCTACGATTCGCGTGCAGATTGCAACGGTCACCGATCCCATTCCGCAGCCAGACAGCGATGAAAGCTACCAGCTTAACGTCAACAGTGACGGCGTTCTGCTACGGGCCACTACCCGTTTTGGCGCGATGCGCGGCATGGAAACACTGCTGCAACTGATTGAAAACACGCCTGAAGGCACCCGCATTCCCTGGGTGACGATCCAGGATAAACCGCGCTTTGCGTGGCGCGGCATCCTGATCGACAGTGCCCGCCATTTCATGCCGGTCAGAACGATTAAGCGGCAGATTGATGGCATTGCGGCGGCACGGATGAACGTGCTGCACTGGCATCTGACGGACGATCAGGGCTGGCGTTTCGCCTCCAGCCGCTATCCTCAGCTACAACAAAACGCCAGCGACGGTCTTTTCTATACCCAGGAAGAGATGCGCGACGTGGTGCAGTATGCGGCGGAACGTGGCGTACGCGTAGTGCCGGAACTCGATTTTCCCGGACATGCCTCTGCGCTGGCAGTGGCGATGCCGGAACTGATCAGCGCCCCCGGTCCTTATCGGATGGAGCGCGGCTGGGGCGTCTTTAAGCCGCTACTGGATCCCAGTAATGAGCAGGTTTACCAGGTCATTGATGCGCTAATCGGGGAGGTCGCCGCCATTTTTCCCGATCCGTATGTGCATATTGGCGGCGATGAGGTCGATCCCAGCCAGTGGCAGGCATCATCCCGCATTCAGCAATTTATGCACGATCGTGGTCTTGCCGACAGTCACGCGCTTCAGGCGTACTTTAATCAGCGCCTTGAAAAAATTCTCGAAAAACATCAACGACACATGGTGGGCTGGGATGAGATCGCCCATCCGGATCTGCCTCACAGCATTCTGATCCAGTCCTGGCAGGGCCAGGATGCGCTGGGTACCGTCGCCAAAAATGGCTATCGCGGCATTCTCTCCACCGGGTTCTATCTGGATCAGCCGCAACCGGCCAGCTATCACTATCGCAATGAAATCTATCCCCAGGGGCTTGAGGGCAAAGATGTCATTCAGCCGGGTGACCAGGCGCAGAGCTGGTCGTTCTCTATGCCGCGGTTAAAAGGCAGTCCGGTGACGGGCAGCTTTACGCTGATTAAAGGTCGTGACGGCTGGCGCGGGTTTATTGATTTCGCGGGTAAGTCGCGCCGTCTGGTGAAAGGAATTGCGTGGCTGGCACCCGATCGTCTGACGTTCGAGGTCGATACGTGGATGGGACCGTTCCAGCCCGTGGTGACGCTGACCGGTAACCAGCTCAGCGGGTATATGCGGGTGGGGAACGTACGCTATGCCACCGAAGGCCGACGCCTTGATGCCGTGCCAGCCGGTATTCAGCCGGTGCTGCCCGATGCGCGGCAGAAGCAGCAAAACCTGCTGGGCGGCGAGGCCGCGCTGTGGGCTGAAAACGTCAACAGCACGATCATTGATACCAAACTCTGGCCGCGCGCTTTTGTGGTGGCCGAACGGTTATGGTCAGCGCAGAACGTGACCGATCCAGACAGCATGTATCAACGGCTGGCGGCGATGGATCGCTGGACAACGATCTCCGTCGGCCTGCAACAGCACGATCAGACGGAACGACAGATGATGCGGCTGGCCAACAGTACCCATATCGAGCCGCTGCGCGTGCTGGCCCAGGCGCTGGAACCGGCACAGTACTATACGCGTCAGCATCTCAAGTTTCAGGCCGGGCATTACAACTACTTTGAACCGCTGAATCGCCTGGCGGACGTCTTACCGGCTGAAAGTGATACCGTCCGGGCGCTGGATAAGCAGGTTGCCCTGCTGATTAAAGACCGGACCGATCCTGCCGCCGCGACGGCGATTCGTGCACAGTTACAACGCTGGCACGAAAATTATTCGCAGGTTCAGCCGCTACTGAATGCCACCCAGCCGCTCCATGCGCTGGCGGGCAGCGCCAGGCAGGTTGATGCACTGAGCGTGATGGGCATGGCGATGGTGGATGCCTATGTACGTAACCAGGCCTTTGGGGCGGGCGAGGTGGCGCAGATGCAGGCGAAGCTGGATGCAGCGGCACAGGTGCAGGATGAGACGGTCATTGCACTCGTACGGCCGCTTGAACGCCTCCTCCATGCTTTCAAATAAGCTGGCGACCTGCGCGCAGCAGGCGCATTGTCTGCGGTTCGCCATCACGGTCACTGACAACAGTAAGTTCCCGGGGATGGCTCATCTTGCCGCCTTCCTGCAGCGCGAATGCCTGGCTTATTTCGCAGAACAGACTGAGAGAGAAAAGATGCAAAAAATGGTGGGTATCATCCTGCACCATCAACACATGCCGCGCCAAAGGTCGCGGCAAGGCAGGAACTCAGGACGAGGTGGCCGGGCCGCTGACCGAGTGGCGGCGGACTAACGTCGGGCTGAACATATTGGTCACTTCAGGAACGGGCTGGTGGTGAGCCAGCGCCAGCGCCAGTTCGGCGGCTTGCTGCGCCATAGTGACGATGGGATAACGCACCGTCGTCAGGCGCGGGCGAACGTAGCGGGAAACCAGCACGTCATCAAAACCGATCAGGGACATCGCTTCGGGAACCTGTACGCCATTATCGCTTAAGACCGCCAGCGCCCCGGCAGCCATGGAGTCGTTATAGCAGGCTACGGCAGTAAAGTTTCTGCCGCGTCCCAGTAATTCCGTCATCGCCTGCTCGCCGCCGACTTCATCCGGTTCGCCCCAGGCGACCAGCCTGTCATTGCAGGGCAGGCCGTGCTCTTCCAGGGCATCGTAATAGCCCTGCAGGCGGTCTTCCGCATCCGAAATGGTGTGAGTGGAACAGATAAACGCGATATTTTGATGGCCCAGTTGAATCAGATGGCGCGTGGCCAGCCAGGCACCGTAGCGGTCATCAAGCGCAATACAGCGTTGTTCAAACCCCTTTAGCAGGCGATTCACTAATACCATGCCGGGCATCTGCTTCATCAACACTTCCAGCTCGCTGTCGGGGATTTTCTTGGCGTGAACCACCAGCGCCGCGCAGCGATGACGCATCAGTTGTTCGATAGCCTGGCGCTCTTTTTGCTCATTATGGTAACCGTTACCAATCAGCAAAAAGTTGCCTGTCTGGCCTGCCACTTCATCTACCGCTTTCACCATCGCGCCAAAGAACGGGTCGGATACATCGCCCACCACCAGCCCCAGGGTTTCGGTTGACTGCTGTGCCAGCGCCCGTGCATTGGCGTTTGGATGGTACTGGAGCGATTCCATGGCCTGATTCACCGCCTGGCGCGAACTGTCACTGGCCTTAGGCGAATTGTTGATCACGCGGGAAACCGTGGCGACAGAAACACCCGCCAGCCGGGCAACATCCTTAATGGTAGCCATGGGTTTACCTGATTTTGGGGAAACGTTTACACATCGCTCCAGTGTTACGGAAAAGCGCACGTACATCAAGCCAACAGAATGCCAGTGCGGTCGCAAACAGGGCAAAATCAGACGATGGGTGATGCCTTCTGCTACGGTCACAGCCCATGGTATGCTGCTTATCCCAACACCTGCCGAAGCGATGACCATGAAAATAAAAGTGCCACATCTGGCGCACTGGGGCGCCTTTACCGCGGTAAGCGAAAACGACCGTCTCATCGGTTGCGAACCTTTTTTTGCCGACGCCGATCCGTCGCCCATGCTCAACACCATTCCTGAACTGGTCTACTCGGATAAACGCATCCGCCAGCCTATGGTGCGGCGTTCGTGGTTAACCTCCCGCGAGAACAGCGATCGCACCTTGCGTGGACGCGAAGATTTTGTCGCCGTTGACTGGGATACGGCGCTGGATCTGGTGGCTGAGGAAAATCGCCGCATTCGTGAACGCTACGGTGCCTCCGGCATTTTTAATGGCTCTTACGGCTGGTCATCGGCAGGGCGCGTCAACCATGCGCGCACGCTGGTACGGCGTTTCTATTTTCAGGGCGGCGGCGGGGTCGATCAGCAAGGCAACTACAGCTGGGGCGCAGCGCAGTTTTTCCTCCCTTATGTTATGGGCACCTACATGCCGCTCACCGGGCGCGTCACCGACTGGCCGCAGGTGGTGGAACACGCCGAGATTTTTGTCGCCTTTGGCGGACTGGCGCTAAAAAATGCCCAGGTGGCTTCCGGCGGCGCAGGTCAGCACAGCCTGAAACCGGCGCTGGAACAGCTGGCCGCGAAAGGCACGCCCGTCATCAACATCAGCCCCATGCGCGACGACTGCCCTGAATTTGTTCGCGCCGACTGGATCCCGATCCGGCCGAATACCGATGTGGCGCTGATGCTGGCGCTCGGTTATGAAATTTATCAGCGCGGTGCGACCGACGAGGATTTCCTTGCCCGTCACTGCACCGGCTGGCCGCAGCTGCGTGCTTATCTGCTGGGCGAAAGCGATGGCATCGCCAAAACGGCGGGTTGGGCGAGCCGGATCACCGCGGTCCCGGCGGAGCGCATTGTGCAACTGGCGCAGCAGCTGATCGGCAAACGCAGTTTTATCACCTGCTCCTACTCTGTCCAGCGTGCTCATCGCGGCGAACAGCCCTACTGGATGATGATCGCGCTGTCCTCCATGCTCGGACAGCCAGGCCTGCCGGGCGCGGGCTTCTCATTTGGTCACGGCTCCATGAACAGCGTGGGCAATCCGCGCCAGGAAGGGCCCGCGCCGATGATGAGTACCGGACCCAATCCGTCGGGCCTCTCTATTCCCGTGGCGCGCATCAGTGACATGTTGCTTAACCCCGGCCAGCCTTATAGCTTCCAGGGCGAAACCCTGCACTACCCGGACATTCACATGGTGCACTGGGCGGGCGGCAACCCGTTCCACCATCATCAGCAGTTGAACCGGCTGGTGGAAGGCTGGCAAAAGCCGGATACCGTCGTGGTGCAGGATATCGTCTGGACACCGGCTGCACAGATGGCCGATATCGTACTGCCGGCAACCACCACGCTGGAGCGCAATGATATCGGGGGCTCGTCGCGCGATCGCTTTGTGCTGGCGATGCATCAGGCGATTAAACCCCAGCATCAGGCACGTAACGACTTTGATATCTTTGCGGATCTGGCCGAGCGACTGGGCTATCGGGATACCTTCACGGAAGGGCGCAACGAGATGCAGTGGATCGCGCATCTTTACCAACAATGCGCCGTCGCCCATGGTCGTCGCGGCATTGCTTTCCCCGAATTTGAGGCGTTCTGGCAGCGCGGCTTCGTTGAAATCCCCGAAGGCGGTAAACCCTACGTCTTTATGGCGGACTTCCGCGCCGATCCCCTCGCGCATCCGATCCAGACCGCCAGCGGCAAAATTGAGCTGTTCTGCCAGACCATTGCGGATTATCAGCTGGAGGATATGGCCGGTCACCCGGAATGGCGTGAGCCGCGGGAATGGCTGGGAGCGCCGGCAAGTCAGGACTATCCACTGCATATGATCTCCATTCAGCCCTCGGATCGCTTGCACAGTCAGCTGGATGCCACTGCCACCGTGCAGGGCAATAAAACCGCCGGCCATGAAACGCTGTACATGCATCCTGAGGATGCGAACGCGCGCGGCATTGTCGATGGTGACGAGATTGAAGTCAGCAATGCGCGCGGCAGGATTCTGGCTGGGGTGCGTTTAACCGACGGCCTGAAGCAGGGCGTGGTGATCATCTCTACCGGTGCCTGGTTTGATCCCGGCTTTGGCAACGCCTGGCAGCCGTTTGATCGGGCGGGCAATCCGAATGTCTTAACGCTGGATATCGGCACCTCGTCACTGACCCAGGGGCCGAACGCCATGAGTTGCCTCGTGGACATCAAAAAACATGTCGTTTGCACAAATACGTAAGGATCACACGGCTGGTTACATTTTGCAGGTAACTGTTGCGTTTCTGTCGTGGCAGAACGGGATCGCCGCTTGCTACAGTCAGGATCCCAGAGGTATTGATGGGTGAACATCAACTGATTTTTTTGATTACACCAACCTGCGTAGATACGCAGGTTTTTTTTGCCCCGAGGAAAACGATCAATAACGAACTGATACACAGTTTTCCTGTGTTTTCACCCGCGCTTTGATTATAACTGCTGGATTGACCTCTTTTTTTTAAGCGCAGCGGATTGCTATGCCCCGGATAAAAAAATTACTGGGTAAAGACCAGATAAAAGCCCCGTTTAACCCGTTTCGTTTTCGCCTGATTTGTCTGGGCGTATTGGCCTGCATGGTCGTTTTGCTGGCGCGCGTGGCCGATTTGCAGTTCCTGAATCAGCCGATGCTGGAGCATGAGGCGGATCAGCGCTCTCTGCGTACCGTGACGCTGCCCACCAGCCGGGGCACCTTACTGGATCGCAATGGTGAGGCACTGGCACTCAGTGTGCCCTCGCGTGACGTGATCGCCGATCCGCAGCGCGTACTGGAAAGTAACCCCGACTTTACCAGCGCCAAATGGGCCTATCTGGCGGCGGCGCTGGGCATGCGGCCCGAAGAAGTCGCGTCACAGATCACCGCGAATCCTAAACGTCGTTTTCTCTATCTGGGACGTAAAGTGGAGCTGGGGATCGCCAAAGACATCAAAGATCTCAAGCTGAAGGGCATCAGTGAGGTCTATGACGACAGCCGCTTCTATCCGATGAGTGAAGCCTCGGCACCGCTTATCGGCATCGTCGGTGCTGACAATAACGGTCTGAACGGCCTGGAAAAAGGCTTCGATAAAGTGCTGCAGGGTCAGCCGGGCAAAGAAGTGTATCGCCAGGATGCGGCCGGCAATATCATTTCGATGATTAGCTATCAGCCGCCGACGCAGCCGCCGACGGTACAGCTCAGCATTGATAAATTCAGCCAGTACACGCTGTACAGCAAACTGCGTGACGGCGTGCTGCTCAACAAGGCCGACTCCGGTGCGGCGGTGCTGGTCAAAATTGATACCGGCGAGATTCTGGCGATGGCCTCTTATCCGTCGTTCAACCCCAACAACTACCAGGGTGCCACACCGGCACAGATGCGCAATACCGCCATCAACGACAGTTATGAACCGGGTTCGACAGTGAAACCGCTGGTAGTGATGGAAGGGCTGGAGCGCCACCTGGTGCGACCGGATTCTGTACTGGATACCACGCCTTACCGCGTGAACGGCCACCTGATCCGTGACGTCGGGCACTGGCCGCGTCTGACGATGACCGGCATCCTGCAAAAATCGAGCGACATCGGCGTCTCGCATATTGCCCTGGCAATGCCTGCGGAAGCCCTGGTGAACACCTACTATGCCTTTGGCCTCGGTAAACCCACCGGACTGGGCTTAACCGGCGAAAGCGTCGGCTACTTCCCGCTGCACCGCACGCGCTGGGCTGATATCGAACGCGCGACCTTCTCCTTCGGCTATGGTTTACGCGTGACGCCGCTTCAGATTGCCCGGGAATATGCCACGCTGGGTTCCTATGGGGTTTATCGTCCGCTGTCGATCACCAAGGTCACGCCACCCGTGCTGGGCAAGCAGGTGGCCAATCCTGAAACGGTGAAAGAAGTGGTGCATATGCTGGAAAGTGACGTCTTACCGGGCGGGACCGGGGTGAAGGCGGCGGTACCCGGCTATCGTCTGGCTACCAAAACCGGGACAGCAGAGAAAATGGGCAGCAGCGGTAAATATGACGGCGGCTATGTGAACTACACCGCTGGCATTGCTCCCGCCAGCCATCCTGAGGTGGCGCTGGTCGTTATGATTAACCACCCGACCGCTGGCGATCACTTTGGTGGCTCCGTGGCCGCGCCGGTATTCGGCAACATCATGGGGCCGGTGCTGAAGCACATGAATATCGCCCCCGATGCTATCTACAGTAAGCCTGTGGATAACGGTTCAGACAAATCCTAATCAAATCAAACTGTAAGCGAGGTGTGGATGTTTTTACACCTCGTTTCATTTCGGCGAATTCATTTTCTTTTTTCACCTGTCTCTGACCGGCTAAAGGGTGAGAGGATAGAAATCCCAGAGGTATTGATGGGTGTGAAAACGGGCACTGCTCCGGCAAGGCCAGTCGTTATTACACCGACCCACGCAGATGCGTGGGTTTTTTTTTGCCTGAAATCTGGCCTGGTCTTGTCATGATCTGCATCAGCTTTCTCCGGCGCATCCGCCAATAATCAGTTGTCGATTACCGCTAAATCCTGCATCGTGAGTGGCTGTTTTCACCATGCTAAGGAGCCGGCATGTTATTCACTTTTTTCCGTCTGCTTTTTCGCCTGCTGTGGCGGGTTGAACTGCGGGGCGATACCGCTGAGCTGCGCAAGCAGAAAGTGTTGATTACGCCCAATCACACCTCATTCCTGGATGGCGCGCTACTGGCGCTGTTTCTACCCGTTAAGCCAGTATTTGCAATCTACTCGTCTATTAGCGAACACTGGTTTTTACGCCTGATAAAACCCTATGCGGATTTTGTGCCGCTCGATCCTATGAAGCCGATGGCGCTGAAGCAGCTGGTGCGGCTCATCGACAGCGGCCGCCCGGTGGTTATTTTCCCCGAAGGCCGCATTACCGTAACCGGATCGCTGATGAAGATTTACAGCGGCGCGGGCTTTGTCGCAGCAAAATCCGGCGCGACCGTGGTGCCGATGCGCATTGAAGGAGCAGAATTTACGCCGTTCGGTCGCCTGGCGGGCGTTTTCAAGCGTCGCCTGTTTCCCCGTATTACCCTGAGCATTTTACCCGGCACCCACATTCCGATGCCCGAGGCGAAGCGCGCCCGCGACCGTCGCGTGCTGGCCGGTGAGCACCTGCACCATATTATGATGGAAGCACGCATGGCGGTGCGACCCAGGGAAACCCTGTATGAGGCTTTTCTGAGTGCCCGTCAGCGCTATGGCGCGTTTAAGCGGTGCATCGAAGACGTGAATTTCAAACCCGACAGCTATACCGGCCTGCTGAAAAAAGCGCTGGGCGTTGGACGCATTCTGGAACGGTACAGCCAGCCTGGCGATTACGTCGGGTTGCTGCTGCCCAACGCCACGGTCACGGCGGCGGCGATCCTGGGCGCATCATTACGTGGGCGCGTGCCCGCCATGCTGAACTACTCTGCGGGCGTAACGGGCCTGCGTGCGGCGCTGACTGCGTCACAGGTAAAGACCGTGTTCACGTCGCGGCAGTTCCTGGATAAAGGCAACCTGTGGCATCTGCCGCAGGCGCTGACCGAGGTGCGGTGGATCTATCTGGAAGATCTGAAAGATACCGTCACGTTGCAGGATAAGCTCTGGATACTGGCGCATTTGCTGGTGCCGCGTCAGGCGCAGGTGACGCAACAGCCGGAAGATGCCGCGATGGTGCTGTTTACCTCTGGCTCCGAAGGGCATCCGAAAGGCGTGGTGCATTCTCATAAAAGCCTGCTGGCGAACGTTGAGCAGATTCGCACGGTGGCCGACTTTACGCCACGCGATCGCTTTATGTCAGCGTTGCCGCTGTTCCATGCCTTCGGCTTGACTGTGGGGCTGTTTACGCCGCTGATGACCGGGGCGCAGGTCTTTCTGTATCCCAGTCCGCTGCACTACCGCGTGGTGCCTGAGTTGGTGTACGACCGCAACTGTACCGTGCTGTTTGGCACTTCAACCTTCCTGGGGAATTACGCCCGTTTTGCGCAACCTTATGACTTTGCCCGTCTGCGCTATGTGGTCGCGGGGGCAGAAAAACTGCAGGAGAACACGCGCCAGCTGTACATGGAAAAATACGGCATCCGGATTCTGGAGGGCTATGGCGTCACCGAATGCGCGCCCGTTGTCGCCATCAACGTGCCCATGGCCGCCAAAGCGCACACGGTAGGTCGTATTCTGCCGGGAATGGATTCGCGCCTGATGTCCGTGCCGGGCATTGAACAGGGCGGGCGGCTGCAACTGCGTGGTCCAAATATCATGAAAGGCTATCTGCGGGTGGAGAATCCCGGCGTACTGGAAACCCCGGCGGCGGACAACGGGGAAGGGCAGATGGAAGCGGGCTGGTACGATACCGGCGATATCGTCAGCTTTGATGACGGCGGATTCTGCCAGATCCAGGGCCGGGCGAAGCGCTTTGCCAAAATTGCCGGGGAAATGGTCTCGCTGGAAGTGGTCGAGCAGATCGCCCTGAGCGCGTCGCCGGATAAACAGCACGCGGCCTCGCTGCGGCCCGACGGTAATCGGGGTGAAGCATTAGTGCTGTTTACTACCGACAGCGCCTTAGCGCGTGAGGATTTGCAAAAGGCGGCCCGGTCGCTGGGTGCCGCGGATCTGGCCGTACCGCGCGATATCCGCGTGGTCAAACAGCTGCCGCTGCTGGGCAGTGGCAAACCTGACTATGTCACCCTGAAGAAAATGGCGGAAGAGGACCAGGCATGATCCCAGAACGTGATGCGCCGTTACTGTCGCGCGGCATGATAGCGGTAATCGTGGCGCAGTTTTTCTCCGCGTTCGGCGATAACGCCCTGCTGTTTGCCACGCTGGCGTTGCTGAAAAACCAGTTCTATCCCGACTGGAGCCAGCCGGTACTGCAGATGCTGTTTGTTGCCACTTATATTCTGCTTGCGCCCTTTGTCGGCCAGATGGCAGACAGCATTGCCAAAGGCCGGGCCATGATGTTTGCCAACAGCCTGAAGTTGCTCGGTGCGATGGTGATCTGCTTCGGTTTTAATCCTTTCCTGGGTTACACCCTGGTGGGAATCGGGGCTGCCGCGTACTCCCCGGCGAAGTACGGCATTCTGGTTGAAATTGCGCATGGCGAAAAGCTGGTTAAAGCCAACGGGCTGATGGAAGCCTCCACCATTGCATCTATTCTGCTGGGCTCGGTGGCGGGCGGCATCCTGTCGGACTGGAATCTGGTTGCCGCACTGGCCGCCTGTGCTCTGACCTATGCGGTGGCGGTGGTGGCGAACCTGTTTATTCCCAGACTGCGCGCCGCGCGTCCGGGGCAGAGCTGGAATGTGGCGGCCATGCTGGGCCGTTTTCTCCGCGCGACGCGCCTGCTATGGAACAATGCCGAAACACGTTTTTCTCTGCTCGGTACCAGTCTGTTTTGGGGCGCAGGTGTAACGCTGCGTTTTCTGCTGGTGCTGTGGGTACCCGTGGCGCTGGGCATCAGCGATAACAAAACGCCGACCATGCTGAATGCTATGGTCGCGGTAGGGATTGTGGTGGGCGCGGCACTGGCGGCAAAGCTGGTGACGCTGGAAACCGTGCGCCGCTGTATGCCCGCGGGCGTTCTGATCGGCGTGATGGTGGTGATTTTCGCCCTGCAACATGCCCTGCTGAATGCTTACCTGCTGCTGATGATCATCGGCGTGCTGGGCGGTTTCTTTGTTGTACCCCTCAACGCGCTGCTTCAGGAACGCGGTCAACAGAGCGTCGGCGCGGGCAATGCGATTGCAGTGCAGAACCTGATTGAAAACACCGCCATGCTCATCATGTTGGGGCTGTATACGCTGGCCATTCGCGCCGGTGCCCCCGCCGTGGCGACCGGCATTGGCTTTGGCGCCTTATTCGCGCTGGCGATTACCCTCCTGTGGCTGTGGCGTCCGTCCTCCCGCGCCTGATGCAACAACCGCGGGGCGCGCTGTCCCCGCGGTTCCGCTTTTCTCCTTTATGCTGGCCCCGAGGGTATTACGCCTTTTTTTGATGTATCACCAGAAATTTACTATTCAAAAAAATATAGTTTATTTTGTTATTGTTTTTGTCCGGTCGTTTATTTACTTTCGATAAGTTTTGGCAATGAATAATTAATTTAAACTTGAAATCGAATTCAGGTTTAAAAAAATTGAAATAAATTTTTATTTATTATTGCCGATTAATTTCTGGCTTCCTTCGGGAATAGGCTCGGAGGAAAGAAAGGAGCTCGGTTTAATGAATATGACGCAAAGACTTTCTCTGGCTTTTTCGCTTTTAGCAGGTTCATTAATTATTCTGGGGATCGTAACGCTTTCACTTCTCGCCGGTTTTCAGGCGCGATTTGAATATGTGCAGGTAAACACGATTGATTCGCTCAAGGTGTTAAACCGGCTGGTGGATGAAAGTAATCGCCTCTCTGTGGCGTTATATCGTCATCAGACAGAGGATGAGAGCGGCAAGCTGGCCAGTCTCGAAGCGGTTATTCAAAAACGCATTGAGGACATTTCGACACTGACGAAATATTATTTCGATAACGATATTACCAACGACGACGATCGGGTGATGACAGAAAAGTCATTGCGGCTAATCGATGCCGTTAAACAAAATCTTCCGGCATTTCTCACGGCTTCCCGGGCACATCAGAATGAACGCAGCCTGGCGCTGTTAAGTGATGATGAAGGCATTGGCGGCGCCATCACCCAGCTAAAAAACAGTTACCGCGATCAGTTTGAATTTAACAGCAAAATGGGTGAAGCGTTACGCCTGCAAAACCAACATATTTATCGGCTGACCAAATGGGGCATGGCCGCCGGTATTGCCCTGGCGATTACTGGCCTGGGGATGCTGACGATACTGACCATCATGCGCGTCCGCCGCAGCCTGAATGCCATGGGCGGGCTGATGGAACGCGCCAGCAATACGCTTGATCTTTCCCTGAAGGCCGATGACAGCCGCCGTGATGAAGTCGGTGTCATGGCGCGTTCTTATAATCGTCTTATGGAAAGTATTTCGTCCGCAATGTATGCGGTCAGCAGTGCCTCGCAGTCCGTCAGCAGTGCGTCGGCACAGATTGCGGCAGGGAATGAGGATTTGTCTGCCCGCACAGAAGAGCAGGCTGCCTCGCTGGAGCAAACGGCTGCCAGCATGACGCAAATCAGCGAAACCGTCAGACAGACCGCCGACAACACGCGCCAGGCGAGCAATCTGGCCGAAAATACGCGTAACCTCTCCGAAACCAGTTCTGCGGCGCTCACTACCATGCTGGATACCATGACGTCGATCCGTGACAGCGCGGGCAAGGTGGGCGACATTATCACCCTGATTGAAGGCATTGCGTTTCAGACCAATATTCTGGCGCTGAACGCGGCGGTTGAAGCGGCGCGAGCCGGCGAACACGGGCGCGGCTTTGCGGTCGTGGCAGGGGAAGTGCGCAATTTGTCGCAGCGTTCCACCACCGCCGCCCGTGAAATCAAAACGCTGATTCAGTCGTCGAATGCGTTGATTGAATCGGGAACGTCCCAGGCGGATAACGTGAATCAGAATATGGAGACGATGCGCGGTGCGGTCAGTCAGGTTACCGATCTGGTTAACGAAATCGCCGCTGCGGCCACAGAGCAGAGCCTGGGGATCGCGCAGGTGCATCAGGCGGTCAATCAGATGGACGATGTGACCCAGCAGAATGCGGCCCTGGTGGAAGAAGCCTCGGCCGCATCGCTCTCACTACAGGAGCAGGCCGACGGCCTGGCTGCGCTGGTGCGCAGGTTTACGCTCGCGGGCCAGCAGGCGGCTGATGTGACGCCTCAGCGCCAACCTGCAACCGTTGTTGCGCCCAAACCCGTGATGGCTCTGGCGACAGGCGGACAGGATAACTGGCAAAGCTTTTAAGGCTGATCACACCGTGAACGGTCGGCGGTAAGCAGGGCAAATTCCTGGCTTGATGGCAGACCGAAAGCCGCGTGCGCACCCGGTGCGCACGCGTTTTATCAGCGACGCAGTGCAATCGCTTCGATTTCAATCTTCACATCTTTTGGCAGACGGGCGACTTCCACGCACGAGCGCGCCGGGAAGTTTGCCTTGTGCTCAGTAAAGAACGCTTCGTAGGTGGCGTTTACGGTCGCAAAGTCATTCAGATCTTTCACGAACACGGTGGTTTTAACGATATCGCCTACCGTCAGTCCCGCCGCTTCCACGATTGCCTTCACGTTTTCCAGCGACTGACGTGCCTGCGCAGACACATCATCGGCGACCTCACCGGTGGCCGGGTTCACGGGAATCTGACCCGAGGTGATGATCATGTTGCCGAGATCAACGCCCTGTACGTAAGGGCCAATGGCCGCAGGGGCTTTTTCCGTACTGATTTCACGAGACATCATTTCTCCTTAAAGTAAGGCCGGGGCAGCAACGATGCCGCCCGCAACAGAACGCGTTCCATTATAGGCGCGCCCGGGACGATTAAAAGTGGCCCAGCACGACATGGCGGGCGAACTCTTTCTCACAGTATTTGCACTTCAGGTGCACCTCATCGGCGCGGTGCTTGACGGCGAAGCTGGAGAACACCGGCTCGCTGCGGCTGATGCAGTTGCTGTTCGGGCAGGTAAGCACCCGATCGATGTGATCCGGCAGCGCCGGGGCGATCTTGGCCACCACTTCATAGTCGTCGATGCGATTGACCGTCGCATGCGGCGCATAGAACGCCAGTTGATTGATCTGATCGTCGGTCAGGTAGGTGTTTTCGATCTTGATCAGGTCCTTACGGCCCATTTCACCTGACGGCAGGTTCAGACCAATAGTGATGCGCTGGTCAGTTTCGGTCAGGCGAAACAGCGACAGGAGCTTAAAGCCCACCTGCGCCGGGATATGATCGATAACCGTGCCGTTTTTGATGGCTTCGACCTGCAGTTTGTTATCGTGGCTCATTGTTCACTCCTTACAGGGCGATGTCGCTGTTCAGTACCAGCGCCAGCAGGGCCTGGCGCGCATAAATACCGTTACCTGCCTGCTGGAAATACCAGGCGTACGGCGTGGTGTCCACGTCAGGGGTAATTTCATCAATACGGGGCAGCGGATGCAGCACTTTCATGTTATCGCGGGCTCCGGCCAGATCGGCTGCCCGTAAAATAAACTGGGCTTTGACGTTGGCATATTCTGAGGGATCGAGCCGCTCTTTTTGCACGCGGGTCATATAGAGAATATCCAGCTCAGGCATCACCTCTTCAAAGCTGTCATGGCGCGACCAGGCAATATTCTGCTCGTCCAGCATATCGGTGATATAGGCAGGCATTGCCAGCGCATCCGGCGCGATAAAGAAGAAGCGGTTGCCGTCGAACTTGGCCAGCGCCTGGGTCAGCGAGTGAACGGTACGGCCATATTTGAGATCGCCCACCATGGCCACGTTCAGATTGCTGAGACGACCCTGGGTTTCGTGAAGAGTAAACAGGTCCAGCAGCGTTTGTGTCGGGTGCTGATTCGCGCCGTCGCCCGCGTTCAGAATGGGAATGCCGTTGGAGAACTCCGTGGCCAGTCGGGCTGCCCCTTCCTGCGGATGACGCATCACAATCGCGTCCACATAGGTGCTGATGACGGAAATGGTATCCGCCAGGGTTTCCCCCTTCTTGCCCAGCGAGGTGTTACTGCCATCGGCAAAGCCGACGGCGGAGGCACCCAGGCGATGAATGGCGGTTTCAAACGACAGCCGGGTGCGGGTGGAGGCTTCAAAGAAGCAACTGGCGATCACGTTGTGTTTCAGCAGTTCCGGCTGAGGGTTGGCTTTGAGCCGGGCGGCGGTATGCAGCACCAGCTCCAGCTCGTCGCGGCTGAGATCGTTAATTGAAATGATGTGCTTGCGATATAGCGGGTTAGCCATAGCTCTCTCCTCTGCGCGGCCGGATTGCGGACAAAAAAAAGCCCCTTAGAAAGGGGCTTTTTTGAGATCGGTTCGATGACGGAAAGAAACAGCGGTGCCGCCTGCGGTCAGGCGAGATAGCGCGTCACATTGTCCACGATGCTGTTGCATGTTTCCTCCGGCAAATTGTGGCGCATTATACGCCATCGCGGGTTGGCATCAAGGAAAAATCGCGTGACAGGTAACCGTTTGCGTCTGTCTGATTAGCGCTGTCCCAGCGTGGCGACCATTACCGCTTTGATGGTGTGCATCCGGTTTTCAGCCTGGTCAAACACGATGCTGTGTGCCGACTCAAAAACCTCATTGCTGACTTCCATGCCGTCTTTAAGGCCATACTGTTCTGCCATCTGGCGGCCCAGCGTGGTCTGATCGTCATGGAAAGCCGGTAAGCAGTGCAGGAATTTCACCGCCGGGTTGCCTGTCAGCGCCAGCATCGCACGGTTCACCTGATAGTCGCGCAGCAGGGCAATCCGTTCTTCCCACACCGCTTTGGCTTCGCCCATGGAAACCCAGACGTCGGTATAGATAAAATCGGCACCTTTTACGCCCTCGGCAATATCCGCCGTCAGGGTGATTTTACCGCCGGTCTTTTCGGCGACCTGACGGCATTCTGCGACCAGCCCGGCTTCCGGCCAGCAGCTTTGCGGCGCAACCATGCGCAGATCCAGCCCGACCAGCGCGGCGGCTTCCAGCATGCTGTTGCCCATGTTATTGCGGGCATCGCCAACGTATACCAGCGTCATCTTATTCAGCGGTGTAGCGGGCAGATGCTCCTGCATGGTCAGCAGGTCAGCCAGCAACTGGGTGGGGTGAAACTCGGTGGTCAGGCCGTTCCAGACCGGCACGCCCGCGTGCTCGGCCAGCGTTTCCACCAGTGCCTGACCGTAACCCCGATACTGAATGCCGTCGTACATGCGGCCCAGCACGCGCGCGGTGTCTTTCATCGACTCTTTATGGCCGATCTGGCTGCCGCTCGGGCCAAGATACGTGACGTTAGCTCCCTGATCGTAGGCGGCAACTTCGAAAGAGCATCGGGTACGGGTCGAGTCTTTTTCGAAGATGAGCGCGATGTTTTTGCCTTTCAGGTATTGGGTTTCGCTGGCGGTTTTTTTGGCGTGTTTTAATTCGGCAGACAGGGCAAGCAGGTAATCGATCTCGGCCGGGGTAAAATCCAGCAGCCTGAGAAAATGACGGTGATACAACTGACTCATACAGCACTCCGGTACGGGTTTCGTAATGAATTAAAATTCAATTTAACCGTATGAATATGCATTTTCAACCCTGGCGAGAATAATCTTTTCTGTTTTGTGTAGTGGCGCGACAGGCAGTATGGGAAAATAATGACTTATTGCCGAACTCAGAGAGGATATCGCCATGGCATTTGAAGCATTGTTGGAAGAGCAGCGTGAAGAGACGCGGCTGATCATCGAAGAACTGTTAGAGGATGGCAGCGATCCCGATGCGCTCTATACCATTGAGCACCATCTCTCCTGTAATAACTTTGACTCGCTGGAAAAAGCGGCGGTGGACGCGTTTAAGCTGGGCTATGAAGTCACCGAGCCGGAAGAGCTGGAGCTGGAAGACGGCACCACCGTCATGTGCGTGGACATTCTCAGCGAAGGCGCGTTGAAAGCGGAGCTGATCGACGCGCAGGTAGAGCAGCTGGTGAATCTGGTGGCAAAATATAACGTCGACTACGACGGCTGGGGCACCTACTTTGAAGATCCGAATGCCCAGGATGACGATGAAGACGATGGCGATGTCATCGACGAAGACGATAACGGCATTCGCCACTAATCTGACGAGGGCGGAGTCTGCTCCGCCTTTTCTGTTTTCCGGCCCTGTCTGACATTCATGAATTACGCACCCTTACTTGAACCGATACAGCAATTTTTACACTGCCGCACGCCGCAGGCCTGGATTGATGAAGCGCGCAAACCTGAAAACCTCACGCTGCTCCTGACCGACCACCTGGTGTGTGAACTGAAAGCCGCACAGACCGCCGTCTGGCTGATTCGCAAATATGTCGCCGACAAGCCAAGTGGAGACCGGATTCTGGCGTGGCTGCGGCCTTACGAGAATTTTATCTTTCGCGAAGACGGCGACAGCGATTTTATCAACGCCCATAAAAATCTGACTAAAACGATCATCGTACGCAATGCGCTGCCGTGGGCGGACGATCTGGTAGAGAAAATGGTGCTGCTGATTAAAGAAGAGCTGCATCACTTTTATCAGGTGTGGGAAATTATGCAGTCGCGTGGTCTGGTGTACGAGAAAATCACCTCAAGTCGTTACGCCAAAGGGCTGCTGCGCGAAGTGACCACGCACGAACCCGATACGCTGGTGGATAAGCTGATTTGCGGTGCCTATATCGAAGCGCGCTCCTGCGAACGGTTTGCCAGCCTGGCGCCTTTCCTGGACAGTGAACTCGAGAAGTTTTATATCTCGCTGCTGCGTTCTGAAGCCCGCCATTACCAGGATTACCTGGCGCTGGCGGCACAGATATCACCCAAAGACATTACGGCGCGCGTACGGGCGATTGGTGAAGCGGAGGCCAGGCTGATTAGTGAGCCGGACACGGAGCTGCGCTTTCACAGCGGCGTCCCGGCTTTTTGACGGCGTTACAACGTTTTCAGCATCCTGAACTCGCAGTCGCCATGGCCGGTGCAGCCCAGCGCATGGTCGATGCGCGCAAAGCCCAGCGATTCATAAAGCTTAATGGCGCGCGTCAGGCTGCCGGTGGTTTCCAGATAGCAACGTTGAAAGCCCCGCTGGCGCGCATGATCCATGGCTAACAGCGCCAGTTCGCGCGCCACGCCGAAGCCGCGGATAGCGGGCAGGAAATACATCTTTTGCAGTTCACAGATATCCGGCGCGCTGCAGGCGAGCGGGGCAATGCCGCCGCCGCCCATCACCTTCCCCTGATGTTCCACCACCCAGTAAGCGCTGTGTTCAGCGCTGTACAGCTCAAACAGCTGGTCCAGATTAGGATCGGCAACGGTGTAGCCTTTATCCGCCGTCAGGCCAAATTCCGCAGAGACGTCGCGGATGACCCGGGCGATATGGGGATTGTCGGCGGCAGTAATGGGCCGCAGCTGAATATCGGCAGTGGTTCTCATCAGGATTCCGGTACAAAGTCAGCGCAATAAAAAAGCCGGGCAAAGCCCGGCTTCAGGTTCAAGCTATCGGACTACGACGCATTACAATGCCGCAATCACCGCCTGCTGTTCAATCAGTTTCGCTTTGGACTGTTCCATGTCGGCAACGCGTTCACGCTCTTTGGCGACGACCGCTTCCGGGGCACGGGACACAAAGCCTTCGTTGGCCAGCTTGGTCTGAATCTTCTCGATTTCAACATCGAGTTTCACCAGCTCTTTCGCCAGACGTTCCAGCTCGGCGGCTTTATCCACCAGATCCGCCATCGGGATCAGGAGCTCGGCGCCTTCAACAATTTTGGTCACCGAAACCGGCCCTTTCTCGCCCGCAGGCAGAATGGTCAGGCTTTCCAGACGCGCCAGGCGTGACAGGAAGTTACGGTTGGCCTCAACGCGGCGCTGGGCCGCCGGCGAGCAGTCACGCAGCAGCACATCCAGCAGCTTGCTCGGCGCGATGTTCATTTCCGCACGGATGTTACGCACCGCGATGATCGCCTGCTTCATCCACTCAATGTCGGCTTTGGCTTCGGCATCTTCTTTCGCCGCATCAAACTGCGGGAACGGCTGCAGCATGATGGTGTCATCGCTGATATTTTTCAGGCCTTTCACGCGCTGCCAGATGGTTTCCGTGATGAACGGAATGATCGGGTGCGCCAGGCGCAGCAGCGCTTCCAGTACATGAACCAGCGTATGGCGCGTACCGCGCAGTTCTGCTTCGCTGCCGCTGTTCATCACCGGCTTGGTCAGCTCCAGGTACCAGTCACAGAACTGGTTCCAGGTGAAGTCATACAGAATGTTGGCGGCGATATCGAAGCGATAGCTGTCCAGGGCTTCACGGTAAGCTTTCACCGTATGGTTGAACTCGGTCAGAATCCAGCGATCGGCCAGCGACAGCGTCATCTCGCCACCGTTCTGACCACAATCCTGATCTTCGGTGTTCATCAGCACAAAGCGGCTGGCGTTCCACAGCTTATTACAGAAGTTGCGATAACCTTCCAGGCGCTTCATGTCCCAGTTGATATCACGACCGGTTGATGCCAGCGCGGCCAGCGTAAAGCGCAGCGCATCGGTACCGGATGGCTCAATACCGTTCGGGAACTGTTTCTCGGTTCGCTTACGGATTTTCTCGGCCAGCTGCGGCTGCATCATGTTACCGGTGCGTTTTTCCAGCAGATCTTCCAGCGAAATGCCGTCAACCATATCCAGCGGGTCAATCACGTTGCCCTTGGATTTGGACATCTTCTGGCCTTCTTCGTCGCGGATCAAACCGGTCATATAGACGGTTTTAAACGGCACCTGCGGTTTGCCGTTTTCATCTTTGATGAAGTGCATGGTCAGCATGATCATGCGGGCAATCCAGAAGAAGATAATGTCAAAGCCACTGACCAGCACGCTGGTCGGGTGGAAGGTCCGCAGGGCCTCGGTGTTTTCCGGCCAGCCCAGCGTTGAGAACGTCCACAGACCTGAAGAGAACCAGGTATCCAGTACGTCGTCGTCCTGGCGCAGCGCCACATCGGCGGCCAGGTCGTTTTCGCTACGCACTTCGTCTTCGGTGCGACCAACGTATACATTGCCGTCGTTATCGTACCAGGCCGGAATGCGGTGGCCCCACCACAGCTGACGGGAAATACACCAGTCCTGAATGTCACGCATCCAGGAGAAGTACATGTTCTCGTACTGTTTTGGTACAAACTGAATATCGCCGTTCTCAACGGCTTCAACGGCCACTTTTGCCAGCGGTGCCGTGCGGACGTACCACTGGTCGGTCAGCATCGGTTCGATGACCACACCGCCGCGGTCGCCGTAAGGAACGGTCAGATCGTGTGGTTTGATCTCTTCCAGCAGGCCCAGTTCGTCCACCGCGGCCACGATGGCTTTACGCGCCGCAAAACGTTCCATCTTCTGGAACGCAGCCGGGATCGCGTCACTGTAGACGGTGCTGGCTTCGCCGTTGGTATCGTAAACCTGCGCGCTTTCACGGATATCCCCGTCAAAGGTCAGGATGTTGATCATCGGCAGCTTATGACGACGGCCCACTTCATAGTCGTTGAAGTCGTGCGCCGGGGTGATTTTCACGCAGCCGGTGCCTTTTTCCATGTCCGCGTGCTCGTCACCCACGATTGGGATCAGGCGATCAACCAGCGGCAGCATGACAAACTTGCCGATCAGATCTTTATAACGCGGATCGTCCGGGTTCACGGCTACGCCGGTATCGCCCAGCAGCGTTTCCGGACGTGTGGTGGCGACAACCAGATAATCTTTCCCGTCGGCGGTTTTGGCGCCGTTGGCCAGCGGATAGCGGATGTGCCACATGGAGCCTTTGCTCTCACGGTTTTCCACTTCCAGGTCAGAGATCGCGGTGCGCAGTTTCGGATCCCAGTTCACCAGGCGCTTGCCGCGGTAAATCAGGTTCTCTTTGTACAGGCGCACAAACACTTCTTTTACAGCATTGGACAGGCCTTCATCCATGGTGAAGCGTTCACGCTCCCAGTCCACAGAGTTGCCCAGGCGGCGCATCTGGCGGGTAATGGTGCCGCCGGATTCGGCTTTCCACTGCCAGATTTTGTCGATAAAGGCATCACGACCGTAATCCTGACGGGTTTTGCCTTCTTCTGCGGCGATCTTACGCTCAACCACCATCTGCGTGGCGATGCCCGCATGGTCGGTACCGGCCTGCCACAGGGTGTTTTTGCCCTGCATGCGCTGGTAGCGAATCATGGTATCCATGATGGTTTGCTGGAAGGCGTGACCCATGTGCAAGCTACCGGTGACGTTCGGCGGCGGGATCATGATGCAAAAGCTTTCCTGGCTGGTGTCGCCATTCGGTTTGAAGTAGCCCTGCTTTTCCCAGTGCTCGTAAAGCGGCTGCTCGATATCTTGCGGGTTATATGTCTTATCCATTTCTGCTATGTCGTTTGCGGCTGTGGTGGCGTTGCCGTATTCAATTGGAAGCCAACGCTGCGATAGGCTTTATAGCGATCGCGCGCTAACTGTTTGAGCGATTCTTCATAAGGAACGAAGTCTATCACTTCATGGAAAGCAGTAGCAAAATCTGCAAACTGCGGCAGCAGGCTGATCAGCAGGTCGCGCGGTGAATTGCCCCGACGCTGCGGCCAGGCCAGCTCGACCGGTGCGCCGTAGCGCGGACCTTCGCCAGCCAGATTATGTGGCACAAAGGCATTGGCAGGGCGCTGCCAGAGCGCCTCATCCAGCCGAATGGCTTGCTGCTCATCTTCACAGGCGATGAGCACTCGCTTACCGGCCCGCCAGCGTGTTTCCGCCAGATCGCACACCAGCGCTTCCACAGCGGTTAAGCCGTCGCGGGATGCATCGGTTTCCAGCACGTAGAAGGTTGCGTTTTTCATCGAATTGCCTGCTAAAAGAAAAGCGGGGCGACATGGCGTCCACCCCGGTTGGTTCGGTTGCCCGGGCGTTTAGTCGTCGCCGTTCAGACCTGCACGGTTCAGCAGGAACTGTGACAGCATCGGCACCGGACGGCCGGTGGCCCCTTTGGCCTTGCCGGAGCGCCACGCGGTGCCGGCGATGTCCAGGTGCGCCCAGTTATATTTGCGCGCAAAACGCGCCAGGAAGCAAGCGGCGGTAATCGCGCCGCCCGGACGGCCACCGATGTTGGCCATATCGGCAAAATTGGATTCCAGCTGTTCCTGGTACTCATCGGCCATCGGCAGGCGCCAGGCGCGGTCGCCCGACTGTTCTGACGCGCTGATTAGCTCATGGGCCAGCGGGTTGTGGTTCGAAAGCAGGCCGCTGACGTGATGGCCCAGCGCGATCACGCAGGCGCCGGTCAGCGTCGCCACGTCGATGACCACTTCCGGATCAAAACGCTCGACGTAGGTCAGGGCATCGCACAGCACCAGGCGACCTTCGGCATCGGTATTCAGCACTTCAACGGTCTGGCCAGACATGGTGGTCAGCACATCGCCCGGGCGCATGGATTTGCCGTCCGGCATGTTTTCACAGCCGACCAGTACGCCCACGACGTTCAGCGGCAGGTTCAGCTCGGCGACCATGCGCATCACGCCATAAACGGATGCCGCACCGCACATGTCGTACTTCATTTCATCCATGCTGTCCGCAGGCTTAATAGAAATACCGCCGGAGTCGAAGGTCAGCCCTTTACCGACCAGCACGATGGGGCGTGCATCGGTATCCGGGTTGCCTTTGTACTCAATCACCGACATCAGGGATTCATTGTGCGAACCGGCCCCGACGGCAAGATAGGCGTTCATGCCCAGCTCTTTCATCTGCTGCTCGCCAATCACGCGGGTTGAGATGTGTTTACTGTAGGCATCCGCCAGCTGACGCGCCTGAGAAGCCAGGTAAGCCGGATTACAGATATTCGGCGGCATGTTGCCCAGATCTTTGGCCGCTTTCACGCCCGCCGCAACGGCCAGGCCGTGCTGAATCGCCCGTTCTCCGCTGGTTAACTCACGGCGGGTCGGCACGTTAAACACCAGCTTGCGCAAAGGACGGCGCGGTTCGGCTTTGTTGCTCTTCAACTGGTCGAAGTTATACAGCGCCTCTTTAGAGGTTTCGACAGCCTGACGCACTTTCCAGTAGGTGTTGCGCCCTTTGACGTGCAGTTCGGTCAGGAAGCACACGGCTTCCATCGAGCCGGTGTCATTCAGCGTGTTAATGGTTTTCTGAATCACCTGCTTGTACTGACGCTCATCCAGCTCGCGTTCTTTGCCGCAGCCAATCAGCAAAATACGTTCTGACAGGATATTCGGCACATGATGCAGCAGCAGCGTCTGACCCACTTTACCTTCCAGCTCACCGCGGCGCAGCAGGGCGCTGATATAGCCATCGCTGATTTTATCCAGCTGCTCGGCAATCGGTGACAGACGGCGCGGTTCGAAAACACCAACTACAATGCATGCACTGCGCTGTTTTTCCGGACTACCGCTTTTTACACTGAACTCCATGCACTCTCCTGAATCTTAAAGACAACAGCCGTAGCTGCCGCTAGAATGTAGCGCATTCATGACTCATTTATTAATCGGTGCAACATGCTAGCATGCTGTCGACGGTCGTAATGAATCAGGGTGACAACATGTTGTTTTTTCACCACCCACATGCAATTCGTATACATTTTTAGCGCTGGCTTCGGCCATTTATGAAGAAAAATGGCTAATAAGCGTTGAAATTAGCGATTTTCCTGCAAAAAGACAAGTTTTCACAGGCGTATTAAGCGTGATCATTATTAGATATCTGGTTCGGGAAACGCTCAAAAGCCAGCTGGCTATCCTGTTTATCCTGTTGTTGATCTTCTTCTGCCAGAAGTTGGTCAGGATTTTAGGGGCTGCGGTGGATGGCGAAGTGCCGACAAACCTTGTTCTGACGCTGTTAGGACTCGGTGTGCCTGAAATGGCGCAACTTATTCTGCCCCTTAGCCTGTTTCTGGCGATTTTAATGACGCTGGGAAGGCTGTATACGGAAAGTGAAATTACCGTGATGCACGCCTGCGGGCTGAGCAAAGCGGTGCTGGTCAAAGCGGCGATGATTCTGATGCTGTTCACGTCGATTGTGGCCGCGATTAACGTCATCTGGCTCGGCCCCTGGTCGTCACGTTATCAGGATCAGGTTACGCAAAACGCCAAGGCCAACCCCGGCGCAGCGGCCATGGCGGCCGGGCAGTTCCAGACCTCCAGCGACGGCAATAATGTGCTGTTCGTGGAAGACGTAAAAGGCAACCATTTCGGCCATGTCTTCCTGGCGCAGCTACGGCCAAAAGGCAATGCCCGCCCGTCCGTCGTACTGGCCGACAGCGGCCATATGCAACAGGAAAAAGACGGTTCGCAGATCGTCACCCTGGACAAAGGTACTCGCTTTGAGGGCACAGCGTTGTTACGTGATTTCCGCATTACGGATTTCACCAACTACCAGGCCTATATAGGCTATAAGCAGGCGACGCTGGATCCTAACGATGTGGATCAGGCTCCCCTGAGCACGCTCTACGCCAACAACACGCCGGAATTTAAGGCCGAGTTTCACTGGCGTCTGACGCTGGTGTTCTCTGTGCTGGTGATGGCCCTGATGGTGGTACCACTCAGCGTGGTCAATCCACGTCAGGGGCGCGTACTGTCCATGCTGCCCGCCATGCTGCTGTACCTGATTTTCTTCCTGCTGCAAAGTTCTTTGCGTTCAAGTGGAGCCAAAGGCCGCCTGGATCCGGCCATCTGGATGTGGGTGGTTAACCTCAGCTACCTGGCGTTAGCGATTGTGCTCAACCTGTGGGATACGGTGCCTGCGCGCCGGATTCGCGCGCGCTTTTCACGCGGAGGATCGATCTGATGTTTCGCGTTCTTGATCGCTACATTGGTAAAACCATCTTTAATACCATTCTGCTCACGCTGTTTATGCTGGTCTCGCTGTCCGGCATCATCAAGTTCGTCGATCAGTTGCGTAAGACCGGCCAGGGTGCATACAGCGCGCTGGATGCGGGCTATTACACCTTGCTGAGCGTACCAAAAGATATCGAAATCTTCTTCCCGATGGCCGCCCTGTTAGGCGCATTGCTGGGACTGGGAACGCTGGCGCAGCGCAGTGAGCTGGTCGTGATGCAGGCGGCGGGTTTTACCCGCATGCAGGTGGCGCTGTCGGTGATGAAAACGGCGATTCCGCTGGTCCTGTTGACCATGGCTATCGGCGAGTTCGTTGCCCCGCAGGGCGAGCAGATGGCGCGTAATTTCCGCGCGCAGCAGCTCTACGGCGGCGCGCTGGTTTCAACACAAAACGGCCTGTGGGCAAAAGACGGCAACAGCTTTATCTACATTGAGCGCATTAAAGGCGACGATGAGATCGATGGCGTCAGTATTTATAACTTCAACGACGCGCGCCGCTTAGAGAATGTTCGCTACGCGGCCTCGGCCAAATGGGATAAAGACAAAAAGCTGTGGGTGCTGTCGCAGGTGGATGAATCGAACCTCACCGATCCCAAACAAATTACCGGCTCACAAAGCCTGGGCGGCGAATGGAAAACAAATCTGACGCCTGACAAGCTGGGCGTGGTGGCGCTGGATCCGGATGCGCTCTCGATTACCGGCCTTTACGATTACAGTAAATACCTGAAGCAGAGCGGCCAGGAATCCGGTCGTTACCGCCTGAACATGTGGAGCAAGATCTTCCAGCCGCTGTCGGTTGCGGTGATGATGCTGATGGCGCTGTCGTTTATCTTCGGCCCCCTGCGCAGCGTTTCAATGGGCGTTCGCGTGGTGACCGGCATCAGCTTCGGCTTTCTGTTCTATGTGCTGGACCAGATTTTCGGCCCGCTCAGCCTGGTCTACGGCCTGCCGCCGATTTTCGGCGCGATACTGCCAAGCTTCGTCTTCTTTGCCATCAGTCTGTTTATGCTGGTGAAACGGCGTTAAGCGCCTGCCGTGAAAAAGGCCGCCTTTCGGGCGGCCTTTTTGTTTGCAGCTACTACGCATCGGTCAGTCATCCAACAGCCTGATGCATTCTCCAGGCACCCAGCCGCACTCGCCCGATGCGCGTTCAGCCCAGTACCAGTCGTTCAGCGATGTCGTTACGCTCACCTGCTCACCGGGACTGACCGTCAGTTCCTGCGCACTGTAGGTTTGCCGACAGATAACCTGATTTGGACTACGTAGCGAAAAGTATTGCTGAGGTGCCCAGCCTGCTTTTCCACCGGGCAAAATTATCCACAGCCAGCCTCGCCATGCCAGATCACAGTGGCTGACCACCGCAACGTCGCCTGCCTCCACGAAAAGGGGATCGGGATATGCAGACACATAACGCTTTATCACGCATGCTCGCCGTCTCATCATGTTCTCTCTGGCCTGAAACACCGCAATCATTATAGAGGGGAAATCCCTGATGGCTTTTACGTCCATATCAGACCGTGTCGGCGCAGCGTAAAGGCGGAAAGGTTTGAAGTGAAAAAAACCGCCGTATAGGAAAAGATTAAGACTCAGGAAAGCGGGGCTGACGCCGCTCCGCGCATGCATCATCTCTTCATCACGTCATCCAGTCGTGAATCAACGCACCATACAGCACCTCCGCTTCCGCTAACCGGCTCAGCAGACAGTGTTCATCGGTCTGGTGCGCCATCGACGGCTCGCCGGGGCCGAGGATAATACAGGGCGGATTGCCCAGCGCGGGCAGCAGCAAGGACGCATCGGTGAAGTAGGGCACAATGCGCGGTGTCAGCGGGGCATTATGTAACGGCTGGCAGTGCTGATAAACCGACTGAATCCAGGCCTGGTTGTCTTCGCTCAGCACCGCGGGCAGATCCACCAGCGTGGTCACCGTTACGCTGTCGCCCAGTAACGTTGTAAGCTGCTGACGAATGGTGGCGTGCTGCAGATTGGGGGCGCTGCGGATATCCACGTCAAATTGCGTGCGATCGGGCACGGAGTTAATGTTCAGGCCGCCCACGATGCGGCCGACATTGAGGGTCGGCTGCTTCATCAGCGGATGCGGCGCGCCGGGTGAGAAATGCTGAATTTTGCCCAGCGCGTCCGCCGCCAGATAAATGGCATTGATACCCAGCTCCGGCATCGCGCCGTGGGCCGTTTTGCCCCGGGTTTCACAGCGCAGCCAGAGTGCGCCTTTATGGCCGATAACCGGATAGTTGGCGGTGGGCTCGCCGACGATCAACGCGCCCACTTCGGGCAGGTCAGCGCTGTCGATCAGCGCCCGCGCACCATCGCAGCCTGTTTCTTCGCCGCCGGTAATTAACATCACCACGCCGGAACCCTGTCGAATCGCCTGCTGGTGCGTAACGCAGGCGACGGCAAAGGCCGCAACGGCGGCCTTCATATCACTCGAACCGCGCCCATACAGTTTATCCCCGACAATTTCACCGAACGGATCGTGCTGCCAGTCGGCATTGCCGAGCGGAACCGTATCCAGATGGCCGGTAAATCCCAGTTGCGGTCCGGGCTGGCTGCCAGGCAGGCTGGCAATAAGGTTCAGGCGGTTTTCGCCGAAGGTGGACAGGGTGACGTCAAAGCTCCGTTCCGCCAGCCAGTCCGCCAGAAAGTGCATGCAGGCTGCTTCGTTGCCCGGCGGATTAATGGTGTCAAAGCGCAACAGCTGCTGCGCCAGCGTCTGGCTCTCGCTCATCAGCCGCGCACCGTTAACCAGTCCAGGCAGTTGATCCACAGCTGGCGATAACCCGGCCACTGAGCAAATTCCTGCGGCAGCCAGTGGGCAGACATATCGCTGGTCCAGACCAGCGAGCGGCCCTGTTGATATTCGCGCACCGCCAGCAACGGATGTGACGTTCCGGCAATGGTCGCCAGCAGTTTACCTTCCGGGTGCATTTCCACTTCGTTATAGCCCAGTAACCATGGCCAGTCGCCCGGCATATCGGTAAACAGCGCGTGAGATTCGGTCACGCTGGGATAGGCCCCTTCGGGCTTTTCGATGCGGTCATCCCAGGCCAGGCAGCGCACCGGCAGCACCTTCTCGACCGCCGTGTTGCGATAGCGCGCGCCGCCGTTGATGCCCTGAAAACTAAAGTAGCCGCCAATCATCATCAGCGCGCCGCCCGCCGCCACGTAGTCGTGGATCAGCGTCAGGCGGTTTGCCGTGCGCTGGCTCTTCAGCCAGGTATCCGGGTGCAGCAGCAACGTATTGGCGCCGATGTCGGACAGAATAATCGCATCCCACTGCTGAAGCCCCGCAGGCGTCAGCGGAAACTCGGTCGCGGCGGCATGAGCGGGCATGTAGGTAATGGCATAATCACTGTCGGCCAGCGCCGCCATAAAGTCGGTCGCGCCATTGTGCCAGGTGGCGGTGGCAAACTGATCGAAGCCTTTGACGTGAACGGATGTGCTTGTCCAGGATTCCCCGACCAGTAAAATTTTCTTCTGCATTACGCTTCTCCCTTACCCACCAAAAACGCGCTGTGGGTTAGCAATCAGTAAGGTTTCAAGTTGTTCGCCGCTAACGCCGTGGCGTTTCAGGCGCGGGACAAAATGTTTAAGGATGTAGCCATAGCCGTGACCGCCGTAGCGGGTCAGCATGGTTTTCAGGAACACGTCCTGCGATAACAAAATCTGTTCGATAAAGCCGTCATCGATCAGCTCGCGAATGGCGCGGGCATTCTCTTCATCGGATGGTGACTGCGCGGACTCATCGGCGTAGTAATAGCTCATGCCGATCATGTCGTATTCCAGAAAGGCGCCGCGCTGCGCCAGATCGCGCTGGTAGCGCTTATCGGCAAAGCTGGGGTTCATGTGGCACAGCACCACGTGACGCAGGTCAGCGCCTTCTTCTTCCAGAATATCCAGTACCCGATGGCCTAATCGCTCCCAGCCGGGCAGATGTACCTCAACCGGCACCCGTGTCGCGGCACTGGCGCGGCCCGCCGCCCGCAGGGATTTCTCCTCGTTGGGAGTAAAGCGGCTGGAAACGCCGATTTCGCCGATCAAACCGGCCAGCACCTCAGGTTTCTCTTCCCGGCCGCCCAGGTCGTAAATCAGCTTGTCAGCAAGCGCTTCGATGCTGATCGTTTTGACCCAGTCCGGATGAGATGGCTCCAGATACAGCCCGGTGCTCATAATGATGTTCAGCCCGGTCAGGCGCGCGATGCGCTGCAGCGCTTTCGGGTCACGGCCAATGCCGATATTGGTGGGATCCACCACCGTCTCGCCGCCCAGTGCCCGAAACTTCATCAGCTCTTCAATCGCCAAATCCACATCAAACAGCTGACAGTTATCGCGGCTGATCAGCGGGTTAAGCGACAGCTCGCCCAGGTTTTCGATGCTGACCGGCATTTCCGCCAGGTGACGATCGCCACAGCAGCAGGGCGGCACCCACTTGCCGGAGGCATCCAGCAGAATATGTTCGTGCATCAGCGTCACGCCCATTTCACTCACCGGCAGCGGACCGAGTACGGTCATCACATAGCCGCTGTTGATGCCCAGCGGCAGCGGATCGGGATGGCGAAAAATAGAATGTTTCATCAACTATCCTTTCGCCGCCGATCGCGTCGGATTGAGAATGCGGGTGTTCAGCCAGATGGCCAGCAAAATAATCGTACCGGTGGCGATCTGCGTATAAAACGGGGAGATGTGCGACAAAATCAGGCCGTTCTGGATGATGGCAATCGACAGCGCGCCGAGCAGCGTGCCGATAACGGTACCGAAACCACCGAACAGGCTGGTACTGCCCAGCACCACCGCCGCGATAACCTGTAACTCAAAGCCTTCGCCCTGGTTGGAGGAGCCGCTGCCCAGACGCGCAGTGATGATCATGCCCGCCAGCGCCGCCGCCATGCCGCTGATGATGTAGACCTTCATGGTCACGGCTTTGGTGTTAATCCCGCTCCGGCGCGCGCCTTCCGCATTCGCGCCAATCGCCGTGACATAGCGACCAAAGCGCATATGATTCAGCACGATATGGCCGACGATCAGCACCACTATGCCGATCAGCGCGGGCATCGGCACGCCCAGTACCCAGGCGCGGCCCATAAAAGCGAACGGGCTGTCGGCAGGGATGGGAATGGAATAGCCCTGCGTAATCAGCAGCGCCACGCCGCGCACTACCGCCAGCGTCGCCAGCGTGACGATAAAGGCCGGAATGCCTTCATAGGCGATAAAGAAGCCGTTGATGGCTCCTACCAGCGCGCCCAGCAGCAGGCCACCCAGCAATACCACCGGCCAGGGCAGGCCCCAGTTATTCAGCGCGATAGCCGACAACGCGCCGACCAGCGCCAGCGTCGATCCTACGGAAAGATCGATGCCGCCCGTGGTGATCACCAGCGTCATCGCCGTGGCGACGATCAGCAGCGGCGCGCTCTGGCGAATGATATTCAGCCAGTTAGCACTGCTGAGAAAGTTGCCAGTGATCAGGGAGAACACCACGCAGCAGAACACAAAAAACAGCGCGATGCTCACCACGCCAGAGTGGTTGTGCAGCAGGCGGCGCGGCAACGAGTGTTGCGCCATACGGGAACTGCTCAGATTCATAATAGTCATCCTGTTACCTCGCTCAGTGCGCGGCGGCCGAGCGGGCGACAAACTTCTCACCCACGATCAAATTGACGATCTCGGTCAGATCCGTGTCGGCCACGCGGCGCTCCGCTACGTTGGTGCCCTCGTACATCACCATGATGCGATCGCACACCAGGAACAGATCCTGTAAGCGATGGGTGATCAGGATGACGCTCACGCCACGCGCCGAGACCCGACGGATCAACTCCAGCACCGCCTCGACTTCGGCGACGGCCAGCGCGGCGGTGGGCTCATCCATAATCAGCACTTTGGGATCGAAGGCGGCGGCGCGCGCAATGGCAATCGCCTGGCGCTGACCGCCGGAGAGATTGCGCACCAGTAAGCGCGTGTCGGGGATTGAAATGCCCAGGCCTTTCAGCATTTCCCGTGCGTCAGCGTGCATTTTTTCTTCGTCCAGAAACGGAATGCCGAGAATCGACTTCATCGGCTCACGTCCCATAAACAGGTTGCCCGCCACATCGACGGTGTCGCACAGCGACAGGTCCTGATACACCATCTCGATATGGCAGCGGCGGGAATCCGCCGGGTTACTGAAATGCTGGTCTTCACCATCGATACGAATCGTGCCGCTGGTGGGCACGACTGCGCCAGACAGCACTTTGGTCAGCGTGGATTTACCCGCGCCGTTATCGCCCACCAGGCCCAGCACTTCGCCCGGGGCCAGTTGCAGATTGACGCCGCGCAGGGACCGTATCGCGCCGTAAGTCTTGGTAATATTCACCATTTCTACCCGTGCCGGGGCAGGTTGTATTTGCTGCATGTGATCACTCCCATCACCGCTAACGGGAAAGTTGTTCTGTGGGTAAAAAGAGGTTATCCGGCACGGTTTACGCCCTTGTAAACCGGTTTACCTGCAAGATAAACCCTTTGTCATTACATACAGAACAACGCGCTACAACGATATTTGTTTGCCGAGTACGACATTGCAGCTTCCGTGCCAGCCTGGGAACAGGCGCGACATTCACGGTCTAACCTTTTGTAATGCAAAACATTTAAATGTTAATTTCAGGTAAACCGGTTTACTCACTATAACGCTGTGAAATTAAAAAGCGCGTTATTTGCGCTAAAACTGTGCACTTTTGCGCCATTTTGGGACGTTGTTAACACATTTGTATCGAATCGCGCGCCACCCATTCCACCGGCAGGCGGGTTTCGGCGGGCACGGCGAGGTCGTCATTCAGAATGCGCAACATGATGTGAACCGCCGTGCGGCCCAGTTCCCGCGCGGGCTGGCGGATGGTAGAAATGCGCGGTTGGGTAAAGTCGGCATAGGTCGCGTCATCAAAGCCCACCAGCGACAGCGCCTCAGGGGCTGTGAGTCCGCGTGCGCGCAGGCCATCCAGCAGTCCCAGCACCAGATAATCACTGGCGGCAAAGACAGCGGTAGGGCGCTCATCGCGGCTGAACAGCCGTTCCAGCGCCTGCTCACCGAATTCACGCTGGTATTCGCCGTACATCACCCATTCGGGCGGCACGTGCAGGCCCGCCTGCGTCATCGCGGTGCAAAAGCCCTGATAGCGTTCGCGCACACTCATCAGCTCATCCGGCCCGCCGACAAAGGCGATATGGCGGTGACCGGCGGCGATCAGGTTTTCGGTGGCAATCCGGCCGCCCTGCACGTTATCGGCAAAGACCTTGGGCACCACGCTGCCGGGAATGTCTTCATCCAGCAGTACGATGCGCTGGTGGCGGTTAATTTCTTTGCGTAACAGGCCGTTATCAGGATGGTTAGTGGTAAACAGCAGGCCATCCACCTGGCAGGTATCCAGCCAGCGAATAAACTGGCTCTCTTTGTCAGGATGGTTGCGGGTGAGGCACAGCACCAGGCTGTAGCCGTGGGCCGAGGCGGCTTCTTCGGCGGCATCGGCCAGTTCGGCAAAGAAGGGGTTGGTAATATCGGGCAAGACCAGCCCTAAGGTTTCGCTGCCGCCCTTGCTCAGACGGCGTGCCAGGCTGTTGCCGCGATAATCCAGTTGACGAATCGCCGCTTCAATCCGGTCGATGGTTTCCTGCGGCAGCATAATGCTTTGATTCATATAGCGGGATACGGTCGCTTTTGACAGCCCGGCCAGCGCTGCGACGTCGGATAACAACACCCGTTTTTTACTCATATCTTCTGCCATCTTGCCCGCAATCGGCTATCAGTAACACAGTTACGCGCAGCGAATACAGTATTTTCCCTGACCGCTGACGATAAAATAATCGCTTGACAAAATTTTGCCGGAAGCGAATGGTAGAGACAGTTTACCGCATGACCCGGGAGTCACTCCCAAACCCGATTAATCCCTTTCACAAGTTCACCATAATGGACGGCGAACAGAAAGTCGGTTATTCAGGTCCTGGCTGAATCAGCCATTCAGACGATATTTGCCCGCCAACAATAATCCCTCTGCATTACGATGCGGAGATCGACTGGTTATCGCACATTCCCGACGAGGAATTTTATGATGATGGCATTTAACACCAGAAAACTGCGCGCGGTTGCGCTGGCTACCGGCTTACTGTCTGCGGGTTCGTTATTTTCACTGGCGCACGCCGCCACGACGTATGCGCTGGTTCAGATTAATCAGCAGGCCCTGTTTTTTAATCAGATGAATCAGGGCGCACAGGAAGCCGCGAAAGCCAGCGGTAAAAATTTAGTGATCTTTAACGCCAACGATAATCCCGTATCGCAAAACGACGCGATCGAAAATTATATTCAGCAGGGCGTGAAGGGCATTATGGTGGACGCGATTGACGTCAACGGCATTATGCCGGCCATTAAAGAAGCGGCCGCCGCCAAAATACCGGTCATTGCGATTGATGCGGTATTACCGGCGGGCCCACAGGCGGCACAGGTGGGCGTGGATAACCTGGAAGGCGGCAAAATTATTGGTAAATATTTTGTCGACTGCGTGGCGAAAAATATGGGCGGCAAAGCGCGACTGGGCATTGTGGGCGCGCTGAATTCAGCCGTGCAGAACCAGCGTCAAAAAGGGTTTGAAGAAACCATTAAAAGTCATCCAGGCATCACCGTCGCGGATGTGGTTGATGGCCAGAACGTGCAGGATACGGCGATGACGGCGGCAGAAAACCTGATCACCGGCAACCCGGATTTAACCGCCATCTACGCGACCGGCGAACCGGCCCTGCTGGGCGCGATTGCGGCGGTGGAAAACCAGGGCCGCCAGAAAGACATCAAAGTCTTTGGCTGGGATCTGACCTCTAAAGCTATCAGCGGCATTGATGGCGGGTATGTCACGGCTGTCCTGCAACAGGACCCGAAAAAGATGGGTGAAGAGGCGGTGAAGGCTCTGAACGCGATTACCGCAGGCAAAACCGTGTCGAAAACCATTCTGGTGCCGGCCACGGTGGTGACCAAGGCCAACGTGGACAGCTATCGCGCGATGTTTAAATAACCGCTGACTCGCCGCCTGCCTGGAGCAGCGCGGCGAGCTCCTCTGCGGTGGGAAAGGCCTGACGTGTGCCATGCCGACTGACGGTCAGCGCGGCAGCCTTGCTGGCGTGAGTAAGTGCTAACTTATCAATCTCGCCCCCACGGAGGAGTGCGGATGCCAGCATCACGGCAAGAAAGGTATCGCCTGCACCGGTGGTATCCACGGCATGAGCGGGCTGCGCCGGGCAAAACGTCCGCTGCTCGCCCTGAATCAGCCAGGCCCCGGCGCTGCCGTGAGTAACCACTAACGTTTTAACGGCACCGGGCGCTAACTGTTGGGCTTCATGCTGATTCACTACCGCAATATCTACCTGCGGCCAGCAGGCGCGAAAACCGGCGTGCACCGGCGAAGGGTTAAAGACGGTGATCAGACCAAGGGATTTCGCCAGGCTGAACAGCGCGTGGGTTTTCCCGGGCGAGAAATTACCCTGCTGGACCAGCAGATCGCCCGGACGCGCGCCGGCAAGATGGTGACTGAGCGTCGTGATATCCAGCGCCTCAGCCGCCGCTGTACTGGTAATAATGGCGTTATCGCCGTCGGCGCTGTTTAAAATAAGTGAGGTATCACTCAGGGCCGCAACAGGCTGTGCAGGCAGTAACGTCACCGGCTCGTGTATAAGCTGCTGACGGATCCAGTTTCCTTTACTGTCATGACCGGTCGCGGCAAGTAAAACCGTCTCAATGCCGCAGCGGGATAATACGATCGCCTGATTCGCGCCTTTACCGCCGATATCCTGCGAACGGTGATAACCATGCACAGAGGCGCCCTTAGCCGGAATATCCGTGACAGACCAGGTTTCATCGACAGTAATATTACCAGCCACATAAACACGCATAGTGTTTTCCTGAACAGGATAAAGACGCGATGGTTGCTATATCAGCAGAAAAAAATGACGCAATACAAGCGATATTTTCCCGCCCCAAAGCCGTTATTGGCGTGATTCACTGTGACCCGTTTCCGGGCTCGCCAAAATATCGCGGCAAATCCGTCAGCGCGATCATTGAGCGCGCCTTACGCGATGCCGAAAACTATATTCTCGGCGGTGTTCACGGCCTGATCGTGGAAAATCATGGCGATATTCCCTTTTCAAAACCCGAGGATATTGGTCCGGAAACCCCGGCATTCATGGCGGTAATTACGGAAAAAGTGCGCGAACGTTTTGGCGTACCGCTGGGTATTAACGTGCTGGCGAACGCCGCGCTGCCTGCCTTTGCCACCGCGCTGGCGGGCGGGGCGGATTTTATCCGCGTCAACCAGTGGGCGAATGCGTATATTGCCAACGAAGGCTTTATTGAAGGGGCCGCCGCCAAAGCGCTGCGCTACCGCAGCCAGCTACGTGCCGAACATATTCGGGTGTTTGCCGACAGCCACGTTAAACACGGCAGCCATGCGATAGTCGCCGACCGCTCCATTCAGGAACTGACCCGCGACGTTGATTTCTTTGAAGCCGATGCGGTTATCGCCACCGGACAGCGTACCGGCGACAGCGCCACGCTGGACGAAATCGACGAGATCCGCGCCGCCACCGCCTTACCGCTGCTGGTGGGTTCGGGCGTCACGCCCGCCAATGTCTGCCAGATTCTGGGACGCACCCAGGGCGTGATTGTGGCCAGCGCGCTCAAGGTGGACGGCGTCTGGTGGAACGATGTGGACCGGGACAGGGTAAAACAGTTTATGGCCGTGGCGCAGGCGACGCTGGATCAGGCATAACCGCCGTTTATTCTCTGGCGCAGACAACAAAAAACCCCGCGGGTGAGGCGAGGTTTTTTGTTTACGTCAGCACGATTGCGTGCGGTGCACATCATGCATTATCAACGTTTTGAACTATACGAATTAATCCGGCATGGTGCAAGCAGGTGATGCTTTATTGTACGCTCTGACTGGATTGGTTTGAGGATTCGCTCGCAATCATTGTATTTTTCTGTTTATTTATACAGTGTTTTTATTATGCTTTTCCAGGTTGATGTTGATGTGCTCTGAGGCCGCATCGTGCTGTGAAAGATGCGTTTCATGACCGACAAGTCCTGGCTGCAACGGGTGGTGCCGTCAGTGCCTTAACCTCCAGGGGCACATCATGCATTATCAACCTAATCAGCCTGTTACAGGCAGCGGAAAGGTACGCAGGCTGTAAGTGCTCCTGACCACAGGAGCCAGCGTATGAGATGGATAGAAATCGCTCGCGTTTTTCTGAAGCTCATGGTTGCACTACTGCAACTGCTTGAAATTATCGTGAAGTCCTTCAGGTAAATCACGTTCAGGCCGCATCTAAGGGAGGTGATGTTTACCTCCCTTTAATCATGTAGTTGAATTAAGCAGAACAGGGCAGTGTTAAATCAGGCCAGCCAGCCTTTCACCACCGGCAGCAGCGCCGGAATCTGCGACAGCAGATACAGCACCAGCCCGATGGTGCCGCCCACCAGCGTGCCGTTGATGCGGATAAACTGCAGGTCCTTACCGATGTTCAGCTCGATCTGCTGCGACATATCGCGCGCATCCCAGCTTTTCACCGTGTCGCTGATATGGCGCGTCAGGAACGCCGCGAACTCCGGTGCGACGCTGCGGGCAGCGTCTTCCAGATGCTGATTCATCGAGCTGCGCAGCCCTTCATCGGCGGCGAGGGTTTCGCCCAGCCACAGCGCCGCCTGGCGGACCTTGTCCTGCACTTTTGACGCCTCGCTGTTGAGATCCGCTTTCAGCCAGTCGCGCAGATCGCCCCACAGCTCGCCGATATAGCGGTTCAGCGTGGGATCGTCTTTCAGCCAGCCTTTAATCACCTCGGCGCGTTCCGCCATTTCCGGATCGTTTTTCAGCTTCTCAATCAGGCGATCTACCGCGCGGTTAAAGCCCAGCCGCAGTTCATGGCCCTGATCCAGCGCCACATCATCCAGCAGCGAATCCACCGCATTCGCCACCAGTTCTGCGCTGTGCTCGCCCAGCCACTCGGTCGGTAACATTTTGGCCTTGATGGGATGCTCGCGCTTCAGCCAGCGCACCAGCTGGTTAGCAATAAATTCCCGGGTACTGGGTTTATCCAGCAGCCGCAGCAGCTGATCGACCGCGGCATCCAGCAGCTCCTGATGGCGGTTATTTTTGGTCAGGCTTTCCAGCATCAGCGCGCCGGTCTGGCTGAGATCCACCTTGTCGATTGCCTTGTGCACCGCCCGGCGCATGAAGTGCTGGATGCGTGCGTCATCCGTCAGATCGAGAAAGCCGCGCATCACCTGCAACAGATGACGACCGACCCGATCGGCATTACCGGGCGCGCTCAGCCATGTCGCCAGCATGTGCGACGGATCGTGGCGGCGGATCAGATTCAGCAGCGAATCGGTATCCAGAAATTTTTCCTGCACAAAGCGGCCCAGATTCTCACCGATGCGATCTTTATTACGCGGAATGATGGCCGTATGACGGGCAATAAACGGCACCGGCACGCGGCGAAACAGCGCCACCACCGCAAACCAGTCGGCCAGCGCCCCGACCATCGCAGCTTCGGCAATGGCTTTGATACCGCTGACGTAGAAGTTGGGCGGCAGAAACAGCGTGACAACAAAAGTGATGGTGGCCAGCAGCAGCAGCGAAAGCGCCAGGCGTTTGGTCCGTTTTAGTTCGCGTTGTTTATCCATATCCTGATCTTAGCAGCTTGCCTGCTGAGTAAGTCAACGTTGCCCGATGCAGGCCGAAAAGCGCAGTTAAGTCTGGTACTAAACCGCTCTGTCTTAACATGTCGGGCGATGTGCTGATCAGACTGTTCCTAAAAACTAATAACATTAAAAATTACCACTCTTATAAACAGTTACAGCAGTGTACATTTCGGGAGCAGTCTCCGTACGTTGACGCACCCTATCCATGGAACCAGACCAGGAGAATTCACGTGAAAGCAATCGCAACGGCAACCGCAAGTCTGTTGATGTTAATGAGTGGCATTGGCGCGCACGCAGAAGGGCTGACCACCTCTGCCGATGGAAAAAATCTGACCGTCAGCTTCGGAAAGCCCACCATTAAGCAGGTTCTGCATTACCGTAAAATGTACGACAAAAAACCCTTCCCCGATGCCGAAATTTATTACTACGACAACGGCACCTATAAAATCATCTCGCAGGGGGAAAACCATTACGGCGTGTACGTGATGCAGGGCAAGTTCGATGATGAGACCTTCACGGTGCGCTTTATCTCGCTGCCGTCCACCGACTGGGGCAATAAGACCGCCTTCCATCAGCTGACCTTTGTGCGCGGCGATAAGCAGAACGTGTTTATCCAGAACGCGATTGTCGATACCGGCGAGGCGATTGCCCAGCAGAACGGCACCTACACGCAGGAAAAGAACACCGTCACCAACCCGGTGTCCACCAGCTGGAAACACAAGTAGCGTTAAGGTGGCAGCCAGGTTGCCACCAACCTTTAGCGACGGCGACCGCCAAACAGGCTGCCCAGCACGCCGCGAATAATCTGGTTAGTAATCTGTCGTCCCGCGCTTTTTGCCATGGTTTGCACCACGCCATCCCGCTTGCCGCCGCGCGGACCGGTGCTGCCAAACAGGATGTCTTTTAATCCCCCCAGAATACCGTCGTCGACCGCTATGGCATTGCCTTTGGCTTCGGGCGCACTGGCCTTGTCACTGGCGGCCTGCACGCCCTGTTGCAGACGTTCGTAAGCCGATTCCCGATCGATTTCCGTGTCGTATTTGCCCGACAGCGGAGAATGGTTGATCAGTCCGTTGCGCTCGTCCGTGTTCACCGGCCCCATGCGCGAGCCGGGAGCGATCACCATCGCCCGTTCCACCACCGACGGGCTGCCTTTGGCATCCAGAAAGGAGATCAGCGCTTCGCCGGTGCCCAGCGCCTGGATCGCCTCTACGGTCGTAAAGGCAGGATTGGCGCGCAGGGTTTCGGCGGCGGTTTTCACCGCTTTCTGATCGCGCGGGGTAAAAGCGCGCAGCGCATGCTGTACCCGGTTGCCTAACTGGCCCAGCACCGTATCCGGAATGTCCGCCGGATTCTGCGTCACGAACCAGATCCCTACGCCTTTGGATCGGATCAGGCGGATCACCTGCTCGATCTTCTCCAGCAGCACCGGCGGCGCATCGTTAAACAGCAGGTGCGCCTCGTCAAAGAAGAACACCAGCTTCGGTTTGTCCAGATCGCCCGCTTCCGGCAGGTATTCATACAGCTCTGACAGCATCCACAGCAGGCTGGTCGCATATAGCTTTGGCATCTGATACAGCTTCTCGGCCGACAGGATGTTAATGATGCCCTTGCCGTCGCCGTCGACGCGCATCCAGTCGCTAATTTCCAGCATCGGCTCGCCAAAGAAGTGCTCCGCGCCTTGTTCTTCCAGCGCCAGCAGCCCGCGCTGGATCGCACCCACCGAGGCGCTGTTGATATTGCCGTACTGCGTCTGAAAGCTTTTCGCGTTATCGCCGATGTACTGCGTCATGGCGCGCAGGTCTTTAAAATCCAGCAGCAGCAGGCCCTGATCGTCGGCAATACGGAAGATGATCTGCAGCACGCCGCTCTGTACCTCGTTCAGGTTCAGCAGCCGTGCCAGCATCAGCGGGCCCAGATCCGACACGGTCGTGCGCACCGGATGGCCTTTCTCCGCAAAAATGTCCCACAGCACCACCGGATTGCGCTGCGGTTGCCAGTCGGTCACGCCGATGTTGGCCAGCCGCGCCTGCAGCTTTTCACTGCTCTGGCCTGCCATCGCCACACCGGTCAGATCGCCTTTCACATCCGCCATAAATACCGGCACGCCAATCGACGAAAAGGATTCCGCCAGCTTTTGCAGCGTCACGGTTTTTCCAGTGCCGGTCGCACCGGTGATCAGGCCGTGGCGGTTTGCCATCTGCGGCAGCAAATGCAGTTGAACGTCAGGGGTTTGGGCGATAAGCAGGGGAGCGGTCATAGCGCAGTACTCACAAATAGTCAGTCATGCGTCAAGCATAGCCAGCGGGGCGGCAGCCGTCAGTAAAGATTGCGTGTTGCCGCCCGGAAATTTACTTCTGCACCTCTTCAAAATTCAGCAGCGTCACGCCAATGCCCTGTTGCGCATGCGTTACGTTCTTGCGCAGCGCTACCTGTACCTCGCCCTGCAGCATCACCACGTAAGGCGAGTTCTGCTGAAGCTGCTGTTGCAGCGAGACGTAATCGGCCCGGCGCTTCGCGGCATCGCTTTCTCCGGCGGCTTTGCGGGTCAGGGCGCTCAGCTCCGGAATATCCCACCCCACGCGCCAGGCCAGCGTTTTGCTGCCGTTTGGCACGTTATAAGCGAAGGTGCTGGCGTTAGTGTTCGGATCGATATAGTCCGCGCCCCAGTAGGTAAAAATGGATTCGAACTGACGGCTGCGCATCTTGTTCCACAGCTCCGATTCCGCCACTGGCTGGATATCCAGATTCACCTCGGCTTTGGCAAAGCTCGACTGCAGCGCTTGGGCAATGTCGATATACGGCGGCTGATTCACCACCGACAGCGCGATATGCGCGCCAGGCTTAATGCCGCCTTTGGCTAAGATCGCTTTGGCCTTCTCGACATCGTAGTGGAACGGTTTGGTCTCCAGCGCGCCGTCAAAGCCCTGCGGCAGGAAGCTCTGGTGCACGCGATATTGCCCCTTCAGCAGCTGATTCGCCAGGCTGTCGTAGTCTACCAGCCAGCGCGCCGCCTGCCATAAGGCCGGATTCCCCAGCGCAGGCTGCTGCGTGCTTTTGGTGTTAAAGCCCAGGTAGTAGATCAGGCTGGAAGGAAAGGCCGCGATGTGCACATTGGGATCGCTTTTCAGCGAGGCCAGCTGATCCGGCCCCAACTGGTACGCCGCATCCACATCGCCCTGCTGGATCAACAGCCGACGGGTGCCCGGGTCGGCCACGCCTTTCAGCAGCACCCGTTTCAGGTGCGCTTTCTGGGTGCTGTTGGGATTGGCCTCCAACACCAGCGCCTGCAGGGGCACGAACTGTTTGATCGCATAGGCCGCGCTGCCCGCCGAGTGGGTTTTCAGCCAGCCGTTGCCGAAGTCGTTACTGGCGGCATGCGACTGCGCCAGCTTGCTGTCGACAATGGAGGAGACCGGCGCGGTCAACAGGCGCAGGGCCAGATCCTGACCGATTTGTGCCGGCCAGCGTAGCTCCAGTTGATGATCGTTGATCACGGTGAACTGCTGGTCGATGTTCTCTGGCGTCCAGCCAAATTCACTCAGGATAAACGAGGGCGCTTTGCTCAGCTTCACCGCGCGGGTAAAGGAGAACACCACATCCTGCGCCGTTAACGGATTGCCGCTGGCAAAACGCGCCTGCGGGTTCAGGTCGAACACCAGACTGTTTGGGGTTTTACCCGGCTGCCAGCGCAGCGCCGCCAGCGGGGACAGCTTCTGCGGATCCTGAAGGTCCGGCTCCAGTAACGTCTGGTAGATGTTGCGCAGGCTGCTGTTGCTGACGGTTTCAAAGCTTTCCGCCGGGTCAAAACTGATAATGCCGTCCAGCGGCACGGCGACCACGAACGTATCTTTTGGCGTCGCCGCATGGGCGGCAGAGGAGAGAGCAAGGGCGGTAAGCAGGAGCAGCGGTTTGCGCATGGCGGTTATCCTTAATGATTGATAACCCTACTGTAACCCGCGCCAGAGCAGGTCAAAATGCCGGTTTGTTCTGAGCTATGCCAGTTTCGTCTTAGCTGATAAGCCGCCCGTTAAGGGCGGCTCAGATCGTCAGTGGAAGTTATGAATCACTTCCAGCACGCCGTTGATAATGAACTGCACGCCCATGCACACCAGCAGAAAGCCCATCAGACGCGAGATCGCCTCGATGCCGCCTTTGCCCACCAGACGCATGATCGCCCCTGAACTGCGCAGGGAAATCCATAAAATCACGCTCACCACCAGGAACGTCAGCACTGGCGCGACATTAATAACCCAGGCCGGAAAATCCACCCCGCTGCGCACGGTAGACGCCGAGGAGATAATCATCGCGATCGTCCCCGGCCCGGCGGTGCTGGGCATCGCCAGCGGCACAAAGGCGATGTTCACCGGCTCCTGCGCGGTTTCCAGCTCATCGTGCTTGTGTTTGGCTTCGACCGAATGGCCCACCGGCTTCGCCGGAAACAGCATCCGAAAACCTATAAACGCCACGATCAGTCCGCCCGCGATGCGCAGCCCCGGAATGGAGATGCCGAACGTATGCAGCACCGCGCTGCCCGCGTACCAGGCCACCATCATGATGGCGAACACATAGATGCTCGCCTGCAGGGCCTGACGGTTGCGCTCCCGAAAATTCATCTCACCGGCCAGGCCCAAAAACAGCGCCACGGTGGTGAGCGGGTTGGCGAGCGGCAGGATTACCACCAGTCCCAACCCGACAGCTTTGATTAACTCCAGCATGCCTTATTCCGCTTAGTGTTTAGGCCGTTCCAGTGCTTCCAGCAGCTCCGGGAAGAAGTCTTGCAGGATTTCCGGCGTCATCAGCTCCGGGTACTGCATCAGGTGCTCGCGGATGCGTTCGTTCACGTCCGGGATCAGGCGCTGTGCCGCATCGCTGGCGCTGATTTTATGCTTCTTCATGCTGCGCAGCAGGTCGGCGGGCAGGTTGTCTTCGTCTTCGTTGTCTTCCACCATCTCCAGCGCATCCAGCTCGTCGAACATTTCCATTAACGCTTCGGTTTGCGGCGTGCGGGATTCATATTCGCGCGGGTGTTCTTCGGCCATGTAGCGCAGCATCAGGCGCATCGGTGTGCCATCCGGGGATTTAGGTGGTTCGGCGGCGAACCAGGTCAGCAACTGGTGGATGGTGACCTGATGGACGTGATAACCGTTATCCACCAGTTCGTCGGCCAGCAGCTCAGCGCTTTCGTTTTCAATCAGGCAGATATGCGTGCGGTTGGGATCGTACTCTTCGAGCCACTGGTAGATCTCTTCGATCACCCCGTCGTCGTACTCGAACTTTTTGTTTACATAGCTCCCTTCTGACGCATTTACGCAGGCTGTGATCAGGTCTGGATCGAAGTAAATTGCGATGTTGATACCTTTCATGCGTGCCGTCCTGTTCAAATCCAAAACATCACTATAACGCTCAACGCATTAGGAAGGAAAACTTATGACTTAACGTGTTGCCATACAAGATGATACAGACAGCGGGCGGGGGACTGGCAGGCGGTAAACAGGCGGAAGAGAAGGGCGAAAAACCTGCCAGCGCGGGGCTGGCAGGCGACGGTCAGGAGATAAAGTTTTTACCCTGCTTCAGCACCACATCACAGGCTTTGGTTTTGAGCTTCTCGCCCATCGGCGAGTTGCTGAGGCTTTGCAGGTTCAGCTGCTGGCCATTGCCGGTGTTCAGCAGCCCGGCCACGCCTTGGGTGTAATCCGGTTTCTGCTCCTGCGCAGCGGTGGTATTCAGGCCCAGCTTGCTCAGCACCTGGTCTTTTACCGACTGCACGTTGTTTTTCACCACGTTGTGCTCCACGCAGTACTGCATCACGCCGGCGGCATTGGTCATGCTGTTGGCGCTCATGGCTTTATCGTTGCTGTTCAGCAGGCTGGTAATGGAGGACATCGACAGCCCGCCGTTCTGCTGACCTGCTGCACCGTTGTTTTGCTGGCTGAGCTGGTTGGCGGCACTGCTCAGTTGATCCTGCCAGCTTGCGGCTGACGCATTGCCCGCCAGCAGCAGGGCTGCCAGGGCGCAGGCGATATGGCGCTTTTTCATTTCGACCTCGGTTGGGTTTAGTGCTTCGTGTTGCTAAGAGGCGGTGCGGATGAGAAAGTTCCGACGAAATGGCGAGGGGAAGGCGGTTTGGGAGGATTCTGGCAGCGGCACAGGGCAGGTTTACCGGGTTCCGTGTGTTTTTTCGCCGCTTAGCGCACATCACAGCGGAATAGAGTTGCGCGCCGGGCACGTAACGGTATAATCGCCAACGTTTTCCGCATCCTCTTCAGTGCCGAAGTGGCGAAATCGGTAGACGCAGTTGATTCAAAATCAACCATCGAAAGATGTGCCGGTTCGAGTCCGGCCTTCGGCACCATCGGAACATCAATAGACGTCAACGGACGTCTTTTTTTGTGCCTGAAATCCAGTATCCGCAAGGCTTTCCTCGCTTTTTCACTCAACCTAAGTCAACCTGATTCAATCTACATCAACTTACTGATACGGGTACAACTGCGGGTATATCCCGGTTCGATAATGTTTGTACCCACACAGAACCCTTGAAAGGATACTCATCATGGCTCTGAGTGATGTGAAGGTTCGTTCGGCTAAGCCTGAAGCAAAAGTCTATAAACTTACTGACGGCGACGGTATGGTTTTGCTAGTTCACCCTAACGGCTCCAAATATTGGCGGTTGCGTTATCGTTTTGGCGGTAAGGAGAAAATGCTGGCGCTGGGGAAATATCCTGAAGTTTCGCTGGCGGATGCCAGGGCACGCCGGGATGAAGCCCGTAAGCTGTTAGCAAACAGCGTCGATCCCAGTGAGAACAAGAAAGCCGTTAAGGTAGAGCAGGAGCAAGAGGCAATAACGTTTGAAGTGGTCGCCAGAAACTGGCATGCCAGCAATCAGAAGTGGTCGGTATCGCATAGCGCTCGTGTTTTGAAAAGTCTGGAGGATAATCTCTTTGCTGCCATCGGTAAGCGGAACATTGCGGAACTGAAGACCCGGGATCTGCTTGTACCCATTAAAGCCGTCGAGTCATCCGGGCGACTTGAAGTTGCCGCCCGTTTACAGCAGCGTACTACCGCGATTATGCGCTTTGCCGTTCAGAGCGGCTTAATCGACTACAACCCTGCGCAAGAGATTGCCGGTGCGGTTGCTACGGCGAAAAGACAGCATCGTGCTGCTCTGGAACTTAATCGCATTCCTGAATTGCTTCACCGCATTGATCATTACACTGGTAGGCCATTAACCCGTTTAGCCGTGAAGCTTACATTGCTAGTTTTTATCCGCTCAAGCGAGTTGCGCTTTGCTCGCTGGTCAGAAGTGGATTTTGAAACGGCCATGTGGACGATTCCTGGTGAGCGTGAACCGTTGCAAGGTGTTAAGCATTCTCAACGTGGTTCGAAGATGCGGACTCCACATCTTGTTCCCTTATCGCGTCAGGCCTTAGCTATTCTGGAAAAGATCAAAAGCATGAATGGAAACCGAGAGCTGATCTTCGTTGGCGATCACGATCCGCGTAAGCCGATGAGTGAGAATACGGTGAACAAGGCTTTACGAGTGATGGGTTATGACACGAAAACGGAAGTATGCGGGCATGGTTTCAGGACAATGGCGTGTAGTTCTTTGATTGAATCGGGATTGTGGTCGAGGGATGCAGTAGAGCGTCAGATGAGTCATCAGGAACGTAACTCTGTTCGGGCGGCCTATATCCATAAGGCGGAACATCTGGGAGAGAGGAGGCTGATGCTGCAGTGGTGGGCGGATTATCTGGATGCTAATCGGGAGAAGGGGGTTAGTCCGTTTGATTTTTCGAAGATTGATAGAGTGAATCGACAGAGCGATAGTTCCGCTCTGTAAAATTTACTTCGTAAAGTTGGAAAGCTAAATAAAAGGACGCCTGGCCGTAAAGATGGCTAAGCGTCTTTTAATCCTGGGATTGATAAAGATCGATATTGTGCGATATCGATCCTTACCTCACTTTTTATTATTTTATTACAGTAACTTGTGGTCATATGCGGTGTGGCTCAGACATGAAGTCATTTTTTAGAACAATTGATAATTCAGGCCAAAATCTAACTATGAAAAATGGAATAATTCAGTTTTTCAACGTTACTGCTCCAAAATATCGATTGCTGAAGGGCTCGTGTTTCGATAAAGCAAGATGCAAGAGTTTGTAATCCTGTACCACCAGTGCGGCCTGACATTAGCAACACAGTAAATTCTATTGCTGACTCCCCCTTACCAATCCTAAGCGGAAGGCAATCCAAGCTTGTCGAAAAATGCCCGGTTACGCTCTCTAGCCGCTTTTACTAATTGGTCAAAACTAATCACTTCAATATAGGCATGGGAAGGTTCGTTATAACCGAAATAGCCCATCCCATCAGATGTGATCCGCAGATTGGCTCGACGACAGCGCCGGTGCATGGATTCAGTAAGGTCACAAAGTACATAACAATAGCCCGGTATATCATTATTTCCCGGAATTGGGCGACCGGATTTTGTAGTTACTTTACCCTCGCGTATCCGCTCTAAATAACTGAGCGCCTGATCAATAGGGTCTTTATCTTCACCTTCTCGCATATCATTACGCATGGGGCGTTTAATTTCGATAACTGTGATGGCGGCAAGTGGAAAGCTGATCTGGTCGTTAACAAGAAGTGGATTATCAAATACTCTAAGGCTGAGTAAGTCTGGCTCTTTGGTTGATTCATTACCAGTGATTGGCATAGAATTGAGCGTTTTATCAGCAGCCAAATAGTTATGAAATGCCAAGCGCTCATCGATTAGCCAAAGGTTACAAGAGTCTAGGAAAACCTCGACGGAATCCTTGCGCATAGGCATGATTAGTTCGTGAATCATATCTTCACGGGCGTACTTTCCGTCCTCTAGTCGTTCAATAGATTTTTGTAACAGGTCGATAATAACCTTGCGGTGTGAAACGTAATTGGCAAGATCTGATTTTTTAATGTCTCCTGCTTTGCGTAGGTAGTCGCCTAACCGTTCTTTATATTCTTCTACATGCTCCTTATTCTGAGGCAGCATGATGTCATGGCCTTCGCTCACCAACTGACGCTCCACCTCATACCACTGAGCATGCAGATGTAACTCCAGCTCTTTGTCTGATTTTTCCGGGTCAACGATCAAAAATTCTTCTGCAACATAATTGGCAATGGGGCGATAGCGTGGAGCATGATTGTTGATAAAATCATCCACTCGTCTGCGGCCAGCCGACACGTTTTCTGCCAGAACATCTTGCAGGTACTCTTTGGTACGAATCAACACGGCTTCTCTAATGTCTTTAAAGCTTACTTCGTTGAGCATGTCCTCAACATCTTCAGCAATATCAAACGAGGTACGCTCACTACGCACATGTTGGTTCAGGTAGTCGGAGGATATGTAGCATGTATAAGTAAACTCACCGGAAACGTCAGAAATTTTTCCGTACAGTCCAGGAATTTTTCCTTGAATGGACTCTTCTTTAACCAGCCGATTAGCTGCGCAGAGTGCCAGTTGGTGTTTTTTATTAACGGATGCACGAAATTTGATATGAGTTAATTCGAACTGGTGACCACGAATTGTTATTGTTTCGAGAAAGGCGCTGGCATGCATATGCTCTTGGAGCAAAAGATCTAGGTCAAACACTTCGTCCGCGTCTTCTAGAAGTATCTTAGGTGCGCTTCCTTGTCGTACGAAATACCATAGAACATGTTCCAGCAACTGATTGGCTATGGACTGGCCTTTTGCAGGAACCTGCTTTCGAAAGTTTTCATCAAAATCAAGCAGTTTTATAATAGTGCCTGGTTTTTGGTATGTGGCTTCTAAAACCTTTTCACCGTGGACTCCCGATTTATCGTCGAAGCGGAATATGCGTTTTTTAAGCTCACCATCAACATCGAAAAAGTGGCTTTCCACTTCGACCAGACCAAACACTTTGAGCCACATCAGGCGGCCAACACCCCTGCACCCTTTATCAATTTTGTGGTCAGAATCTAGGGTTTCAAATGACTTAAAGTTGGCTTCGTCAAAACCACAGCCATTATCAATTATAGTGAAGCCGATGATTGGTGATTGTGATTTTGCGTCTAAATCTAGACTGCCTTGAGTGGTGCGATTAATGCGAAGAACAATCTTTCCGTCAGTGGTGTTAGGAGTCTCCTCAATAGAATGAATGGAGTTTACCACCGCCTCAAATACTGGCATTAGGCCGTGACTCTTAGGTAATGAAGTATTTCGTAAGCGGCCTTTTAAATTTGTTTGTAGGCTCACGGCGCAGCCTCCTCATTTTCATCGCTATTATCGAGAAACTTGTGCAGTTGCTTTAACTTGAGTAAGAGCTCATCAAATGTGGTGATTTGTACGTTCTTCGAATTACGTCGGTACATCTCAAAAGACTTCTTCTCGTCTTCATCACTTGGTATCTTACCAATTACTAAAATACAGTGAACAGCATATGATTCAATGTCATAAATTCGATTGTTATTTTTAATCATAGCGATATTTTGCTGAAGCTGATAACACTGATCGAGTATTTGTGTTACAGAGCCTGTAAGTTCTGTGGAAGCGCAGTATACTGAGCCTCGATAGGGCGTTTTGTTCAGTAAGGCAGAAGAAGGTTTTTTAATTTCAATTAAAGCTAAGTTGTTCGTGATACCATTTTTTATTAGATAGTCCGTTATTTTTTCGCCATCCCCCGTCAAGCGTTTGCCGCCAACACTTGCTTGGTCTGATATTTTTATTGCCGGGTAGCCGAAGGCAAGACTCAAGATAAATGGGTTCTGATTGAATAGTTTCTGCCAGGTATCTTCTTTAGTCTTTGTGTTTAGCAAGCCTTCATAAGAATCAATCAAACGCTCTAATGAGACCAACTCGATATCATTTTTCAACTTGGCCAAGGTGAGTGAGTCGGTTTGTTTTACCACTGATTTGTCTTCCGTGACTAGGCTCATAGCTGCTTGTTTATCAGTATCCGTTATCTTGATCCGAAGCATCTTGCTAATGGTGTCATTATCTGTAGGCAGTCGTTTTTGTTCGTTTCCCAAACGATGGGCGATATGGTTGTAAGCGGCTGTTGCTTTTGTAATACGGGCAACTTTCCTTGCTCTTTCTGTAATGCGGTTACAAGCACGGCGCATTTCATCATAATCATTTAAATTAAGAACAAAACATTCATCATCAGTATCGCCCGTTTCCGCCATATTAATCAGAAGGCATTGGCGAACCGTATGCTCTTCAATAGCTGAAATTATCGCACGATATTCTTTTGTCAATCCTAGGCCATAGCGAATGTCTTTGATAAAACCTGCTGGTAGAAGTTGTAAGCATTCAGATACCTCGCCCTTTGTATAGGGTGCAGAGTCAAGGTTAACTTCGATACCAATTTCATTTATTTGGTCATACTTCTGGCTCAAGTAGTTAGGATGGGTAGCTAGAGTATATATGGGGAAAACCGAGATAAATCCATCCTGACCGCTAAATAGAGCAATCTTTCTTTTATACTTACTGGGATCAGCCGAATCTATTCCTGCTTCTTCAAGCTCACTTATACTCGGAAGATAGAATACTTCCGTGCAGTTAGGGAATACTTCTTCAATCTCAATATTCAGATCTTCAGGGCTGAAATATTCAGGTAATAGCTTGGCCATATTCTCTCCTTAGAACTCGCCTTTGAAAGCAGAATCTAGAATTGATGCTTTTAAGCTTGTTAAATAAACCAATTTGCCCTCTAGTTCAATACTTGCTTCGTTAGTTTTCTCAACTAAAGCATCAAGAGATTCACATATAGATACTTGTTCATCTAATGACGGCAAATGGAACGCAAAGTTAAATAAATGGTTGCGGTTGACTTTTGGCATTCCGGCTCGACTGGAGCCTTCTATTGCATATTGAGTAAATTGTTCAGATAGCAGAAGATAGAACAAAAAATCTCTCGTCATCTTTTCCCTAACAGGTGTGAGCGGATAAATATCTGCACTACAAATACCTGATATCATTGGTCTAGCGACTTTCATTAAATAAGGTCGAATCTTGCTATACAAAACCATACTTGTATCAAAAGGAAATTTCCCTGAAATCAGTTGCTCTTCTCTTGCTGTTTTTACGTTTATTAGTGAGCCGCTAAACTGTGTGATGTTAGCCCCACCAATATGGAACATATCTAAGTACTGTTCTTCCCTTGGGTCACATAGTTTTGAGGTAATCTGGCAAACATCATTCATTCTAACCCACTCCCAATTCTCACGTGGGGTCAGCATTGAATTCAAAGAGCTTTTCAACAGAGCATCAGCCAGAGTGATACTTTCCTGCAAATTCTCGATGGCGGTGTCGATACGGTTGAGTAGAGCATCGAGTTTTTCGGTGAGACGCTTTTGCTCAACTATTGGTGGCGTGGGAATTTTGATGTCACGAACATACGCTTGGCTAATGTTTGGCTGTGCTCCACCAAAACTATCCTCGATAATCTTTTTCCGTTGTGAAAGTAGGTAATAACGTAAGAAGTCTCTTTCTAACAACTTATCATCTGGGCTTATGCAACATACTGCTTGATTTGTGGCTGCAGGGTAAGCCAGAATCCCAAGCTTTCCAGCTGTGGCACCATATAGGGCAATAAGCAAACTTTCTTTTGGGAACAATTTTGCTGAAGAATTCTTTAACCCTAACTCTGTTATAAATTCTTCGTTTCTTTCAACTCTACTGTCACCTAGTTCTCCAGACTTAACCCATGGTATAGTTCCACCCCAGTAATCTTTATTTGAACGTGATGGCGTTCCTCCGCTGGTAGTTTTTGCTAATTCAGATAACCTTTTCCAGGCCCATCCATCAGGCAGTTGATATAAAACTTGCTCCATAATTACTTCTCCGCCAACAGGTTTTCAATTTCATCCAACAGGCCAGATACCAGCTTTTCCTTGGTGCGGATCTTTTTGAGGATGTCATGTGGTGCTAAGTGCTCAGCATCTTTCTGTTTGGCTGGATTTTTTGCAGATAGGTCATAATCTTCGGCCAACTTGCTGGCTGAAACTGTCCATGAACGCTTAGTGGTTTCACGGTTGTTATACAGATCAACAAACTCCTTCAGGTGATCATCTGTTATTGGTTTATTTTTGGTGAGTTTTTGTTCTGGCTCACATTCGTAGTACCAAACATCACTGGTACCGCCGCTTCGTTCAAAAAATAGCACGTTGGTTTTTACGCCGGAATAAGGCAAAAACACCCCAGCAGGTAAGCTTAAAATGGTGTGCAGGTTAAAGTTTTCCAGCAACTCTTGTTTAACCTGTTTAAAAGCGCTGTTGGTCTGGAATAGCACACCTTCTGGCACCACAATCGCTGCTTTGCCTCCACTTTTCAGGGTTTTCATAAAGTGCTGTAAAAACAGCAACTCAGTGGCGTTGCTCTGGATGGGAAAGTTTTGCTGAATTTGTGACTTTTCTTTGCCGCCAAACGGCGGGTTTGCCAGAATAATGTTGTAACGGTCTTTTTCCTGAATATCGCGAATATTCTGGGTCAGGGTATTACCGCGGAACAAATTGGGCGACTCGATACCATGCAGGATCATGTTCATCATACCCATGACATAAGCCAGCGAGGTTTTTTCATAGCCGAAGAAAGTATCACGCTGAATGAAATCCCATTGCTCGGTGGAAAGTTCATTCTTTTTGCTCTTCAGGTGCTCAAAGGCTTCAACCAAAAAACCGCATGAACCTGCCGCCGCGTCGTAAATGCTCTCACCGGGCTTGGGGTCTATCACTTGCACCATAGCTCGCACTACAGGGCGAGGGGTGTAAAACTCACCCGCATAGCCACCAGCATCGCCCATGTTTTGCAATAAGCCTTCGTAGACCAATGAGAGCTCGAATAAATCGGACTCAGACTGGAAGTTCAGACTATCCACAATATCCAGCACTTCGCGCAGGGTATGACCAGAGGCCACTTTGTTATCCAGATATTGAAATATCGCGCCAATTTTGTAGGTGAAGGATTTTGGGTTTACGCCATTTACTATTACGTTGGCGAAGCTTTTCAGGTAAGGGAAAAGCTGACTGTTCACATAATCGGTCAGGTCATCTCCTGTTTTAGCTCGCGCCAAATCCAGCTTACCATCGGCAGTTTTTGGGCAAGCCCAGGTTGTCCAGCGGTGTTCCTTATCCAGTACGGGTTGATAGTCTTTGCCGGACAATACTGCTTCGTCTTCTTTTTCGGACTCGTAATCATCGAGAAACTTCAGGAACAATACCCAAGAGGTTTGTTCTGTGTAATGCATGGCACCGCTGATACCATCGTCACGGCGCAGAATGTCGGTAATGCGGCTAATTTTTTGTTGTAGTGACATGCTTAGAGTTTTCCGATAATAAAATTGTACATATTAGTGATGTCTTCGCTGATTTCGTCAGGCGGAATCAGGTCGATATAGGCTTGTAGTTTTTCAGGATTTAAACCTTCGCCGTCGGTATTAATTAGCGGGTTGATGACATCTTTAACATTCAGTCTGCGAATATCTTCATTATCACTAGGATTGTTGGGCTGTAGATGATTACGCTGAGCAATATCACCATTATTAATCTGACCGAGAAGATGGTGATGCGCCAAAGCTGTGTATGAGAGTAAGTAGTTTTTGATTTCTCTACGTTTCCACGCAAGTAAATATGGTGTCACCCTCATACCGTGCGGCCACTGAACGGCATTGAGCAAGTTACGGTACACCTGCCCGTTCACTTGTACACCATTGGCCGCGCTCCAATCTAATACTGCTTCATCCCGATCGCATATCATAAATATTTTGGTTGTGAGCAGAGGAGACTCTATCTTGCTGAGACTATGTAGCCAATCGATCTTACCTTTGCCAAAGGTCTCGCTTGCCGTTGTATAGCTCGAAGACTTTTTCATGGCATATACAGTGGATAGCCGGTCTACATCTAAACCTGCATGTGCTGCAAGTTTGGTAAAGATAACCCAGTCGTTGTAGTCATCTAACAACGCTATATTTGGTAGTTTGCCGCATACCTCAAACTCAACGGATTTTGCGCGTGAAAGTACACTCAGGCGATTGATCAACTGTTTAATCTTGTTGTCTTCGCTGATCCGCCCTTTTTCCACGACTTTCAGGTTTTCGATACGATTCTCTTTGGCCGAAATGGAGTCGAGAAGGTGTGTGGTAGTGATGGCGTGCCCTTTTATGCCGTGCAGCAGAGTCCAAAGTTTTTCAACGTTTTTATAGTGAAGATGAGAGTCTGCCTCATCGAATAAGAACAGGGTGCTGTCAGAGTCGAAAAGGTCAATTAGCGCATACAGGAACAGGAGCTGGTATTCACCATCGCTGAGCTGATCCAGCTCGATATTGCCTTTGAATACCAGCTTGCAACGAGACTTATCTATAAAGTAGTTGTTATCAGCGGCTTGTGTAAAAAAGGCCACTTCCGGGTCCCAGCTGGTAGCTTGGGCGTTAAGCGCACCGGCTTCGTCATCGCCAGCCTGAACTCGCCTAGGGTAGTCGAAAGAAACCTGGATTAACCCATTGGCTGTGATATTGATGCTTTGCTTTCTAATGGGCTCTTCGAACTCATAGTTACGGGAAATCAGGTTTGTAATAAAGCTTTCCAGTGAACGAAAGTATGGCGTTGCACGTAGTGTGTCCGCTTCTCCACGTTCTTCACGGCTAAGTGCATCTTGCACACGTGCGATGTAGTTTTTATCAACCTTAAAAGTGCATTTCAAGATTGTGCTTAGATCGTCTTTTTCTCGATCACTTCCTTCATTAATCTCAGTCTCAACTACATAATTGCGCTCAGCCAAAAAAGCCCGAACTTTTCCTTTACGCTTGATCGCGGTAGCTAAAAAAATTAACAATTTTGACCAAGACTTATCATAGTAAAAACACTCAAGGCTCAATCCTCGACCGGCTTTCCGCTCTCTATTTAGATAGGTACTGAACTTTGCTGAGTAGTTCTCGTTCTGTCCGGAGGAGAAGCACACGACCTTGAGATTTTCATGGTCTGTTCCTGCTAATCGTTGTTCAAATACTGACTGTAAAATACTGGATTTACCAGAGCCGTTCTCGCCAATCAGCGTCGCGATTTTATCAATACGGAGAGTCTGTGCATGTTGGTGCAATGGGTTTGGGGCTAAGTTCAGTTCCATTATTTAGCTCACGTGATAAAGCTGGTGTTGTAGTTGTTTGAATGCGGCGAGCAATTGCGCAGGTTTGCCGCCAAATGCCATAGAAGCATCTTTGGTGGTGCCGAGGCCGGATAGTTCAATTAGGGCTGGCAGGCGCTCACGCGCCAACTCTGTAGTGCCGTCTTGTTCATAGCGTTTCAGGACAAAATGCAGGAATTGCTTGGCCTTTGCCTCTTTGTATTGATCAAAAAAGGCGTTATTAGTCCGTACAGCCTCAGCTCTGGATCTGCGTGTAGCCATGGGTTGTTCAAACGCTAAAAATGCTAGTAGATCGAATATGTCGCAGTCTTCGGCCTCGAACATTCGACGCAGAGCGGATAGCTGCTCTTTGTCAAAGCCGGCTTGTATCAGTTTGGCCAGCAGTTGTTCGCGTAGGTCTGGGTCTGACCAGATGTCTCTGAGTTCATCGACGCTTTTGAATAGCCCTGGCAATTGTTGAATTAGCCGTTCGACAAACTCCTGAATCGAGAGAGGCTTACCATTCTCGTCGATATAGCGGGTTTCTATATCAATGACCTTGAACTCACGGTACTTACCTAGTTTTACTTTCAGTCGTGGGTGTGGCTCGCCTGGTTCGGGTTCTGGCCTGTCGCCGCCTACTGGTGGCTCGGGTGAATAGGGTGGCGGCGTAGGTTCTCTGGTGCCACCCGGCTCGGGGGCTTGGGGCTCGCCATCCCATTCTTCGTCATAGAAATTATTAGTCGCACCACGAAAATCCACGATGGTGAAGTAGTCTTTACCGTCGAACACTCGAGTACCACGACCAACAATCTGTTTGAACTCCACCATTGAGTCTATGGTTCGATCCAGCACTACGTTGCGTACGTTACGGGCATCAACGCCGGTAGTGAGCATTTGTGATGAGGTAATAATGGTAGGGATGTTTTTGTCATTGTCCTGAAATTTTTCCAGCAGTTCGCGACCGATCTTGCCTTCGTCACTGGTGACCCGTACACAGTAATGCGGATCTTTAACTGATTTGTTTTTATTAATCATGTCGCGCATGGTTAGCGCATGATTTTGGTTTTCACAGAAGACAATAGTTTTATCCAGCGGGTTGATGTTTTGCAAAATTGCTTTCGCAACCAACTCAGTGCGTTCATCTACAATGATTTTGCGGTCGTAATCTTCGACCTGATATAAATTTTGACTAGATTCACCTTCGACGATTACATCATCATTGGTGAGAACTAATTCATCCAAATTAGTTCTGATGCGCTTAACCCGGTATGGTGTGAGAAAACCGTCGTTGATACCATCCTTTAGTGAATACACATAGGCAGGCTGGCCAAAATATTCATAGGTGTCCACGTTGTCTGTGCGTTTTGGTGTGGCAGTCAAACCCAAATGCACAGCGCTACTGAAGTGATCAAGAATGGCTCGCCAGGAACCTGCTTCATTGGCAGCACCTCTGTGACATTCATCAATCAATACCATGTCAAAGAAATCTTTGGGATAGGCTTTATAGTAGCCATCAATGTTTTCCCGTTCCGCAATCGCCTGATAGATCGCAAAAAAGATGTGTGCGTTGGTGGGCACCACGCCATTGCGCTTACGAACTTCCTCCCCATTAATTTTAATCAAATCTTTTTCATAGGGGTTGAAGGTGTTAATGGCTTGGTCTGCAAGGATATTACGATCGGCCAGAAACAGAATGCGCGGTCTGCGCGAACCGGGGTTGTCGCGGTTCCAGCGAGCCTGAAATACTTTATGAACGATTTGGAAGGCAATGAATGTTTTACCAGTGCCAGTAGCTAGTGTGAGCAAGATTCGGGATTTACCCTCACCGATTGCGTCTGTAGCGGAATGGACTGCCAGTTCTTGGTAATAACGTGGTTGCATTGCTCCTTCCAAGTGAAACGGGATGTTTCTTAGTTCTTGACTTAATCCCGTAGTTTCACTTGTATAGCGTTTTTCTAGCTCTACAGGTGTTGGATAGAACTCAATATAGTCGCCTTTGCCTGTTTCCAGATCGAATTCGTAGGTTTGCTTACCGTTGCTTGAATAGACGAAACGAACGCAAAGCTTCTTAGCGTAGTCGATTGCTTGTTGCAGGCCTTTCGTAGGGTGCTCGGATTCTTTTTTAGCTTCCACCACTGCCAAATAGCGACTGTCTTTATGAAGCAGATAATCCACAAAACAACGCCGCCCACGCACACCACCTGCCATCTTTCTACCGTCGGTGAAGTAATGCTCCCGGCTGATGTTGCTCGATAGCCAACCAGCTGAAACCAAAGCTGGATCAATATAGTTCGCTCGAGTATCTGCTTCAGAGGCCATTAGGTCGCTCCTTGGTCATTTGGGCTTGGTATCAATTCCAATAGCTCACCAACAGTGCAATCAAACAGTACGCAGATCTGCTTAATGGCATTTAGATCTACCTTTTGTGCCGTCTCTTTATAGAGCAAGGTCACTGTGGCGCGGCTGAGCCCAGTTTCCCTGGCAACGTCTGCAATGCGCAATTTGTGTTCGCCCATCATTCTGGCGAGGTGGCAGCGGATCATGGCTGTGACTCTGGGTATAAGGGTAACGTAAGATAATATCACGACTTACTGATTTACATAGTATTTTGTGAGTTGAAATTGAATTTTGCCGTTCAAACTTCGTTTTTTGACGTTGGTAACAATTGGGCTGGCAAAGCAATGAAACAGATGGAGGATCGTCGAGTTGGCTTAACTAAGGCTCCCATTAATAGATAACTCTCAGCAAGTTATGACCTTTGTATAATTTGTCAAATGTACCAGAGCGATACAAAAATTATTGCGAACGACACCGCATCGTGGACAATGTTTAACCATGAGAATTTTATATCAACGAAATCAATAGTTTTATTTAAGTCACGGGATGGGGAATGGACAGCAATACTCAAGGATTCACTTCATACTGGCGTAATACCTTAGCTGATGCCGAGTCTGGAAAAGGGGCATTTGAGCGCAAAGATGAAGATTCATTCACGCAATGGATGAACGTTGAACAGGGAAGGTTGGGTGAAGAGTTCGTGCAATCGTTCTTCGAGGGCGAAGACGAGCAGGTTAAAACCGTCGAGGTGTTGTTACGGTCGCAGGTGTGGATCCGCCTGTTAAAGCATGGCAAGGAACGTACGGCAGGCGCACCAGGTATAGTTACGCCTCTGGTGACTTCCGCACTGTTGAACCGTGAAGGATTTTTGTTTCCCGCATCGCCAGCCACCATTCCCCGTGACCTGCTTGAACCTCTCCCTAAAGGTACCTTTTCTATTGGTGAAATGGCGGAATATGACAAATACAAAACCACGCATGATTCGATCACTTTTAGTCCCGGTAATGAAGATGAGCTGGATGAGGAGACTGACGAAAAACGAGCGGAACGATATGCTCGTTATCAGCAGTTGTGGCAAAAGTACCTTAAAGATTCAGATGAACTTTTAAAACATGTTGCTGGCGAATGGCTCGCATCACCTGAGCAATATGAATCAGCTGGATATGGCTACATCATTAAAGCCAATCAGTCTGGAGGGGCCAGCATCCATATCCTGCCTATGTACGATCATTTGCTGTCGTGCAAAAAAGAGGTGCCATTACTGGCGCGCTTTGCCTCGAAAGAGAAGTCTCCTGTTGAACCGCTCCTTGCCAGTAATGCCATGTTCTGCGAGCGTCTGGGGCATTCCGGTGATAAATTTCCGCTTGCTGTTGCGCAGCGCGATGCCCTTAGCCATTATCTCACTCAACAGCCGGGCGATATTCTTGCCGTCAACGGTCCTCCGGGAACAGGAAAAACTACTCTAGTACTCTCCATCATTGCTACGGAGTGGGTGAGAGCGGCTGTAAACAAAACTGAACCGCCAGTGGTGATTGCGACATCAACCAACAATCAGGCCGTTACCAATATTATTGAGGCCTTCGGTAAAGATTTTGCTACCGGCACTGGGCCTATGGCCGGGCGTTGGTTACCTGAAGTAAAAAGCTTTGGCGCGTACTTCCCGTCTTCAAGCCGAAAAGCCGAGGCGGTAAAAAAATACCAGACGGAAGATTTTTTTAACCGTGTTGAATCTCTTGAATATGTAGAAGATGCCCAGTGCTTTTTCCTAGAAAAGGCAAGCGCAGCATTCCCAACTGAGGAATGTCGTTCTCCTGAACACGTTGTGGATCTCTTGCATCAGCGTTTGGTTGAACTCTCTGCAGAGCTTGAGCAAATCGAGCCTGCGTGGGATGACCTGAACGCAATCCGTCAGGAGCGGCATGCCATCAGTGACGATCTCGAACAGTATATTCAGGATAAGAGAACGTTACTGCTCAATAGCACAAATGAAATCTCGCTATTAACGCAGGGCAAAAAACAGTGGGAACAATATCGAGCCGGTGAGTCGATCATGTTCGCTCTCTTTTCCTGGCTTCCCGCCGTCCGTACTAAGCGTCACTATCAAATGAAGCTGTTTTTGGAGGCTAAGTTTGGCGAAAGAATGACAGCATTCCAGGGATCTCAGCCTGATGGAATTGATGCCTTTATCGATGGATTGATTGAAGAAGCTCATAAAGAGCAGGCCGGGTACCAACAGCAAATTGATCTTGCTGAGGACATTTCCCGACGTGAAAACAAAGCAGCTATACGCTGGCACGATATTACTCACTCACTGGGAAATCCGGGTGAAACAGAGTTGAGTCTGCACGAAGCCGATGAGTTTGCTGATACACAGCTCCGTTTCCCAATGTTTTTGCTGGCGACGCATTACTGGGAAGGCCGGTGGCTGATGGATATGGCTGCTATCGATAACCTTCAAAAAGAAAAAGGTCTTAAAGGGGCGAAGGCCATTAAAGCCCGCTGGCTGCGTAGAATGAAGCTCACCCCTTGTGTCGTGATGACCTGCTTTATGCTTCCTCACCATATGCTCATCAGGGAGCATGTTGGCGGCAAGAAGTTTGATGATGGCTATTTATATAACTTTGCCGATTTGCTGATTGTCGATGAAGCGGGGCAGGTGTTGCCTGAGGTTGCGGCAGCTTCTTTCGCACTGGCGAAGAAAGCCCTGGTGATTGGTGACACAGAACAGATTGCGCCTATCTGGAATAGCTTGCCCGGTATTGATATCGGCAACATGGTTGAGGAGAACATCCTTCCTGGTGGTACTCAAGAAGAACTTACTGAATCTTATGCTCTGGTGTGTGATTCAGGAAAGAGTGCTGCATCTGGCAGTGTCATGAAGGTCGCTCAGTTTAATTCGCGCTATCAATATGATCCGGACTTTGCGAGGGGGATGTATCTGTACGAACATCGTCGCTGCTTCGATAACATCATTGGCTACTGTAACACCCTCTGCTATCACGGTAAGTTGCAGCCCAAACGAGGGGAGGAAAAAGAGACAATATTTCCTGCAATGGGATATTTGCATATTGATGGTAAAGGTATGCAGGCCAATGGAGGAAGCCGTTATAATGCCTTTGAAGCTGAGACGATAGCTGCGTGGCTTGCGGCGCACAAAGAGGAAATCGAGCGCCATTATGGTGAACCCCTACATAAAGTAGTGGGGGTTGTTACCCCATTTTCGGCACAAGTCAGTACGATTAAATCGTCATTACGTAAGCTGGATATTAATTGTAGTGGTGATGAAAATTCGCTGACAGTTGGTACTGTCCATTCATTGCAGGGGGCGGAAAGGGCGATTGTGCTTTTCTCTCCTGTATATTCGAAGCATGAAGATGGCAGTTTTATTGACAGCGACAGTAGCATGCTGAACGTCGCCGTTTCACGAGCTAAGGACAGCTTCCTGGTCTTTGGTGATATGGATCTGTTTGAGATCCAACCCGGATCGTCACCTCGGGGATTGCTGGCGAAATACCTGTTTGCTGCCACTGATAATGCATTGCAGTTTGAGTTTCAGGAGCGCCAGGATTTAAGTACCTCACAAACGCAGATTTCAACCCTACACGGGGTGGAGCAACATGATGCGTTTCTGAATCAAACTTTTGATGCAACTAATCAGAGTATTACTATCGTTTCCCCGTGGCTCACCTGGCAAAAGCTGGAACAGACAGGTTTTCTGGCGTCAATGTTACAGGCGCGCGCCCGTGGTATTGATATCACTGTAGTAACGGATAAAAAGTTTAATACTGAGCATGCAGATTTTGAAAAACGCAAAGAGAAACATCAGCGGCTAAATGAAGCAGTGGAAAGGTTGAATGAAATGGGCATCACAACGAAGCTGGTTAACCGTGTTCACAGTAAGATTGTGATTGGTGATGAGGGACTGCTCTGCGTCGGTTCCTTTAACTGGTTTAGCGCTACGCGCGATGAGAAGTATCAACGATACGATACGTCGATGGTATACCGTGGCGAAAGTTTAAAAAGCGAAATTAAAACGATATATTCCAGCCTGGAACAACGTCAGTTGTAATTATCAAGTATCGTTTTCCAGGTTAACTTTCGAGACATCACCAGGTAACATTGCTTTAGAGATGTTACCTGGTGATGTCATACGGCAATATTTTGTAGCTGTAGGACTACAATTGTCTTGCACCTAAGAAGGTTAGACGGTGCCAACAGAGCATTATTTTATGCACGCTAAAAAATTTTACGCATTAGCTTGATAAAGAAAAATATGTCACTGAGGCTGCTAATACCTTGGAATAAACTGATAAAGGATATATTTTTGTTGAAACTGGTTTTAACGTTGGAATTATCCATAACCTTTTTCCGATATAACCCCAAAAAGTGACGGGCCTCCACCAGCGCATGTCTGTACAAAAATAACTTTATTTTTTTGTTTTGTTCCTGTTCCGCTAGCTGGATAATTTCCGCGATCACTTCAACATAGCTTATTGCACGAACATCATAGTAATCCGGGCGGTGCGTGATAGAGGTCTTATTACTGATATAGATATAGTCCTTAACATCCAATATGCAGAGCTGGCCATTTCTCGCTGCAAGATGAACCGTCCAGATAATGTCTTTATGGCTCTTACCGGACTGGAAGTGCAGTGAGTGTTGTCTGATATAGGCTGACTTGACCATCTGCAACCACAGGTAATGTGGCCATTCACGGCGTGTAACGCACTGTCTAATCCACTCATTACCTGACAGGGTCGCCCCATATGGCTGCTTTCGGTGGACTGCTCTTCGATGTAGGTCAGCACTAGAATGCCAGCCATTAAAGATCATGACGTCGGCTTGCGACGCAGTAGCTGCTTGCCATCGTTTTTCAATGAACCCGTCTGCTATATCATCGTCAGCATCGAGGAAAATTACCCACTCTCCTTGATGCAAGGCTAGAGCAGCATTTCGGGCAGCATAGACACCTCGATTGGCCTGCTCAATCAGAATGAGTCGGTCATCATGGATTTGACGAAGAACGTTGGCTGTTCCATCAGTAGAACCGTCATCGACGATGATAAGTTCAATAGCCACGTGGGTTTCGCTGAGGATTTTATTAACCAGATTACCAATGGTCTCAACGGCGTTGTAAGCAGGGATAATGACACTAACGTCGATTTTATTCTTCATCACGAGTAACTATTTACCTTCATCGTCATCTTTAAGCCTTCTGATCGGGATAATCCGTCTTTCCCTGATTTCCTGGTCGATATCAAACAAGCACTCGTCGCAGAATTCTTTATCGAGTGAGAGCCATCGCTCAAGGACACTTCTTTTTTTGTTGCAACGTGCGCATCTCTTCATCTTTCCGCGTCTTTGCGACCTCGTAATTTGGGATACATGGAAAATGGGCGTAGCAAGCCTCGGCTAGATAACTAACCGTAATAAAAGGTTTTTCTGTGAGTAAGTTAAGACAAGGATAACCAGGCAGGGCGCATGAAAGATAATCGTTTTGATAGATCAGTTTTTCGATATTGATCGTTGGCGCCGATCGATACGAAGCGGGAGAATCCCACCGCGTGGTTAGCTATAACCGGGCTGTGAACAGCACAGGGGGGATGAGTGAGCAGAGATTAAACCGAGAGAGGCAGGAGCCAGCACAGCTCAAAACGGAGCCGCTAGATTCAGCGGGGATAAAACCAATATATCGCCACCAGCACCGCGATATTGACTATCACGCTGATGATGAACCATGTCTTAAACGGCTGCTTTTGCGTTTTATGCCGGAAGATTTTCTGACCGAGAATGGCTCCGGGCCACCCACCGACAAAACCAAATGTCAGCAAGGTGGTACAGTAAGCTTCCATCATATTGCCCATTTTTTCGGTATGGTCTGTGTATCCCGCAGAGCCGCTTCAGTACTGTACAGACTGTTAAGACAACAGGGGCACTTTCTCAGCCCGTAATAAGCATGATCACACAGCACGCAGAAATAATCCTTGGAGCTCGGTACCTTTGGGAGCGGTTCAGTACGCTGCACTATTTCACTGACCGCCTGAGTGAAGAGCGATGGTGGTGAAGATGATGAGGTGAGCAGATATTCACAATGTTTCAGTATGGCGTTTTCTGCAACCTCAAGATCGTGTTCAAAGTACCCACCGTTGTCGTGTGTCCAGCACAGTCGAAGAACACTACGACAGGAACGGCAAAACCAGCTACCACGGGAGCGAGGCGTCAATTCGTTGACACGAACAACATTGCCCTCATGGTCAAAGGCGGTACGAATAGTTCGAAACTGCATAATAATATTCCTGATGTGATACCCCGCCTGAGTGACGGCACTGGTATGAAGTTACGGGACAGGTTACTGGTGGCTCAGCTCTGGTAGATTTCAGTGCTGCGGTCACCGGTACGACAAGTCAGGCAGTAGCGTTCACCGTGGTAATTGCTGTCGCAAGCCGTGCAATGCCAGTCAGTCTTGCGTACCAGCGGCTGAGCATCGGGGACATAGCGCCGCAGCATGCGTATTCGTCGCGCTTCTTTCGGCTCCGGGTGTACATACGGGCAGTGGTTACGTCCGTTCTCCGTCAGGTCTTCCCTGGTATGCTCAAACCACGGACGGTTGATGGCCCATTCCGGGTGGAATACCAGAGTGCTGCCGCAGAGGTGGCAGGTGTAGTGGTCGTAAGGGGAAATCTGTGCAGTGGTGGCACCCGTGAGGTGCTGATTGCCGTCAAGCGCGATAAAAGATTTGGCGTAAATCGTCATAGTATTGGTCCTTTGCCATGCGACGCGCAGGCGTAAGCCGTCCCGAGGAGGGCAGCACTGTGGGTCATACGGTCGTTAGAGTTAAATCAGGTGGGAGATGTGACTGCGTTCGACAGGTTACCGCCGGGACTGAGCAATGCGTTGCTGCAGCCAGGCTTCCACTTCGCTTTCAAGCCAGCGGGAGCTTCTGCCCAGCTTAATGGGCTTCGGGAACTCACCGTCCTGTATGAGCTTATAGAACCATTTGTCGGTTAAGCCGGTGAGTTGTGTGATAAACGCCATCGTTACCAGTTGGTCGTTAAGAACGCTGTAATCAGTTGTCATCGTTTTTTCTCCATTGGTGGTAAAGGAGAAGAAGTCAGGTAATCGAATGGCGCAGACTTCTTCAAACGATGAGGCACTGGCGTATTTTTTTAACCGCTGATGTTATCCCCTGCGACGTCTGCCACTGGCTGCTGGTGCCGGGACTGCACTTACTCTGTAAATCCGCCGCTTTGTACGCTGCGACTGCTTACCCAGATAGCTCAGGATGTATTGCATGCCCTCCCGCCCCCTGCTATCGCAAAAGCTAACTACACGCTCTCCCCGTACCCTGTAATGCGCCTTAGGTTCACATCGGTGCGCATAGCCTTCTCCGTCCGTAATATCTTCCCATAGGTCTCTTATCGCTTCCCAGAAGCACCAGACCTTCCTGTGACGCTGACCATTGAGATAAAATGCAGCATGGACGTGGTAACTGTGGTCTTCTCCGTATTCCAGTACCCAGGCATAACCCACCAGCCCTGATAATGCCGAACTCTGTTCAGTCAGCCAGGTCATATCGGCGACCAGTTGATTCACGTCAGCGGCGTTAAATAAGTCACTATTCTGGCGATAGGCAAAATCCACCCGCAGCATTAACAGTTTCGAGTAGCAGTTGAAGAGCTGGTTCTGATGGTTGAATAAAACGTTCTGTAGAGAACTATCGGGTTGGTGATTTCTGTTTGTATTGTGAAGCATGATGTTATCCCGTGATGAATAGTGGTCAAGGGATAACAGCGGCGTGTTATTTTTTACTACGTGAGTTTAATCGAGTGGTTGGGCAGGTTCATGTTTAACGCCGTCACTGGTACCGTCAGCAGAGTATTCTCAGCGTGAGGGATATTGTTCAGCATAAGTGCATTACGATCAGACTGGAGAAGAGAATAATCACGCTGAGTGTATGTGACTAAACTCTACGGATGGATATCTCGTGGAAGGGATTGCCGATGGGGAGTATCAGTACGCTTCTTTATAAAATAACACTAATAACCTAAATGAATCTATTTTGAGGGTTTCAGTCAGTCTATGGTTAATGGATTCGTGAAGTGTTTCTGTAGATAGAAAACGTGTTATCGACGTTTTTTAATCCGGCTACATCTGATTAAAATCACCGTGCATTCCAGTAATGCTACCGTACAGGTGTTATGCTACGCATACCTTCCCGCCACTTACGATAATATTCTCTGAGAATGTCGCTCACTGTGCTTACTCCTCTACACCTCAGCGTATATTATCTTCACCACTCTGACAGCAGAGTGATGTGTGTTCCACCCCCGGTCACTTATATTGGCACAACGGCTACGCCGGAACCTGTAAAGGTAACGTTTCGTATAATTGCAAGACAGCGTAAAAAATGAAAGCACGAACGCTGCGGGTAAAGCACCCCCATCCAGACCAGATGCTCTCATACTGAACCTGTAGTATCATAATCCAGTTATAATGAGATATAGAATGTTCTTAACAAGAATAAACAACATGAATGAATGCAATCTAACTAATTGATTTTATTTAAATATAAAAATATATAATTGCATGATATCCCTCAGGTATCTGCGTGATGACTCAATGAAAGCCACTTGGTTTTTGTTGTGAATCCAACTTGTGATTGAAGTACTGCCTTCAGATATCGCCATGTATATTTAGTTGAATTCTTTGTGATGTTTCACATTTCTGTTTTTATACACAACGTATACTTGTCGATGATTTTTATTCAATGTTATCAGAGGGAGCTGTATGCACAGGTATATTGAAGTGAATTCAGTCAGGGAAGGGGTCTATCTTCTCTGGCGCCTTGGTCATGCAGAAGATGCCAGACGCTTTGCTTTCAGTTCGCAAAAGAACAGGCAACAAATTCAGGATAAAATTAACAGTATCATTGATGATGAAATACAAGATAATGACGGTGACGCACGTATTCTCAGAGCAGTCCTCCGGTATGCCTCAAATTACCGTGAACGTAGTGTTGATGAATCTCAGTTGTCATGGCTCAGGCGGGATGCTTATGGTTGTCTGTATTTCTGGTTAGGGTTAGTAAAAGAATATGTAACATTCGGGCTGAATGAGAGTAATGAAGCGAATCCACGATATTATTACCGACGGCAGGGGCGGTTCTGGCTTACTGGTGAGCACATGTCGTCATCAGTCCCTGACACACCGGAACAATGTTATCTGGCAATATTATCCATCCTGGATATGTTACCTCACCGGATTAAACGCAAAGATGCCATTATAGCGGGACTAAGGGATGAGTATTTTTACAATAAGGAACGATTAAGAAAAGATTTTTCCTGGATAACTGACGCAGAGCCTGAAAACATTGAATGGATAATGGCTCAATTCGGTCTGCATCGAAAGATTCTTCGGGGTTTTAAAAATATTAACCTTGTTCATGAGATGCAAAACATTGCTGTTCCTGCACTATATTATCTCTGGGAGGAAGAGCCAGACACAAAACAACTGTTTCTTAATACGTTGCGCAAACGTTATGCAAATATGAAGCATCGTAAGAAAGTAGCGGTTAAGTCTCCGGTTAATATTCGTATTTCTGAAAATGCAAAAAAGACGCTGGTAAAACTGGAGAAACGCTTTAACCGAAACAGGGCTGATGTGATTGAATATCTGATAGAAAAAACCTGGCAAGAGCTGAACCAGAAAAACTAATAAATTCTTAGTTATATATCATTTTACTGAATTCCCTCCCGTTTACTTAAGTCAGGCCATCCATTCCGGATGGCCTTTTTTCATTCAGAGGCCAGCATGAAACATCTCTCGGGCTACGCCATTATCCGCCGTCACCTGCGGCGCTATCCACGCTCACTACGACAACATTTGCTGAAAGAGCTCAATCAACTCGTCACGTACGAACCCGTGATTGGCATTATGGGTAAAACCGGCGTCGGTAAGTCCTCGCTGTGTAACGCGCTGTTTCGTAGTGAAGTCTGCGCCGTGAATGCGGTGGAAGCCTGTACCCGCCAGCCACAGCGAGTACGGCTACGTTTCGGTACTCACTTCCTGACGCTCGTTGATTTACCTGGCGTGGGTGAAAGTGTTACCCGCGATGGCGAATACCGCGAGCTGTACAGGGAACTGATGCCACAGCTGGATATGGTGCTGTGGGTGCTTAAGGCCGATGACCGCGCTTATGCGGCGGAAGAGCAGTTTTACCAAAATGTGTTCGCACAGTACGGCGGATCTCTGCCGCCGGTGTTGTGGGTACTGAACCAGGTGGACAAAACCGAACCCGCTGAGCGCTGGAACTGGTTATCGGCTCAGCCCTCGGCATTACAGACAGAACGTATTGCGCAGAAGCAGCAGGCGGTGGCCCGACAGTTAGGCATCGCTGAGCCGGAAATCCTGCCGGTCTCCGTCCGGGGACGTTATCGCCTGTCACGTCTGGTGGAAGCGATGATTACCCGTCTCCCAAAGCAGGCCCGCAGCCCGCTGGTTCCCCACCTGCATAATGGGTATCACACCACCAGCGTCATCAGCACCGCCAGCAGCAGCTTTGGCGATGCCGTGGTGGAGGTTATCGATAAAGTCATCGATCTCACTCCTCTTCCAGTGGTGGCCCGTTCGGCATTACAGGCTGTTACACATACTGTCGCCCGCGCGGCACGCTCACTCTGGGGATTTTTCTTCGGTTAAATACACATCCTCATCACTGCCGATAAGCGTTTTTACTTCATCACGATCGATTTCGTCGATCTAACAGATCGATATTCATCGTTGTACCTGATAAGCCCCGTCGTTACATAATCCACGGGGAATCATGTCATAATGTTATTTCTTCATTAAAAATCAATGCGATGTATCGCAGGGATTGTCACGTCTTAAGGAACGTCCATGAGCAAATATTATACCGCTACTGCTGCCATGATGCTGCTGGCAGTCCTGTCCTTAACGGCCGGAGCGTCTGAAAATGACATCATTAAGGTCGATATTCAAAAGAACATACAGGGTATCAATGTCACTGTCAGAGCTAAAACTGACACCGTTGTGATTAAAAATATTGACGTCAATCGGGGGAAATGCCCGCTGCTGACAAAAGGAACTGTCACATACCAGGGGAAAAGGCTTGAGGGCTGGGTGGCGCAGGGGGCGACTTTCACGCCCACCACGATGCATTTTGCTGACGGTCTGACCTGGCATTTCGGCCATACCTACCTTCAGCCACCGGCGGGCGTAGTCTGCAGTTTTCTTGAAGCCAGGGTGTTAACCGACCAGGGCACCTTCACCATCAGCGAATAATCCAGCTACTGGAGTAAGTCTTAACTCTTCCGTGCTGTTTATTGCTTATTAAAGGGAGATTATCATGTCATTCAGACCCATTGCGGCACTTACCCTCGCACTTTGTTTCTCTGCTCAGGTGCTGGCTTTCGGTAACCACGAGACCTGGACGAGCGGCTTCGCACAGGGTACGGCGGAATACACTATTCTCGGCAAAGGACAGTCACAACTTTACCTCGCCTGCGACAGCTCCGGCTCGCAGGCCGCTACTATCATCTTCACCGACGTGAACGGCCATCAGGTCAGCATGGATAGCGGCCAGACCCTGATGATGAAAATTGATAACACCGAAGAAGTCGACACCAGTGAAAGCGAATCCCATGTGGGTTCAGACAATGTGATGTGGGCATGGAACAAATTACGTAGCGGCAAGAACGTCATTGTTTCGGGCACCGGCGCGAAACCAACAGCATTTACGCTCAAAGGAGCTGGCGTCGTTATTCCTGAATTTGGCGATAACGGCTGCGTACCGAAATTTGCCCTTCCGTAAGCCTTATCCGCAACGCTTAAAACATTAGCAATACACCAGCGCCTTGCTCATTCGAGCAGGGCGTTCTCTTTTGTCTTACATACAGGTAATGACCATGAAATTAGCCAGCCGCTTTGGCCGTATAAACCAGATACGCCGTGACCGGCCTCTGACACATGAAGAGTTGATGAGTTATGTCCCCAGCGTATTCGGGAGCGACAAGCATGAATCACGCTCAGACCGTTACACCTACATCCCGACCATCACCATCCTTGAAAGTCTACAGCGTGAAGGCTTCCAGCCATTCTTTGCCTGCCAGACCCGCGTACGTGACCAGAGCAAGCGGGAACACACCAAACACATGCTTCGCCTGCGTCGTGCCGGACAGCTGACCGGGCATCAGGTACCGGAAATCATTCTACTTAACAGTCATGACGGCTCCTCGAGCTACCAGATGCTGCCGGGGCTGTTTCGTGGCGTCTGTACCAACGGTCTGGTCTGCGGTCAGTCGTTCGGAGAAGTTCGGGTTCCGCATAAGGGGAATGTCGTTGAGAAGGTAATTGAAGGGGCTTACGAAGTCCTCGGTGTTTTTGACCGGGTGGATGATAAGCGCGATGCGATGCAGTCGCTTGTGCTGACAGACCCTGCCCGTCATGCACTGGCGAATGCCGCACTGAAGTATCGATTTGGTGAGGATCACCAGCCGGTCACGGTATCGCAATTGCTGGCTCCTCGTCGTCGGGAGGACTACAGCGATGACCTGTGGACCGTCTATCAGCGCGTGCAGGAGAACCTGATGAAAGGTGGTCTGTCAGGGCGAACCGCTCAGGGTAAAAGTAGCCGCACCCGTGCTGTTACCGGCATTGACGGCGATGTGAAGCTCAATCGTGCCCTGTGGGTTATGGCAGAAAACATGCTCGAATTTTTCGGGCGTTAAACAACCGTTCCGGCATAAGGAGATAGTTTAATGAATACACAAAACCTTGAGTTTGCTGAGCAGGCAGCAATTACTGCCTCAGTGGTCCCTGACGAGTTACGCATCAGCTTCTGGCCGCAGCACTTTGGCTCCATCCCACAATGGATAACCCTTGAACCCCGAATCTTTGCCTGGATGGACCGCTTGTGTACTGATTATCACGGTGGTATCTGGAATTATTCGACGCTCAGTAACAGTGGCGCTTTTATGGCTCCCGAGTCAGAGCAAGAGGAGAAGTGGACATTGTTCAACAGCATGAACGGCAATGGCGCAGAGCTTACCAGTGAAGCTGCAGGGATAGTCGCCTGTCTGATGGCTTACAGCCACCACGTCTGTCGTACTGAATGTGATGCAATGACTGAGCACTATTATCGCTTACGCGACTACGCGCTAAACCATCCAGAGTGCAGCGCCATTATGCATCTCATCGACTGAGGAATACCTGACATGAATACCGCATTATCCCCGGTGTCATCACAGCCTGAACTTTTTCCACTGACGGTTATGGCCCGGCATGGTTGCCTGCTTCCAGCGACATCCGGATTGACACCCTATGCCCAACGGACCATTCGCCGCGCTATCAACTTGCTGGAGAAATATCTTCGTCAGCCTGGCATACTCTTTACTTCAAGCACTGCTGCCCGTGACTGGCTTCGGCTACAGCTGGCAGGACAAGAACGGGAAGTGTTTATGGTGCTCTATCTCGATAACCAACATTGTTTACTGGAAAGCGAAACACTGTTTGCTGGTTCAGTTAATCATGTGCAGGTCCATCCCCGAGAGATAGTGAAGTTAGCGCTTCGCTTCAATGCCGCAGCTGTCGTGCTGGCGCATAACCATCCATCCGGCGATCCGGAGCCCAGCAAAGCCGATCGCCAGTTGACTGACAGACTAAAGGAGGTGCTGGACTTGGTTGATGTGAAAACGCTCGATCATCTGGTTGTCGGTTCAGAGGGCATTGTGTCGTTCGCAGAGCGAGGCTGGATATGAAAATCACCAGCAAACGCCAGGCAATGACTCTGTACCGGCAACATCCCGGCTCCCGACTGTTTCGCTTTAGTACGGGCAAATATAAATGGTCAGGCAGTATCTGCCATTATGCTGGCCGTGAGGTGGAGGACATACGCGGCGTTCTGGCCGTGTTTGCTGAACGTCGTCAGGACCGCAATGGTCCCTATGTCATTCTTCGAAGCGTTACTCTCAATTAATCCTTTACTTTAATCAGGAACAATAATGAACAATCACTCAGAATCTGGTGACAAGCCGGAGAATCCAGCCTGCCAGCAGTGGGGGCTAAAGAGTACGATCACACCCTGTTTTGGAGCTCGTCTGGTGCGGGAAGGCAACCGGGTGCATTTTCTCGCTGACCGTGCCGGGTTTAAAGGTGCTTTCAGCGACGATGACGCGCTGCACCAGGATCAGGTCTTTCCGTTGATACTCAAACAACTGGAGCTGATGCTCACCAGCGGAGAACTCTCTTCCCGGCATCAGCACTGCGTCGCGCTATATCACAACGGACTAACGTGCGAAGCCGATACTCTTGGTAGTTGCGGCTACATATATATCGCCATTTATCCCACTCAATATTAATTACTTTCACGAGAACAAAATGAAATATCAACCTGCAACAACTCTGTGGGCGGCGAAGCCATGCCTGTCACCCGTGGCTGTCTGGCAAATGCTACTTACACGCCTGCTTGAACAGCATTATGGTCTGACGCTAAACGATACACCTTTCTGTGATGAAACCGTTATACAGGAACATATCGATGCCGGTATCACTCTGGCTAATGCCGTAAACTTTCTGGTGGAAAAGTACGGGCTGGTTCGTATTGATCGCAGGGGATTCGACTGGCAAGAACAGTCCCCATATCTGCGGGTAGTCGATATTCTGCGGGCGCGACAGGCAACAGGTTTATTGAAAAGAAATCGTATTAGCGCGGCACGGTGAACATTGTGAATTGCCTTCCTGATTCACACTGCAGCTTTCCTTACTTATTTAATTTACTCATTCCAAAAAGCACCTGCCGATGCTGGTTGGTGCTTTTACTTATATGGACGAAATATCATGCAAATAGAAGCTGTAATTTTAACTGGGCACATCATCGCAAAACACAATCCGGGAATGCTGGACCGTCGTTGTTGATGGTTTTGACGCATGCGGCGAACAAGCTTATGATCCAGCTTAATTTCTTTTCCTCATAAAGGGACGTGTATGGGCAACAGAATGTGGATGATCCGCGGTGACGGCGGCAAGCTCTATGACGATTTTCGCGATAAGCAAATTGTAGGCATCGGTTGGTCTCAGCTGGCTCCATTAGTCAAACCCGGCCTATCCCGAGCCCAGTTACTTGCCTTATACCAGGAGGCAGATCCCTTAACAAAGCTGGGAACTGCGCGTTCTGGTGCATCGCAGGTCTGGCGTTTTGTGAATGAGATCCAAAAGGGTGATTGGGTTATTACCTATTCGCCAGCCAACCGTACTTATTTGCTGGGCAAAGTTACTTCAGACTTCCAATATCATCCTGAATGGGTAGAAGAGGTGATGGGTATCGCTCGGCAGGTTAAATGGAATACTCAAGAAATCGACCGCGATAGACTGTCTGTTGCTACCAAAAACACGTTGGGTTCTACGCTGACAGTTTTCCAGCTTCCAGAATATGCTCTAGAAGAACTTTTGCAGGATAAGAAACCCACTATAGATGTTATTACTCAGAGTCCAGTTGTGATGGATGAAGATGAGGTCGTTTCTGATCCGCTCCGCGATATGGAAATGCTGGCGTTTGAGGGTATCAAAGATCGTATCAACTCTCTTGACTGGGACGAGATGCAACATCTGGTTGCTGGAGTTTTGCGCAGTATGGGCTATAAAACGCAGGTCTCACCTGCAGGAGCCGATCGGGGTAAAGATATCATTGCTTCACCTGATGGGTTCGGTTTTGAAAATCCACGTATTATCGTTGAGGTAAAACATCGCAGGGAGCAAATGGGGAGTCAGCAGATTCGCAGCTTTATCGGCGGTCGCCATAAAGACGATCGCGGGCTTTATGTCAGTACGGGGGGCTTTACGAAAGATGCTCGCTATGAAGCTGACCGTTCGACGATACCTCTGACGCTCTGGACGCTTGATGATCTCGTCCGTGCGCTTATTGAGAACTATGAGCAAGTCGATATCGAGACCAAACTTTTGGTGCCTCTGAAGAAAACTTTCCTTCCTGCCTGAATCTTGCTTTGATAGCCATATCGGTGTTCTACTGGTATGGCTTTATACCCACTTGCAATGTCTATTTTTTGTACGGATTTTAACTTGTGGGTACAAGTGCGGGTATAACTCTTTATTCCTGTTTGTAAACAATATTGATATCAGTCTATTAGGTGTGAAATTCGAGTCCGGCCTTCGCACCATTCATATTTAAAGACTTTCTATTTTTTTAATTCAGTATGTACCATGATTTTTATACTCTGTGTAGTTCAGAGGGGCCCGTTAGGATCGTGAGCTGAGTAACTGGATTTTCTTATTTTACATTAGTGGAAATTAAAAAAATGAAGAGCAATGCCAAAAATTTTTAGGCTGTAAATCTTAAGGGGGAAATATAAAAGAAAAACTCATTTTATTAATTTTTATCCTCTGCCTTGATTAATAAATACAGATTTTTTTCGAGGAAATTTATAATCCTCACGTTCGATATTCTGTGCTTAACGTATATCAAAATTTATAAAGAAAAGAGCAGAAAGATAAAACGAATTTTGTCCAGATCATAGTACGCGTCATGCTCTGGTTAGATCAGCCAAATTTAAAGGGCGTTTTGGACAAATAAGTTTTATATGTCCATACCACAAACAAATCATTGCACTCGTGCTCACATCGTGGACAATGCTTAATCATAAGGTGAGTTTATATCTATCAAATCAATAATTTGACTTAAGTCGCGGGATGTGGGATGGACAGTAACACTAAAGGATTCACTTCATACTGGCGTAACTCTCTGGCTGATGCAGAGTCGGGTAAAGGTGCTTTTGCTAGTAAGGATGTAGAGCCATTCACCAGATGGACGAACATTAACTCATCAAGGCTGAAGGATGAAACAGTCCGTGCGTTTTTTGAGGATGAAGATGAAGACGTTAAAACCGTTGAGGTGCTGTTACGGCCTCGGGTATTTATCCGGCTGTTGAAGCATGGCAAAGAGCGGACTGTAGGCGCACCAGAGTTCGTCACGCCACTGGTCACTTCTGCTCTCCTGAACCGCGAAGGTTTTTTGTTTCCCAACGCGCCGACGACCATTCCGCGAGACCTGCTTGAGCCACTTCCCACAGGTACATTTTCAATCGGTGAGATGGCGCAATATGACAAATACAGAACAACACATGACTCAACCACCTTTGGCGTGGATGATGAGCATGAGCACCACGCGGAAACGGATGAGCAGCGTGAAAAGCGATATGAACGATACAAGAACCTATGGGAAAAATATCGTAGAGAGTCAGAAGAGCTTCTTCAAAACGTCGCTAAAGAGTGGATTGAATCCCACGAGCAATATGAACTGGCTGAATATGGCTATGTAATCAAAGCTAACCGGGTTAGCGGGGCAAACATACATATATTGCCTATGTATGACCATCTGCTGCTGAGCAAAAAAGAAGTGCCGTTATTATCGCGCTTTGCCTCTAATGAAATGCCTCCCTTAGAATCACTTCTGCCTGACAACGCCATGTTTAGCGAGCGTCTTGGGCATTCTGGCGATACATTTCCGCTGGCTTTGGCGCAGCGTGATGCTTTGAGTCATTACCTGACTCAGCAACCGGGCGATATGCTGGCTGTGAACGGTCCTCCGGGAACCGGTAAGACTACGCTGGTGCTTTCCATTATTGCTACCGAATGGGCCAGGGCTGCACTTAATAAGAGTGAACCGCCTGTAATTATTGCTACGTCGACCAATAACCAGGCTGTAACCAACATCATTGAAGCGTTCGGTAAAGATTTTGGTTCTGGTACCGGGATAATGGCGGGGCGTTGGTTACCCGACGTGAGCAGTTTTGGCGCGTTTTATCCGTCTTCCACTCAAAGAGCCGACGCTGTAAAAAAATACCAGACGGAAGATTTTTTTAATCGTGTTGAATCCCTCGAATATGTTGAAGACGCCAGAGTTTTTTATCTGGAGAAGGCAAAGGCTGCGTTTCCGAACGAAGACTGTAGCTCTCCAGAGCTGGTTATAGCGCTTTTACATAATCGTTTAGCTGAGATGTCTCATCAGCTTAAGCAAATCGAGCCGGCATGGAACAGGCTGAATGCGGTTCGGCATGAGCGGGATGCCATCAGCGAAGATCTCGACCAGTACATTGAAGATAAAAATGCGTTACTGCTTAACAGTACGAATGACATCACGCTTTTGAGTCAAGGTAAAAAGCAGTGGCAGCAATATCGTGCGAATGAGTCCGTGTTATATGCGCTTTTCTCCTGGCTGCCTGTCGTTCGGACTAAACGCCAATATCAAATGAACCTCTTTTTAGATGAATTGTTTGGCGCAAAGATGATGGCATTTGAGGGAGCACTGCCTGAAGATATTGACGCATTTATAGAAGATTTAATTTCCCAAGCGTCTAAAGAACAGGTGGGTTACCAAAAGGAGATCGAACTAGCCCAGGACATCTTCAGACGCGAAAGCGAAGCATCTCAGCGCTGGCGCGAGCTGACATATTCATTAGGGCACTCAGATGCAGATGAAGTGACCTTGTCCAAAGCGGATGAGCTGGCGGATACAGGGATCCGTTTCCCTGCGTTCTTACTGGCAACCCATTACTGGGAAGGCCGCTGGCTAATGGATATGGACGGGATTGATAATCTTCAAAAAGAAAAAAAACGTTCTGGGGCAAAAAGTGTTAAGGCACGCTGGCAGCGTAGAATGAAACTCACGCCTTGTGTAGTGATGACTTGCTACATGTTGCCGTGCCATATGAAGACCAGTGAGTTTGTTGGCGGCAACAAGAAATTTGACGACAACTATTTATACAATTTTGCCGACTTGCTGATTGTCGATGAAGCGGGGCAGGTCCTCCCTGAGGTTGCTGCAGCGTCTTTCGCACTGGCTAAAAAAGCCTTGGTAATTGGTGATACAGAACAAATTTCCCCTATCTGGAACAGCCTGCCAGGCATCGATATAGGTAACATGATGGAGGAGAATATCCTTCACGGCAGTACGCAAGAGGAGCTTACTGAAGCCTATATCTTAATGAGTGAGTCAGGAAAAAGTGCTGCATCAGGCAGTGTTATGAAAGTGGCTCAGTTTAACTCACGCTATAAATACGATCCTGACTTTGCCCGCGGAATGTACCTGTATGAGCATCGACGTTGCTTCGACAATATTATTGGCTACTGTAACGCTCTTTGTTATCACGGTAAGTTGCAGCCAAAACGAGGCGAGGAAAAGGAAACGATTTTTCCTGCGATGGGTTATCTCCACATTGATGGCAAAGGTGTAAAGGCAAACGGTGGAAGTCGCTATAATGCCTTTGAGGCTGAAACGATAGCGGCCTGGCTTGCGACTCATAAAGTCGAAATCGAGGCGCATTACGGAAAACCGATACATAAAGTGGTGGGTGTGGTGACACCATTTTCTGCACAAGTTAATGCCATAAAGTCATCATTACGCGACCAGGATATTAATTGTAGTGGTGATGAAAATTCCCTGACGGTAGGAACTGTGCACGCTTTGCAAGGGGCAGAACGATCCATCGTGCTTTTCTCACCCGTATATTCGAAGCACGAAGATGGCGGATTTATTGATAGTGACAGCAGCATGCTGAACGTTGCCGTTTCCCGGGCTAAGGACAGTTTTCTGGTCTTCGGAGATATGGATCTCTTCGAGATCCAGCCGGGCTCTTCGCCCAGAGGATTACTGGCGTAATACCTGTTTGCTTCCGCAAATAATGCGCTGCAGTTTGAGTTCAAAAAACGCCCGGATTTAAGTACTGCTCAAACACAGATTTCTACCCTACACGGGGCAGAAGAGCATGATGCCTTTCTCAACCAGACGTTTGACTCAATCGGGAAGAGCATCATGATTGTCTCTCCCTGGTTAATCTGGCATAAGCTGGAAGAAACCGGATTTCTGGCATCAATGAAACGTGCCCTTTCCCGCGGAATTGATATCACAGTCGTGACAGACAAGAGTTTCAATACCCAGGCTTCCAGTTATGATCAGCGGATAGAAAAACGGCAGCGCCTTGATGAAGCTCTTGGAAAGCTAGAAGAACTCGGTATATCAACCAGACTTGTTGACCGCATACACAGTAAAGTAGTCATTGGTGACGAAGGCCTCTTGTGTGTCGGTTCATTCAACTGGTTTAGTGCATCTCGTGATGAGAATTTCAAGCGTTACGACACATCGATGGTGTATGTCGGTGATGCTTTAAAAAATGAAATTAAGATCATTTATTCCAATCTGGAGCAACGCTTACTGGAATAAAAGTTGAGCCATTTCATATCATTTTGGTGAATGATAACGTTACTCTATGAATTGATGATGTTTGAGTTTTATCATAAAGTCTCACTAGTTTCAGGCGGATGGAGGATATGGAAATGGCTCGTAATATTGCACCTGGATATTGTGTAGTAGATCTGCCGGGTTCCCTGGATTTTCAGGCACGATCACTTTTCAACAATGTCCATTCTCCGGCCGCTCAGATGTTTATGCAGATGAATGCTGACACGCCCTGGTTAAAGCCAGGGCAAATTTTGATTGTTGCAGACCCTGATACACCGGCACCTTTAACACTTAACACTTAACGCTCTGGCTGCATTGAGACAGGCTAAGTCAAAAACGAATGAAGCTTTGATGGGCACCAGGACTGATGAAGCTGAGTATCTGCACAAATATTATGGACTTATCGCAGGCATTACAAGCGCAGGTGACAAAATCTTCGGCATAACCAGTGACGTTGGAGAAAAGTATTTTGCTTCAATTGAGCAAATACTGAAAAAGATTGAGGCAAGTTATCAAAATCAATTTCGTACACAAGGAACGCTGATTAGTCAGCAGTTTTTTGCAGAGCGTAATCAACTCTTTAATCAATTAAAAGAATTGGTTAACAAGCCATTATTGAAATCTCTTATCCGCTATTCGGTTAAATTCAAACCATATGAAGACATCCGTAGAGCATTAAACCTCTCTAGCCGTTCAATAGTTCACGAGTGGTCTACCGTTGGTATTGGTGCAATACCGGGTTATTCCACATTCGTGGGGAATGCTGCCAAAGCTGCACGTTTTCTTAAAAGCGGCGGCTACATTGGTATTGGTTTTTCTTTTGCGAACAGCACAAATGAAGTGGTCAAAAGCTGCACGACGGGCCGAGAGAACGAATGTGAAAGAACTGCTTTTAAAGAATATGGAAAGTTTATTGGCACTACAGCTGTTGGCTATGGTGGCGGGGCCTTAGGTACGTTTGCTGGCTTGGGTGTATGTGCGGCTATTGGTATTGCAACTGCAGGTGTTGGTGGCGTGGCTTGCGCAGCGGTTGGCTCAGTTGCTGGTGGTATGGCTGGTGGTTACGCAGCTGACTTGGGAATGGATGCTTTATATAAACATTTTGGCCTTTAACAAATGAAGAATCTTGTTGTTCTAATTATCCTTTTTGCCTGTTCATGCTTCGTCCTGTCAGTCCTTCTGTACGCAATAAACAGAAGGAAATATTATGAGATTATTGGTCTTTATCAGAAAAAACATACGCTTCCTGCTCCATATCTTTACAGCAGTATGATTGGCTTCTTTGGTGCTGCCACGATGGCATATTTCTTTATCAGACTTAAAAAAAATAAAAGTATATTTTTCCTGGATAAAAACAGCGAGGCATATCAGTTTGTTGATTCGAATAATGTCGAATTGATGCGGTGGATGATTCCTTTCTTTAATTTTTTTTTATTGAGCTTTGGATGTTTTGTGTTCCTAATTTCTTTTGGCGGTGTTCTGATCTTAATCGACAAGTTAAATGTTTGATATAAAATGGATTTTTTCTTATCATGTGTTAAGAATTTTTGTAGAACCGTACGCAGGGTCAAGCAGGGATGATTAACTAATGAGAATCTGCTTTATTTCATTCTTTTTTCTTGTGGCCCACTCAGGCTTGACTGAAAGCATCAGATAAAATTGCTTTCGAAAATATAAGATTCTGAATTCTTCATTCGAATTTTGTTTGATGCAGCATACTCAGAAGCCAAAGCCCTAACGCCATCGTCAGTGAACCAGTAAAGAACGTCTTCATAATCAAGAGTCGATTTTCGATTAAACTCGATCCCTCTTTCACTAGCCACAAAATGGTATACTTCCCCGCCTATCTCCAGATAGGGGGTGCCTACACCATCGGATTGGTCTGGGATAGTGAAGTAATAATTTGGCCTGATGCCGCCGCCAAGTTGTTCACCAATTTTAAGAAGGCTTGCCCTTAATTCCTCGATAGTTTTCATTGTGTGATGTTACTTTTAAACGCTTGCCGGGCATTCCAGACATCTTCTGGCTCCATGTCATTATACCCTCGACTTTCCACCATACTGAATGCGATATCTTCAGGCAACGTGATTGCAGTGGCATTATAATGAATGGCTTCAACTCCATTTCTCGTCAATGCCAGCCCTTTTTCTTTCTCTTTTGATACGAGTAAGGTAACTAATGCAGGAATGAATACGAAAGCCATTTTATGTTCATCTCTATATCACTCATTCAATATGTTATACGTTGAATCTCTTACGAGTGAAACAGAATTAATGCAAAGACCTTTGTGGCATCAGCTAACACGTACAGTGCCAACCCTGCGTTCTTCAGTTTGCTTAAGATATGGCTAGCTGTCTAATCTCGATGATGCCAACCACTCAGGCAGCACCTCCCCGTACCATCCCAAATACTTCGCCAGTTCCGGCTTTCTCCGCTCACTCAATATCAGCACCACCTCATTTACAATCCATGCTTTAGCAAGGGCGATCTCTTTCACCAGCACATCCGCATCAAACCTGCTATTCAACTGACAATAGCGTCGCGCTATGGCCCGATAGTCTTCTTCTCCTCCCATCCCTTTGATCAAAGGCGCTAAATCTATCGCCGGGCTACACAGGCCAAAGCGTTCCCAGTCGAACAGCACCAGTTCGCCATTCTCTCTCTTTCCCCAGTTACCTGCATTGGTATCACCGGAGATCACGCAATACGGTTCAAAAAGCACATTGCTGTGCTTCTGCATTGCCCGAAGCTGCCGTTCCGCCTCAGCAGGCAGGCGAAGCAGATCGAGGCAGCTTTCCAGTGCTGCCTCGTCCCACCGATGTGTGCTGAACGTCCATGAGGGATCACGCGGTACAGAATGTAATCGTGCAAGAACGGAAAGGAATGCATCGCCTGTAACAGCGTCTTGTTGGATGGGTTCAGGAATATATTCGAGTATGAGCTTTCGTTGTTCGTGGCAGGCTGATTTCACAACGGGTGTCAGAATGCCATGCTGAGCCAGAAGGGGAGCGGCATCGCGGTAGAAAGCATATTCCACCTCGCTTACCGGCGCTTTTTCAATGGCGCAGGGCTTACCATCTTCATCCGCAAGGCGTTTTACGCGTGCAATGCCCATCTTCGCTAAATTGGCCTCGGTCATAGTAACTCTGCTTTTACTCTTAACGTAACGAATACAGCCTGCCCCCACCTCCGCAGGAGCAAGCCCCCTCAACCTCTTACCACTCAGTCAGCCCAATTGCCTTCATCACCCGCTTTCTCTGCTGCACGGACAGCGAAGCCAGATCCTTAATCGATCCCACCCGCGTCCCGTTTATCACATCCCTGGGTTTAAAGCTGATAATAATCTGGCACCAGGTGACCTTCACATCCAGTTGCACACCAATCGGAAAACCCGCTTCTTTTAGCCAGCAGCCCTTCAGCGTAATCGCTGGAACGCGGCGATAATTTGGAGTGCGGGTCACATAACCCACGGTCGCATAGCGCTGCGTATAGTTTGGTGCTTTAGGTTCAGTGTGGCCTGAAATACAATCAAAGGCAGTCATGATTACTATTCCTCGTAAATAGTGATTGTGATTAGCGATGCGGATGTGTTGCCCCACATTCGTATCGCGCTAAATGACCGGAATATTTAATCAGGCAGGAGAAAACGCAGCGAGAGTGAAAATAGCAAACTGCGAAAGCGTACGCAGAAATTTCACGCAAATCGCAACGTAATCCATCATTTTTAGTGGCAGATCTAAATTCTGATAGTGGCGAAAAGAAGGGGGAAATACCCGACCATTTCACGCGTCCTCAGCGTCAATCCGCTATTCTGTGGCTCTTGCCTAAACCGCCTCCGGGACTTTCACCGCGTCACCAAACCCTGACCCCGAAATCCTTCATCAGCCACTCGCACTCTCCTGGGATCGCCATAACAATTTCCACATCGGCACTGTTTACGCCTTAGCTAGCCACAGGATCAGGCGCTTCCGCTGGTGAAGCGTAATCTTATCGCCGAGCCGTTCGTGACCGTTGCCTCACCGCAATACTTACTGATGCCAGCTTGCTGACCGGCAGCAACGACTGGGCTTATGAGATCACTAACGAATGTCACTTTTTCAACATTCCCAAATCGCTTGAAGACAGGTGCTGAAACACAACCCGAAACGGCGCTTTATATCATGTTATAAGATCGTATAAATTTTTTACTGGAAACCAACTATCTTAAGGAAAGCCGAATGATTGAGGGTGAATGCTGGCCTTGAGCTTCCGCGTTAGGGCTAAAACATTCTGGCGGTTTTCAGATAAAAACAGACGAGCATTCGACGAAACCAAAAGGATGTAGTGCTCGTGATAACCGAAGATAAACCAAAACCAACCATTAAGGCCTCTCACGATGAAAGTCATTCTGGTCAGACACGCGGAAACGGAGTGGAATGTACAGGGCATCATTCAAGGGCAGTGCGACAGCGCAGTGAGCGAACGTGGCAGACGTGAAACGGCTGCATTAGTGGCCGCACTGGCAAAAGAAGATCATGTCGTTGAGCGTGTTTATGCCTCTCCACTAGGGCGAGCATGGCAAATGGCTCAAACCCTGGCTCAACGCTTCGCCTGTCCAGTGATTGCGGAGTCTGCACTCAAGGAACAGGCATTTGGTATGTTTGAGGAAATGAACATAGCCTCACTCGCGTCTGACTATCCTGATGAAGCTGAGGCGTTATTTTCATCACATGCTGATTATTGCCCTCCGGGTGGCGAATCGCTGGCGCAGGCAACGCATAGAATGCTGTGGTTTTTACATTGTCTTGCGGACGAGCAAAAACGCCAGACTGTTTGCCTCGTTTCCCATGGGCACATCATTCAGGGAACGCTTGCCATGCTTAACGAGGGAAACCTTGTTAATTTTGCCCGCTATGCTCAACCCAACGCGAGTTACTCCACATTTGAGTTGATTGATGGGCGCTGTACTGCGCTTAAATGGGGCATCGCCTCACATTTGCTTCAGTGTTAACTCCGCGGTTTTTGCTATCGCTACGTGGCGGATTCTGTGTCCGCGAGGATGAATGAGTTCTCTGAACGCACTTATCGCAGCGACACCAAAAACCCCACCGCCACCAACGCATAAAACCCCGCACAAACCACATCAAAACTGCGCCTTGCCCGATTGAGATACGTCTCCGCCGTTTGCGAAGCAAAAATCAGCGCGTACAGCCCAAATATCATCACGCCGGTTAGCGCGCAGGTGGCAACCAGAACATAGCTCTGCCACTGTGGGGCGCTGCGGGTCAGGCCTACGCTGGTGACGGTGAACCAGGTCAGGGCGGCTTTGGGATTCGTAAGGTGCAATCCCAGCCCTTGCAGATAGTAGCCGCGTAAACGCGTGTGAGAACGGGTGGGACGTGTCGCCAGGTCGCCAGGGCGAAAGGCACTGCGCAGGGCTTTTGACGCCAGCCAGAGCAAATAGGCCGCGCCGAGCAGTTTTAGCCAGACGATAAAACCGTGGAAGGAAACCAAAATGGCAGAGACACCAAAGGCGGTTAACAGGCCCCAGCACAGGGAGCCGGAGATGACGCCGGTTGCCAACACCAGTCCGGCCTGACGGCCATCATTCATGGCCGCATTCGCAATAGACAGATTGCCCGGTCCAGGCGAGGCGGTGCCGATGGCGTAAACCAGTAAGGCAGCTAAAAACGAAGACATATCCCACATATCGCATCCCTGATCTGAGAGGAGAATGCATTAACATAACTTCTGTAATTCGCCCAGACCACTATTATCTGTCGTCGTTCGCACGTCTCAATCTCTCCGTACAGGATGAGGGACTTTTCCATAATTTAGTCAGTTTTTTGAAGCCCATTTTTACGGGATGGATGCAGTATTCTCTGCGCTTAGAAAATGAGAAAAGCGGCACGCCATGCAGCGTGCCTCTCAGTAATACAAAAGAAGCGTTAATGCGATGCCGCCAGCCCGGCCTCTCCCTCATCGGCCTCCTTCCGCTCCCGAATCAATCCCCACAGTGCCGCCGCACCAATAAGGTCAAATACCGCCAGCGCAACGAAGAACGGACCGAAGCCGATAATGCTGACGAAGGCGCCAATGAACAGATTAAAGATCAACTGACCGGACCAGGCGCAGGCACCCGCCATACCGACCGCGGTGGCCACCTCGTTTTTTCTGAACAGATCGGCACCCAGCGTAGAAGCGACGGTCGAGAGCAACTGATGGGAGAAACCGCCGATGCTGATCAGCAGGACGGCAACATAGGGGTTTTCAACCACGCTGACCAGGCCGATAGTGGTCATCAGAACGGCACCAATCGTAAAAGTAATACGGCGGGAATTAATCAGGCTGATCCCGCGATCGTTCAGGAACTTCGCAACAAAGCCGCTGGCCAGACAACCCAGATCGGCCATCAGGAAGGGCAGCCAGACAAACATCGCAATCTCTTTCAGGCTAAAGTGCAGGGTTTCAACAAAGAAGATCGGCACCCAGAAATTGATCGTGCCCCAGGCCGGATCGGCCAGAAACCGTGAGATCCCGATGCCCCAGAAATTACGCTGCTTCAGGATACGCACAAGCGAGGTCTTCTCTTTCTTCGTAGTATGAAGGTGTTTTTCCTGTCCGCTTTCAATATAGGCGCGTTCCTCTGCCGACAGCCGTTTGGCCTCTTTGGGATCTTTATAAAAGAAGAGCCACACGAAGGCTGCCAGAATCGCCAGTATGCCTGCCACAATGAACGCAAACTGCCAGCTGTGAAACAGGATGCACCAGGCAATCAGCGGCGGTGCCAGCATTGCTCCGAACGAGGTGCCCATATTAAATACGCCGGTAGCTATGCCGCGTTCCTTCGCCGGAAACCAGGTGGAGGCGGTTTTGACGCCAGCCGGAATCGCAGAGGCTTCACTGAAGCCCATAATCGCGCGCACCGCCGCCAGGCCCTGCCAGGATCCCATCAGCGAATGCATCAGCGTGGCCACGCCCCATATCATGGCGCAGAGAAAAAAGCCCAGTTTGAGGCCAATGGTGTCAATGACATAGCCCACGATGGGTTGACCAATCGTATAAGCCAGTTGAAAGGCACTGACCACCCAGGAGTAATGCTCTTTGCTGATATCCAGCTCTTTCATAATGGTCGGTGCAGCCACACCTAACGCCGTACGATCAAGGTAATTAATGATCGTAATAAAGCACACCAGTAAGATCATATGCCATCTGTAATGCCTGATCGTTTTCATCATGAATCCTGTTAAAAATTTCCCAAATTATTAGCGAAAGGGATAAGGTGAAACTTAAATTAAAAAAGCTGGTTTAATTCGTAAAAATCCCCATGTATTCGTAAAGGCGAGCGATTCTGTCTCGAAAGTGGGAAGAGAATACGTGAGCTGGCACAATAATTATCGTTATCGCTTTAACGATATTCCAAAAATGTGAACGGGTTAACCCATGCGGTTAACCAACGTGTGCGTAAAGATAATGTTATAGCAAGGTGATGTTTTTAATTAAAATTAGTCAGGTTTTTTTACATCATGGTTTTTCGTAGTGCGTTTCATGATGGTGGTGCTTTTTATTTTTTTCAGACCAGCGGATTTATACCGGTGTCTCAAAATATAAGAGCAAGTAGAGTGATGAGGTAAGGAGAAAATACAGGGCACATAAATTGAGGAAGCCAAATTGAGCCTGGGTTTTAGCTTTTTTGGGGAAAATAAACCGGGATTTTAGGTTATGCAGATACCGTACCGAAAAGGCAAGCGCCTGCTTTAATAAACGATCGTTTATTAAAGCAGGCACGGTTAAATACCGTTGTGTGAATCTGAACGTCTCCTGTTACAGGATGCCTGTAAGGCTCATCAGCGCATATCGCGCAAAAAGACTTCAGGGTTCGGAGCGAAGGTCTCCATGGCAGCAATAAGGAAGCATGAAAAAATGCGATTTAGCTTCTCCCGGAATCCTGCTGACGTCTCCTTTGCGGATAATATCGCTGGTCATCGTCCCGCACCGCGCCAAATCCCGGCCAACCTGATGCGATGAGCCCGGCCCCACGTCGCGGTGAACGTGCAACGTGCCTGGCGTCAAATCGTGAATGTGGCAGGATCGTCGCGCCAGCCCGGGGGAAATAACCTTGCTGGAACGCATTACATAACGTAAATGTTATCCGTCTGATGAGCGGTGCCTTAATAACGCGGCTTATGCTGAGGTGGCTAAATTATCCCCTCGGCCTGTGATAACAGCATGGCCACAATACGGCTGTTCCACTCGTTAATTAATTTTGTTGAAGTAAAAGAGTAAATATAAGACCATTGCGGCCGCTTATCGGGCTATCAGCCAACACTGGTTGCGTTTAATTTAACGCAAATAAGTCCTGCATGGTAATAATGATAATTATTTTCACGCTAATGATTTTGTTCTTATTAACTTCACACAGACAGGTATGTTGAATGAAAAAGTATATGAAGTGGTTCGCCGCGGTAGCGGTTGTGAGTGCGTTATCAGGCTGTGCCCGTACGGCACCAATTGCCCAGATTCACACCACGCTGGCGGCAGGCTACACGCAGGAACAGGTTAAAACCGCGATTTTGAAAGCGGGCGCACTGCGCCAGTGGACCATGACGCAGGCCGGTCCGGACGTCATCAACGCGAGTCACCAGAGCCGTGATCACAGAGCCGAAGTGCGCATTAACTACTCGGCGGGTGGCTATGACATTACCTATGCGCGCAGCAATAACCTGATGGCATCAGGCGGCGAGATCCATAAAACCTATAACCGCTGGGTACAAACCCTGGATAACGACATCAAGGCTACGTTGTCTGCAGGCGCAAAACCGTAATTATTTTTAAAGTCGGGCCCGTCATGGCCCGATAAACCTATTTTGACTCAGCAGGTTTTCCCGCTTATGTACGAAACGGATACGCTCAGTGCCCTGGATGCCATTACGGAAGCGCAACGCATTGCGTTTGCGCCCATGCTTTTTCAGGCGGCGCTGTGTCTGCGTAATACCGGTGTACTTGCGTATCTGGATAAACAGGGGAAAACCGGTGCTACGCTGGACGCCATTGCGGAAAACAGCAGCATCAATGTCTATGCCGTGGGCGTGCTGCTGGATATGGGGTTGAGTGGGCGCATCGTCACCCAGCAGGACGGGCGCTATGTTCTGGCGAAAGTGGGGCATTATCTGCTGCATGACGCGATGACGCGCGTGAATATGGATTTCACCCAGGACGTTTGTTATCAGGGGCTGTTCCATCTTCAGGCGTCGCTGGAAACCGGCAAACCTGCGGGGTTACAGGTGTTTGGCGACTGGCCAACGATTTATCCGGGGTTGTCACAGCTTCCTGAGGCCGCGCGGAACAGTTGGTTTGCCTTCGACCACTATTACTCGGACAGCGCGTTTCACGCCGCACTTCCGTATGTGTTCGCCAGCCGTCCTGCCGCCATCAACGATGTGGGCGGCAATACGGGGAAATGGGCAATACGGTGCTGTGAATACAACCGTGACGTCGCGGTCACCCTGATTGATTTGCCACAACAAATTGCGCTGGCCCGTGAAAATATCGAAAATGCAGGCTTTTCTCATCGCATCGCTTTCCATGAAGCAGATATGCTTGCCGACGCGTCGTTACCGGCAGAGGCGGATATCTGGTGGATGAGTCAGTTTCTGGACTGTTTTTCACCGGCGCAGATCGTCGTCGTACTGAGCAAGGTTGCCCGCGTCATGAAACCCGGCGCAACGCTGTTCATCATGGAACTGTTTTGGGATGCACAGAAGTTTGAAGCGGCCTCATTTAGTCTCAATGCGTCTTCGCTTTATTTCACCTGTATGGCAAACGGCAACAGCCCGTTCTACAGCGTAGAAACGTTTTATGACTGCCTGGAGAAGGCAGGGTTCCAGGTGGATGAACGTCATGACAACCTGGGCGTTGGGCATACGTTGTTGCAGTGTCAAAAAAATAACAAAGCGGCGTAAAGCGCCCTGAGTATCACCTGAATATCGCGGACGCGCGTTGATGAAATTTGCATTAAACATTATTGACTGGCAGGCCAGGGCCCCAGGATTAAGCGAAACACCACAGTGGCTCGACTGGGCACGGCTGTCGCTCGCCATCGATCCGGCTGCGCCGCAGGCGAAGCTGAGAGAACTGCCGATGATGACCGCGCGTCGCCTCAGTTCGGGCAGCAAGCTGGCTGTGGAATGTGGATTAGCCATGCTGCGACAGCATGAGATTGATGCCGTGCTGTATACCAGCCGTCACGGTGAGCTGGAACGCAACTTCCGAATTTTGCAGGCCCTGGCGACAGGACAGGCGCTGTCGCCCACCGATTTTGCCCTGTCCGTTCATAACTCCGCCGTGGGCAGCCTGACCATTGCCGCCCGGAAACCTGTTGTTTCCTCTTCGCTCTCTGCGGGAAAAGACACGTTTCAGCAGGGGCTGTGTGAGGTGATCTGTCTGCTGCAGGCAGGCTATCAGCGCGTGCTGATGGTGGATTTCGACGGCACCATGCCTGAATTTTATCTTCCGCAACTGCCGAACCCCATGGCGACATGGCCCTTTGCCGTGGCGCTGGTGATTGAAGCCGGCCAGGCCCTGCAGTGCGAAACGCGGCCACAGCAGACAGGGCAGGACAGCGCCTTGCCGCAGAGCCTGCAGTTTTTACAGCATTACCTGAACGACGATGCCACCTTTGCCTTAGCGGGCGAGCGCATGCAGTGGCAGTGGAGACGGGCATGAGCAGGCTGTTCGCGGTGGTAAACCGGGCATGGCGGCTGGTGATGACCGGCTTCTGTTTTGCTCTGTTCGGACTGGGTGGACTGCTGCTTTCTGTGGTGTGGTTTAACCTGCTGCTGCTGGTGGTATGGGACAAAGGCCGTCGCCGCCGTATCGCCCGATGCAGCATTGCCGCCAGCTTTCGTTTCTTTTTATGGGTGGCAAAAGGCGTCGGCGTACTGGATTACCGCATGCGCGGGCTGGAGCATCTGCGCCAGGATCGCGGCTGTCTGGTGGTGGCGAACCATCCGACGCTGATCGACTACGTGCTGCTGGCCTCGGTCATGCCGGAAACCGACTGTCTGGTCAAGAGCGCGCTGCTGAAAAACCCGTTTGTGGGCGGCGTGATTCGGGCGGCGGATTATTTGATCAACAGTCAGGCGGAGGCCCTGTTGCCTGCCTGTCGGCAGCGCCTGGCGCAGGGCGACACGATTTTGATCTTCCCCGAAGGTACGCGGACCAGCCCCGATAAACCGATGACCTTACAGCGAGGCGCGGCCAATATTGCCGTGCGCTGCGGCAGCGATTTACGTGTGGTGATCATTCACTGCAGCGAGCATCTGCTGGATAAGCAGAGCAAATGGTATAACGTGCCGCCCGCCAAACCGCTGTTTAGCGTTGAGGTGCGGGAGCGGATAGCAATCGACTCATTTTACACAGCAAACTCACAAGAACCGGCACTGGCGGCAAGGCAGTTGAACCGGCATCTTTTGCTTCAATTACAACCAGGTTCTCCACCCTTTTCAGGAATGAATGATGCAAGCGCTTTACCTTGAAATCAAAAATCTCATTATCAACACGCTGAATCTCGACGAGCTGACTGCCGACGATATCGATGCAGAGGCACCGCTCTTTGGTGATGGCTTAGGCCTGGATTCCATCGATGCACTCGAACTGGGCCTGGCGGTAAAAAATGCGTACGGCGTGGTGCTGTCGGCTGAAAGTGAAGAGATGCGTCAGCACTTTTTCTCCGTTGCCACGCTGGCAGCGTTCATCGACGCGCAACGTGCCTGAGGATCCGCCAGAATGACAGAACAAAACGCTATTTATGAAGAAGTTTCCGCCCTGTTGGTGAAGCTGTTTGAAACGGATCCGGAGGCGATTACGCCCCAGGCGCGGCTGTACGAAGATCTGGAGCTGGACAGCATCGACGCGGTCGACATGATCGTCCATCTGCAAAAGAAAACCGGTAAGAAAATCAAACCGGAAGAGTTTAAAGCCGTGCGTACTGTGCAGGATGTGGTTGACGCGGTAGAACGCCTGCTAAAAGAAGCCTGAGTCGCGATGGCCAGCAAACGCACGCTGCCCGTTGTCACGTTGCTGACAGGCTTACTGCTGGTGGCGTGGCCTTTTTTGATCAGCGTAGGGCTGGCGCATCACAGCCTGCACTGGCTGTTGCCCCTGATGGCGCTGCTGCTGCTTTCACGGCTGTATCAGAGCCGCCGTCGCGCGGGGCCGATGCGTGCGATCACCCAGACTGTCGCGGTGGCAGGCATTGCCCTGTGTGCGGCCAGCTATCTGCTGAAAACGCATCAGCTCCTGCTTTTTTATCCGGTGGTGGTGAACGGCGTCATGCTGGCGGTGTTTGGCGGATCGCTCTGGTCAGCCATGCCGCTGGTCGAGCGACTCGCCAGGGTAACGGAGCCGAATCTGCCTGAAAAAGGCGTACGTTATACCCGGCGCGTGACGCAAATCTGGTGCCTCTTTTTTATCCTCAACGGCAGCATTGCGCTGTGGACCGCGCTGCACGGGGATATGCGGTTATGGACGGCCTGGAACGGTATGATCGCCTATCTGCTGATGGGCACGCTGATGGCGGGCGAGTGGCTGGTACGCCGTAAGTTGATGAAACGAGAACGATAATGACGCAGACTCTTCCCCTGTCTCAGTGGCTCAGCGCTCCGCGCCCGTCTGATCTGCCCGTCGCCTGGCTGGACGATCGTACCTGGACGCTCGGCCATCTGCGGCAGGACGTTGCCCGCCTGGTTCATTTACTGCAGCAGCAGGAAGGTGACCGCTGGGCGCTGTGCTTTGAGGACAGCTATCTGTTTATTGTTGCCCTGCTGGCGACCCTGCACGCAGGCAAAACGCCGGTCATACCCGGCCACTGTCGGGCGGCGTTGCTTGACGAGCAACGTGCGTTGTTTGATGGCGTGCTGAGTGAAAAAACGTTGGGCTGGCAGGGACCGTTGCTGGTGATCAGCGCGTCCATGGCCGCCGCCACAGCGACAGAGACGTTGCCGCCAATCCGCGACGATGCCGCCGTTGAACTGTTTACCTCCGGCTCCACCGGACAGCCCAAACGGGTGCGTAAGGCGGTGAAACGCCTTGATGACGAAGCGGCCTTGCTGGCGGCGCAGTTTGGTGAACGCCTGGCCGGTTGCCGGATCGTGGCTTCTGTTGTCCCGCAGCATCAGTACGGCCTGTCATTTCGTATCATGCTGCCGATGGCGCTCGGGCTGCCGCTGCATGCGGCAATGCTCTGGTACGCCGAGCAGTTAAGCGCGCTGAGTCATGATTATCGCTATGCTTTTATCAGCAGCCCGGCCTTCCTGAAACGGCTGGATCCTCAGTTGACGCCGCCACCGGTGGCGATGGTGCTGTCCGCGGGCGGCATGTTACCCTGGCAGGATGTCGTGCAGGCCGCCGAGTGGCTACAGATCTGGCCCGACGAGATCTATGGCAGTACCGAAACCGGCATTCTTGCCTGGCGTTACCGCCAGCAGGAGGCGGTGCGCTGGCAACCCTTTCAAGGCGTGCGCTTTCATCAGCAGGACGAGACATTACGTGTGTTTTCGCCGCTGATTGCAGAAGAAGAGGGCATAACGCTCGACGATATTCTGCGTTTCGAGGAAGACGGTCAGTTCAGCCTGACGGGCCGTCGTGGCCAGGTCGTGAAAATTGAAGAGAAGCGGATTTCACTCAGTGAGGTCGAACAGCGCCTGCTGAGTCTGCCGGGAGTCCGCGAGGCGGCGGCGGTGCCGGTGTTACGGCATGGACGGCAGGCCATTGGGGCGCTGCTGGTACTGGATGCAGCGGCGCGCCAGCACTGGCAGCGTGAGCCGTCGAAGCAGCAGGAGCTGGCCTGGCGGCGGGCGCTGCAGCCCTGGCTGGAGCCGGTTGCCGTGCCGCGTTACTGGCGCGTCATTGACGCGATCCCGGTTAACAGTATGAACAAGCGTGTTTATGCGCAGCTACAGGAGTGGTTTCATGAAACCCCATGAAATTGAGCGCCATCAGTCGCAGCCCGATGAGGCTGAGATTGTGTTACACCTTGATCCGTCACTGTTCTGGTTCAAAGGACATTTTGCCGTGCAGCCGCTGTTGCCCGGCGTGGCACAGATGGACTGGGTCATGCATTACGCCACCACGCTGCTGGTGCCCGGCTGGCGTTTTCACAGCATTCAGAACGTGAAGTTTCAGTCGCCGCTGCTGCCGGACAGCACCGTGACGCTCGCGCTTAGCTGGCAGGACGCGCGCCAGATGCTGAGTTTCAGCTATCAGCGTCACGCCGGTGACGCGCGCCATACCGCCAGCAGCGGTAAGATCCGGTTATGTCGCTGACCTTTTCCCCCTGCATCCTGATTCCCTGCTATAACCACGGTGCGATGATCGCCACGGTGCTGACGCGCCTGGCACCGTTCGGCCTGCCGTGCATCCTGGTCGACGACGGCAGCGATGCCGCAACCCAGACGGTGCTGGATCGGCTGGCGGCTGAAAACAGCACGCTGACGCTGGTGCGCCTGGCGGAAAACGCCGGTAAAGGGGCAGCGGTTATGCACGGGATGCAGGTCGCGGCGCAGGCCGGTTTTACCCATGCCGTGCAGGTGGATGCGGACGGGCAGCATGCGATTGAGGATATTCCTGCGCTGCTGGCGCTGGCGCAACAGCATCCCGAGGCGCTGATTTCCGGGCAGCCCGTCTATGATGCGTCAATTCCGCGCTCGCGCCTGTATGGTCGCTGGATTACCCACGTCTGGGTATGGATCGAAACGCTGTCCCTGCAGTTAAAAGACAGCATGTGCGGCTTTCGCGTGTATCCCATCGCGCCCACCTTACAGTTGGCACAGCATGCCACCCTCGGCAGGCGCATGGACTTCGATACCGAAGTGATGGTGCGGCTCTACTGGCAGGGCCATCCCAGCTACTTTGTGCCCACCCGCGTGACTTATCCTCAGGACGGCCTGTCGCATTTCGATGCCTTCAAAGATAACGTGCGCATTTCCCTGATGCACACGCGACTGTTTTTCGGCATGTTGCCGCGGATTCCTTCCCTGTTGGGCCGCCGTTCTCCGCAGCACTGGGCGCGGCAGAAAGAGGTCAAAGGGCTGTGGGGGATGCGACTGATGCTGCTGGTCTGGCGCGTACTGGGCCGCAGGGCGTTTACGCTGTTGCTGTATCCGGTCGTCGGTGTGTACTGGCTGACAGCCACCACCGCGCGTCACGCCTCACAGAACTGGCTCGCGCGTGTGTGTAAGCAACTGCGGGTGCGGCAGAAACCGGTGCCCGCCAACCTGACCAGCTACCAACACTTCCTGCGTTTTGGTCAGGTGATGCTGGATAAGATTGCCAGCTGGCGCGGCGAGCTGCACGTTGGGCGCGATATTACCTTTGCCCCCGGCGCTGAAGCGTTGCTCGATCTGCGTAATCCGCAGGGCAAACTTTTGCTGGCCTCGCATCTGGGCGATGTGGAAGCCTGTCGGGCGCTGGCGCAACTGAACAGCAGTAAAGTCATTAATGCGCTGGTGTTCAGCGACAACGCAAAGCGTTTTAAGCAAATCATGGAAGAGATGGCCCCGCAGGCAGGCCTGAACCTGATGCCGGTGACCGATATCGGCCCGGATACTGCGATGTTGCTGAAAGAAAAGCTGGATCGCGGCGAGTGGATCGCGATTGTGGGCGACCGCATTGCGGTCAATCCGCAGCGCGGCGGGGAATGGCGCATTTGCTGGAGCCGGTTTATGGGCCAACCCGCACCGTTCCCGCAGGGGCCATTTATTCTGGCGTCGATTCTGCGCTGTCCGGTCGATCTGATTTTCGCGCTGCGTCAGCAGGGCAAACTGCATATTCACTGCGAGCCGTTCGCCGATCCGCTGTTGCTGCCGCGCACCGACCGGCAAAATGCGCTGCAGCAGACTATCGATCGCTATGCTGAACGTCTTGAGCATTACGCACTCCAGTCGCCGCTCGACTGGTTTAACTTTTTCGATTTCTGGCAACTGCCGGATAGCAAAGACAAGGAGTGAAGGGTGCTTAACGATCCCCGTTTTACTGTCGATGTCGAGCTGACCATTCCCTTTCATGATGTCGATGTGATGGGCGTGGTCTGGCATGGCAACTATTTTCGCTATTTCGAGATTGCCCGTGAGGCGCTGCTAAATCAGTTTGACTATGGCTATCGCCAGATGAAAGCGTCCGGCTACGTCTGGCCGGTGGTGGATACGCGAGTGAAATACCGCCACGCCGTCACCTTTGAACAGCGCATTCGCGTGCGGGCGCGCATAGAGGAATTCGAAAACCGTCTGCGCATTGGTTATGAAATTTTCGATGCCGACAGCGGCAAGCGCACCACGACGGGCTACACCATTCAGGTCGCGGTACACGAGCAAAGTCGTGAGATGTGCTTTGTCTGCCCGGCTATTCTGTTTGAACGTATGGGAGTCACGCCATGAGAGGGCTGTTGTTACTGGCGCTGTTGATCAGTCCGTTTGTCAGCGCCCTGACGCTTGATGATCTGCAGCAGCGCTTTACCGCGCAGCCGGTGATCCGCGCCCACTTTGATCAGGTGCGCACGATCAAGGATATGCCGCAGCCGCTGCGATCCGAGGGGACGATGTTGATCGCCCGCGACAAGGGCTTGCTGTGGGATCAAACCCGCCCGTTCCCGATGCAACTGTTGCTGGATGATAAACGCATGGTGCAGGTGATTAATGGTCAGCCGCCGCAGACTATCACCGCCGAGAACAATCCGCAGATGTTCCAGTTTAATCACCTGCTGCGCGCGCTGTTCCAGGCGGATCGTAAGGTGCTGGAGCAGAACTTCCGCGTCGCGTTTGCCGACAAAGGCGAGGGCCGCTGGACGCTGCGCCTGACGCCGATCACGACGCCGCTGGACAAGATTTTCACCCGCATCGATCTGGCCGGAAAAACTTTTCTGGAGCAGATCCAACTGAATGATAAGCAGGGCGATCGCACCGACATCACGCTTTCGCACCACCAACTGACACCCGCACAACTGACCGATGATGAACGCCAACGCTTTGCCGCCCAGTAAACGGCCCGCGCTGTTATGGGGCTTCGTCTGTCTGGTGATGGTGATGCTGCTCCTGACGCTACTGCCCAAAGCGCAACTGAACAGCAGTGTGCTGGCGATGCTGCCAAAGCAGGCGCTGGGCACGATTCCGCCTGCGTTGAACGACGGCTTTATGCAGCGTCTCGACAGGCAACTGGTCTGGCTGGTCAGCCCCGGTAAGCAGGCCGATCCCCAGGTTGCCCGCGACTGGCTGACGCTGTTGCAGCAATCCGGCATGCTGGCCGGGGTGAAAGGTCCGATGGATGCCGACAGTCAGCAGGCCTGGGGATCGTTTTTCTGGCAGCACCGTAACGGCATGATCGACAGCGAAACCCGTCAGCGGCTGCAAAACGGCGGCGAGGCACAGGCGCAGTGGATCCTCTCTCAGCTTTACTCGGCTTTTTCCGGCGTCAGCGGCAAAGAGTTACAAAATGATCCGCTGATGCTGATGCGCGGATCGCAGCTGGCGATGGCGAAAAATGGCCAACGGCTGCGCCTGATGGATGGCTGGCTGGTGACGCAGGACAGCCGGGGTAATTACTGGTATTTGCTGCACGGTGAGCTGGCTGGCTCATCATTTGATATGCAGCGCACGCATCAGCTGGTGCGTACGCTCGGCGCGCTGGAAAAAACGCTCAAGGCCGGGCATCCACAGGCTCAACTGTTATCGCGCGGCACGGTGTTTTACAGCGATTATGCCAGTCAGCAGGCGAAGCACGATGTCTCGACGCTGGGGCTGGCTACCGTGCTTGGCGTGCTGCTGCTCATCCTGGCTGTGTTTCGCTCGCTACGGCCGATTCTGTTGTGCCTGCTCTCGATTGGTGTGGGCGCGCTGGCAGGCACCGTTGTCACGCTGCTGGTGTTTGGCGAACTGCATCTGATGACGCTGGTGATGAGCATGAGCATTATTGGTATCTCTGCCGATTACACGCTCTATTATCTCACCGAGCGCATGGTGCACGGAGCCGATGCCTCGCCCTGGCAGAGCCTGGCGAAAGTACGTAACGCACTGTTGCTGGCTCTGCTGACGACAGTAGCCGCCTATCTGATTATGATGCTCGCGCCGTTCCCGGGCATCCGCCAGATGGCGCTTTTTGCCGCAGTGGGCCTGAGTGCCGCCTGCCTGACGGTAGTGTTCTGGCATCCGTGGCTGTGCCGCGGGCTGCCTGTACGTCCGGTGCCCGCCATGGTGCTGATGCTGCGCTGGCTGGCGGCCTGGCGGCGCAACAAAAAGCTGTCGCTCGGCCTGCCGCTGGCGCTGGCACTCTTTTCGCTGGTGGGCGCTGCCCGGCTGCACGTAGATGATGATATTGCGCAGTTGCAGGCATTACCGGCTACGGTGCTGGCGCAGGAAAAAGCGATTACCGCGCTGACGGGCCAGAGCGTGGATCAAAAATGGTTTGTGATTTACGGCCAGAACGCCCAGCAAACGCTGACGCGGCTGGAAGCCTTTACGCCGGTGCTGGAGAAGGCGAAAGCGCAGGGGCTGCTGAAGGGTTACCGCACCGTGCCGCTGAATTCTCTGGCCCGTCAGACACAGGACAGGGTGCTGTTAACCGAAGCTGCGCCGATGGTGCTCCGCGCGTTGAAGGCGGCCGGGATAACCACGGTCAATCCGGACCTGAATGCGATGCCGGTGACCGTCGCGGACTGGCTGGCCAGCCCGGCCAGCGAAGGCTGGCGGTTGCTGTGGCTGACGCTGCAGAACGGCGAGAGCGGCGTGCTGGTGCCGGTTGACGGCGTGAAAGACAGCGCGGCGCTGAATGCGCTCAGCCAGGGGACGCCCGGCGTGGCCTGGGTGGACCGCAAAAGCACCTTTGATGCGATGTTTGCTCTGTACCGCCATATCCTGACGGGACTGCTGTTGGTGGCGCTGGCGGTCATCGCCTGCGGAGCCATCGCGCGCCTGGGTTGGCGCAAAGGGGCGATAAGCCTGGTGCCGTCCGTATTATCGTTGAGCTGTGGCCTGGCCGTACTGGCGTTGAGCGGCCACGCGGTGAACCTGTTTTCGCTGCTGGCACAGGTGCTGGTGCTGGGTATTGGCATCAATTACACGCTGTTTTTCAGTAATCCTCGCGGCACGCCACTGACCTCTATGCTGGCCATCACGCTGGCGATGATGACGACGTTGCTGACGCTTGGCATGCTGGTTTTCAGCGCCACCCAGGCCATCAGCAGTTTCGGGATCGTACTGGTCAGCGGGATTTTCACCGCCTGGCTGCTTGCGCCCCTGGCGATGCCGACAAAAAAAGAGAAGAAAAGACGATGAGAAACCTGACTGTGCGTTTACTGAAAACATGCGGGGCGCGTCTGATGCGCACGACGCGGCCAGCACGGCCGCGCGGGGCGATCAGAAGCGGCCTGTTAGTGGCGGCCGCCCTGATTCTGGCCGGCTGCAGCCATGTCCACAAGCCGCAGGCATCGCGCCCGCAGGCCTGGCTGGCACCGGACGCGCGCGTTACGCTGCCTGCGCCGGGGATTTCGCCGTCGGTCAGTTCGCAGCAGCTTCTCACCGGCAGTTTCAACGGTAAAACCCAGTCGCTGCTGGTGATGCTCAACGCAGATGATAAAAAGCTGACGCTGGCGGGGCTGTCATCAGTCGGCATTCGCCTGTTCCTGGTGACCTATGACCAGCAGGGCGTGCACACTGAGCAGTCGATTGTGGTGCCGCAGTTGCCGCCCGCCAGTCAGGTGCTGGCCGACGTCATGCTCAGCCACTGGCCTGTGAGCGCCTGGCTGCCGCAGTTACCTGAAGGCTGGACGCTGGTGGATAAGGGCGATAAGCGCGAACTGCGCGATGCCAGCGGCAAGTTGGTGACGGAGATTACCTATCTGAACCGGCACGGCAGGCGCGAGCCGATCAGCATCCAGCAGCATGTTTTTCACTACCACATCACCATTCAATACCTGGATGACTGACATGATCTTCATTTCGGCCGTCGGCATGATTAACGCGCTGGGCAACGATAACGACACGATCGCGGCGAACCTGACACGCGGCGTGGCGCCCGGTATGCGGGCGCGTACCGGCTGGCTGCATGACCATCCGCAGGCAGTGCTGGCGGGGGTGGAGGGCGAACTGCCCGCCATCCCGGCGGCCTTCAGCGCACACCGATCGCGCAATAATCAGCTGCTGCTGGCTGCACTGGCGCAGATTCAGCCGCAGGTGGATGACGCGATAGCCCGCTATGGCCGCGACCGGGTGGCGGTGGTGCTGGGTACCAGCACCTCCGGCCTGGATGAAGGGGACACGCACGTCAGCCGGCTGCTTAACCAGCAGCCGAGCACGGCCTGGCACTATCCACAGCAGGAACTGGGCGATCCATCGCGCTTTCTCAGCCACTGGCTGGCGCTGGATGGTCCGGCCTTTACGCTCTCGACCGCCTGCTCCTCCAGCGCCCGGGCAATGATTAGCGGGCGTCGCCTGATTGACGCGGGGCTGGCCGATGTCGCCATTGTCGGCGGCGCGGACACGCTCAGCCGGATGCCGGTTAACGGCTTTCATAGCCTGGAATCGCTGTCGCCTACGCTGTGTCAGCCCTTTGGCCGTGATCGCAGTGGCATCACGATTGGCGAAGGCGCGGCGCTGATGCTGTTAACCCGTGAGCCTCAGCCGATTGCGCTGCTGGGCGTGGGCGAATCCAGCGATGCCTACCATATTTCTGCGCCGCATCCGCAGGGCGAAGGCGCTATTCGCGCCATCATGCAGGCGCTGAACGAAGCCGGTCTCACGCCAGAGCAGGTGGGCTATATCAACCTGCACGGTACCGCCACGACGCTTAACGATCAGATTGAGTCCGGCGTTGTGAATGCCTTGTTCGGCACGGCGGTACCGTGCAGTTCAACCAAACATCTGACCGGGCACACCTTAGGCGCGGCGGGCATTACGGAAGCGGCGCTCAGCATGCTGATTCTGCAGCGCGATCTGCCGCTGCCGGCCCAGGATTTCAGCCAGTCGCCGCGCGATCCTGATCTGCCACTGTGCGGCATTCTCTCCCGGCCTCAGCCGCTGGAACGCCCGGTAATCCTGTCTAATTCGTTTGCTTTCGGCGGTAACAACGCCAGTATCCTGCTTGGGAAGATTTCATGAGCCATTACTTATCCCCCGCTGAGTATTTGCCACACGATGCGCCGATGCTGTTACTTGAAACGGTCAGCAGCGTGACGGCTGACAGCGCAACCTGTTGCGTCACGGTGTCGCCCCGGAGCGTACTGGCACCGTTTCTGGATGCGGACGGTCATCTGCCCGGCTGGTATGCGCTGGAGTTAATGGCCCAGACGGTGGGCGTCTGGTCGGGCTGGCATCGCCATCAGCAGGGGCAGAGCAGCATCGCACTGGGAATGGTGCTGGGCGCACGGGAGTTAGTCTGCGCTACAGGCCGGTTGCCCGCCGATGCAGCACTGCACGTGCAGGTCAGACTGTTAATGCAGGATGCGCGCTTTGGCAGTTTCGAATGCACGATTACGGCGGATGAAGTGGTCCTGGCCACGGGCCGCGTGAACACCTTTCAACCCACCGCCGACGAACTTCATTCTTTATTTCAACAAGGAGCGTCCACATGAGTCGTTCAGTATTGGTTACCGGTGCCAGCAAAGGTATTGGTCGTGCCATCGCCTGCCAGCTGGCGGCGGACGGCTTTGTGATTGGCGTCCACTATCATCATGATGCCAGCGGCGCGCAGCAGACACTGGATGCCATTCTCGCGGCCGGTGGCGCAGGCCGTCTGTTGCAGTTTGATGTCGCGCAGCGTCAACAGTGCCGCGACGTGCTGGAACAGGATATCGAGGCACATGGCGCCTGGTATGGCGTGGTCAGCAATGCCGGTATTGCCCGCGATGCCGCCTTCCCGGCCTTAAGCGACGATGACTGGGACAGCGTGATTCACACCAACCTGGACAGTTTTTACAACGTGATCCAGCCATGCATCATGCCGATGATCAGCGCCCGGCAGGGCGGACGCATTATTACGCTCTCCTCGGTGTCGGGGCTGATGGGCAACCGCGGTCAGGTGAACTACAGCGCCGCGAAAGCGGGCATTATTGGGGCCACCAAAGCCCTGGCGATTGAGCTGGCAAAACGCAAAATCACCGTTAACTGCATCGCGCCGGGGCTGATCAATACCGGCATGCTCGACATGGAAGAGACCGCACTGAAAGAAGCCATGTCCCTGATCCCAATGAAACGCATGGGGCAGGCGGAGGAAGTGGCCGGTCTTGCCCGCTACCTGATGTCCGATATTGCGGGCTATGTAACGCGGCAGGTGATTTCCATCAACGGAGGGATGTTATGACACGGCGTGTCGTGATTACAGGTATGGGCGGGGTCACCGCCTTTGGTGAAAACTGGCAGGACGTGTCCGCCAGGCTGCTGGCATACGAAAACGCCGTGCGCAGGATGCCGGAATGGCAGGTCTATGACGGGCTGCATACGTTGCTGGGCGCGCCCATCGACGACTTCCGGTTGCCCGAGCACTACACGCGCAAACGCATCCGCTCCATGGGCCGCGTGTCTCTGATGTCCACCCGCGCCAGCGAGCTGGCGCTGGAAGATGCAGGCCTGATCGGCGATCCCGTGCTGACCAACGGTGAAACCGGCATTGCTTATGGCTCCTCAACCGGCAGCACCGGCCCGGTGAGTGAATTCGCCACCATGCTGACGGAAAAGCACACCAACAACATTACCGGTACCACCTACGTCCAGATGATGCCGCATACCACCGCCGTGAATACCGGGCTGTTTTTCGGTTTGCGCGGTCGCGTTATCCCGACATCCAGCGCCTGTACTTCCGGCAGCCAGGCCATCGGCTATGCCTGGGAAGCGATTCGTCATGGTTACCAGACGGTGATGGTGGCCGGTGGCGCAGAAGAGCTGTGCCCTTCGGAAGCGGCGGTGTTTGATACGCTTTTTGCCACCAGTCAGCGCAACGATGCGCCGACCACCACGCCATCGCCTTTCGATGAAAAACGTGACGGCCTGGTGATTGGCGAGGGTGCGGGTACGCTGATTCTGGAAGAGCTGGAACATGCGAAAGCGCGCGGCGCGACAATCTATGGCGAGATTGTCAGCTTCACCACTAACTGTGATGCAGCCCATATAACCCAGCCGCAGCGCGAGACGATGCAAATCTGCATGGAAAAAGCGCTCGCCATGGCAGGCTTAAGTCCGCAGAACATCGGCTATATTTCCGCACACGGCACCGCCACCGATCGCGGCGATCTGGCTGAAAGTCAGGCCACCGCCGCGATTTATGGCAATCAGGTCCCGATCTCATCACTGAAAAGCTATTTCGGTCACACGCTGGGTGCCTGTGGCGCGCTGGAAGCCTGGATGAGCCTGCAAATGATGCGCGAGGGCTGGTTTGCGCCTACGCTGAATCTGACCAAACCGGACGCGAACTGCGGCGAACTGGATTATATCATGGGGCAATCCCGCAAAATTGACTGCGAGTTTTTCCAGAGCAATAACTTTGCGTTTGGTGGGATCAATACGTCCCTCATCATCAAGCGCGTTGCCTGATATGTACCAAATCTTTCTGGGCAAGATTTCTCAACTCAGTGTGGCACCGCTTGCACCCGAGCTGACCGATCAGGCACCCACAGGCGCGCGCCGTGCCAGCTGGCTTGCCGGGCGCGCGCTGCTCTCTGCGGCAATAACGCCGGTTCCCGCGATGCGGTATGGGGTGAATGGCAAACCCGCATTTGCCCCAGAGGTACAACGGGGATTCAGCCTGAGTCACAGCGGGGATGCGATTGCTCTGCTGTTCAGTGATGAAGGGGAGGTGGGCTGTGATATTGAAGTCATACGACCGCGACCTCACTGGCCGCGCCTGGCTGAAAATCTCTTCAGTCCGGGTGAGCGGGCGCAGATTGCGGCCAAACCGGTATCCCAGCAGTTAGCGGCCTTCTGGCGCATCTGGACGATCAAAGAGGCTATCATCAAGCAGCGCGGCGGGAGTGCCTGGCAGATGGCCAGCATCGACAGCACCGCACCGTCAGCGCTGTCGGTCAGCGCGCTGCAGACAGGCGAGCTGAGTCTGGCGGTCTGCACGCCAACGCCGTTTGAGTTGACGCCTGAGACAATTAAGGTGACAGGAACATTGTGACGCCTGCGTGATGCACATCGAAAAGGTCAACAGGCTTTATGCAGTTCTTTTCCCTGACAGGGAAAACGGTGCCCCGGCGCGATAAGCATGGCTGTAAGAGGGAGATACTGTTGTGAATCACAGGGCTGCTCCGTCAGCCCTGTCGCCGCTTTTAATGGCTCTGCTTACTCTCTTCGTCTTTATGCTTCTTCGCCAGGTAATGTCCTGCCGCGCAGCCCGCCACGGCACCGGCAACCGCATGGTGTTTAAGGTGCCCGGCTACGCCGCCGACCAGCGCGCCTTTCAGGCAGCCTTCTGCCTGTGCCTGAGAGGCAACCGACATTAACAGGCCAAGCGTGACCACAAAAAGGGGAAGTTTACGCATCGTTTCTTAATCCTTATCGGGAGTGCTGTGTTTACGCTGCGACAATAACCGTAATGAAGCATGAGTGGGCAAAAAAGTGCAGGGCTGTTGTACGACGGTTGTAAAAAAAGTGGATAGACCCGATGGCAAAGGTCTGGCACAACGTGTGCCTGCGATAACTGGGGTTTGCGCAGGCAACACCGGGTTCAGGGCTTGCGCATAATCCGTTGGCCATATTCATCAGTGCCCGCCGCGCGCCAGCCGTGTTTTTCATAAAAACGTTCAGCAGGGGAACCTGTGTCGGTGGTCAACATCATCGACCGGGCCTGTTGTTGTCTGAACCAGTCGGTGATGTTTTCAAGCAGTTGGCTACCTATCCCGAGCCGCTGAAACGCGGGCTTGATAAACAGGCCACCGATTAACGGATCGGGCGCATAAATACCCAGCCCGTAACCGACGTACTCGTCATCGACGTTGGCGATCCAGCCACCGCCCTGGCGGATATCGTCAAGCGCCTGCTCACGCTGCAGATAGCGGATCTGGTGAGCATGCAGCCGGTTTTCCGTCACCGAGAAGCGGATTTCATACATCTCTTTCAGATGCCGCTCGGCCAGTTTTTCGTAGGTAATATGCATAGTGCCTCGCAAATCATCATTGAACCGTTGATGTCATGACCTTACCGGTTTACGCCTGAACAGCATCTCAACGCGCCGGGGCGATCGCGCGCCGGTGAGGCTGACGGCAGGTTAACGCCATTCTTTGACGTTCATCACAGCCTGCGCTTTTTGCGACGCTATCACCTCGCTTCCCGGAGAAAAAATGTAATAAATACCGCGTGATCAATTCAATTATCGGGACGCAAAATGAAGAAAAAATTAACCTGTTTATCTCTGGTGGCCGGAAGCCTGCTGATGGGATATGGACCCGCACTGCTTGCCGCACCGTTACCGCAAACCCCGGATACTCACATCCCCGTGAGCCGCTATATCACCGCGCTGAATCCCGATCACTCCATTACCTTTCGCCTGTTTGCGCCCGCCGCGAAGCAGGTTGCTGTGGTCACGGGGGCCACGCCGCTGAGTCAGCAGTCCCATGATATGAAAAAGGACAGTGCCGGCATCTGGTCGTGGACCAGCGAGCCGCTGAAGCCCGATTTATATGAGTACTATTTTGATGTGGATGGTTTCCGCACGCCGGATACCGGCAGCCGCTTTACCAAACCGCAGCGCCAGGTGAACACCAGTATGATTCTGGTGCCGGGCAGCATTCTGGATGAGCGTAACGTGGCGCACGGCGATGTGCTGACGCTGACGTATCATTCCACCGCACTGAAATCCGAACGTCAGGTCTTTGTCTGGGCACCGCCGGGCTATAAGGCAGACGGTAAACCGTTGCCGGTGCTCTACTTCTATCACGGTTTTGGCGATACCGGGCTGTCCGCCATCTCGCAGCTCCGCCTGCCGCAGATCATGGACAACCTGCTGGCCGAAGGCAAAATCACGCCGATGCTGGTTGTGGTGCCCGATACCGAAACGGACATCGTGCAGGCCATTCCTGAAAACTTTCCCCCAGCCGACCGTCGCAAAGACTTTTATCCCCTCAATGCCGCCGCCGCCGATAAGGAACTGATGCAGGACATTATCCCGCTGGTGGAAAAGCGCTTTACCGTCAGTCGCAAACCGGCAGACCGGGCGATTGCCGGACTGTCTCAGGGCGGCTATCAGGCGCTGGTGTCAGGCATGACGCACCTGAACGACTTTGGCTGGCTGGCCAGCTTTAGCGGCGTGACCACCAGTACGGTGCCGAATGAGGCTGTGACACGCCAGCTGAGTCAGGCGCAGGCGGTGAATAAGCAGCTGAAAAACGTTACGCTGGCAGTGGGCGATAAAGATATCGTGACCGGCAAAGACATTGCCGGACTCAAAGCCGAGCTGGAAAAGCAGGGCGTAAAATTCCATTACACTCAATATCCGGGGTTGGGGCATGAGATGGATGTCTGGCGACCTGCGTATATCGAATTTGTGCAGCAGGTGTTTAAACCGCAGCAGCCATAGTCAGGCCCGATCCCTTCCTGTGACGGTGATTCAGGGCAGCATTTACGGAATCACCGTTATTCACAGCATTCTTCCCCGACGACGCTAAACAACGTCGCTGAAATACCCTGCACGTCCTTTAAATAGCGTTTTTATTTATTTCTTCAGCCTGCCGTGTCAGGTAAGTAAAAAATCACTGCCAACGTCGATAGTAAATGCTGTAAACGCCGTGTGGGAAAAACCTGCGTCAGCCATTTTTCAAAATGACCGGTATTGATGTATTTAAGTTACCCGTTAACCGGATGCGGCAATATTATCCTTTTTATTTTTCCTCACTGTCTCCATTTTTCACTGGTCTGCAATGCTTAATTCTTAGCACGCGAAGGATACAGGCGCGTTGAGCTGCGGGCAGGAAATCGGGTCAATACCTTATGCAGCAGGCGTTGTAAAAGGCTCCGCAATCCGGGCCAGCATAAAATAAAGATTTTAATTCCTGAAACCTTATTAAATAACAAGGGATTAACGATCAATCTTTTAATTTTGATAGGTTAAATCATAGCTTAACCCGATAAATAACATTTGATTGATAGTCTGTAGCGATCAATAATCAGGCTAATTCATCGCGTTGAATCAGAGCATGGGAATGGAAATCCACAATCTCGATAATAACAACCGTGCCTGGTGGTTCATTGCTGAACCTGTCGTTAACAACGCGTCGACATTAATTGCTGTAGAAGTTCTGACGCGATTCGCCGCACCGGGAACCCCCTGTTTTCATATTGCGAAATTAAATAAACAACAGAAAATAAAGCTGTTACGAGAACAACTTTCTTTAATCGATAAGAAGCGTCATTTTTTTGAAGAAAACCAGTTGCTGTGTTCTGTAAATGTCGATCTGGAAATGGCTTTTGCGCTGCTGGAAGAACGGGATATTGTTGAGCTCGCCACAGCGCACTCTTTTCTTCGCATTGAAGTCGCGGAACACTTTCCCGATCTTGCGCAGGGATTAAATAATCCCTTACTCCGGGAATTACATAATAAATACACGTTATGGCTGGATGATTTTGGCAGTGCGGCTTCCCACTTTCCCTGTTTACAGCGTGGAATGTATGAAGCCGTGAAAATGGATAAGCATTTTTTCTGGCGGCATCAAAACAGCCCCGTCTGGCAAGCCACGCTGGCGGAAATTAAACACTATTGTGAATTTATTATTGTAGAAGGCGTCGAAACGGCGCAACACTTCGAATTCGCCAGACCGCACGCTGCGGCATTTCAGGGCTATTTGTTTGAGGCGTTTTTATTCGATACGCTCGCGTAACCGCTCAGCGATAATTCAAACCGGGTTTTCTTTCTTCAATAAGAAAGGCCCGCATAATGCGTTGGCCAGACAGCCTGATGCTGTCAAAGAAAAACCGTGCCCTGCGATTTACGGCAGTCGCGTGGGCTACAACCGAACCAGCGGCGAAAGGCGCGTGAGAAGGCGCTGACTTCAGAATAGCCTAACAGCAAGGCCATTTCAGAGACCGACAGATGGTGTTGTTTCAGGTAATGCGTCGCCATCTCTTTACGGACGCTGTCGACCAGGGCGGAAAAACTGGTTTGCTCATCGCGCAGTCGCCGCTGTAACGACCAGGCAGACAGTCCCTGTTTTTCGGCGATAATGTCCAGTGAGGGTTCGCCGTTGAGTAGCTGAAGGTGAATGTCGGTGCGGGTTTGATTAACGGTATCCTGAATGATGACGGGCGGGCTGAGCCGACGGATCGCATCCTGCATCACCAGCAGCAGCATGGGATCGTGATCCGGCATTTTGCGGCCCAGATCCGTTTTGGCGATGATCATCGAGTTAAAGGGCTGATCGAAATAGACCGGCGCATCAAAGACTTTACAGTGCTCGTGCCAGTGCTCAGGGCGCGGATGCTCGAAATGCACTTCACGCGGTGCCCAGTGGCGTCCTGCCGCGTGGCGAATCAGGTTAAGAAACATGCCTAACGTCAGTTCTGCATCCTGACGGCGCTGCAGAATCGCGCCGTGACGCACCTGATAATCCAGCTGCCAGCAGTCGCTGCGCTCCGTCAGACGAATACAGGTGTTGTGTTGATGGTAGGGAAAGGCATTGACCACGTTTTGCAGCGCCTGTTCCAGCGTGGCCGAGCACAGGCCAATATAGCCAATCAGACCCAGAGACTGTGGCCGGAACTGATGACCATACTGTAAACCGAAGTTGTCCACGCCCGCCTGGCTGGCCGCTTCTTCCAGCACCCGACAGTAATTGACCAGGTCCAGGCTCAGCGTCGGGCAGGCGAGCGTATCCGGATCGATCCCGCTGATGCCGAAAATACGATCCACATCGCCACCCTGGGCGTTAATGAAATCACCCAGTCCCGTCGCGGCGGCCGACAGGACGCCACGGTGACTGCTACCCGCGCTGGACATGGCCGTTATGGCGGCCTCTGGAAATCTGCTGGTCATGATGTTTTCCGCCTGCAACTGAACATCGTTACCTTCTGCAAGAAACATACCAGCCGTCAGGCACCAGTTAACAGGCACTTAGCATCGCCCCCGTGAAGATTGCACCGCGAGCTGTCATTCAGGCACCGCCAGAGTGCGCTAGACGCCAATCGGCAATCGGGCCCCTTCGAGATAGCGGTGGCACAGGCGTACCGTGTCGTTCGCCCACCCGTCGCCCAGGCTGCGCGCCATTTCTGTTTCGCGATGGGAAGCGACCCAGGCGGTCAGCTGAATGCGGCGCTGAATCAGCATGGACGGGATCATCGCCAGCTCTTCATCGCTAACGTGCGCCACCTGTTCGTAGCCGTTTAGCCAGTTTTCCACCCACTGTGGGGCGCTGGGATGGTGTTCGACAAAGCTGATCGCGGCGGCAAGATCGTGCAGATACCAGCCCATTCCGCAGTCATCAAAATCAATGACCCGCGTTTCGCCTTTGTGTACCAGCAGATTGGTCAGGCGCAGGTCGGCGTGAATCAGACCATAGCGGTCGGGCGACTGGCCAAACGCTGCCATCTCACGGCCGACATGCGACAGCGTTTCTTCGATCACGCCATGTTGTGATGGCGCTAAACCGGCCACATCGCGCCAGTCACCCCAGTGACCCGTAGGGGAAACCATCGTGTGATGATCCCAGACGATACGGCGAAAGGTTTGTGGCTTTTGCCAGCGACGACTGTGGTGGTGGAGCTGCGCGGTGATGCGGCCTAACTGGCGAAAGGCGGCCGGATCGACCGCATCGGTGAGCATATCGCCCTCGATCCAGTGAAACAGCACAGCATAGCGTTCACTGCCGTCCGGCAGCGGCAGCGTCTGAATGCGGTTATCGTGCCCGTCGCGCACCGCCACCGGCACGCAGATGTCTGCGGCCTGAAGCGCATCCAGCCAGTGCAGCTCGCTTTCAATATCCTGCTTAGCGTGGTAATCGCCGCGATGAATACGTAACGCGTACCGGCCCTGCGGCGTGCTGACAGACAGGGTGGCGTTCTCGGAACGGCACAGAAGTTTGACCTCTGCGTGCAAACAGGCCGGATACGCCAGCAACGCCTGGTGGGCAAGCTGAAGAATGCTGTCGTTCGTTAAGGTGTCATATTGCTTAATGCTCATGTCTGTCTCCCTTTCTCTGCGTATGGAGGCAGCATGGCGCTGAACCGGCCTGGCGCGCTTGACCTGAGAGCAGGCAAAAATTGACTTCGGCAGAGGCGTCACAACCCGACCCGGGTCAACTTGACCCCAGCCGACGTGTTTCTGTTTTCTGCGGTCAAGTTTTTCTGTTGCGGCTGTGTCCATCATCTACCCGTCAGCTTTTTAGGCATCGCCTTTTCACTTTACACAGACGGGGAACGCAGTGATGAAAGAGAAACTGAAACCCACCCTTGGTACCCTGCAACTCTGGGGCATCGCTGTGGGACTGGTTATATCGGGAGAATATTTCGGCTGGAGCTATGGCTGGGGAGCCGCGGGTACGCTGGGTTTTCTGGTCACGACGTTTTTTGTCGCCGCCATGTACACCTGTTTTATCTTCAGCTTTACCGAACTGACGACCGCCATTCCGCAGGCCGGAGGACCGTTTGCCTACAGTCGCCGTGCTTTCGGTGATACCGGCGGGCTGATTGCGGGCATTGCCACCTTAATCGAGTTTGTGTTTGCGCCCCCGGCCATTGCTATGGCGATAGGCGCCTACCTCAATGTGCAGTTTCCGGAAGTGAATCCTAAGCTCATTGCGGTCTGTGCCTACCTGATCTTTATGGGACTGAACATCATCGGCGTCAGCATTGCGGCAACCTTTGAGCTGCTGGTGACGCTGCTGGCGGTGATTGAACTGCTGGTGTTTATGGGCGTGGTCGCGCCGGGCTTCAGCCTGACGAATTTTGTCGCCCACGGCTGGGCTGGGCAGGATACGTTCTCTCTGGCCTCGGTATCCGGGATGTTTGCCGCCATTCCTTTTGCCATCTGGTTTTTCCTCGCCATTGAAGGCGTTGCCATGGCGGCCGAAGAGGCAAAAGACCCACGCCGGACCATTCCCCGCGCCTACATCAGCGGTATTTTAACGCTGGTGGTGCTGGCGATGGGCGTCATGGTGTTTGCCGGAGGGGCAGGTGACTGGCGCACGCTGTCAGGCATTAACGATCCGCTGCCGCAGGCCATGAAAATGCTGGTCGGTAACGATTCACGCTGGATGCACATGCTGGTGTGGATTGGCCTGTTCGGCCTGATTGCCAGTTTCCACGGCATTATCATGGGCTATTCGCGTCAGTTCTTTGCGCTGGCGCGGGAAGGTTATTTGCCGCCTTCACTGGCAAAACTGTCGCGCTTTAATACACCGCACCGGGCGATCCTGGCGGGCGGTGTTGTCGGCATTGTTGCCATTTTCTCTGATGGCATCAGCTTTCAGGGAATGAGCCTGACCGCCGCGATGATCACCATGTCGGTGTTTGGGGCGATCGTCATGTACATCATGAGTATGCTGAGCCTGTTTAAACTGCGTCGCACGGATCCGACACTGGCACGTAGCTACCGTGCACCGGGTTATCCGGTGATCCCCGCCATCGCCCTGTGTGGCTCGGTGATCTGCCTGATCGCGATGCTGTGGTTTAACCCGCAGATCGGCGCGCTGTTCGTGGGCTTTATGGTGGCGGGCTATCTCTACTTCCTGACCACGCACTCCCGCCGCGGTGCTGTCGCGCAGCGCTCTGTTGCCGCAGAAACCGATTAACGTTTATACCCGCCTGGCGGTGCGTAACGTGCCGCCGGGCAGCACAAAGACCAAGGAGTCACGATGACGGTACGTTCAACCATAATGGATACCAACAGCTTTCGTGCTGAAAACGCGGAAACGCTGGCACCGGACATTCGACAACTGACCGATAAGCGCAGTCAGGTACTGGGCGAGTCCTATCGGCTGTTTTACCGCAATCCGGTGCATCTGGTGCGCGGAAAGGGCCAGTATCTGTGGGATAAGGCGGGCAATCAGTATCTGGATATGTATAACAACGTTGCCAGTATTGGTCACTGTCATCCGGCGGTCGTGGATGCCGTACATAAACAGATGATGCAGTTAAACACCCATACGCGCTATTTGCATGAGTCGATCCTTGCGTACAGCGATCGCATTCTGGCCACGATGCCGGCCGAGATCGATCGGGCCATGTATATGTGTACCGGATCCGAGGCAAACGATCTGGCGATCCGCATTGCCCAGTGCTGGAGCGGTGGTACGGGCATCATCGTGTCCAAAGAAGCCTATCACGGCACCAGTGCGCTTACCTCCGGCGTTTCGCCCGCGCTGGGCAGCGGTCAGCCGTTATCACCGCATACACGGCTGGTGGCCCCGCCTGACTTTTATCGCATTCAGACGGCGGATCAGGGGGCCTGGTTTGCGCAGGAAATTCAGAAGCAAATCGATGATATGGCTGCGCACGGCATTAAATTTGCGGGGTTCCTGGCCGACTCAATTTTCTCGTCAGACGGCGTTTTACCCGGTCAGCCCGGCTTTTTAAAACCGGCGATTGATGTGGTGCATCAGAATGGCGGCATTTTTATTGCCGATGAAGTGCAGCCTGGCTTTGCCCGCACCGGCGAGGCGTTCTGGGGCTTTGCCCGACACGGCGTGGTTCCGGATGTCGTAACTACCGGCAAACCGATGGGGAACGGCATTCCGGTCTCGGGGCTGATGGCGAAAGCGCCGGTCATGGCGGCGTTTAGCGATGCGCTACCTTACTTTAATACCTTTGGTGGTAACCCGGTCTCCATGGCGGCGGCGCACGCGGTGATGGATGTCATTGAACAGGAAGAACTTCAGGCGCACAGCCTGAAAACCGGTGCTGCACTGCTGGCGGCGCTGCAATCCCTGCAGGCAACGTATCCGTGCATCGGTGAAGTCCGTGGGGCAGGGCTGTTTATCGGCTTTGAGCTGGTGAAGGACAGAGAAAGCAAAGCGCCTGACAAACGTCTGGCACTCGATCTGGTGGAGGCGTTACGTGAGGCCTTTGTACTGACCTCCGTTGCCGGACCATACGGTAACGTGCTGAAAATCCGCCCACCGCTCTGTTTCCAGACGCACGATATCGACTGGGTAGTCAGTGCCATGGATCGCTGCCTGAGGAAATTACAGAGCTGAACGCCATCCCAAAAAACAGGGACCATGCAGACGGAACGCAACCTGTCAGCGGCATACAGGCCCATCCGTTTGCAGCGCCAGAGAAAAATCCTCTGGCGCTGAGCTTCCTGTCCTTTACGTGGCCGCGCAGGCCTGGCAGCCGCCGGGCCTGCGCATTCTCAGCTTAAGCGTGGGCGCCCGAAGGCAACTCCAGTTCATGGCTTTCCCCCGCAAGGGTCCAGCTGTCAGGATCCAGCAACCGGCCCTGGCCAAAGACACAACCATTCGGCTGGAAGAACACGTCGCCGTAAAGGGGATCGTTCACGCAAATCGTGCCGTCCTCACGCTGTTCGACACTAATCTGGGCGAAGCGCGAGTCAAATTCTTCCAACGTGCTGAGTTGCGGATCGTCATTCAGACGAATCAGCCAGCAGGTCTCTTTTCCCGCTAAGCGGGCTTCACAGTGCTGCGCGGGACCGCGGGTTGTCAGCCGGAAAGGCTGGTTGCCAGAAATCTGCACCATGCCGTTACCGCTGCGGAGCAAAATGCGTTGCTCACAGACGCGCATCTCATCGAAATAGCGCTGCGGCAGCCAGGCATGGGTAAAATCGGGCTGATCGTCATGAACGTTGAACATCACGATGGCCAGGCCACGATATTGCTGAACGCGTGGCAATGTGCCACATCCTCCCCAGTACGAAGGGCGACCAAAACCGCCGTGCAGCTTTTCGCCCGGATGATTGATCCAGATTTGCGCCTCAGGCACGTCGCCAATCCTTAAATGAATCGGGGTTTCCTGATAACCCCACTCGCCCCAGCGGTAACCGGCAAGCGAACCCATAGCCACGTGGCGGGTTTTATAGTGATAAAGGCGGGCAATGCGGTTTTTCCCCTGGGCAAAATACCATTCCTGCGCGGTGTCACCCTGCCAGCAGGCGACCTTTGCCTGGCCGGGCGGAAGGGGTAATTTTTTCTGCTGCAACAGCAGGGCCAGCTGCGGCAGGGCATGGAAGCGGCAGCCGTAGTAACCTTTTCCCCATAGCAGGCGAGAGATCGCCGACAGCTCCAGCGAGCGGCCTGCGCACAGCGTGTGCTCATAGGAACGTCCCTGCGAGGCGGTCAGCATGCCCTGATGTGATGAGCGGGCGAGCTGCTCCAGCAGGCGCAATATGGCCCGCTGGCTGCGCGTCACGATGTCCGCATCTTCTGCCAGGGCGGCAAGGGCGCTCAGACCTTTCAGGTCTATCGGGAAGTACGGTGCTGAATTCCACTCGGCCATCTCGCACTGCTCGAAATGATCGAGCCAGGCCCGCACGCGCGCCAGACCGGCTGCGGCCTGCTCACGGCCCGTTCGCCCAGATCGGATAAACGTCGCGTCAGGAAAGGCGCTGCCTGCCAGGTATGCGGCGGTATGAAACAGCAGGGCATGATTTTCTGAGAAGTACCACTGCACGTCATTACCCGGTTCATCCATCCAGTAGCGGAAGCCTAAAATGGCCCGATCGATTTTTTCCCGTGTGGCGCTGGCCAGGCGATCGGCCCACTGGATCCGGCACCAGAGCAGCGGCACCAGGGTAAAGTCGGCGCAGTCGTGACAGGCTTCAACGGAAGGCAGAACGCCTTCCAGCATCGACTGGGTTTCCGCGTCATCCATCCCGCAGGCTAAGCGTGCCAGCGCTTTTACACTGCTGTACTCGCCGTGCAGCGCAACGTGCCTCAGGGCTTCTTCTGCCCTAGCTGCCAAAGTGTCAGGCACCTGCGCCTGGCGTTCAGCGTGGCAGATTTCGACGCCCAGCGTGCGGGTGATGTGGAAAGCGCCTTTTTTCAGGCTGACAGCAAAACGGCGAAAATCGGCGGGCAATGTGTCGCTCTCGGCGAGCGTGACGGCCCCTTCGCCTTTCTCCAGAACGGTACGAAGCCGCACCGGCTCATCCAGCGAAATAAAATCGCCGGAAACCAAAACGTTCAGATCGAAAGTGTCTGGCGCAGGGGACGGGAAACACAGGCGAACCGGCCCCTGCGTATAAGTCGGTTGTTCAAATGCCATCCCTTCCAGCATCGACTCCATATGCCGCACCTGTTCTGCCTCCGCCGGCACCGCCAGCGCAACCTGCAGCGGATCCCCCTCGACGTAATCCAACTGGAAAAAGAAGCGGACATCGCGTTCGGCCAGATCGTCAAACCAGATGCGAAGCGTATTTAACCCAGCCTGAAGGTTAAGCGTAAATTCAACCTGGCTTTCCAGGTTGCGCTGATAATCGGCCAGCCAGGCAACCTCCTCGCCGTTCAGGGTGACCAGTGCTGCGCCACAGGTGGTCAGGCGAAAACGACGGCTGCCGGGCGCGGCTGCGACCAGAGCGGTTTCGGCCTGTGCGCCAATGCGGGTGGCGCGAAACCAAAACCCCGACAAATCGACCCGATCGGACCCAAAAGGAAACCACCAGTTTGTCAGCGTGCGGTCGCCAAACGGACAGGGTTTTTTGCCGGCGAACTGTTTTTGAAATTCAGTACGGCAGGGATAGGTATGCGGAATAAAGTTTTTATGTTTGCTCAGAAAGAAAAAAGGATCCATCTCGCCCGACATGGGAACATCGTCCACGTCATAGGGTTGTGAAGCCACTGCCGAGAGCTGCCAGTAGCGCACAGCATCTCGTTGTTGCAGCGGAAAGTGACAATAGGTTGTCTGTGTCATAATTCGATTCTCTTGGTGTCAGCGTTATTATTATTTTTGGGTGTGCCTTAACCCTTCGGTCAGGCATAAGATGGCCAGCGCCTGACCGTAGCCGGTCGGCTGAAGCGGAATGTCTTTATAAAATTGCAGGGTTCTTCCCATGCGGGTGCCATAAGACACATTGTGCACGGTGCCCTCGTCATCAATATTTCGCTGCACGGCTTCCAGCGCGCGCAACCCTGCCTGTAACCAACGGTCATCGCCATAGCCCAGACGCGCGCCTTTTAACAGCCCATAGCCAAACCCGGCCGTGGCCGAGATTTCTTTGTAGCTGTCGGGATGATCGAGTAGGGTGTGCCACGCGCCCTGCGGGGATTGCAGGTCGATGAGGGTATTCACCTGCGTTTTCAGGCACGCCAGCAGATAGTCACGTACGCCACCGCGAAGCGCGGTCAGTTCCAGAAACTCAATAATGCCAACGGTGATCCAGGCATTGCCGCGCGCCCAGCGGGCGTGAGCAAAATTATTCTTCTCGGCGAAGCTCCAGCCGTGAAACCATAAACCGGTTTGCGGATCGTTAAGATAGCGGGCATGCAGTAAAAACTGACGCACGGCTTCCTCCACCAGTTCCTGTCGCCCGGCGGCCATGCCGTAGTGGCCAAGAAACAGCACCACCATAAACAGCGTATCATCCCAGATTTCCATGGGATTAATGCCGTCGGACACGACGTGCTGAAACCCGTCCTCCGGCGTACGCGGCAGCGCGGTCATTACCCTGTTGGCCCAGTGATCCAGCACCGCTTGATACTGAGGATCACGATTGTGAGCCCACAGCAGCGACAGCGGCAGCATCGGTGCCGTGGTATTAATATTTAAGGGCGGCAGGCCTTTCTGAATATTATTCTGGAACCAGGTCTCAATAAGCTGGTAAATATCTTTGCGTTGCGTGAGTTCCCATAACCGGACGAGGCCAAATAATCCCACGCCCTGCGGCCATTCCCAGTTGGCGAAGGAAATATAATCTCCCGCGGTGCCATCAATATTGGGTTCGTTAAATCGTCCTTCGTCTTTTAGCTGTGTAAAACCCGTCAGTAACAGATTGAGTTGATGCTCAATAGATTGCGTAGTCATTGTTATTCCTGTGTTTTATCATTATTCCATGGTGATTATTTTTCATGCCTGGCCCTCGCGGTTTACGCGATAATCGTCAGCTTCAAATGGCCGTGTTTAATGCTGCCCGCCCAAAAGGCGTAAACGTTTCAGGTAAAAAACAGCGTCCTCTTTTATTGATGCCATTATTACGTGGTGCGAACCTTACCCGTTTTTACGCGCGACGATTTAACACCGATATAAACTGTGTTGTTTAATTCTTGACATTTAAATAACGCGTAACAAGGGCCCGAATATAATTTCCGCGCTGAGTATCAGTGATGCGTAATAACACCGCCACACAGATGGCGATGAGCGTATGCTGGTTAACGTGCCAGCCAGCCGCCATCCACGGCCAGGGTATAACCATTGATATAGTCGGATGCTGGCGAGGCGAGAAACACCACTGGCCCCATGACATCGTCCGGCTGTCCCCAGCGCCCGGCCGGAATGCGATTCAGAATGTCAGCATTACGCTGCGCATCGGCCCGGAGTTGCTGCGTGTTATCGGTAGCCATATAGCCCGGTGCGATAGCATTCACGTTAATCCGGTATTTGGCCCACTCGTTTGCCAGTAACCGCGTGATGCCCATGACGCCGCTCTTTGATGCTGTATAGGACGGAACACGGATCCCACCCTGAAACGACAGCATTGAGGCAATATTGATGATTTTGCCGCCGCTGCCCTGTGCGATAAAGTGTCGGGCCACGGCCTGAGACATAAAGAACAGACTCTTAATATTCAGGTCCATCACATCATCCCAGTCTTGTTCACTGAAGTTGATGGCATCCTCACGGCGAATCAGTCCGGCGTTGTTGACCAGGATATCGATACGACCAAAGTGGGCAACCGCGCTGTCCAGCAAGGCAGGGATCGCGTCAATCTTGCGCAGGTCGGCTTTCAGGCTCAGGAAACGTCGCCCCAGTGCGGTAACACGCGCCTGGGTTTCATCGGGCTCAACCTGGTTAATGCCTACGATGTCGCAGCCTGCCTCCGCCAGACCTATCGCCATTCCCTGGCCCAGGCCGGTGTTGCAACCCGTGACCACCGCGACGTTACCGTGTAGAGAAAATGTGTTCAGTATCATAATGATTCCTTTCAGGCGTATCGCCTTGTGCTTACTGCATCATGCCGCCATGGGTTAGCGCAGATCGTTGACTGCGACGTGGTCCATATCATCAAACACCTGATTTTCACCGACGGTGCCCCAGATAAAGCTGTAAGCACGCGTCCCCACACCTGAGTGAACAGACCAGCTGGGTGAGATCACCGCCTGTTCGTTATGGATCACGATATGACGCGTTTCCTGGGGTTCTCCCATCATATGGAACACACAGGCGTCATCGGCCATAGCAAAGTAGAGGTAGACTTCCATGCGGCGCGCGTGGGTATGACAGGGCATGGTGTTCCAGAGATTGCCGGGTTCAAGCTGGGTCAGCCCCATGCTGAGCTGGCAGGTTTCCACTACCTCGGGGACAAGGTACTTGTGGATAGTTCGACGATTGCTGGACAGCGGATCGCCCAGCGTGACCGAGGCCGCATCCGCTGCCGTGACTTTACGAATGGGTAAGGTTTTATGGGCTGGCGCGCAGTTAAAATAAAACTTTGCAGGCTGGTGTGGATCCAGACTGGCGTACACGACCGTTTTGCTGCCTTTGCCGATATACAGCGCCTCGCGATGACCCATCTCATAGTCGTTGCCATCCACGGTAACTTTACCGGGACCGCCAATATTAATCATGCCCAGTTCACGGCGTTCCAGGAAGTCACTGACGCCCAGTTGCTTCGCCACCTCATTGTTAATCGCGACAGCCCGTGTGACAGGCATAATCCCGCCGACAATAATGCGATCGATATGACTGTAAGTCAGGGTGTAATCATCCGGGACAAAGATTTTCTCGATTAAGAACTCATCGCGAAGGCCTTGTGTATCCAGCGTGTTGGCGTGCGCGCTGTGAATGCTTTGTCTGATATCCACGTTTATCTCCCGTTAAATAGAATAGTAAATGCAACACGTAATAAATGGCTTATTGATTCCAGTTGCACGCATCCTATTCGGCACACCAATGACTTTCAATTAAAAATGAAACGTTGTTTTGATTTTTTATTTTAAAGGGTGAGGTATGTCTGATTTTTATGCGTGTTCGGGCTTGTATGAGCAACATTAATTACGAGTTCTGTTACAAAAAAACGGGCCTGTTGCGATGAGTTGTATAAAACAGGCTTGAGAATTTCTGTCTGATGTAAAATGGGAATTATCGTTAAAAGCGTGTGCGAAAGGATTTAGTGGCTCAGTTAAATAAAATAAATAACTTTCTTTATCTTCTACAAGGAAACGTCATTCAAACGATGTGGATGTGACAGTTTTGTCAGAACCGTCTGGATAATCGCTGTGGGAAATTCTGTAAGATGATAAAACCCATGGTTACCACGGGTTTTTATTGAGGTTTTAAAAGACTATTTTGAATGCGTTTTATTTCTGAGATTGAGTTGCTTTCGCCAGACGCGGTTGTGCAAATAAAACGCATTACTTTTGAAAAAAAGATGACTGTTAAGGCACGATAACGCAACAAGAAAAAATACCATGCCGATACAGGATGAAATTAAAGTAAAGGTTGTAACAGAACCGCCGAATAGCGCGGAAATTAGCGTTTTTAAGAAATAGATTGCCACTACCGCTAATGTGAAATATATGAGGTTAATGTATGTTTTTAGGGCAGTATGGTTTCCACGAGCGATTAATGTTAATGAGGGGAACATGACTAAGCAATAGATAAAACCAGTAACAATGACGCCTCCTGACAACGCTTTATCAGGCCATGCCATAAGAGAAAAAACAGTTTCCCATATAGAGGTTTGAGGAACAGTAAAAGCCAGAAGAGAGAGAACAAAACTGATCAGCAATGGGATGCCCATAGTATGCCATCCTATAGGCGAGACCATCAAATCCTTCATGTTATCTTTGAGCTGTTCGAGTTCATCGGCGTCATCCGTAGACATTTTTTCATTAACCATTTTACTAAGTTCAAGCGTTCTTTTAAGTTGCATTAGCATGATTTAATTAACTAATTAATTTACTAAAAAAGACTGAACGACCCCAGTCAAATACTTCCCGGACTGCGGGATAGTGTGAGGGTTCCTTATTGTACCTGTAAGCGCACTCCCCATAAACGCAGAGCTGTTAACAAACGCTGTGGCCAACTTCCGCTGAAGTGATTTTTGCAAGGCATCAGAAGGATATCGTTTAGGATAATTCCCTGCTTTTATAGCCGCTTTAATACCGCCTATAGCCGCTTTAATACCGCCGTTTGAGATGCCAGGATTTTGTTGCCGTATTGTTTCCTCAGCAATACGTCTGCGTTCAGCTCTACTTAGTGTTTTAAGCCAGTTAATCAGGTTTTCAGAAGACGTCGTTGCCTTCAGAACCTTATGCGTTTTATCAACGCTTTTTAAACCCTCTCCTGAACCAGATGATATCAAGTGCGGCGATTGTAGTGGTGCACCGACCTTATGAGCCTAACCAGGCCACTTTTTTAGTCTATTTAAACGAGGTTGTTTTCCTTTTTAGTTCCAGTTGCTTTCGCCAGGCCCGATTATGAAGCATAAAAGCGCAGGACTTATAAAACATTTGACTGTTAAGGCACTTGAGAGCGGTCAGACTTAACGCAGCGCTTAATAATGCACCTGCAAAAGATAGCGAATAATTATTATTGCCACTCATTGATGAAACCATGGTGAGAAAGAGAAACACTAAAGTAGTCATTAATACCAAAAACAGGATGGAAATATAAGCTCTTAGTGCCAAATATATTCCGCGTGAAACCAGCATCATTGTTGTAAACAAGACCAGGACATAGATAAACGCTGCAGCAATTATACCGATAAAGACAGCATGTTTTTGCCACCCCATCAGGTCATAGATGAATAACCACAATGAAAACTGAGGCAGGGAGAAGCTGATCAACGTCAGCACCATACTGATGACTAAGGGGGCGCCAAAAGTGTGTAATCCGATTGGCATACCCATTTTTTCTTTCATGTCATCTTTAATATGCTCCAGCTCATCAACGCCACTAACATTTATTTCTTTGTTCGTTTTTTCGCTGAGCTTAATTGTTTTATTAATGTATTTCATTTTAACAACTTATGTAGAGGGAAGTGACTGAATGACGCCGATGATATACTTCCCGGACTGGACAATTTTTTGCGGGTTTTTTAGCGTGCCTGTCAATGCGCTTCCAGCAAACGCCGATGAATTCACCAGTGCAGACGTTAATTCACGCTGAAGAGATTTTTGTATAGCCTCGGCCGGATAACGTTTAGGGTACACACCTGCTTTCATGGCTGCCCTGATACCGCCATTTGAAATACCGGGGTTTTGCGCGCGGATGATTTCCTCTGTAATTTTTTTTCGCTCAGCGCGACTTAACGTTTTAAGCCAGTCGATGGCCTTTGCAGAAGAGGGCGCTTTCATTACCTTATACGTTTCGATCGCGCTTTTTAGACCGGCACCCGCTCCGGCAAGTGATATAACATCCAGCGCGGTCGTTGTTGCAACATACCATGACTGTGAATCAATCACGCGACATAGTCTTCCTGACCTTCGTAGATAGCATATAATCGCGCGCTACCGATGGCGCACTGCATACCTGTCGCTAAACCCCCTGCGATAATCATGCCTGCTACAATACCCGATGCTCCTGCTGTCAAAGGTAAGGCAACGGCAGAACCTATCGCAAGAAATCCCGTAATAATTAAGCACCACATGAAAATATCGTCGATATCATCTCGCCAGCCAGCGAAGGCTTACTAAGTGTTTCCGTCAGCGGCTTAATGGCAACCTGAGGATTTATAGCATCGACCTTCGTTATTACTACATGGCTAACACGACTTTTGCTGGCTTGAGGGTGATAACGCGAAGGCCGGACCAGCCATTGCTGTGGGCCGTCAGAATAGATGATGCCGACCTGGCTAAAGTCCCGCATGCAATCCAGACGATTCGCCAGTGCGTTAAAATCAATGTCATCAGCTGACACCAGCCCCATCCGTCGGCCCACGCCGTAATCCGGAAGAGAATTTGAATACGGTTGTGGTAAGGCCATTCGATCACTCCCTGATAATGAAAGGCAGGTTAGTGCCGTTAAAGAGTAAAGCGCAGCGAAAGGTGAGAGATTAAGAACAGTCTTAATAATCGATTCGTTAAGTAAATGGATTATCAAGACAGAGATGGCTTGCTGCCAGAACCTGTCGCATGCGCCTGTACAAAAAATATTAAAAATGTTTATATTTTAAACCCTCAGTCTCAGCAACCACTGGCATCAAAAAACAGAGCAAACTGTGATTATGTCGTGGGTTTTACGCGCCGAGGATGCCTTTGTCGCGTAAGGCATGGGCGTAAATTGTTGGGGCCTTTGCCACATCATTCAGTCTGTTTGTATTAAGAAAAGGACAGCATTGCGCGTGCCAGCAAAAACCGGGACTGGGCTTTCATAAAAAATTAATAAAAACCCCGCTATCAGGTGAGCATACGTTTAATAATCCTGACTGATAATCCCTCACCTGAAATACTTCAGTCGCTCCGTGATGAAAAGAAGAGAGGGCTCATGAACTTCCGATTCACCATGCTGGCGGCTAACAGACGGTTGCTGCCAAACGTCTGGGATGCCGTGGCATTTCCCCTGATTATTTGCCTGATTGCAATGGTGGCGGTGGGCTTTCATCAAACGCTGATGCCGATTGACAGCCTGAAAACCCAGGCCATCTCCCTTGATCCGACTAATCTGCCGGAATATGCCATGCGCACCACGCTGCGGATGTTGGTGGCGATGCTGGCTTCACTGGTGTTCAGCCTAATCTACGGCACGCTGGCGGCCAAAAGTCGCCGGGCAGAAAAGGTGTTAGTGCCCATTCTGGATATCCTGCAGTCCGTGCCGGTGCTGGGTTATATCTCTTTTACCGTGACCTTTTTTATTGCCCTGTTTCCCGGGCAGGTGCTGGGCGTAGAACTGGCGGCGATATTTGCCCTGTTTACCAGTCAGGCCTGGAACATGACCTTTAGCTTTTACCAGTCGCTACGTACCGTACCGGCCGATTTGGTGGAAGTCTCACGTGGCTTTCATCTGACCGGCTGGCAACGTTTCTGGAAGCTGGATGCGCCTTTCGCCGTGCCGGGACTGGTGTGGAATATGATGATGTCGATGTCGGGGGGCTGGTTCTTTATTGTCGCCTCAGAGGCGATCACGGTGGGTAACAACACCTTTACCTTACCCGGCGTGGGCGGCTATCTGGCACAGGCGATTCTGCATAAAGATATCCATGCGGTGGGCTGGGTGCTGCTTACCATGGTGATCGTGATTCTGGCTTATGATCAGCTGTTGTTCAGGCCGCTGGTGGCCTGGGCGGATAAGTTCCGCATGGAAAACACACGTTCGGGGAGTGCGCCGACCTCATGGGTGCGTGATCTGATGCGCCGTACGCGCCTGATTCACCAGATCTTTACGCCGCTGCGCCTGCTGCTGTCTGCGCTGGCGCGTATCTCGTGGCGCTGGCCTGCCTCCAGGTCGGTCCGGGCCGAAAGCAGCACGGAATCCCGCTCGCGTCTGGGTGACTTTATCTGGGGCGCCTTCGTCATTTTACTGACCCTGTATGTGGTCTGGCGGGTTATTACCTATGTGCAAATCGGTGTCACGCTGGCGGACGTGAAACATGTCTTCGGCCTGGGGCTGATTACGCTTCTGCGCGTCACCGTGTTGATTCTGATTTCATCGCTGATTTGGGTGCCGCTGGGCGTGATGATTGGCCTGCGTCCTGCGCTGGCCGGAAAAATTCAGCCGGTTGCCCAGTTCCTGGCGGCGTTCCCGGCCAACCTGATGTTTCCGGTGTTCGTCATTATGATTGTGCACTTCAGGCTGAATCCGGATATCTGGCTGTCTCCGCTTATTGTGCTTGGTACGCAGTGGTACATCCTGTTTAACGTCGTGGCGGGCACCACCGCCTTTCCCAATGATTACAAAGAGGCTGCCGCAAACTTTCATATTCGCGGCTGGCAGTGGTGGCGTCAGGTGATGCTGCCCGGCATTTTCCCCTACTACATTACCGGTGCCATTACCGCTTCCGGCGGAGCCTGGAACGCCAGCATCGTGTCCGAATTTGTACAATGGGGAAATACGCAGGTCACCGCCCACGGCCTGGGGGCGTATATCGCGCAAACCACGGCCGCTGGGGACTTCCCGAGGATTATTCTTGGTATCGCCGTGATGTCGTTGTTTGTCACCTTGTTCAACCGTCTGCTGTGGCGGCCGCTGTACGTCTACGCTGAATCAAAATTCCGTGCTAATTAAGGGACCCGAGATGTTAAACAATCAACCCACACACCATGCAGACGTGTCGACCAAAAAAACGGACGGTCGCCAGGCGGTCCTGACGGTAAAAGACATTAAGCACGGTTACGATAAAGCGCACGGTGAAGTGCTGATTCTGGATGACGTCAATCTGACTCTGCATGAAGGCGAGATAGTGGGGCTGCTGGGCCGCTCTGGTTCGGGAAAATCGACACTGCTGCGCATTATTTCTGGTCTGATTACGCCCGGCTCGGGTTCCGTTGACTACCTGGGCGCACCGCTGAACGGCCCCGCCAAAGGCGTGGCGATGGTGTTCCAGACCTTTGCGCTGTTTCCCTGGTTAACGGTGCTACAGAACGTAGAAGCCGGACTTGAAGCGCTGGGCGTGGAGAAAGCGGAACGCAGAAAGCGTGCGCTGGCGGCCATTGACCTCATCGGTCTGGACGGTTTCGAAAACGCCTATCCGCGTGAATTATCGGGCGGCATGCGTCAGCGTGTGGGTTTTGCACGCGCTCTGGTCGTCGATCCCACCTTATTGTTGATGGATGAGCCGTTTTCCGCCTTAGATGTATTAACCGCCGAAACGCTGCGTACCGATTTACTCGATCTGTGGAATGAGGGACAGATGCCGATGAAATCGGTGCTTATTGTCACCCACAATATCGAAGAAGCCGTCTTTATGTGTGACCGCATTCTGGTGCTGTCCTCTAACCCCGGGCGCGTAGTGGCAGAAATCAAAGTGCCCTTTGGCCATCCGCGTAACCGGTTGGATCCGGCTTTTCGTCGGCTGGTCGATGATGTTTATACCCAAATGACCGCACGGCCTACCAGCGATAATGTGAAAAAGAGCCTCAGACTGGGAACGCGGCTGCCGCATGTGTCAACCAACCTGATGGCCGGGTTGATCGAAACCCTGGCAGCAGCACCGTACCACGGCCGCGCCGACATGCCAGAGGTGGCCCGTTCGCTGCATCTGGAAGTCGATGAACTGTTCCCGATAGCCGAAGTGCTTCAGTCGCTGGGCTTTGCGGACGTGCGGGAAGGGGACATCTTCCTGACGCCGCCCGCCCGGGTGTTTGCCGAGTCAGACACGCAGCAGCGTAAGGTGATGTTTGCCGATCATCTGCTGCGTTACGTGCCGCTGGCCGCCCTGATCAAAACGGTACTGGATGAGCGTCCGGGACATCGTGCACCGCGCGTGCGTTTTGAACAGGAACTGGAAGATTCGCTTTCCGACAGTGCGGCTAAAGAGACGCTGGATAGTGTGATTAACTGGGGCCGTTATGCGGAGATCTTCTCTTATAACGACCAGACCGAGTACTTTAGCCTGGAAGACGTCGAATTCTGATTGGGGTGGATGAACCGGGAGCGACTCGGGGGCACTGACCCGGCCCTTGGTCAGAACGCGAGCTCGTTTCGTTTACAGGACCGGGAAGAATAAAGCAAAGGCACCCTGTTGCGCCTTTGCTTCCCGTTAACGGATTCAGGGACGCCAGACCGTGCCATCGGGCGTACGGGCCATCGTCCAGGTGGGGTTACCGCCTTCGCAGGGGAATTTCGCCGCCAGCGTTTCATTAATGTCGATACCCAATCCCGGCCTGTCATTAACGTACGCATAGCCTTGCTCGACGTCCGGGCAGCCGGGAAACACTTCACGCAGGGCATCGTTCATCGGCGTGTATTCCTGAACGCCAAAATTTGGTGAGCTCAGGTCCAGATGCATATTCGCACACACGCCGACCGGTGAAATATCGCCGGGGCTGTGCCAGGCCGTGCGGACACCGTTTAATTCACTGTAAACAGCAATTTTCTTCGCCGGCGTAATTCCGCCAATGGAACTGATATGGCAGCGAATATAGTCAATCAGCTTATTGTCGATCAGCGGCTTCCATTCGTTCACATTCACGAACAGCTCGCCCATTGAGATGGGCGTAGAGGACTGCTGGCGCAGCATCTTCAGCCACTCCGTGTTCTCTGGCGCAACCGGATCTTCCAGGAAAAACAGCTGGTACGGCTCCAGGGCTTTAGCCATATGAATGGCGTTAATCGGTGTAATGCGCTCATGCGCATCGTGCAGAAGCTCTACGCCAAAACCCAGCTTGTTGCGCAGATGATCAAACAGGCGTGGAATGCTTTTCGCATAGGCTTCCGGATCAAAGTACATGCCCGCTGTTTTGCTGCGCGGTGAACGCTTAGGCTGGATATTTTTCGCTTTGACCATGCGGTTCGCGATGAGCCTGAGATCGTCGGTACCGGCACCGCCATACATGCCCATCTGGCAGCGGATATACTGATAACCTTCCTCCATTTTGGCGCGGGCACTGTCTTCCACTTCGACTTCGTCTGCGCCATCGGTGTGCACATAGAGCGCAATACCATCGCGACACTTGCCGCCCAGCAGCTCATAAACCGGCAATCCGGCCAGTTTGCCTTTAATGTCCCACAGCGCCATATCGACACCGGACAGGGCGTTATTCATGACCGGACCATTGCGCCAGTAGCCACTGACGGCGGCAGACTGCCAGATATCTTCGATTCTTGCCGGATCCTTGCCCGTCAGAAAAGGCGCCAGGTAATCATCAATGGCGCTTTGTACCGCATAGATGCGTTGGGTAAAGGTGGCGCAGCCCAGGCCATACAGACCCGGCTCGTTGGTTTCGATTTTAACCACGACCAGATCGATGCCGCCGGGCGCAGTCAGAATGGTTTTAACATTCGTGATGGACAGATTACTCACAATCGCTCCTCTTTTATCAGGCCACTTACCGCCACCGTCGTGCTCGTTGCTGCTCATGGCTAAAAGGTATGTTGTCATACAACATGACTGTTTTATCACAAAGCCGGGCCGTTGCCCTTATTAGCTTTCGATTCTGTGATGGGGATCTAATGACTGAACTTTATGCACGTGGTTAAGATTTATTTTCTTAAAATACAGCATCCTAATAAATTTCAGAGTGAGGGCTTTGTGATAGACGCCTCATAACGCATCATTATGTATTGATTTAATCTGCGCGTAAATTCACCTTAATAAGATAGTTGTCATACATATTTAAGGGTGGAATATGACTGCACTGTTCGATCTGACCGGGAAAACGGCGTTAATCACCGGTTCATCTCGTGGGCTGGGTTATGCCTATGCTGAAGCCCTGGCGGCGGCCGGGGCACAGGTGATTTTGAACGGCACGCGTAAAGCGGGGCTGGATGAGGCGGTTGAACAACTCGTGGCGAAAGGTTATCACGCCACGGGGCGGGTATTCGATGTGACAGATGAAGGCGAAATTGAACAGGCATTTGCCGCGCTGGATGAGCAGGCGATTGCGGTGGATATCCTTATCAATAATGCCGGCATTCAGTACCGTAAACCGATGCTGGAACTGGCGCTTGAACAGTGGCAAAAAGTCATTGATACCAACCTGACCAGCGCCTTCCTGGTTTCACGCGCGGCGGCAAAGCGCATGATCGCCCGTCACCAGGGCGGGAAAATCATCAATGTCGGTTCGTTAACCAGTCAGGCCGCGCGCCCGACGGTTGCGCCTTATACGGCGGCCAAGGGCGGAATCAAGATGTTGACCTGCTCAATGGCGGCCGAATGGGCGCAGTTTAATATCCAGACCAACGCGATTGGGCCGGGTTATATCTTAACCGACATGAACCGTGCGCTGGTGGACGACGCCCGGTTTGATAGCTGGGTGAAAAGCAGCAATCCCTCTCAACGTTGGGGCCGGCCAGACGAAGTGGCCGGTACCGCCGTTTTCCTCGCTTCGCGCGCGTCAGATTATATCAACGGGCAGATGATTTACGTTGATGGCGGCTGGCTGGCCGTGTTGTGAGCCTTACTGACCTGCAAAGGGGAAACCATTGTGCATAGCTTAATGACCCAGGCCTGTGTGGCAAAGGGTAAAAAAGACATTGTGGTAGAAGAGCGCGAGCTGCATTACGCAGAAGATGACGTCGTGATAAAAGTGGAGTGCGGCGGCATTTGCGGATCCGATATTCATTATTATCACGAAGGGCGGGCCGGGTTATCCGTCATTCAGCATCCTTTTATTATCGGACACGAATTTGTGGGGCGGATTTATCATGCGCCGGAATCTTCTGCCCTCAAACCCGGACAGAAAGTGGCGGTTAACCCGTCGCAGCCCTGCGGGCGATGTGAATATTGTCAGGCCGGGAAACAAAATGCCTGCCCAACCATGCGCTTCATGGGCAGTGCGCAGTTCACGCCGCATGTGGAAGGCGGGTTTGCACAGTATGTCGTGGTGTCCGCGCAGCAGTGTGTGCCTTACGACGAGCAGGTTCCGGCCAGCGTGATGGCGGTTGCTGAGCCCACCGCGGTCGTCATTCATGCGCTTAATGTGTCAGGCAGTATCGTGGGCAAAAAGGTGCTGGTAATGGGCGCAGGCCCCATAGGCGCGTTAGCCATTGCCGCAGCAAAAGCATCGGGCGCAGCGGAAATTGTGGCCTGTGATCTCAGCGAGCGGTGTCGTCGTATTGCGTGTGAAATGGGGGCCGATGTCGCCGTGGACCCGGCCGATACGGCGGCCATGGCCCGCTATTGTGAACACCGGGGCTACTTTGACGTCACACTGGAGGCCAGCGGGGCAGAGGCAGCCATCAGCACCAGTATCCTGGCGACGCGGCCAGGTGGCACGGTGGTTCAAATTGGCATGGGAAAAAGCCCGCTTCATTTTCCCGTCGCGCAGATGCTGGTAAAAGAAATTAGCTGGAAAGGTTCTTTTCGTTTTATTGATGAATTTGCGGTTGCAGTGAAATGGCTGGAAAAAGGCATTATCGATCCGCGACCGATCCTGTCTGGTCAGTATGCGCATCAGGATATTGAAGTGGCTTTGCAGGCCGCCAGTGATAAAACGCAGCATTCAAAAGTGTTAGTCGTCTTTTAAGTTCATTCACAACAGCGCTGTTATTCAGCGTGCAAATAACCTTAATGATCAGGGCGAGTGAAATGCTCTCACGTCTCGCGTGGACTGCGCTCGCCTGTCTATTATTCACCTGTCAACGCCGGGTTGGCCTCGGGGTAAAACATGAGTCATTCACATACGCGTACAAAAGAACGTAATACGTCTGATCTTGTCAGGGCCTCTGTTTCAGGATGGTTGGGTACCACGCTGGAGTTTATGGATTTCCAGTTATATTCCCTCGGTGCGGCTCTGGTTTTTCATGAAGTCTTTTTTCCCGGGCAATCAGGCGCAATGGCGTTAATTCTGGCCATGGGCACCTACGGCGCAGGTTATATCGCGCGTATTGTGGGCGCCGTCTTTTTTGGCAAAATGGGCGACCGCGTGGGCCGAAAAAAAGTGCTGTTTATGACCATCGCATTAATGGGCATATGCACCACATTAATTGGTGTGTTACCGACCTATCAGCAGGTCGGTATTCTGGCGCCTTTATTGCTGGTCGCGTTGCGCGTAATACAGGGATTAGGGGCAGGGGCAGAAATCGCCGGGGCCAGTACGATGCTGGCGGAATATGCGCCCAAAGGGAAAAAAGGCCTTATCGCTTCCCTGGTTGCCATGGGCACTAACTGCGGCACCTTGAGTGCCACCGCTATCTGGGCCGTCATGTTCTTGTTTTTCACTAACGAAGAGGTCGTCGCCTGGGCATGGCGTATTCCTTTTCTGGCCAGTTTTGTTGTGATGGGGTTTGCGCTCTGGCTGCGCTTTAATTTGAAAGAAAGCCCGGTGTTTGAAAATGTGGCAGCATCCGCAACCGTTACGCTCCGGTCGAAGGAAAGTCAGTCCATTTTTCAGTTAATTCAGGGGAAAGCGTTCTGGATAGCAACCGGCCTGCGGTTTGGCCAGGCCGGAAATTCGGGGATTATTCAGACCTTCCTGGCAGGCTATATGGTGCAAACGCTGTTATTTAATAAAGCGATTCCCACCGATGCCATCATGGTCAGTTCCGTGATTGGTTTTCTGACGATTCCCCTGCTCGGCTGGCTCTCAGACAGGGTCGGGCGGCGCATTCCTTATCGCATACTGACCGTCGGCTCGATCCTCCTGGCCTACCCGATGATTTCACTGATCGTCGACAAGTCCCAGGCTGTCAGCACCATTATGGTGTGCCTGATCGTGATTCATAACATCGCGGTGCTGGGCCAGGCCGCTATTGAAGGGATCACCATGGCAGAGATGTTTGGTTCGCAAAACCGCTTCGCACAAATGGCGATTTCAAAAGAAATTGGCGGGTTGTTTGCCACCGGATTAGGTCCTCTGCTGGCGGGGATATTTTGTCAACTTACCGGCTCCTGGCACCCGATTGCGGTGATGTTAATCTGTTATTCCTGCATCGGTCTGCTGGCGTCACTGATCATGCCTGAGGTGGCCGATCGCGATCTGACCGCAGAAGCCGATGCGGTGGAGGCACAGTCTGCCATCAGTCAGCACAGGGTGTCCGCGCTCAGCCCGCGTCGCGGCGAATAATGACCTGTTTTCGAACGGCGTGCTTTACAGTGTCAACACAGGACTTTGTCTGAAAGGATGAGATAGAATGGCATCATGTAGGACATCATATGAGAAGGTGTTGTGAGCATAAAATCCATTCAGAAACAGAACGTTGTTAACGAAGTGTTCGAGCAAATCAAGGCCCGGCTACTGGACGGTAGCTGGCCCGCGGGCGCTCGCTTGCCTTCTGAAGCGGAGCTGACACACTCTTTCAATGTCAGCCGGGTGAGTGTGCGCAGTGCGGTGCAGCGGTTGCGTGATCTTGGCATTATCATCACCCGTCAGGGCAGCGGCAGCTATGTGTGCGAAGATTTCACGCCGCAGATGCTGAACAGCAGTGCCAGACCGCTGATGCACCTGAGTCGGGAAGCGTTTAATGACATGATGGTGTTTCGTCAGACCGTCGAGTTTAAATGTGTCGAGCTGGCAGTTGAACACGCGACGGAAGACGACATTACCCTGCTTGAGCAGGCCCTGAATAACATGCTCATCAACAAAGGGGATTACAAGAAATACTCGGAGGCCGATTATGAATTTCATCTGGCGATTATCCGGGCTTCCCATAACAGCGTGTTTTACAACGTGATGAAGTCAATTAAGGACATTTACTACTATTACCTGGAAGAGCTGAATCGCTCGCTGGGTATCACCCTTGAGAGCGTGGAAGCGCATATTAAGGTGTTTATGGCGATTAAAAACCGCGATGCGTCTTCGGCAGTGCAGGTGCTGAATGACGCGATGAAGCACAACGTGGTGGCTATCGACAGGATTAAGAACGGCGAAGGTCTGTCACCTGCGCAGCCCGTTCCCGCGCCGCGTTAATGTCATGTACCTGTAACAGTGAATGGGGCCGGTTACCGGCCCCGAGTGGCTTAGTGCAGACAGCACTGCTTGTATTTTTTACCGCTGCCACACGGGCAGGGATCGTTGCGACCGGGCTGCTTTGCTGCCGTGACAGGCTGTTGAACCTGAGGAATCGCCTCAGGCTGCGCAATCCAGTAATCGTGCAGCGCAAGAGCGGCAGGACGTATGGCATCCATGCTGCTTTCCATCTCTTCCGGCGTTAACGCATCGACTTTTTCGAGGTTTTCTTCCTTGCCATGCAGCGCGATGACGTCCAGTGATTCATGCAGTTCGGCAGGCAGCGCAGACCAGTCCGTCAGCGCTACGCCGCGCATATAGCCATAGCACCACTCTTCCACCACGGTGAATTCCAGACCTTCCATTTCACGCACGCCAAACAGCGGCTCAAATTGCTCCGGAAACTCGGACAGGCGGTCAGCGATATCATTCATATGCTGAAAGCAGAGCTCCATAAAGCGCGTCATTTCGCGCTCATTGCTCCATTTAGGGATATGCTTTTCGCCGCCCCAGAGCGCAACCAGCCAGCGGTTGGGTTCAACCGTTGTCGGGCCTGACAGTACGGCGGTGAGCAGGCCATCCAGTTCGGACACATCAAGAATAGATGCTTCGCTACCGTATTTTTCCAGCATATCATCAAGCCACTGCAGCTCTTTCTCGCTTAATGGACCTTCTTTCATGGTTCTCTCCGGGCGTTTCTGGTTCAGCAGAAAATTGACTGCGTGTAAAAGCGCGCAGTGTACACGCTTATGCATCTGATGGCAGCGCCATCAGATGCACAACGCAATAAGGAACACGACAGAGGCATTCTCTCAGTCGCTATGTTACTCTCCCGGCTCCGCAAGGCCTGATGCCAGAGGGAACGACAGGCGGAACGCCGCCTGGCAACCGGATAAAGATTTAGCTGACTGTGCCGATATAAGCACAGCGGTATCATCTTGCAGGATCGCGATGAAGCTTTTCGTCAGCGCCCTGATACGACAATAAGACGGGCGCGAGGACGTGACCAGAAAAAAGACGCTCATCCGGACGTTATCCGGCCTGCTGACCGGATGCTGCGGTATGTTGACACGGTTCGGCATAGTGACGATCGGTGCGGTAGGGTTAACCGCCTGCGGCACACTGTCGCAAACGTCCGCCCCCACGGGCGACAGGCTTTATCTGACTCACAGCGCCTTCCACGATAATCTGGATGACCTGGTGCGCCATTACATGCAGCGCAAACAGGTCTCCGGCATCAGCATTGCCATTATCCACAAAAACGCGCCCACGTTGTTCTACAGCGCCGGCGTGACGGACGATGTCCATCGTTATCCAATTACGCCTGATACCTTGTTTGCGCTGGGCTCCTTGAGTAAAGGCGTAACCGCAGAGGTGATCACGCAACAAGTCGATGAGGGGCAACTGCGCTGGGAAGATACGCTGGCAACCCTGCTACCCGCAACGGTGGCATTGAGCCCGGATGCCCGTCGTATCACGCTGTTACAACTGGTGACGCACACGTCAGGATTGCCGCGCCAGGACATGGACCTGGCGATGTTTATACAGTTCATGACTTATCTTCGCACGGGGCAGAATTTTTACGGCAATCTCGACGATGACCGGGTGCTCAGCTATCTGGCTGACTTTAGGGCACCCCGTCACCGCGTTCCTCAGTATTCAAATCTGGGTTATGCGCTGTTGGGCTATATCTTACGCACCCGATGCCACAGTGATATTGACAGGCTGGCCCGTCAGCGAATCTTTCGTCCACTGGGAATGACGCAAACGAGTTTTGTGCCTGAGCGCCTCAGCGGTTTCCCCACGCGGGCGCTGGGCCATGCTGGCGATCAGCCAAAGTTTATTCCGCGCGGCGATATTACGCCGGACTGGCGCTTCAGACGTAATATGATGGCTGCAGGCAGTCTGTACAGCAATGCCCGCGATCTCAGCGTCTATCTGCGGGCACATTTGACGCCCGGTCCGTATCCTGAAATCAACCGCGCGTTCGCCGGGGTGAATAAACGCGTATACCAACAGGGCAACCAGACGCAGAACATCGCCTGGGTAACGGACCGGCTGGAAGGGCGAAACATCACTTATCAGGTAGGCTATATTGGTGGTTATTCGGCATTTATCGGTTTTGACAGAGAGGCTGGCAATGCGATTGTGGTGCTGCAAAACGCGTTTAACTGGAGTAACTACCTGGGTATCACATTGCTGCTTAACCTGGCAGAAAAAGACAGGTAAGGTGTAAGCAGGAGCCGGAATACGTTGCGATTCCTTACACTTACCTTTATGAGTGATGGAACGGTAATCCTGTTCAGATTGTCTTCAGAGTGGTCTACTGTTATTAAAATCAATTCAATGTGGAAATTATTATGCGCAGGACTCAAATTGCTTTAATTTCAGCGGGTTTACTGTTCGGCTCGCTGAGCCTTATCCCTGCTGTTCAGGCCGCAGGCGAAACCACCGACAATGTGCCGCCGCCGCAGCAGGTTCAACCTGCTGCGCCTGCCAGCCCGTCTGGCGAGTCGAACGTACAGCCAGGCAGTAATGCGGCTCAACCCGAAACGGCACCCGTTCAGTCCCAGGCACCTGCGAGTTCTGACTCTAACGACGGTATTACGCCAACCACGCCATCGCATGCGGAGGGTAATCCCGGTAAGCCGAACTACGATCTCAGCACCATCATCATCGATTACAAAGAGCATAAAATCGGTGATACCGTGCCAGATAAATACCGCAGCAAGACCTATACCATCACGGAGTGGCAGAAACGTAACCTGCCTGCGCCTCAGCCCGGTACGCATTGGGCTTATATCAATGCCAATTACATCCTGATTACCGATGACACCGGTAAGATCGTCATGGGTAAATCAGGCGATATCTTCTTCCGCGGATAACCCCGTCGCCGGACGTCGGCACGACGCAACCGGAGAATGTGAAATAACGGCCTCGTCACGGGGCCGTTTTTTTTCGTTTTATCAGAGTAAGACTTCTCAACCTCTGCGTAACGTGGCAACGTGTTTTGATTAACCGAAACGCAGGAGGCACGATGGCACAGCACCTCAATCAGTATGGTCAACCGGTAGGGCAATCAATGCCCGACTGGCAGTCACGCCCTTTACCACAACGCGAGATTTTTCAGGGACAGGTCTGTCGGCTTGAACCCTTTAGCGTCGCTGCGCATGGGGCGGCACTCTGGCAGGCCTGGTCACTGGCGGAAGATGGTCGTGACTGGACTTACCTTTCAGATGGTCCTTTTGATGATGAGGCCGCATGGTTAGCTCATGCCAGAACCATGGAGGCGAGTCGGGATCCGCTGCATTTCAGTGTGGTTGATCGAAAAACCGACAGGGCTGTGGGGACGCTATCGCTGATGCGTATTGACGCGGCGAATGGTGTGATGGAGGTGGGATTCGTCACCTTCTCCCGCTTACTTCGGCAGACAAGAATGGCGACAGAGGCACATTTTCTGCTAATGCGTTACGCCTTTGAACAGCTTGGCTACCGACGTTATGAATGGAAATGCGACAGCTGCAATCTGCCTTCTCGCCGGGCCGCGTTACGTCTGGGGTTCCAGTTTGAAGGGGATTTTCGCCAGGCCCGCATCTATAAAGGTCGCACGCGCGATACCAGTTGGTTTTCGATCATTGACAGCGAATGGCCGCAGGTGAAAGCGGGTTTTGAACGCTGGCTGGCAGAGACCAACTTCACCCGTGAAGGCCAGCAACGAGAAAAGCTGGAAACGCTTCGGGGCTGAGATCTGCCCCTGCCTGGTCGTTCAGACAAGCATGTATTTCATGGCCGCCATAAGCAGAGTGGTGGTCATGACCATAAGCAGACGTTTAACCCAGCACATATCGTTTTTTAACCCGCCGACATCCGTCCTGATTTCATCCACATCGGTTCTCAGCGTACTGACATCCATAGTCAGCCTGTTCACATCGGTTTTCAGGCTATTAACGTCTGTTCTCAGCACGCTGACATCACTCTTCAGGCTGTCAACGTCCGTTCTCAGTACGCTGACATCACTTCAGGCTGTCGACGTCCGTTCTCAGTACGCTGACATCACTCTTCAGGGTGTCGACGTCCGTTCTCAGTACGCTGACATCACTCTTCAGGCTGTCAACGTCTGTTCTCAGCACGCTGACATCACTCTTCAGGCTGTCAACGTCTGTTCTCAGCACGCTGACATCACTCTTCAGGGTGTCGACGTCCGTTCTCAGTATGCTGACATCACTCTTCAGGGTGTCGACGTCCGTTCTCAGTACGCTGACATCACTCTTCAGGCTATCGAAGTCCGTTCTCAGTATGCTGACATCACTCTTCAGGCTATCGAAGTCCGTTCTCAGTATGCTGACATCACTCTTCAGGCTATCGAAGTCCGTTCTCAGTATGCTGACATCACTCTTCAGGCTACCGAAGTCGGTTCTTAACACGCTGAGATCGGTCTCCATATTCTCAGACTGCTTACTCAGCCTGAGAATATGCTGGTTATGACGCGTAAAAGCCTGCATGACATCAGCGCGCGAGAGTGCGTTGTCCTGCTGTATCTGCGCAAAAATATCGACCATCACTTCTGCCTGACGGTCATTGATGCCTGCCCGTTGCAGACGTTTAAACGCTTTATGTGTATTCATCATTGCGGTCGCCATTCATGCCTCTTCCCGTTTCATCACACCGTGATGGCATCATGACAGGCAAGCCGAAACAGTCACAGTACAGAGGCAATATCTTGCGGATTAAATCCAAAAATATCAATTAGTTAAACAGGTAATAATCATTTTTTTGCGTGGCGCTTCGCAAAAAGATGAGCGCTTTGCTGCTGCCGACATCGCCATTTCAATGCCGGCAGCCAACGTCAGTGGCATGACCACTCAGGGAAGGGGAACGACCTTGAGCTCGACCAGACCAATACCGAGTTTGCGCGGATCTTGTCCGGCGATATTGTTGAGGTTACTGAGTTGCGGCTCGGGCGGCGAGAGCGTTAACCGGTGGCTTCCTTCAGGATTGTCAAAACGTAGCGTATGGGTAGAGGGAATCTCCCCCAGCGTCAGCAACTGCTCAGTATCGCCCACCCTGACCGGTATTGGCCGGTGGATGTTCGGACCGTAGGCACGAGCGGTGATCACCAGATCAAAGTGCGCGGGCAACGGATCGACAAACTCAATCGTCACGTCGGGGGCAAGACGGGCATTCGACCAGCGTCCCCAGCTTTCCTGGCGCGAAATGCCGCTAAACTGCTTCACACTGGCTGGCGCGCCGGGGATCGCAAACAGAAAGCTTTCAGCGTCATAACGAATCGCATTATCTTCGATGCGCAGCTGTGCCACAGCAAGTTGGTAGCGGGCATTGCTGAGAGTGTCTGCCGGGAACCGGGCTTGACCTTCCCACTGAGGCGTATCAACGCGTGTGACGGTGGGCTGACCCGCAGGTTGCCCCATCGCAACGCACCAGTCACCGGACAGTGCCAGAGAAGGTTGCCAGATGCGGCCCATTTTGAAACAGCGATCGACCCAGATAAACTTCTCATCTGCTTTGAAATCGGCCAGCTGGAAACGCAACGGCGCGGAGTATTCCCCTTCCGGCAGCGGCTCTATATGTTTATCTGTTACGCGCAACAGAATCGGCAATTTAAAGCTGGTTCCGGAAAAGCTGAAAGTATTTTTGGCCTGATTGATAATAAAACTGTCGATTTTGCTGGGAAAATTCCAGAGCTGAATAATATCGGGCTTCCAGCTTAAAACTTTGGTTTTCATGTCCTCAAACTGACTGGATAACGACACCGCTGACAGACTGCTGCGGCCCAGGCCAATCGCATTATCCCCGCCCAGGATATCCAGCAACGTGGCGCCGTTATCCAGCGTACTGCGTTTCATATCAATCACGTCGGTCTCAGGCCGATCGCCGCGAATCACCATAAACAAATCGTGGCGGGGATGCGTTATCAGAAAAGGGTGCGCGGTATTGTTCATCGCCAGATGATCGGAGGCAACCACAATCACCGTGTCAGCGAACCACGGGGACGCTTTGATACGGGCGATCAGTCGGGCGATATGTTCCTGTGAGCAGGATACCGCGCTGAACGACTGGTTGGATTTGCCCGCATAGCTGTAGCTTTTGCGCTGGCAACCGCGAGAAATAAAACCGTCGGGATGGTGCGTGTCGACGGTGAGCGCAAACAGCGCAAACCGTTTTTGCTGGCGTGACAGCGAGGCATAAGTGTCGTAAACCTTATCCAGCACCGTGTCGTCATAATATCCCCAGTTATTGCGGTACGTGGGATCGCGCACCTGATCTTTTAGCTCCTGTGCACCGTACATATGTGCGGCATCGAAACCGTGGGAATGCAAAAAGACATCTTTGCCTGCAAAGCGTAAATCGGCCCCCTGAATAAACCAGTTCTCATAGCCCGAGTTCTTCAGGATATCGCCCAGGCAGATATTTTGTGGATAAAAGCTGGAAAGAGAAGCGGAGGCATTGCCGTCGAAAGGGGCAAAAAGGGGAATGCCGCATTGCGATGCGACCATACCGGCAATGGTGTAATCCGTGCCGGGCAGTTGTTCGGTCTGACTGAAGTCCAGGCTTTGCTCTTTCTCGCGATTCAATTCGGGGGCCAGACCCGGAAAGGCCATCTGGTCGAAATAGGTGCGCTCCAGGCTTTCAGCGTAGATATACACGACATTAAGCGCAGGCCGCTCAATGCGGTTCTTCGGCACCTTATAAACGGTGTCGAAGTCAGAGTCGTCCCGCAGTGAGTAAGAGGTGATCAGTGTGCTGACCTGATGAAAAGCCGGCGTGGTCTGCACCGCACCGGCGGCGCAGATAAATGCGACCAGGCTCCAGCCAGGGTGAAAAGGGCGCTTACGGCGTCGGAGCAGCCATGATAAGGCGCAAAAGAGTAAAAACAGCACGATGAGCAGGCCAAGACCGGGCACAACATATTTGCTCAGGCCCGCACCGGTCAGGCTGTTTGTCAGTGTATACACCACGGCATCGGTAATGCCCTCGCCCGTAAAATAATTGCTGGCAAACAGCGTGGCATTCAGCACGACAAACAGCATGAGCAACACCAGGACGAGGCAAAACCAGATTCTGTTTCGGCCTGCTTTACAGGAATAAACAGCAATCGCGGTCAGAAAAAGGAGCACTGACACGAATTCGGGCAACGTCACATCCTCTTATTATGTGAACCTGTCTCTTCTGAGGGGGACATTTTCATTAAATTGCGGCTCAATCTAGCTTGGCTGTCATCGGGCTGCAACCTGTCTGCCGCCATTTTGGCGGCAGATTCACATTGCCAACAGATAAAAACACGCCATCGCGAATGCTGAAGAACCCGTGACGGATTACGCGCGCTGCTCCTGGGGGGCCAGCAGTCTGGCGGGCGACGACAGAGTTTGATGCATGACTTCACCTATCAGGCTGGAGCGATTGTAAAAGCGCAGCTTAAGGTTGAAATCAAGATGTGTGCGTTCGCGGGCACTCAGTTTGATCACCGGAGGAGGCGTAAGAGGACGTTGCTGGAATAAAACACAGCGGACAAACGCCGTGCTGTTACCGGCATCAACCCTGTGATAATACCCGGCGCTCGCTTCGGCTTTACGCAAAAGGAAATTGACCCGACGATGTTCGTCCATCGCCAACTGGTGGGCCAGCGACGGCAGCTCACTGTCAGGATGGCTGAGGTTTTGTCTCAGCGCAGGGAAGTCACTGCGTTTCTTTAACTCCAGCAGATAGTTATGCATACCGACATATTTTACCGGTGCCAGTTGTTTGAGCCATTCCCGGATAAACGGGTTTTGGACGGGCGCGGCGAGAACGCTGGTATCAATCACCGGTCTGAGTGAATGACAGGTGGATTCCTGGCGGTAATAGCCGATCAAATCCCTGGGGCTGAGGCTGTGGGCCTGATGTATCCACGTCAGATCTTCAAACAGTAAGGTATGACAATCAATGCTGATGCCGCCATAACGGAGCAGCAGTTCCAGCCGGATGATGTCGTTTTTTAGCGCCTGCGTCAGATCTGAAGAGATGAACTGCAACTCAGGCAGCCAATGACTCAGCGTTTGCGGAGTCACCAGATGAACATCATGATCCGGATTATCGCGACGAAGTTTGCGAATTGTTAAGGCGACAGAGGCAGGTAACCGTTCGCCAGGCCAATAGAGCCAGACCGTTCTGGCAATGGCAGGCAGTGACTTAGGCACCGCGGTCAGTTCCACATCGTGTTCAAGGCCAGGATCATATTCTGGCGCACTGAGGGCACGGTGCTGTTTCATCGTCAGCAGCATACGGCTGGTGAAGGCGAGTTTTTCCCAATGGCGCCAGAGCGGAAGCAAAGAACGGCGATGCGAAGTCATATTTCACCTGTTATTTTGGTTATTGTGTTTTATGCCGGTCGTCAAAATAACGTGCTTAACTGCCAGCCTGTATCTGAACCGCTATAAAAGCAGGCATCGCTGTACTGCAATGCTTATTCGTCTTGCCGGGTGATGTGACGATGGCATGTGGCAACGACGTTTTGAACAGGCGAAATCAACCACGCCAGATTATTTAATAGAACACAATGTAGTCATTCGCTATGCCTGATAAACACTTTAGGATAAAACGGAAATAACGCTCAGCCGGAAACAAAAATAAATATTTATTCACGCTAATGGTTTATTTGTTTATGACAAACTGAGTCTGTCAGCCATGCTGAACATTTAACTTCAAAAAAAACCGATACACTGTGAAGCTGTCAAAGGGATACAGGCTAAATCGGGATAAAAAAATTATTTAGCATATTTTATCAATTCTCAGGTGTACGCAGCCCGATAACCCTTGTCTACGCTTTAAGCTTACCGATGATAAAGGAGATGCCATGTCGTTTGACTCTCGAGGATTACTGGCGATCGACAGACAAACCCGCCGTGCGCTGTTTCTCGATCCCGACACGTTTGCCGTCAGCCAGGCCGTGGACGTGATTCCGACGCGGCTGCATGAACTGCTGATGCTTGCGCCCTGGGGAAAAGCTTTTTTGCCCTTGTACGGCGATGCGATGCGAAGTGAACTCCCGCATCCCGGGCACAAAGTCGCCGTAATTGATCTTCGACGGCGGGAAATTACCGACTACATTGATCTGTCGCCGTCTAAAGCGCCCCACAGCGGTCAGTTAGGGCGGGATGGCAAAGTCTATTTGTGTTGCGAGAATCCAACGGCCGTCGTGGTGATCGACCCGCAGACGCATCGTGTTGAAAAGACCATTCCCATTCCGCTGGATAATACCCATCGCCTGACGCTCTCTCCGAGCGGCCGCAAATTATTTACCGACAACGAGCAGGACGCCACTATCACCGTGGTGGATCTCTGTGAGGCGGAAGGGCGCGTCATTGATACGGTGCTTATGCCGGGCCCCGTTTCGGGTCTGACAGCTTCACCCAAACATCCCTACCTGATCGCCAGCGCCGCCGATGCGCCCTTGCTGTATGTGGTGGATCGCCAGAGTCATCGTATCCGCCAGCGGCTGGCTTTGCCCGATCATCAGCATCCCTGCCAGAAAGTGCGCTTTAGTCCGGATGGGGACTACCTTATGGCAATGGGTGATCAGGAGCCGACTGTGACACTGTTTGACGAGTTGCTTAATCCGCTGGGGCGAATCACGCTGGCTGGACAACCGCTCGATGGCTGTTTCAGCCCGGACAAAAAAAAGCTGCTGATCACGCATGATGACAATAAGACGTTAAGCGTGATTGATTTGATGCGCCAGACCGTGGTGATGACCGCAGAAGTGGGCGCGGGTTATGAAACGCTGAGCTACTTCCAGATCGATTAAATAAACGGGCGATGATAAATCGCGGAACTCCAGTGACGGCTGCTGGCATGCTTTTCGGCCTGCCAGCCACGCTTACGCAGTTCGCGGGCAATCATTTTGTTCATAATGCCGTGACCCAGCAATAAAACCGTGCCTTTCTCCGATAAGGCGATCAGCCTTTCTGCGGCGCGCGACGCCCGTGCGCGCGCATGTTGCAGTGATTCGGTCTCGCCCGCGTAACCACACAACCACATCGCACGCAGAATGGCCTGCCAGACAAAGGTGGGTAACTGAAGGCGATCGGCCCGCAGCAGCGGAATGCCGACTTCACTGAACAGCGCATCGACATGATGGGGGCGCAACCCCAGGTGCGCCAGCGATGAGTGGGCGCGGGGTAACGGACTGCAGACGACAACCGCGGCGTTGCGCGCGATATTGATGCTGCGTTCAGGCGGCCCATCGCTGACCAGCGCAAGATCATAGGCTTCGCACCAGTCCGCCATGCCCTGCGCACTCAAACGGCGGGCAAAAGGGTGGGCGGGTTTGCCGTGTCGCATCAGGATAATGGTCATAACGTCTAAACAGCGTCCTCCAGGTCAGGTGCGGACAGGGCTCTGCGCGACTGTACGCGATACAAACGTGGTGCGTTGTCATTTTGCAGTCACACCAGTATGCGACAACAGCATCTGATGAAAGGTTCTGACGGCCAGTTTGGCTTAATGATAAAAGAAAAGTGAACCGGGTCTAGCGTTATGCTGTTTTTTTGCGCGTCAGGTTACAATTAACCCTCTGATTTTGCGTTAAAAATAGCATCCGATGCAGCTTGATACTAAAGAAAATCTAACAAATTTTCTCAAGTGCTATTGATTTATCTACGCGCGTAGATAAACTAGCTTCCAGTGATTGCTCTCGGTGCCCGATGCACGGTAGGCCGATCGAGGAACAAGTTACATTCGCCAGACTTATACGACCGCTGAAAAATACAGCGGCGAAGCTCGCGATACTGCGGATTCCAACACCAGGGAATCTTTTAACTTTCCTTTCATCATGGTTAGCCAACTGAATGTCGCCACCAGAGCGATTCTTCTGCTTACAGTCAGGGAATTGTCTCTCGGAATGGCATTTATCTATCTGCATATTTTCAAGGGACAGCGTTTATGACGGCACAGCACTCCGTTACGACACAGGCATCACTGCCTTCTACCTCCGCCGCAGATGAGCGGTTTAACACCTCAGCCGGCCGCAAAGATTTTTGGCGCGCTACGGTTTCCTGTTGGTTAGGCACGGCAATGGAGTATGCAGATTTTGCGCTCTATGGCCTGGCTGCGGGCATCATTTTTGGTGATGTCTTTTTCCCCGAACAAACGCCCGCGATGGCACTGCTTGCCAGTTTTGCCACCTGGTCCGTTGGGTTTATTGCCCGTCCGATCGGTGCCCTGTTTTTCGGCTGGCTGGGCGATCGTAAAGGCCGCAAGGTCGTCATGGTCACCACCATTATCCTGATGGGCGCCTCCACCACGTTGATTGGGCTGATTCCCAGCTATGCTTCGATTGGCATCTGGGCGCCGGCCTGCCTGGTGCTGTTACGCTTCAGTCAGGGCTTTGGAGCGGGCGCCGAACTCTCAGGCGGAACCGTTATGCTGGGTGAATATGCACCGGTCAGGCGCCGTGGCCTGGTGTCATCGGTCATTGCACTCGGCTCTAACAGCGGCACGTTGCTGGCCTCGCTGGTCTGGCTGCTGGTGGTGCAAATGGACAAGCAGAGTCTGCTGGAGTGGGGATGGCGCATTCCGTTCCTGAGCAGTGCGGTGATCGCTCTGGTGGCCTTGTGGATCCGTCGTAATCTGCGTGAAACACCGGTATTCGAGCGTAAGAAAGCAGAGCTTGCCGAAACGCGCGCCCAGGTGATTGCCGCGCATCGTTCTGAAGCGGATACACGCCCGTTCTTTCAGCGCACACGTGCCTTCTGGACAATGGTCGGGCTGCGCATCGGTGAAAACGGCCCCTCTTATCTGGCCCAGGGCTTTATTGTGGGCTATGTCGCCAAGGTGCTGATGGTAGATAAATCCGTGCCCACCACGGCGGTGTTTATCGCCTCATTGCTGGGGTTCCTGATTATTCCGTTTGCAGGCTGGCTGTCTGACCGTTTTGGTCGCCGTGTGGTCTATCGCATGTTCTGCCTGCTGCTGATGATCTATGCCTGGCCTGCTTTTACCCTGCTGGATACGCGTGAACCGGCCATCGTGATTCCGGTGATTGTGGTCGGCATGGCGCTGGCTTCTCTGGGCATCTTTGGCGTACAGGCGGCCTGGGGCGTGGAGATGTTTGGCGTGAATCACCGTTATACCAAGATGGCGGTCGCGAAAGAGCTGGGTTCTATTATTTCAGGCGGCACCGCCCCGTTAGTTGCGGCGGCCATGCTCTCTTATACCGGACACTGGTGGTCTATCGCCGTCTATTTTTCCGTGATGGCCACGATTGGTTTCCTGACTACGTTTGTGGCACCGGAAACACGTGGGCGCGACCTTAACCTGCCAGAGGACGCTATCTGAAACAGGCTATGCTAAAGGCAGTGCACGTTAAGTGAGGAAGGGGAAGTGGCGAAACAGGTGAAAACCGCCGTGACGCGGAGTGACGTTGCTAAAGCTGCCGGGACCTCCGTCGCTGTGGTGAGTTATGTCATCAATAATGGCCCGCGTCCGGTCGCGGACGCGACCCGGCAACGGGTACTGGCGGCAATAGAGCAGACCGGCTATCGCCCGAATGCCGCCGCGCGTGCCCTGGCGTCAGGGAATACCAAAACGTTTGGGCTGGTGGTGCCCAATATCAGTAATCCCTTCGTCGCCTCCATGGCGCATATGCTGCTTCAGGAGTCGCTCAACCACGGCCATGTGATGCTGTTGGGTGATGCCGGCGACGATCGCAAGCGTGAACTGGAGCTGATTCAGGGGCTGCTGAACCGTCAGGTCGACGGTCTGTTTTACACCAGTGTCGATCGCCATCCTTTCATCGATATCATCAAAGCCAGCGGGACACCGCTGGTCATGCTGGATCGGGTCGACCCACAACCCGGTGTCAGCATGCTGCGGGTAGATGAGCGTGACGCGGCGTTTCAGGTGACGTCGCATTTACTCAGCCATGGCTATCAGCAGGTCGGGATGATCAGCGGTCCCCGGGACATGCTGAATGCGCAGGATCGTATTCAGGGCTGGCGCGATGCGCTGCGGGCGTATGGTTTGCCAGCCGATGATGCCAATATTTTCCCCGCAACCTATACACGTGAGGGCGGCTATCAGGCTGCTTTACGTATGATTGCCAGTAAACGGGTGCCGCGCGCCCTGTTTGCCAGCAACGAAGGTCAGGCGATTGGCTGCATTCGCGCCTTCAGCCAGCATGGCCTTCGTGTGCCGGACGATGTGGCCCTGGTCTGTTTTAACGGAACCGATCAATCCGCCTACCATGTTCCGGCATTAACCACCGTGCGCCAGCCGGTTAAAGAGATGGCACGCTGTGCGATTCATATGCTGAAAGCGTGGAATGGCGAGGCACGGATTGAAGCATTCCCACACCAACTTGAGATTGGTGAATCTTGTGGCTGTCGGCCATCAGAACAAAACAAATAAAGCGACCTAATGAAAAGACTGATTATTGATTGCGATCCGGGGAACGGGATTGCCGGGGCCAATACTGATGATGGCCTGGCCCTTTCCCTGGCGTTAGCCTCACCAGGGCTCTCGCTGGAGTTAATTACGACGGTCGCCGGGAATACCCCGAGTGATGTCGGTGCACGAGTCGCTAAAGACTTAATGGCGCGGCTGGGCTGTGCGGTTCCTGTCGTACAGGGGGCAACGCGGGCGTTGTGCGAAGATCCTGCGCCCTGGCGCGCGCTGCTGGATAAGCGGGTCGAACAACTCGACCTGATGGCGTTATGGCAGGGCGTTCCTCAGCCTGCGGCATTACCGGCTGACGGAAACGATGCTGCTGAGGCGATGGGGCAGCTCATCTGTGATAATCCCGGCGAGATCACCCTGATTGCGATTGGCCCGTTGACCAATGTGGCGCTGGCCATGCAGCGTTTTCCCGCAATGGCCGAAGCGGTAGCCGAGATTGTGATTATGGGGGGTGTCTTTGCGCTGGAAGACTACATCAAAGACACGAATTTCGGTGTGGATCCCGAGGCGGCTCATCAGGTGTTGCACAGCGGTGCTGCCATTACCCTGGTGCCGATGGATGTGACAACACAAACCATGCTGACCCAGGCCGATCTCAAACGTCTTACCCGGCACGCTCATCCGCTGACCCGTTTTGTGCGGGAAACGTTGCAGCCCTGGATAGATTATTCAATGCAGACCCGGCATCTGCCAGGTTGCTGGATTCATGATGCGCTGGTTGTCGCCTGGTTGCTTAATCAGCGTGTCGCCTGGGGCACGGATTACCGGGTCGATATTGAGCTTCGTCCGGGAGCCACACGCGGGAAAAGCTGGCGTTATCGTCAACCCCTGCGGCTGGATGTCGGTATCCCACCGGACAGCGGTGCGCTGGTACATGTGCTGCACAGTGTGGATAACGCTCTTTTGCTGTCCATCATTGAGTCGGCATTTCAACACCTTCCTGAATAACGTACAGGCGATTCGTCGCCTGACCTGCTGGCAGGAAGTCAGACACGCTTTCTTACAGCCTGATCCACTGCCTCACAATTACGCAATACGCTCTCCTCCTAAACATGATGTATACATTTGATTAACAATCACATCACTCTTCGTTAGCCACCAGAAAATTTTTGGGCGGAGCGCCAGAGTGTCTCAGAGAGGAGACTTGTATGCTTGACTGGACATCGACCCAGCGCAATGTGGCTTTCGCCTGTTTTGCCAGTTGGACGCTGGACGCTTTCGACTTTTTTATTCTGGTGTTTGTCCTGAGTAATCTTGCTCAGTACTTCCATAATTCCGTCACCGACGTGTCGGTCGCTATCATGCTGACGCTGGCGGTGCGCCCATTGGGTGCCTTACTGTTTGGCCGGATGGCGGAAAAATATGGCCGCAAGCCTATCCTGATGCTGAATATCGTCTTTTTTTCGGCGTTTGAGCTGTTGTCCGCCTGGTCACCCACCTTCACCGCATTTCTGGCCTTTCGTGTTTTCTACGGTATTGCCATGGGCGGAATCTGGGGCGTGGCATCCTCGCTGGCAATGGAGACGATACCCGATCGTTCACGCGGTCTGATGTCGGGACTGTTCCAGGCGGGTTATCCCTGTGGCTATTTGCTGGCGTCCATTGTGTTCGGTCTGGTTTTCGACATGGTAGGCTGGCGTGGCATGTTTCTTATCGGCGCTGTCCCGATTCTGTTGTTGCCGTTCATCTACTTTAAAGTCCCGGAATCCCCGGTCTGGCTGGCTGCGCGTGAACGTAAAGAAAGCAGTGCCCTGATGCCCGTCCTGCGCCAGCACTGGAAAATATGTATTTACATGGTGCTGCTGATGGCCTGTTTTAACTTTTTCAGCCACGGCACGCAGGATCTGTATCCGACTTTCCTCAAAGTGCAGCATCAGTTTGATGCGCACACGGTCAGTATTATTGCTATCGCCTACAACATCGCTGCGATGCTGGGGGGCATTTTCTTCGGTACGCTGTCAGAACGCATTGGGCGCAAGCGAGCCATTATTATCGCGGCGCTGCTGACGCTGCCTGTGTTGCCGTTGTGGGCCTTTTCCAGCGGTTCCTGGACGATTGGTCTTGGTGCCTTCCTGATGCAGTTTATGGTGCAGGGCGCCTGGGGCGTGATCCCGACTTACCTGAACGAACTGGTTCCGGGAAACGCAAGAGCAGTGTTGCCCGGCTTTGTTTATCAGTTGGGGAATCTCATTGCGTCCGTCAACGCGACGCTGCAGTCGCGCATTGCTGAAGCGCATGGCGGCAATTACGGTCTTGGTATGGCCATTGTAGCCGGGACGGTGGCAGTATTGATTTGCCTGTTTGTCGCCTTTGGCCGGGAAACGCGCGGCATGACAATTTCGGGAACGGTGGCAAAGCAGACGCACTAGCGCGTTTCACAGACATCTACCCATTTTGCCGCAGTGAGTTCAGCCATATGCTGCGGCGAAATGCGGACAGCGCTGTGAATCGATCCTGCGGCAGGCAACACTTCATCAAAGCTTTTTAACGAGATATCGCAATACACGGTCACCGGGTTTTCCAGGCCAAAAGGGCAGACGCCGCCCACAGGATGCCCGGTCCAGTTAATCACTTCGTCCACACTCAGCATGCGCGCTTTCGCACCCATCACCGCTTTCAGCTTACGATTATCTAACCGTGCATCACCGCGTGTGACCACCAGGATCACCTCATTTTTCACTTTAAGTGACAGCGTTTTCGCAATTTGTCCCGGTTCAACACCGTGAACACGTGCAGCCATTTCTACCGTTGCCGTACTGTATGGCATCTCAATGATGTCGATTTCCGGCGCACGCTCGGCAAAAAACTGGCGTACAGACTCCAGGCTCATTTTTTACTCCCGACTAATCGAAGGCGTAGAAATTGCCATAAGCCCGCGGTGGTGTAAACGGCAGAGCGAAAGAATAGGTAACAGAATGCATAACGGTACCTTACAGAGAGAGCCATGGCCGTCAGGCCGGGGACAGACGGCCCCCGGTGATGTACGATGTACGTGCCGACGGCTGGTGGTCCTGCGACCCGGCACGGCGGTTAGCCGATCTCGCTGACGGTGTTGTGAAGTACGGGGAGATCTTCCCAGGCGAGGATGGTATTGCGCCCCTGATTTTTTGCCACGTAAAGCGCACGGTCGGCATTCGCAACCGCCTGATCAAATTCATCATCGTAAATAGGGGCAATGCCTGCGCTGATAGTCACATGCGTAGAAACGCGCTCATTAAACATATGCGGTATTTCCAGGTTGACGACATATTGCCGAATACGTTCAGCCAGTTTCATGGCAATCGAGGCATTCACATTGGTCATCAGCACAAGAAATTCTTCGCCGCCATAACGGGTTACCACATCACGTGACCGAACGGCGTCACGAATAGCGACGGAAACGCGGGCCAGTGCCTGATCGCCCATCGCGTGGCCGTAATTATCGTTGTAGGCCTTAAAATGGTCGATATCAAGCAATAACACATAATGGCTGCCCGCATGATTATCCAGAATGTTATCAAGGCGGTTCTTCAGTCCGCGGCGGTTATATAAACCGGTTAACGGATCGAGCATACTGAGATCGCTAAACGATTCTTTCTCTTCATATAATTGATACATTAAGCGCAGTGTAAAATCTTCCGAACGTCGGCGCATTAAATGTTGTAAAGAAAACCCGATCAGCGGCAGGGCAATGGTCAATAAAATCAAGGGCAAATGCTGTCCGTGATCCAGCATCAGCACGGTGAGCATTGCGGGCGTGATGTGCAAACAAAACGCCACTAAATAATCGCTTAAGGCAATCGCACTGATAAAAAAAACGCACAGCAGACTGACAATCAGAAATCCACCATCCGTCAAAGAAACAAACTGGTAGCGGTGCTGAATATGCCACGCCCATAACCCGCCTAAAATCAACGCCACAGGATTTAACAGGGGTAATTTTAGTTTTGCCTTTATTAAACACGTGGCCAGCATCGTCATACTGAAGAAAGCCACCATAATCACCGGTAAAGTAACTTGTGTTTCATTGTTTTCTGCTAAAGGGAGCAGACAAAAAAGTGAAACTGCAGCGTTTAAAAACAAAAAGAGCATGAAAGAAAGGCGGTATTTGCTGTGTTTCAATTCATCATAAGATTCTATTTTCATTATTAATACTCGTGACGGCCCTGAAATAACAAAGCAAAAGCCGGCAAATGATTTCAGCCGATCGACAGATTTAATATTGCTGTTATAAATTGTGTAATCAGCCGCAATTTAGCATTTTCTTGTTTCTCTGTCATCTTCCCGCCGGGCCACAAAAAACAAGCTGCGCATTGAGAATAGTTATCATATGATAATGGGAATGGTTATCATCCCTGTGATCAGGTACTGTCCTGACAGCGATGACAGATGAGGAGACGATGATGCGCAGGATAAAACTGGACAGTGCATGGGCGGGCGTACTGGCCTGTGCGGTAATACCAGCTATGACGCTGTGGCAACCCAGCTTCGGGCAGTGGCGTATGATGATGTTGGTGGCGTTACTGCTGACAGTGCTGATGCTGTTTAATCAACGGATGCGGCATTATGTGTTACTGCCTTCCTGTCTGGCGCTGGCGAGCGTGCTGGCCGCGATTAGCGCGAGATTAACCGGATAGTAACAGTACAAAGGGAGCAGAAGAAAAAGAGAGGGAAGACAACGTTGGTGCGAAGAGAGGGACTTGAACCCTCACGTCCGTTAAGACACTAACACCTGAAGCTAGCGCGTCTACCAATTCCGCCACCTTCGCATCCTGTTGTCTTTTCATATCACCGCATTGGTGCGAAGAGAGGGACTTGAACCCTCACGTCCGTTAAGACACTAACACCTGAAGCTAGCGCGTCTACCAATTCCGCCACCTTCGCGCAGTGCTCGCGATATGAAATCTGTGATTTTGGTGCGAAGAGAGGGACTTGAACCCTCACGTCCGTTAAGACACTAACACCTGAAGCTAGCGCGTCTACCAATTCCGCCACCTTCGCATACCCGTAATACGTTACCGTATTACAACCACGGAGGCGCATTTTAGAGATTTTACTCAATGCGTCAACACATATTTCGCCAGACGGAAACGATCGCTGCAAAAAGCAACGTTTTCAGCCTGGCAACACGCAAAAAGGGCGAAAAAGGCAGAAAAAAGATTAACGGGCTTTCGCACCGCGACCGTAAACGGCACGGTAAACTTTGAAGCGACCGGTCTGCGCCAGCACTTCATGATTGCCAAAGGTTTCGTCCAGCACCTGGGGATAAGGCAGGAAGGCATTCGCCACAATGCGCAGTTCTCCGCCGCTGTTAAGGTGCTTAACGGCACCACGAATCAGCGTTTGTGCTGCATCCAGGCTGGTCTGTGTGCCTTCATGAAACGGCGGGTTGGAGATAATCATGTCAAAGCGCCCGGTGACATCGGAAAAGACGTTACTGGCAAACACTTCGCCTTCCAGACCGTTAGCGGCCAGGGTGGCTTTGCTGGCCTCGATTGCGGCGGCATGGACATCGCATAACCACAGGCGCACTTTGGGCGAATGCGCCGGTAACGACGCCGCAATCACGCCTGCACCACAGCCGATATCCAGCACTTTGCCTTTGGTATGGGGCGTGAATGTTGAAAGCAGTAACGCGCTGCCGGCATCCAGGCCGTCGCGGCTGAAAACGCCGGGTAAGGTATGGATGGTCAGGTCATCCAGCTGATAGCGGTTGCCAAAGGCCGAAGCATCAAAGGCGGGCTGCTTCTCCAGACGTCCGTGATAAAGACCGCAGCGACGCGCACTGTCGATTTTTTCCAGGGTCACCCACTGCTCCAGCATGCCTTCTGCGCTGCGCACGCCGCTGCGGTTCTCACCGACGACAAACACATCACAGCCGACGGGCAGTAACGACAGCAGGTTCTGCAACTGAAACTGCACTTCAGGTTTGTTTTTGGTCCAGAAGTAAACCAGCGTATCGCAACCCTGCACATCGTCGGCCTGCGCAACCAGTCCATAACGCGCCTGGTCGCCCAGGCGGCGGCTCAGGTTTTGCCAGTGATGATATTGTTGGGTATGCACACGGGAAGAGGCGGTCTCCAGCTGTGCGGGCAGGTCATCCTGCAGGTCGCCAGCAAATAAAACGTGGCGGGTGGAAAATTCATCACTGTGGCGCAGAATGACTTCACTGGCCGGGGTAAAAGCAGACATGTCGGGCTCCTGTAAGATCTGAGCGGAGATTATAGTGGTTTGTTGGCGCATGTTCGATGGGTTTGCTAGCATAGCGTCGCATTCCGCGAGCAAAGCAGGTATACCATGACGTCCAGGCGCGACTGGCTTTTACAGCAAATGGGGATAACGCAGTATCAACTGCGCCGCCCGCGCGTGCTCCAGGGCGAAATCGCCGTGCGGCTTTTGCCGGATACCCAACTGATTATCGTGGCGGAAAATCCGCCCGGTTTGCAGGAGCCTTTCCTGCGTGATGTTCTGCACACGCTCGGTCTGAAACCCACGCAGGTCATGACCGTTACGCCGGATCAGCTGCAAATGCTGCCGGAAACGTTGAATTGTGCAGGGTGGTTGCTGGGCGTTGAGAGCGAGCAATCCTTTAACGGCGTGGCGTTATCGAGCGCCTCTTTCAATGAACTCCTGAGTAGCGGTGCCGCCCGGCGCGCGCTCTGGCAACAAATGTGTGAACATGACAGCCATTTCTTTTCTCACGCCTGACGCGATTCCCCAGGCTTTCGCGATTGAGTGCCGTAGCCATGCGTTTCCATGGCGCGAAGAGACCTTTATCAGCAACCAGGGCGAGCGGTTTCTCAACCTGCGGCTGGATGTCGAGGGCCAGATGGCCGCCTTTGCCATTACCCAGGTGGTGCTGGATGAAGCTTCGCTGTTTAATATCGCTGTCGATCCGGCGTATCAACGGCGCGGCTTCGGGCGGGCGCTGCTGCAGCATTTAATCGATCAACTGCTTGCACGCGATGTGATGACGCTGTGGCTGGAGGTGCGTGCGTCCAATGCACCGGCCATCGCGCTGTACGAACAGCTGGATTTCAACCAGGTCAGCCGCCGTCCCAACTATTACCCTTGCGCCAGTGGCCGTGAAGATGCCTTGATCATGGCGCTGACGCTGTAGCCGCTTGTAAGGAATGTCGATGTTAGATAACTGGGATTGCATTCTGTTTGATGCAGATGACACGCTGTTTCACTTTGATTCGTATGCCGGCCTGCAACGCCTGTTTGCCGGGTACGATGTCCGGTTTACCGACCAGGATTTTGCAGATTACCAGGCGGTCAACAAGCCGTTATGGGTGGAATACCAGAATGGCCAGTTATCCGCACTGGAGCTTCAGACTCGCCGCTTTGCCGGCTGGGGGCAAAAACTGAGCGTGGCGCCGGCCATTCTTAACGATGGCTTTCTGTCAGCGATGGCGGAAATTTGCCTGCCGCTGGAGGGCGCAGACAGCCTGATGACGCTGCTACACGGCCGCGTCAAAATGGGCATCATTACCAACGGCTTTACCGCCCTGCAGCAGCGCCGTCTGGAGCGTACCGGCTTTCTTGATTACTTCTCTGCGCTGGTGGTGTCAGAAGAAGTGGGCGTGCCTAAGCCTGACGCCAGAATCTTTGACTATGCGCTCGCGCAGCTGGGAAACCCACCGCGCGATCGGGTGCTGATGGTCGGCGATACGCCGGAATCCGATATCCTTGGCGGCATGAATGCCGGTATTAAAACCTGTTGGGTTGACCATGGGACGCGCCCCTTGCCTGACGCAATTAAACCCGACTGGCGGGTGAACACGTTATCAGAGCTGGAAGCGCTGCTCAGAGGCTGACTCTCGCCCGAAGTGCAACGTCAGTAAGGCCCGTGAAACGGGCCTTTTACATTGGGCTAAGCGTTAAGGAAAGCAGGAGAGGGCTGTCAGACGTTGACCTGTAAACCCTTCCGTCACGCGGAAGGTTTCGCGGCGTCGTCTTTTTTCTCGTCCTCTTCGTCATCCTCTTTCACAGGCGTACTGGCCGTGAGCAAAAACGGAGACTGCTGCCAGCGCGTGCGACGGTCGCGCAGTAACGTGCGACTCAGGATGATGCCAATGGCCAGCGCCAGCAGCATCATCAGGCGCAGAATATTGGTGGTGTTATCCACCTGGCGTGATTCGGTGACCAGCACGTGCGTATCCAGCGTAACGCGCAGAAAGCCAGCTGGGCCATTGCTGCCGCTGAGCGGCTGGACAATTTGATGATTAAAGTAACTGCCCGCGCGCTTGCCATCCAGCGCCAGCCGATCGCGCACGTTGATATTTTCGCCGCTGTGCGCCACCAGGCTGCCATCGCCTGCGTAGACGGACGCATCCAGAATACGGCTGTTGTCGGTCATCTGACTGATGATGGCCTCAATCTGGCTACGATTGTCTTCGCTGTTATCCATTAAGGGTTTCAGACTGAAAGCCACTTGCCGGGTCAGCGTCTGGGCCAGCTCTTCTGCCTGTTCAGAACGGGCCATTTGATGGCCAAGGCTAAACCAGGATGCGCCTTGCATAAGCACCACTAACAGCGCCAGTGAAATCAAAACAATCACCGTGCGATGTAAGCGAAATTTCAGTGCGGTTTTAGCCATTAATTATCCGAATCACGTGACGACAGAAAGCCTGGATATTATGTTGCCAGAAGCAGCGCAGACAAGGTAGCCTCTTGCGTGGTTTTGTTGTTCCTACAGGAGCCCTGATGTCAAATCATCTTACCTGGTGCGATCTGCCTGCTGATGTCTCTCTCTGGCCGGGGTTGCCCCTTTCACTGAGCGGTGATGAAGTCATGCCGCTGGATTACCGTGCTGGCCGAACCGGCTGGTTACTCTATGGCCGCGGTCTGGATAAACAGCGTCTGACCGATTACCAGCATCAGCTTGGGGCCGCCATGGTGATCGTCAGCGCCTGGAACGTCGACGACTATCAGGTTATCCGCCTGGCGGGGTCCCTGACGCCGTTTGCCAGCAAACTGGCGCACGAGCTGGCGCTGGACGTAGCGCCGCTGGGGAAAATCCCCCACCTGAAAACGCCGGGCCTGCTGGTCATGGACATGGATTCCACCGCCATCCAAATCGAATGTATTGATGAGATAGCCAAACTGGCGGGCTGCGGCGAGCAGGTGGCAGAAGTCACCGAGCGGGCGATGCGCGGCGAGCTGGATTTTACCGCCAGCCTGCGCCAGCGCGTGGCGACGCTGAAAGGGGCGGATGCCAATATTCTTAAGCAGGTGCGCGACGAACTGCCCTTAATGCCGGGTCTGACCACGCTGACCAAAAAATTACAGGCGCTGGGCTGGCAGGTCGCGATTGCCTCAGGTGGCTTCACCTATTTTGCCGAGTTCCTGCGCGATAAGCTGCATCTGGCGGCAATAGCCGCTAATGAACTGGAAATCCGGGACGGAAAACTCACCGGCGAGGTGCTGGGTCCTGTCGTTGACGCACAGTACAAAGCAGAGACGTTGAAAAAGCTGGCGAAGCGTTTTGAGATTGCGCCAGAGCAGACCGTGGCGATCGGCGACGGTGCCAATGATTTGCTGATGATAAAAGCGTCGGCGCTGGGCATTGCTTACCATGCCAAACCGAAAGTCAATGAGCAAACCGCCGTCACGATTCGCCATGCCGATTTGATGGGCGTGTTTTGCATCCTGACCGGTAGCCTGATTCACGAAGAGCGTTAACTGAGGAGTTGTTTTGGCCAAAGCGGCAAAACGCGCATTTGTCTGTAACGAGTGCGGCGCAGATTATCCACGCTGGCAGGGGCAGTGCAGCGCCTGTCACGCCTGGAACACGATTACCGAGGTCCGTATTGCTGCCTCACCGGCGGCGGCGCGCAATGAGCGCCTCAGCGGTTATGCAGGCAATGCCGGAACCAGTCGGGTGCAAAAGCTGTCCGAAATCAGTCTGGAAGCCTTGCCCCGTTTTTCGACCAGTTTTAAAGAGTTTGACCGCGTACTGGGTGGCGGTGTGGTACCGGGCAGTGCCATTCTGATTGGCGGTAACCCCGGCGCCGGGAAATCGACGCTGCTGTTGCAGGTGATGTGCCGTTTAGCCGAGAGCATGAAAACCCTCTACGTCACCGGGGAGGAGTCATTACAGCAGGTCGCTATGCGCGCCCATCGTCTGGGATTGCCGAGTGACAATCTGAACATGCTGTCGGAAACCAGCATTGAACAGATCTGCCTGATTGCGGAGCAGGAGCAGCCGCAAATCATGGTGATCGACTCGATTCAGGTGATGCACATGGCGGATATCCAGTCGTCGCCGGGCAGCGTGGCGCAGGTGCGTGAAACGGCCGCCTATCTGACGCGTTTCGCTAAAACCCGTGGCGTGGCAATTATCATGGTAGGCCATGTGACCAAAGACGGATCGCTGGCCGGGCCAAAAGTTCTGGAGCACTGCATTGACTGCTCCGTCCTGCTGGACGGCGATGCCGATTCCCGCTTCCGGACGTTACGTAGCCATAAAAACCGCTTTGGTGCCGTCAATGAACTTGGCGTATTTGCCATGACCGAGCAGGGCATGCGTGAGGTGAGCAACCCATCCGCCATTTTCCTGTCGCGTGGTGAAGAGATCACGTCCGGCAGTTCGGTCATGGTGTTATGGGAAGGCACCCGTCCTTTACTGGTGGAGATTCAGGCGCTGGTGGATCATTCGATGATGGGCAATCCGCGTCGGGTTGCGGTCGGTCTGGAACAGAACCGCCTGGCCATTCTGCTGGCAGTGCTGCATCGTCATGGCGGTTTGCAAATGGCGGATCAGGATGTGTTCGTCAACGTGGTCGGCGGCGTGAAAGTCACGGAAACCAGTGCTGACCTGGCCCTGATGCTGTCGATGGTGTCCAGCCTGCGCGATCGCCCTTTGCCGCAGGATCTGGTTATCTTTGGCGAGGTCGGACTGGCCGGAGAGATTCGTCCGGTGCCCAGCGGACAGGAGCGCATTGCTGAAGCGGCTAAACATGGCTTTAAGCGGGCGATCGTGCCGGCGGGTAACGCACCGAAAAAGCCGATTGAGGGCATGCGCGTATACAGCGCGAAGAAGCTGGCGGATGCGTTGGCTATCCTTGATGATCTCTAAGCGAGTCCGTTTGTCCGGTGGCCGTATGGTCACCGGGCAGACGACAGGCTACGCTCTTCCCCTCGTTGAACATTGCTTGCAGGAGGCACCACATGTCGGCGTTTGATTATTTAAAAACGGCGATTCGCCAGCAGGGCCACACGCTTCAACAGGTGGCCGATGCCAGTGGCATGACCAAAGGGTATTTAAGCCAACTGCTTAACGCGAAAATTAAAAGCCCCAGCGCGCAAAAGCTGGAGGCACTGCACCGTTTTCTCGGCCTGGAATTCCCCCGTCGCGATAAAAAAATAGGGGTGATTTTTGGCAAGTTTTATCCGCTCCATACTGGTCATATCTATCTGATTCAGCGCGCCTGTAGTCAGGTCGATGAGCTGCATATCATCATGGGCTACGACGAGCCGCGCGATCTGAGCCTGTTTGAAAACAGCGCCATGTCGCAGCAGCCCACCGTCAGTGATCGTCTGCGTTGGTTACTGCAAACCTTTAAGTACCAGAAAAATATTCGCATTCACGCCTTCGATGAAGAGGGGATTGAGCCCTATCCTCATGGCTGGGATGTGTGGAGCGCAGGGGTAAAGATCTTTCTGGAAGAGCAGGGGATTGCGGCAGACTGCGTCTATACCAGTGAGGCACCTGATGCTGAGATGTATCAACAGCATCTGGGCATTCAAACCATACTGATTGATCCGAACCGATCGTTTATGAATATCAGCGGCACGCAGATTCGTCAGGATCCTTTCCGCTTCTGGGATTACATCCCCACCGAAGTGAAGCCCTTCTTTGTGCGCACCGTGGCCATTCTGGGCGGTGAGTCGAGTGGGAAATCGATGCTGGTGAATAAGCTGGCGAACATCTTTAACACGTCCAGCGCCTGGGAATATGGCCGCGACTATGTCTTTTCACATCTGGGCGGCGATGAGATGGCGCTTCAGTATTCAGACTACGACAAGATCGCGCTGGGCCATGCACAGTACATCGATTTTGCGGTGAAATATGCCAATAAAGTGGCATTTATTGATACCGATTTCGTCACGACCCAGGCATTTTGTAAAAAGTATGAAGGCCGTGAGCATCCGTTTGTTCAGGCCATGATTGACGAGTATCGCTTCGATCTGGTGATCCTGCTGGAAAACAACGTACCCTGGGTAGCGGACGGGTTACGCAGCCTGGGCAGCTCTGTAGATCGCCGCGAGTTCCAGAGCATGTTGATAGCGATGTTAGGTGAAAACAACATCGACTTCGTTCATGTGCAGGAAGAAGATTATGACGCGCGCTTCCTGCGCTGTATTGAACTGGTGAACGGTATGCTGGGCGAACAAAGCGCCCTTTGAGATGTTTGCCTGCACGCCGGGGCGGTGAGGGGACACCCTGCCGCTCCTCACGTCCTGTTTTCTGCCCCTGTTATTTTCCCGCCTTTTTGTTTACAAAAAATAATGCTTTGCGAAATACCGCGCCCTCCAAATAACGTACGTAACATACACAAACAAAATAAAGAATTTTGAATTCCTGAGTAACATTATTTCGTATTTAAAGTCTGAAATTATTTTATTTCTTCTGTTTGTTTATGTTAAATGTAAGTTCAATATTATTTACTGGCTTATATTAAGGGAGCATTCATAAGACAGAAATAAGGATATATCCGGATTTAATAATATGAAAAAGATAAGTATTGGTAATGAAGTGGTTTTTTATCCTGGGAAAAGGGAAATTGTTGGTAATAATCAGACGCTGAAGCTGCATTCTTCAGTCTCATATTGTTTTGAATTGCTGATCGCGCGGCAGGGCGAAATTGTCGATCATGAGGCGTTTTATCAGTATGCCTGGCGACGGTTTGGGATGGAGGTCAGTGCCAATGCGTTATATCAAAGTATTTCGCTCATCAGAAAAGCGCTGTTGGCATGCAATATCCGTCAGGATGTGATCAGGACCATTCCACGCCGTGGCTTCATGCTGGCAAATGCGATTCTTATTGAGGAGTCGACAATTGCGCCTGCTGATGAGGACGCTGGGGCAGGAAAAAACGACCAGAAAGACGAACAGAATATTCCGCCCTTCGCTACGTCCGGTGAAGAGGCGAGTGCGTGCGATACAACGGAATCCGTTATTCAGGATGATGAGGATATTTCAGAAAACCTTATTAAGAACGCACCGTATTCTGAGCCAGAATCTCAACAGCCCATCAGCCGTCCTGATCCTGCTGAATTCACTGTCAGCAAAGGCGCTTATCGCTATGCTATTTCGACACGGCATCTTTTTATCACGGGACTGGCGGTGATGACGATACTGGTTTGTGGTTTTGCCATCATGACCTTTTCACTTCACCGCAACGAGATGATTTTTATTAAACGGTTTGATATGAATGGATGTGAAATATACGCCAATGAAAAAGCCGGTAATGGCCTGGTCGCGCGCATCGCCGTTGACAGTAAAGTCAGTTGTACAGAACGACGAAAGATTTATATCACGGCATTTACCAATGGTGAACGCATTTCGGTACTGCAATGTAAAAATGCACTCTCGTTTTTCGGTTCCCCCGACTGTATTTCGTATTATTATATAAGGAGTAAGTAGTGAAGTTAACCTTTCTGTTGGCTGTAATCGTGATGACAGCAGCAGGCATTGTCGTGTTTTTATTCAGACAGGATTCTGTCCATTGTATTGCAAACAGTAATTACATCAGAAATGGTGAGACATTTTCCGTCATCACCTCTCATGATATGCGAGAGGGTCACGGTGTTATCGCCATCACCGGCCGACTCACCGATCACGATAATAACGTTACTCGTCTGAGCAAAATTATCCGGTTTACTTATCAGCGCGAGGGCGATCTGTACCTTGCCCGGTCAACATTAATCGAATCGTCCCCGGATAATCAAATGTCCCAGCAGGAACAGCAAAAGTGGCTGCCGGCATTTTTTATTAACGTGGGGGCGACGTTTCCCTTTGTCATCAAAAGGACGGGTATTGACACCTGGACATTTTATTCGGGCCCTGTTCCGCTTTACCTCTGCGAAAAATAAACCATAAAACGTGGCGATCGTTAACGTTCTTTGTGGGTTCCCGGCCTGTGGTTATCTTAAGGGGACTCTCATTTCAGTAACAGAGGATTAACACCATCTAATTGAATTTAAATATCTTTCTATTTGATGGTGCATTCCTTCACATAAGCTCAGAACACTTCACACACCGTTCCCCTGCCGTGCGCCTTATGATCCTCGCCGCCAATGCGCATCTTTATTCATCAAAAAGCATAAGAGGGAATCAATGAAAGCCAGCTCTTTTTCACGCTGCATGACGCTTGTTGTATGGAGTGCGAGTTTAATGTCTTGCCATGTTTTTGCAGCCTCAGAAAATACAATTCGCTTTCAGGGCGAGGTCAATGCACAAACCTGTAACGTCAATGTTAATGATGCAACCGGCAGCCCGATTATTTTGCTGCCGACCGTTTCAACGGCCGAGCTGAGTACAGCAAAATCAACCGCCGGTAAAACACCTTTTACGATTAACTTAACCGGTTGCGTCGCACCGGACGCCGGATCAACACAGGCAATGGCAATTAATCTGGCTGGCAATAATATTTCACCCACCGGCGATTTACTCAATACCGGCACCGCCGAAAACGTGGCGCTGCGTTTACTGGACAGTAACGACAACGCGATAGATTTGTCGGGTGGGACGGCCAGGGTCACCGGTATGACGCTGGAAAGCGGAAGCACCAGCGCATCGCAAAACTTTTCAGTCGTCTATTACAGCGACTCTGGAAAGGCGGGCGCCGGTACGGTTTTAAGTAGCGTTCAATATTCTGTCAGCTATCCCTAATCATCAGGCCCCCTTATTTTAAGGGGGCAGGAGAACCCTGTGTTGAAGTCTCTTGTTCTTCTTTTTCTGGCCTTTTCAGCCATGTTTTGTCAGGCAAGCGTCGTATTAAATGGCACGCGCGTCATTGTAGAGGGTGCGAAAAAAGAAAAAACGCTTCAGTTTACGAATACTGGCGATCAGCCAGCGCTGATTCAGATTCAGGCGATCAATCTCAATAATCATTCTGTCCCCCCTTTTGTGGCGTTGCCGCAAATATTCAGGATTGCTCCTGAAGCCGGCCAAACGGTAAAGCTCAACGTGACGGAGAATAATCTTCCTCAGGACAGAGAGTCACTGTTTTATATGGATTACACCGAGATCCCCTCGTTAAAAAAAGGGCTGGAGGATAAGAATAAACTCTATTTGATTATTAAGAACAGAGTAAAGGTTATCGTTCGCCCAAATGGACTGAATTTTTCCATGGATAACCTGAAGAATGCGCTCTCATACCATATTCAGGGACATGACATCGTCTTCCGCAATGCCTCGCCCTTTTACGCCAATATTCGATCTTTTGCGTTGGTCAAAGGAAATAACCGTGTTCCCTGGCATGAAGCCGTGACGCTGGCACCGTTTAGTGAGCAGCGTATTACGTTAAAAGGCCAGTCATCCCTTCAGGGATATACGCTTAACGCCGTTCTTATTAATGATTTTGGTGCCGACGAAAGAATAAACGTGAACGAAAAGTAGCAGAAATGAATATAGTCTCATTATTCTTATTGTTCGCTTTGAGTCTGCTTTTCCTCCGGGGCGGTCAGGCGGCTGAAGGTCAGGATGACTATCTGTTTGATCCTGCTTTAGTGCGCGAAATGCTGCCTGGACAGATTGCGATGCCTGACAATGTGCAGGACGCCTGGTTCCAGCCCGGCCGCTATGATGTCGATCTTTATCTCAACGGTAAATTTCAACAGTCCACGTCGGTTGATATCGTTCGTGCGGGCAGAGCGCTTTCGGTATGCCTGCCGTTGTCCTTTTATCAGGCCTTCGGCGTCAAAGCCCACTATCTCACTGCGCTCAAGGCGAAAGACTGTGCCAGGCCCGATGCGCTTTTGACGGGCGCGTCAGTTAACGTGAATACGGGCAGCCTGCGTGTAGACGTTACCGTCCCACAGGCGATGCGGGTTCAGCGGCCCGTCGGCTATATCGCGCCCGAAAACCTGACGGCGGGCACGACCATGGGGTTCGTGAATTACAATCTGAACCAGTTCTATTCCGATTATAAAAATGCGCAGCGTTTCGAATCCACGTATCTGGGTATTAACAGTGGCATCAATGTCGGCATGTGGCGTTTTCGTCAACAGGGAAACTTTACGCATGACGAGGTCGGCAATCGCTGGCAAAGCGCCAGGGCCTGGGTACAACGTGCGCTGCCGTCATTGCGAAGTGAGGCGGGCATAGGCGAGCTTTTCAGTAACGGCGATCTGTTTACGGCGGTCAGTTTCAACGGGGTCAGTCTGGACTCTGATGATCGTATGCTGCCGGATTCTGTTCGGGGTTATGCACCGCTGGTGCGCGGCGTGGCAAACAGCAATGCCCGCGTGACGGTCTGGCAGGGCAAGCAACGGATATATCAGACAACCGTGCCGCCAGGGCCGTTTACGATCAATGACCTGAGCCCGGTGAGCTATGGCGGCGATCTCAGCGTGGAGGTTCAGGAGTCTGACGGCAGCCTGCATCGTTTTAGCGTGCCGTATGCGGTCTTACCGCAGTCGCTGCGTCCAGGCCGGACAGACTACAACTTTGCCGCCGGTAAAGTCAGGGATTACAGCAAAGCCAACACCTTTACTGAGTTAACCGTCAGGCACGGCCTGAGCAATGCCATTACGCTGAACGGCGGCGTCAGGCTGGGCGAACGCTATCATGCCGTGCTGGCTGGCGGCGTCTGGGCTTCAGACATAGGGGCCGTGGGATTTAACAGCGCGTATTCCAGCGCGGTTCTGAACGGCGGTGAGTCGACCCAGGGATGGCGTTACGCACTGAGTTACAGCCGGACCTTTCAGCCCACGAATACCACTCTGACGTTTGCGGGCTACCAGTATTCCACCCAGGGTTACCGCGATCTCAACGACGTGATTGCACTGAATAATGCGGAAACGCCGGGCCGCAACAGTATTACCAGCGAATATATGCAGCGTACCCGCCTGCAGATGACCCTGAATCAGACGCTGGGGCAGTGGGGCAACATCTATCTCTCCGGCTCGAAGCAAAATTACTATGACGGTCGCTCACGGACGACACAGTTTCAGGTCGGTTATGGCACGGTGCTGCCCAAAAACATCGCACTGAATATTTCCCTGTCCCGCCAGTATTCGCGCAGAGCCTATGCCACCGATCCGCGCAGAGCTGTCATGGCTCAGTACGCAGACGAGACGTTTTATAAAGATACCCAGTTACAGGTCAGTGTCTCTGTGCCGCTGGGCACGGACGCCACTTCACCTTACCTGGCTCTGGGGGGATCCCGTGGAAGCCAGAACGGCAGTAATTACACAGCGTCGCTCAGCGGGCTGAGTGGTGAGAGCGGCACCAGCTACAGCCTGAATGTGAATCGCGATCAGCAGCAGCGTGACACGACAGTAAGCGGCAGCCTGGGCAAAACCTTTTCTGAGGCCAGCGTGACCGGTACTGCCTCGACCTCTTCACGGTTTAATCAGATGTCCGTTAACGCCATGGGGGCGGCGGTGATCCACAGCGGTGGTGTGACGTTAGGCCATTATCTGGGCGATACCTTCGCCCTCGTCGAGGCGAAAGGGGCCAGGGGCGCACGGATCCTGAACAGCCAGGGCAGTGAAATCGATCGCTTTGGCTATGCGCTGGTCCCTTCGCTCAACCCGTATCACTACAACACCATTACGCTGGGTGCCAGCGGCAGCGACGGTCATGTGGAAATTCAGGACAGCGAAAAAAGTGTCGCGCCTTATGCCGGTGCGATGGTGAAGGTGTCGTTCAGAACCTTACGCGGTTATCCCCTGATGCTGAAAACCCGCACGAATCGCGATGCTATGGTGCCTGTGGGCGCGGATCTGCTGGATGAGACGGGCAAGCGCGTGGGCACGTTTGGCCAGGGCGGCAATGCCTGGTTACGTGTGGCGAAAACCCAGGGCCGACTGAAAGCCGTCTGGGGTGACGATGCGCAATCGTCCTGTGTGATGGATTACCACATTCCTCAACCTGAACCTGACGCGGTGATGACCTACGCGGATGCCGTCTGTCGTTTTTAGATTCTAAGGTGTTAATGATGAAACGCGTTTTAGCGGTAATGACATTCTTTTTTTTGACCGCATGGCTCCCGGCTTACGCGACCTGCACCCGGGTAAACCCGGTCGATCAGGGCTGTGATGCCTGCGGTGCGCCACTTAACTTCGGCAATATCGCATTAATGAATCTGCGTTATCAGCCGGCCGGCACGGTGCTGGCTCGCTCGGTGTTTCGGGTCGTACCGGCTGTCAATAACAGCAATCCCGACCGTGTGTTGTACCAGTGTGATCTTGCCGATAAAGATCAGCTGTATGAGGTCTTCGCCACCAATGGCGACAGTAACGTTGGCGGCGCCTGGGACATGGGGGACAGTTATTTCCAGACCTACTTTCCCTATACCGCGTTAAAACTGGTTCACGTGCGCAGTGGCAGGCCCTTTACCCGTATCTGGCAAAAAGTACCGCTCACCCAGTATGAAATACAGGGAAATAAAATCCTGATCCGGGGACGCGACTTCAGCCCCATCAGCGCGGAGCTCATTCGTACCGACAGAAACAACCGCACGCCGGGTTACGCGTCGTGGGGCTGCCTCTGGGCGGCGGCTGATAATTACACTGGCTCCTACAGTTGCAACCAGCCCAATGGCTATGTGGTGTTTATGGGGCCGGGGATGAATGTGCCCGAAGCGGGTCAGGACAGCTGGAACCATTTTGAAACCTGGGGAACCGGACGTTACATGGCCTTTGGGATGAATACCGCGCCGGTCGCCACTCTGACGCAAAATATGACCCAGGGCTGCCGGGTGGAGAATTATACCGCAAACGTCCTTTTCCCCGGCATCAGCATCAATGCGCTCAATGAAGGCCAGGCGGTGACGGCGCCGCTCAGCATTACGCTGGCCTGTGCGAACGGAACCGAAAACCTCTCTGGCGTTCAGTCGGGTCAGCTGTCTCTGGGGTTTCAACCGAGCTACGCCGCGTGGCTGCAGGCGCAGCAGTTGGGACTGACGACGGGAGACGGTCTTTCGCGCTACCTGGTGTCCGATCATTACGACAGTTTACCGTCGCTGGCGAAAGGCGTGGGCATTCAGCTGGAAACGTCAGGTGGCCAGCCCGTCTCCTTTTTAAGCTGGAGCAGCTTCAGCGGGAGTGCGGGCTGGCGACCGGTGCTGGAGGACGCGCAGGTGATCAGCGGCAGCCAGCAGAATGACGAGAAACTGTATCAGCGTACTTTCAACGCCCGTCTAGCAAAGCTCCCGGGTAAAACGGTGACGGCGGGCCATGTTGATGCAACCGCATCTATCCTCATTCGGCTGCAATAAGATGAAAACGTTTCTTTGGTTATGGATGTGTATCGTGATTAACGCTCAGGCCGCGGTAATTCCGCAGCAAAGCCGACTGATCTTCCATCCCGGCGAGGTGCAAACCCCGTTACTGCTGGTTAACAGCGGCGACGCACCCGTGCTGATCCAGACCTGGGTCGACAGCGGCGCACCGGAAAAATCGCCGGGCAGTAAAGCCTTTCCTTTTGTCGCGCTTCCCGGCGTTTTTACGCTGAACAAAGATGAAAAAAAACAGATTACCGTTTTACGCACTGAGCTGGCCGCAACGCTGCCACAGGATCGAGAATCCCTTTACTGGCTCAATCTGTACGAAATCAGCGCCGTAAAAAAAGGAACGATACAGCCGGGCAGCGATAAGATCAGCATGGCGCTGAATACCCAACTTAAAGTGATCAACAGACCGTTTAAGAAGGCGATACCGTTTACGGCACGTGTGAACGCCGTCACCTTTCAGGTCAGGAAAATGCAGGGGCAGGTTTTCATTCGTGCCACCAACCGTAGTGGCTACTTTTTCACGCCGGGCAAAATGACCGTGCGGGCAGGCGGAAAAGGCTACACCGTTTATCTGGACGGGGATAAAACGCTCGCGCCTTTTTCCAGCAAAGAGTATCCCCTGATGGGAAACGCGTCGCCTTCCGCGGCGAGCCAGATCCTTGTTGATTACACGGCGCTGGACGATGAGGGGAACCCGCAGGCTTTTACCGCGCCTGTGGCTCCCTCCGAGGAAGCCCCGTGAAACGGGCCGAGCGGATGCCGCACGGACCGGCATCCGCAGGTGATCAGTAAACCATGACCACTTTGCCGCGCATATGGCCTTCCAGTACACGCTGGTGGGCCGCTTCCAGGGTTTCCACACTTAACCCGTGCAGGGTTTCACTCAGGGTGGTTTGCAGCTTTCCGTCATCTAACAGGCGGGCAACGCTATTCAGAATCTCAACCTGTTGCGCCATATCCGGCGTGGTGAACATGCTGCGAGTGTACATAAACTCAAAGTGCAGCGAGGCGCTCTTAAGCTTCAGTTGATCCATTGACAGCGGATGTTCGTTCTCGACGATGGTGCAGATATGACCCTGGGGCGCGATGAGCTGGCTCATGGTTTCCCAGTGGCCGTCAGTGTCGTTAAGGCAGAAAATGTAGTCGACCTGCTTAATGCCGTGCTTTTCCAGCTCAGCGGGCATGTCTTTATAGTTGATCACCAGGTCGGCCCCGCGATCGCGGCACCACTGGGCAGAGTCTTCCCGTGACGCGGTGGCAATCACTTTCGCCTTACTGCGCATTTTCGCCAGCGGAATCGCCAGAGAGCCTACACCGCCTGCGCCGCCAACGATCAGCAGCGTTTGATCGTCACGCGCGGCTGCCATATCCAGTCGCTCGAACAAACCTTCCCAGGCGGTAAGCGCCGTTAAAGGAATCGCCGCAGAGGCCGCCCAGTCGAGCGTTTTCGGCTTATGGCCAGTGATACGGGAATCGACTAACTGTTCGGTGCTGTTACTGCCCGGGCGGGTAATATCGCCTGCATAGTACACTTCATCCCCGGGCTTGAAGCCCGTGACTTTGCTGCCGGTTTCCAGCACCACGCCGCTGGCATCCCAGCCGAGGATACGCGGTACCTGCAAACCATTTTTGATCGCGCCTTTATGCACCTTGGTATCCACCGGGTTGACCGAGGCGGCTTTTACCTGGACACGCAGGTCATACTCGCCGGGTACAGGCGTTTCCGGGAAAATTTCGGTGAAGTTTTTTGGGTTTTCGGGATCAACAGCAATCGCGCGGACAGACATAATTTATTCTCCTGTAGTGTTTCTTCAAGTGTAGAACCCCACCGCCAGGCTGATAAGATGGACAATAGTTATTAGAGTGTTCGTCTGAGGTGAACAATGGCGTTTCGTGAGTGGCAGGATATGGCGCTGTTTGCGCTGGTGGCGGAGTGCGGCAGCTTTACCGCTGCGGCAGAGCGGGCAGGTTTGCCCAAATCCAGCGTCAGTCAACGTATCAGCCAGCTTGAGCAGCGGCTGGGCATCCGGCTGTTAAACCGAACGACGCGCCAGCTTAACCTGACCTTTGCCGGGGAGCGTTATCTGCTGCACTGTCAGGAGATGATGCAGGCCAGCGAACGCGCCGAACAGGCGATTGCCAACCTGCGGGAAAATCCCAGCGGTCGCCTGCGCATCACCAGTCCGGCGGGCATTGGGGCAACCCTACTGGCGCGCTGTAACGCCGCGTTTTTACGGCGTTATCCTGATGTCACGCTGGACATTTCCGTTTCAGACGAGATTCGCGACCTGGTACAGGATGGCTTTGATCTTGCCTTACGCACCGGCCAGCCACAGGAATCGTCTCTGATTGGGCGGCGTGTCGGCTACTGCGAGCGATTGCTGGTGGCCTCGCAGACTTATCTCGATCAGCATCCGCCGGTTACTCATCCGCAGCAGCTGGCTGAACATCGCTGTATCGCGCACCGCGCCTGGAACGAGTGGGTGCTTAAACGCGACAGTCAGTATCATCGCTGGCTGCTGCCGCCCGCGCACCTGACCGACAATTTGCTCTATGCCCGCGAATCGGCGCTGGGGCATGCCGGCATTACGCTACTGCCGCGTTTCTTAACGGACGGGGAGATGCGCGATGCGCGCCTGGTGCAGGTGTTACCGGAATGGACGGTTGAGGGAAACGAGCTGTGGCTGGTCTATCCCAGTCGTAAACTGAATTCGCCCGCGTTGATGAGGTTTATTGAATTTGCGTTGCAGTCGTCGGTATTTCGCGACTTTTACCGCTGAGGAAAAGAAAAGGGCGGCATTGCTGCCGCCCCTGAATCATTTGGCAATACGCTTGTACTTGATGCGCTTCGGCTCCAGCGCATCCGCGCCCAGCGTGCGTTTCTTGTACTCTTCGTATTCGGTAAAGTTACCTTCGAAGAACTCGATCTTCCCTTCATCCTGGTAGTCCAGAATGTGCGTCGCGATGCGGTCAAGGAACCAACGGTCATGCGAGATCACCATGGCACAGCCAGGGAATTCAAGCAGGGCGTTTTCCAGCGCGCGCAGGGTTTCAATGTCCAGGTCGTTGGTCGGTTCATCGAGCAGCAGCATGTTGCCGCCAACCTGCAGCAGTTTTGCCAGATGCAGGCGGCCCCGCTCACCACCGGATAACTCACCGACGCGTTTGCCCTGATCGACGCCTTTAAAGTTAAAGCGCCCGACATAGGCGCGGCTTGGCATTTCCGTGTTGCCGATACGCATGATGTCCTGGCCGCCGGAGACTTCTTCCCACACGGTTTTGGCGTTATCCATGCTGTCACGGAACTGATCGACAGAGGCCAGCTTCACGGTTTCACCCAGCACGATCTCTCCGGAATCCGGTTGTTCCTGACCGGACATCATGCGGAACAGCGTGGATTTACCGGCCCCGTTCGGACCGATGATGCCGACGATGGCACCTTTCGGTACCGAGAACGACAGATCGTCAATCAGCACGCGGTCACCGTAGGATTTACGCAGGTGGCTGACTTCCAGCACCTTATCACCCAGGCGGGCACCCGGCGGAATAAACAGTTCGTTGGTTTCGTTACGTTTCTGGTAGTCGGTATTGTTCAGCTCTTCAAAGCGTGCCAGACGGGCTTTGCCTTTAGACTGCTGGCCTTTTGGCCCTTTACGTACCCACTCCAGCTCTTTCTCGATAGATTTACGACGGGCCGCTTCAGTCGAGGCTTCCTGTGCCAGACGGGCATCTTTCTGCTCCAGCCATGAAGAGTAGTTACCTTCCCACGGAATCCCCTCACCACGGTCGAGTTCCAGGATCCAGCCGGCGACGTTATCCAGGAAGTATCGGTCGTGGGTAATCGCGACCACGGTGCCTTCGAAGTCATGCAGGAAGCGTTCCAGCCAGGCGACCGATTCGGCGTCCAGGTGGTTCGTCGGTTCGTCCAGCAGCAGCATGTCTGGCTTTTCCAGCAGCAGGCGGCACAGCGCAACACGGCGGCGTTCACCACCGGACAGGTTCGCGATTTTGGCGTCCCAGTCTGGCAGGCGCAGCGCATCGGCGGCACGTTCCAGCTGTGTGTTCAGGTTATGGCCGTCGTGGGCCTGAATGATCTCTTCCAGACGTCCCTGCTCAGCTGCCAGCTTGTCAAAATCCGCATCTTCTTCGGCGTAAAGCGCATAAACCTCATCAAGGCGTTTCAGCGCGCCAACCACTTCCGACAGCGCTTCTTCAACGGATTCACGCACGGTGTGCTCAAGGTTGAGCTGCGGTTCCTGCGGCAGGTAACCAATTTTGATACCGGGCTGTGGACGGGCTTCCCCTTCGATGTCTTTATCGATGCCTGCCATGATGCGCAGCAGCGTCGATTTACCGGCACCGTTCAGGCCGAGTACGCCAATTTTCGCACCGGGGAAGAAGCTGAGGGAGATGTTTTTCAGAATATGACGCTTTGGCGGTACCACTTTGCCAACGCGATGCATGCTATAGACGAATTGAGCCACGTTGTATTGAGCCTCTGGGTCTGTTTGTCGTTTGGATGATGTCGAAGTTTAGCCTTTTTCGCCGCCTAATCACAGCCGAGGGGACGGGATTATTCGATGGCGGCCGCGGGTTCAGAATAACTGTTTGATTTATGTCCGTTGTCAGACCGACACGGCACAGGGCAACGCGCATCAGAACGCCGGTGGACAGGCTGAAGTCAGGGCAGGCGCACGGGAATAGACTGTTGCGCTAACCACTGACTCAGCGTGGCATCTGGCGCGCTGTCGCTGACCAGCAGGTCGAAGCGTGAAAGTGCGCCAATGCGGGCCGGTAACACTTTCCCGTATTTACTGCTGTCCGCCACCAGAATCCGCTGGCGGGCGCGCCGCATGGCATGGTGTTTCATGGGCAGTTCATTAAGGTTATAACAGGTCGCGCCCTGATCGTGGCTGACGCCTGCCGCAGAAATAAAGGCCAGGTCAGGGCACAGGTCATCCAGAATGCACTGTCCGCCCACCGGCGTGAATAAGGCGTTATCCGCATGGAATTCACCGCCGCTCAGGATGACATGGCAGGCGGGCTTTTCTTTTAATGCCAGAAAGGTATTCATGGCACAGCAGATGGCGGTGAAGGGCAGGGCATCCGGAATGGCATCCACCACATAGGGCAAGGTCGTCCCGCAGTCGAAAAAGACGGTATCGTTCTCCCCGATCAGACCTGCCGCCGCCTGCGCCAGCTGCTGTTTGCGGGTGGCGTTTTGGCCGTGCTGATCGGAGACAAAATAGTGACCGGGTTGGCTTCTGGGATCGCTGACGATATAGCCGCCGAGCAGGACGACGCTGGATGTCGGTTCGCTCAGATCCCGGCGAATCGTCATCTCTGAGACGTCCAGCAACCGGGCGGCATCCTTCAGGTGAAGTTTATCGGTGCGCTTCAGTGCCAGAGCTAGTTTGCGCAGACGTTCGTCGCGGCGGGTTTCCATTGTCATCTCTGAACCTGTATTCCTTGAGGTGGACGTCATATGTCTGTTACACCGCGAAGGTGGCCGGTAACGGGGGCGTTCAACTCGCCCGTTTTCACTTCGTGACCTTTGATAAAGGCAAAAAAAGAAGGCGTTGCATGCTCGACGCATCCGTTTTTTATCTTACCTGCAAAGCGATTATCCCGTAAATCGCTGGCATGCCAACCGGGGAACCGTACTGTAACCTGCAATAAGCCGATGTGTGATGTTGAAATTTTAACAATGTCTTTGCGCGATATCGGACGGCTTATACCGCAGCGCAATATGCCAGTGCGCAGGTCGCACCGGCAATGCCCGCTGAGCAACCTCCTCTACAGGTCAAAGCGCACAGGCTGTGAAAGCGCAAGGCAAGATATTATGGGTAAAAATGTCGCTATTTGGGGGCTTTCTGTCACAAAAGTGTCACGTTATTTCCTCAACCGGCTCCATAAAGGTTGCTACCCGCCAGGACGATAATCAATGTGACGAAAGTCACGTTTGTTCTCCTATTTATTCATCAGGTAACAGTTTTTATGAAGCTCAATCGATTTAAAATTGGTCAAAGACTCGGTTTTCTTGCCACGTTGCTGCTGCTTGCAACCCTGTTGATGGGGGTGAACGGATTACGTGTTAACGGACAGGCTTTAGAGAACAGTCAGGCCGTTATGGCAAAGGAGATGCTCATTGCAGAAAGTATTGATACTGCGCGCAGCGCGCAGGTGCAGTTCAAAATACAAGTGCAGGAGTGGAAGAATATTCTGCTGCGTGGGACACAAGGACAAAATACATTTGATAAATATAAAACGGCCTTTTTGAATGAAAGCCAGAAAACGCAGCAATTATTGACCCGGCTCAGTCAGATTCAGGCCAAGCTGAACCTGCCAGTTGCCCCGGTTGAGCAGGCGCGCGCGGCGCATGCCGGGCTGGAACGCCAGTACCTGACGGCGCTGAACAGCTATGTTATCAACGACATCAGCAGCCCCGCGCGGGTCGATCATCAGGTAACGGGCATTGATCGTGCGCCCACCCAGCAAATCGATGCGCTGGTCACGTCGACCTTAGCGCGTGCGCAGGAAATGCATCGGGACATTGATGCGAGTAACCTTGCGCATTACCAACAAACGCGCCTGCTGTTGCTGATCGCAATGGGATGCATCCTGTTAGTGGGCGCGGGAATTACATGGTGGCTTATCCAGAGCATTACGCAACCGTTGAAACAGGCAATCACGATAGCCAAAACGGTAGCAGCGGGTGACCTGCGCGCCCGTATTAGCGTCAGCGGACGTGATGAAACGGCACAATTGATGGCCGCACTGCGCGATATGAATACGAGCCTGACACGCATTGTGATCGGTGTTCGCGGTGGAACAGAGGGCATTGCGGCCACGACAGATCAGGTGGCACATGGCAGCCGTGAGCTTTCTTCACGTAATGAAGCGCAAGCCAGTGCGCTGGAAGAAACGGCGGCGTCAATGGAACAACTGACCTCTGTTGTAAAAATCAATGCAGAAAATGCCCATCATGCCAGCATCATTGCACGTGATACGCGCCAGCGCGCCGATGATGGCGGTGAGGTGGTCGAAAAAGTGGTCATTGCCATGGAAGATATCCATCAGTTTTCACGCGAAATTAATGACATCGTTACGGTAATTGACGGCATTGCTTTCCAGACGAATATTTTGGCCCTTAACGCGGCGGTAGAAGCCGCCCGTGCTGGTAACGACGGACGCGGTTTTGCCGTTGTCGCTTCAGAGGTCCGTGCACTGGCGCAGCGTTCCGCTACGGCGGCCCGCGAGATTCGGGGACTCACGGATCGATCGGTGACGCTGGTTGCGCAAGGCAATTCACTTGTAAAAGGCGCGGGGGCATCCATGCAGGCGATCGTTGAGAGCGTAAAACAGCTGTGTACGCTCATGGAGAATATCTCTGCTGCCAGCGCTGAACAGAGTGCCGGTATTGAACAAGTCAATTTGGCGGTGACGCATATGGATGCCGCGACGCAGCAAAACGCAACCTTATCACAGCAGTCAGCCCAGTCCGCACGGGCATTAGACCAGCAGGTCAGCTCGCTGGTTGAGAACGTCAGTGTATTCAGGCTTGATGCCCAGACCGCAATGTAGAACCGTGCCGGGGCTGAGCCTCTGCATCCCGTCATCTGTATTCACATCTTGAAAACAGCACTTCCCTACGGAATCAGGGCCGTGGGGAAGCCTGTTTTGTCAGCCTGGCGGCTCCTTTCGCCTACTTTTTGTGATCAAGATCACGTAAATAGATATTAGTCATACTTATGAGAATGGTTACACTTCCATAAATTGAATGATAATGATTATTATTTATGTTGTCATTTTCGTTAACAATCACTCAGTAAATACAAATAAACCACACAAAATGTAGTTTTTTGGATTTTTGCGAACATAAATTCTCAATTTTTCAGGGCTGATGGGTTAGCTGTACCGGCTAAAGATTACCGAATCTGAACTGACACGTGCGGTCTGGCACGATCTGCTGCCCTTTTACCGGGGCGGCCAGGCGACTTACGTCTTAAACAAAGGAACAGGATATGGTGTTACGTAAGCAAACTCTGTCGGTCCCGCGCCGACATCTGTCTGAAGATATTCCTGCGGCTCAGGACGTCATCTTTAACGAGGCGCAGATTACGGCGTGGCAGCTGCAAACGCACGCGGCGCTGGCGCTGATCAGCAGCACGGTGCAGCGCGTGGAGAAGCCGTTCAGCGGAATCCTGCCCCATGAGCTGGCCCCGGCGTTCAGCGCCGTCGACCTTGATCAGCCTCTGGGCAGCAACGAAGCCGCGCTGGAAGAGCTGCGGTCACTTTACCTGCGCGATGCCGTCTGGTTCCACCACCCCAAATATGTCGCCCATCTTAACTGCCCGGTTGTGCTGCCCTCGCTGCTGGCAGAGCAGATCATGGCGGCGGTAAACAGCTCCGTCGATACCTGGGATCAAAGCGCGGGCGGCACGCTGATTGAGCAGAAGGTCATTGACTGGACGCTGGGCCGCATCGGCCTGCCTGCGAGCGCAGACGGCATCTTTACCAGTGGCGGTACGCAGTCCAACCTGATGGCGATGCTGCTGGCGCGGGACAGTTGGTGCGCCACGCACCATCCGGGTCACCTGATCAAGCATAAAGGGTTGCCGGCGGAGGCCGCGAAATGGCGCGTGCTGACCTCCCGACTGAGTCATTTCAGTATTCAGAAGTCGATGGCGATTCTTGGCCTGGGCTACGATGCGGTGATTTCCGTGGATTACGACGAACACTACCGCATGGACAGCGTACAGCTTGAGCGCGAAATTGAGCACTGCCATGCGCAGGGCCTGATTCCCATCGCCGTCGTGGCCACCAGTGGCACCACCGATTTTGGCAGTATCGATCCGCTGAACGCTATCGCGGATTTGTGTCAGCAGTACGGCATCTGGATGCATGTTGATGCGGCTTACGGCTGTGGCCTGCTGGTATCTGAAACGCAGCGGCAGCGCCTCAGTGGTATCGAAAAAGCGGACTCGGTGACGGTGGATTACCACAAGTCATTCTTCCAGACCGTCAGCTGCGGGGCGTTTTTCGTGCGCGATAAACAGCACCTCAGCCATGTGACGCACCATGCCGATTACCTCAATCCGCTCAGCGCCCAGCAGGAAGGGACGCCAAACCTGGTCAACAAAAGTATTCAGACGACGCGCCGGTTTGACGCGCTGAAAATGTGGCTGACGTTGCGCATCATGGGCCCGGCGGCGCTGGGGGAAGCATTCGATACCATCCTGACGTTGACCGAGGCAACCCATCAGTTGCTGAAAGCCCATCCGTCCATTGAGGTGCTGCATGCGCCTGAACTGACCACACAAATCTTCCGTTTCGTACCCCGGCCTGACATGCGGGCCGCACAGCTGGATGCCATCAATGCCGGTATCCGCAAGGCGCTGTTCCGCTCGGGTAACGCGGTGATCGCCGGTACGAAAGTCGAGGGTCACCAGTACCTCAAATTTACCCTGCTGAATCCCACCACTACGGTGGCTGACATGGAAGACGTCATTGCCCTGATTGTCCATTACGGCCGGGAGCAGGCACGTGACCTGACTTTGCAAGCCGCTAACCAGTGAGAACGGTACGATGAACGACAACATTTATGACTTTATCGGAATTGGCATCGGTCCTTTCAATCTCAGCCTGGCCTGTCTGAGTGAACCTATTGAAGGGCTGAATGGCCTCTTTCTGGATCAGAATCCGGGCTTTGACTGGCATACCGGCATGATGCTGGAAAGTGCGCATCTGCAAACGCCGTTTATGGCCGATTTGGTGACGCTGGCCGATCCCACCAGTCCTTACAGTCTGCTGAACTATATGAAGCAGAAAGGAAAACTGTATTCGTTCTATATCCGCGAAGACTTTTTCCTGATGCGTAAAGAGTACAACCAGTACTGTCAGTGGGCCTGTTCAAAGCTGAGTAACCTGCGCTGGAACACGCGCGTGGACTATGTGAGCTACGACGAAGCGTTGCAGTGCTACCGCGTGCGGGCAGTCGATACGGTCAGTGGGCAGCAGCAGGACTGGCTGACCCGCAGGCTGGTGTTGGGCACCGGTCCTGAAGCCTGGCTGCCTGCCTGCAGCCATCCATTCCGGTCGCGTTTTACGCACTCCAGTCAGTATCTGGCGAATAAGGCGGATTTGCAGAAAAAACCGTCCATTACCGTACTGGGTAGCGGGCAGAGCGCGGCAGAGATCTATTACGATCTGCTTACGGAGATCGATCGGTTTGGCTATCAGCTGAACTGGATAACCCGTGCGCCACGCTTTTATCCGCTGGAATATACCAAACTGACGCTGGAGATGACCTCGCCAGAATGGGTGGACTATTTCCACGCGCTGCCGGGTGAGAAACGCGATGCGCTGAATGCGCGCCACAAAAATCTCTATAAAGGCATCAACAGCACGCTGATCAACGCTATTTACGATCTGATGTACGTTAAGCAACTGGATGGCGCGCTGAACGTTAATCTGTTCACCCATTCAGAACTGACCGGAATGCGCGCATTACCCAACGGAGAGTTCGAGCTCGCGCTGCATCAGCAGGAGCAGGATTGTGCCTTTACCCGCCGTACGCACGGTCTGGTGATGGCAACGGGCTATCAGTATCGTCCGCCGATGTTTATTGAAGGCATCAGCCAGCGTCTGCGCTGGGACGAGAAGGGCCGTTACGACGTTCAGCGTAACTACAGCATTGATCGCCACAACCAGATCTTCGTGCAGAACGCGGAGCTGCACACGCACGGCTTCGTTACACCGGATCTGGGCATGGCCTGCTATCGCAATTCGGTGCTGCTGCGTGAAATCACCGGCAAAGAGATCTATCCCGTCGAACGGCAGATTGCCTTCCAGACTTTCCCGGCTCAATCGGAATCGTAATATGTCACAGTTAACGCTTTTCACTGCCGCCCGCCCGGCAGGCCAGTTTACCCTCCGCCCTATGCAGGCCGCTGACGCCACGCTGATTCATCGCTGGGTGACGCGCGACTATGCCCGCTTCTGGGGAATGCAGAATGACACACCAGAGCAGGTCGCCGACTTTTACCACCAGCTGACGGCCAGGGATCCGCATGCGGCGTTGATCGGCTGCTGCAATGGTGAACCGGCCTTCCTTGTCGAATGCTATCGCGCCCGCGAGGATGAAGTAGGTAAATACTATCCCGCTCAGCCGGACGACTACGGCATGCATATTCTGATCGCGCCCGCGGAAACCCCGGTCAGGGAATTTAGCTGGCAGGTCTTCAGCACCGTTATGGACTACCTGTTCAGCCGCCCCGAGGTCAGTCGCGTGGTGGTCGAACCGGATGTGCGCAACGACAAAATCCATCGCCTGAACAAACGTGCGGGTTTTCGCTACCAGCACACCATTGATATGGGCCACAAAACCGCCTGGCTCGCCTTCTGTCAGCGCGACGATTATCAACAGGCATTACTGCAGGACTCACGAATGAATCACGCCACCTCACTGTTAACCGGTGCCCATCTCACCGGACCTCACTGGCTGCAGGCTAACCGTTTACTGATTCGTAAAGCGATTGCCGAATTCGCGCATGAAAAGCTGATCGTCCCCGACGAAATGCACCCAGGACGTTATCGCCTGGCCGTGCCGGGTGCCGAGGCAGAGTACCATTTTTCCGCTCAGCGTCTGGCGCTGGACCACTGGGATATCGACGTTGCCTCACTGGAAAAGCAGGAGAATGGTCGGGCGTTACCGCTGGATGCGCTGCAGTTTATTGAGGAGTTTAATGCGCAGATCGGCATTCCTCAGGCGCTGTTAGCCACCTACATGGAAGAGATCAGCAGCACCTTATGCAGCAGCGTATTTAAGTTGCAGAAGCAGAATCCAGACAGCCAGGCGCTGGTAAAAGCGGACTTCCAGACCGTGGAATCCTCCATGACGGAAGGGCATCCCTGCTTCGTCGCCAATAACGGCCGCATCGGCTTCGATGCGCGGGATTACCTGGCTTATGCTCCAGAGGCCGCCGCGCCGGTAAATCTCATCTGGGTAGCCGTGCATCGTCGTCATGCACATTTCTCCAGCCTCAGCGCGCTGAGCTATACGCAGTTGCTGCAGGAGGAGCTAGGGCAGTCCATTCTGGATCGGTTCGCGGCTCAGCTGACAAGCCACGGGGTGGAACCCGAGGACTATATCTTTATGCCCGTGCATCCGTGGCAGTGGCAGAACAAGCTGCTGACGGTGTTTGCGGCGGATATTGCCAGTCGGGACATTATTTATCTGGGCATCGGTGATGACCAGTATCAGGCGCAGCAGTCGATTCGTACCTTCTTTAACCGCAGCCAGCCTCACAAGCGCTATGTGAAAACCGCCCTGTCGGTGCTCAACATGGGCTTTATGCGCGGCTTGTCGCCGTACTATATGGCGACCACGCCTGCGATTAATGAATGGCTGGAAACGCTGGTGGCAAACGACAGCTGGCTTCAGCGCTGCAACTTCCGCATCCTGCGCGAGGTGGCCGCCGTGGGCTATCACAACCGCCATTACGAACGTGCCATTAAGGGCGATTCCGCCTATAAGAAAATGTTTGCGGCCCTGTGGCGCGATAATCCGGTTCCTGATCTGCAGCCCGGCCAGCGCTTGATGACCATGGCGGCGTTCCTGCATGTTGATCACCATCAGCAGCCGTTACTGCCCGCACTGATCGCCGACTCAGGCCTCCCCGCGGCACAGTGGGTTGAACGTTACCTTAACTGTTACCTCAGTCCGCTGCTGCACTGCTTCTATCAACACGATCTGGTGTTTATGCCCCACGGCGAAAACCTTATCCTGCTGCTGGAAAACAATGTGCCGGTCAGCGCCTACATGAAAGACATTGGCGAAGAAATCGCCGTCATGAACCCGGAGGCGGTACTGCCGGAGAACGTCCAGCGTCTGGCGGTAGACGTGCCTGAAGAACTGAAGCTGTTGTCGATTTTTACCGACGTCTTTGACTGTATCTTCCGCTTTATCAGCGCGATTTTGCACCAGTCAGGCACGCTGCCCGAGAGTCAGTTCTGGCAGTTGGTTGCACAGTGCGTGAAGGATTATCAGCAGGCGCATCCGCAGCTGGCCAGTAAATTTGCTCGCTACGATATGTTTGCGCCCACCTTTACCCGCTCCTGTCTGAACCGCCTGCAGCTGGCCAATAATCAGCAGATGATCAACCTGTCCGATCCTGCCGAAAACCTCAAGTTTGCCGGCACGCTGGAGAATCCTGTCGCCCGGTGGCGTTAACGGGATCATCACCGCCTTCCCATCAGCGCGGTCGCCCTGGCGGCCGCGTTTTTCTCGTTTTACTGGATAATACTGACGATGGCTCGTTTTCAACCTGTCTCGCGCCTGACGCGACGACATCTGTTATTTCCTTTATCGCTGGTGCTGTTTGAGTTTGCCACCTATCTCGCCCATGACATGATTCAGCCCGGCATGCTGCGGGTCACACAGGCTTTTCACGTGGGCCCGGAGTGGGTGGCCACCTCGTTGACCGCCTATCTGATGGGCGGGATGCTGTTACAGTGGCTCCTGGGGCCGCTGTCCGACAAGCTGGGCCGCCGTCCGGTCCTGCTGACCGGTGTTGCGTTTTTTATGCTGACCTGTCTGGCGACGCACTGGGTGCAGGGCATCGGGCCATTTATCCTGCTGCGCTTTCTGCAGGGCATCAGCCTGTGCTTTATCGGTGCGGTGGGCTATGCCGCCATTCAGGAGGCTTTTGACGAGGCACTCAGCGTAAAGATGATGGCGCTGATGGCGAACGTTGCGCTGCTGGCTCCGCTGGCCGGGCCGCTGGCGGGTACGGCGTTTCTGGCCGTCGCAGACTGGCGCACACTGTTTCTGTTTTTCGCTGCTCTGGCCGCGCTGTCGCTCATTGGCCTGGGCCTGTCGATGCCGGAAACCGCAGGTGACAGACGCACCTCCGTATCGCTGCCGTCGCTGGCGGCGGGCTATTATGCGTTGCTAAAAGACCGCCAGGTGATGTGCGGTTCGCTGGCTATTGGCCTGGTGACGATTCCCTGCCTGACATGGGTCGCGCTTTCGCCTGTTATCCTGATTCACGGTCTGGGCCTGAGCCGACTGGATTACGCACTGCTTCAACTGCCGGTCTTTATGGCAATGATTGCCGGGAATCTCACGCTGGGACGACTGGCCAGCCGTCTCTCCGTCGAGCAGCCGTTACGGTTGGGGGCCTGGCCTGTGGTTACAGGGCTTTTGATCGCTGCGCTGAGCACGTTATGGCAGGCGGACAGCTACATTGGGCTCACTGCTGGCCTCAGCCTGTACGGCTTCGGCAGCGGGATGGTCAATGCCGGACTGTACCGACTGACGTTATTTTCCAGTCAGGCAGGGAAGGGCAGCGTGGCAGCGATGCTGGGCATGGTCAGTATGGTGGTCTTTGCTTTTGGGATTGAGGCAGGCAAAGCGGCCTATTTTCATGGCGGTACCGCAGGCTTCAGCCTGTTGAATCTGATCTGTGGTGTGCTGTGGCTGTGGTTAGTACGTGTTTTTCTGCGAGAAAAACAGCGGCGACATTGCGCCGCTGTGGCATAAGCGCTGACAGGCGGCACGGATTGCCGCCCTGGCAGGGATCAGAAATCGTAGCCGACGGTCGCCACCACGGTGCGCTCTGCGCCCCAGTAGCAGAAGCCCGTGCCGTAGCAGGCAGAAACGTAGTCGCGATCGGTCAGGTTATTGGCATTAAGCTGCACAAACGCGCCTTTGAGGTTGCTGTTCCAGGCACCTAAATCAGCGCGGACCGAGGCGTCAAACAGCGTAGCGGAAGGCAGACGTGTGGTGTTCTCATTGTCTGCCCACTGCCGACCAATGTAACGCACGCCAGCACCGACGCTGATTCCCGCATCAAACTGGTATTTCGCCCAGGCAGACGCCATCGAGTCAGGCGTCACGTAAGGCGTGTGGCCGTTATTGCCGTCGATGGAATCTTTGAAGCGCACATGGTTCACCGTCACGCTCGCCAGCGTGCTCAGTCGCGGGGTGAGCTGATTATGCGCTTCCAGTTCGAGGCCCTGAGAGTGCACTTTGCCAGCCGGTTCATAATAGGAGCCCACTACCACGCGGTTACCGACATCATTCTGTGTCAGGTCGTAGATCGCGGCGGAGTAGAGATCGGACGTGCCCACGGGCTGGTACTTAATGCCGGTCTCATACTGCTCCGAGGTCGTTGGCTTCAGCAGGTTGCCATCCCGTCCGGAAAGGGATTGTGGCGTAATCGCCTGGCTATAGCTGACGTAGGGCGAAATCCCGTTATCGAAGGCATACAGCAGCGCCGCCCGGCCACTGACGTGATCATCCTGACGACGATATTGGGTATCGGTGCTGTACTGGCGGTTTTCAGACACGATGCGATCGTAGCGGCCTGAGAGATCCAGATGCCATTTGTCCCATTTCAGCTCATCCTGCAGGTACACGCCGGTTTGATAGTAACGACGCTGTGAATTTGTAAACACGTAAGCCGGATTCACGCCCATGGCCTGACCTCTCAGCGCATTGAGTGAACTGGCCGGGCCGCTGGCACCCCGTAAATCGTTCGTGTACTGATGGTATTCCGCACCCAGCACCACCTTGTGATCCACCGGACCGGTATCAAAGTCGGCTTCCAGCTGGTTATCAATCGCGTACGCCTGCAGCGACGAACGCGAGCCGGAATAGTTGCGATTGAGCAGTTCTGACTGCGGTGATGCCCAGCCAATCTGATAAACCTGATCCAGATCGACATTGGAATGGGAGTAGCTGGCATTCGAGCGAAACGCCCAGGTTTCATTAAAGCGGTGAGCGAATTCCGCGCTGTAAATCTGCTCCCGCCGCTTGAACTGATCCAGCGCGCTGTCGCCATCATAGAAACCGGTGCTGAGCTTACGCCCGTTATGTTCGGTGATGCTGCCGTCCCCTGGCACGGCACTGTGATAGCCGCCGGACGGATCTTTTTGCAGATAAGCGCGCAGCAGGAGTGACGTATCCTCATCAGGTTGCCACAGCAGTGAAGGCGAAATCGCATATTTTTCTTCGCGTGTATGATCGTACTGCGTATCACTGTTGCGCGTTATGCCGGTCAGACGAAACGCCCACTGATCGTTGATGGCATTGGTGTAATCAAACGCAGCGCTGTTGGTGTTATGGTTGCCGGTAGACAAACGGAAATGTCCCTCAGGCGCATACTGCGGACGTCTGGAGCTTTCCATCACTAAGCCACCCGGCACCGTCTGTCCATACAGGGCAGAAGAAGGACCTTTGATCACATCAATACGGTCGAGGAACCAGGGATCGACCTGCAGCACGTTATAGCTGCCGGGATCGCTCATCAGGCGCAGACCGTCCAGGAAAATGTTATCGACATCGCCGCCGTGGAAGCCGCGCAGAGAGACCGTGTCGTAGCGGGTGGCTGCGCCAGCGAAGTTCGTGAAGGCACCTGCAGTGTAGTTAAGCGCCTGATTCACATCCATTGCGCCCTGATCGGCCATTTGCTGGCGCGTCACGACCGAAACGGACTGACCGGTGGTGATCAAAGGACGATCGGTTTTGGTTGCCCCTTTACTGACGGTCGCCGTGTAGCCTTCAGTGGGCGTGGTCGATGTTTCTTCCGGCTTTGCTGTCACCACCAGCGTATCGGCGGCAAAGGAGACCGCAGGGGCGGCAATGGCGATGGAACACAGTAGCGCTAACCGTTTCGGGCCAAAAGGCATTCTCATTGTTTATCCCTTACAAAGGCAAATACAACGCGCCCGGCAGAAGAAAGGCGCAGAAAGTCATGTGACAAAGGTGTTATGCACATTGAATGCAAATGAGAATTATTATACTTACTGTTATTTATTACAAGATGTCTTGTGCGTTATTACACAAGAATTTAACGACGGAAAAGAAACGGGCCGGTCACGGATGCGTACCGTGGGCGTGCATGGCTCAGGTGGGAAGAAAGCGCAGGGTGCCGCGATCCAGGCAGGTCAGCCTGCGCGCCGACCTGCCTGACAGGAGGAGAATCAGATGGCGACCAGGCTCCGCACGTTATCCGTTTCCATCTCTTCACCGCGCCCGCGCTGGATAATTTCACCGCGCGACATGACCAGATAGCGGTCGGCCAGGTCCGCGGCAAAATCATAAAACTGCTCGACCAGCAGAATCGCCATGTCGCCGCGCTGTGCCAGTTGGCGGATCACCAGGCCAATCTCTTTGATCACTGAAGGCTGAATCCCTTCGGTAGGCTCGTCGAGGATCAGCAACTGTGGACGGCTGGCCAGCGCCCGGCCAATGGCCAACTGCTGTTGCTGGCCGCCGGACAGATCGCCGCCCCGGCGGGATTTCATATCGAACAATACCGGAAACAGCTGGTAAATCTCTTCAGGCACCTGCTTTGCCTGCGAGGATGAGAAGCGTGACAGGCCCATCAGCAGATTCTCTTCAACCGTCAGACGCGGAAAAATCTCCCGCCCCTGCGGCACGTAAGCCATGCCGGCCTGCACGCGCTGGTGGGGCTTTCGCCCGTTGATGATATTGTCCTGCCAGCGCACCTCGCCCGATTTAGCCGGTATTAAGCCCATCAGGCATTTCAGCAGCGTGGTTTTCCCCACACCGTTGCGGCCGAGCAGGCAGGTGACTTCACCCTGTTTAACCTCAAAAGACAGGCCACGCAGAATGTGGCTGCCGCCATAATACTGATGCAGTTCAGATACCTGTAACATTTAGCGCCCCAAATAAACGTCAATGACCTGCTCGTTGGCCTGTACCTCGCGCAGGGAACCTTCTGCCAGTACGGCTCCCTGATGCAAAACGGTGACGTGATCGGCAATGGTTTCCACGAAGCCCATATCGTGCTCAACCACCATAAGTGAATGCTTGCCCGCCAGACTGCGAAACAGTTCTGCGGTGTAGTCAGTTTCCGCATCGGTCATGCCCGCAGCGGGCTCATCAAGCAGCAGCAGGTGCGGTTCCTGCACCAGCAGCATGCCGATTTCAAGAAATTGCTTTTGGCCGTGCGACAGCAGACCTGCCGGTCGCTGGCGGGCGGCGCTAAGCCGCAGCAGCGTCAGGATCTCATCGATCCGATCCCGTTGCGCGCTGTCAAGGCGCGCACGCAGGCTGGCCCAGACGGTTTTGGTGGTTTTCAGGGCAATCTCCAGATTCTCAAATACCGTCAGCGCTTCAAACACTGTCGGCTTCTGAAATTTGCGCCCAATTCCGCTACGGGCAATCTCGACCGGCGACAGGGCGATGAGGTTTTTATCCTGATCGTAAATGACCTGCCCTGTGTCGGGACGCGTTTTGCCGGTAATAACGTCCATCAGCGTGGTTTTACCTGCGCCATTAGGGCCAATGATGCAGCGCAGTTCACCGACGCCAATCTGTAAAGAGAGATTGTTAAGCGCACGAAACCCCTCAAAGGTTACGGTGATGTTAGCCAACTGCAGGACCGGATCGCGCCGGGCACGATAACGATCGGCTGGCAGAGTTTGGGTGAACAGGGTCTCAGTCATCTTTTCTCCGGCGCAGTAAACCCATCACGCCACGCGGCAGAAACAGCGTGACCAAAATAAACATCATCCCCAGGAAAAACAGCCAGTACTCCGGAAAAGCCACGGTGAAGACGCTTTTCGCACCGTTGACGATGGCGGCCCCGAGCAGCGGACCGATAAGCGTACCGCGCCCGCCAAGTGCGACCCAGATAGCGGCTTCAATGGAGTTGGTCGGGGACATTTCACTGGGGTTAATAATGCCAACCTGAGGCACATAGAGCGCGCCTGCCAGGCCACATAACATGGCCGAGAGGGTCCAGACGAACAGCTTAAAACCCCGGGGATCGTAACCGCAGAACATCAGGCGGTTTTCGGCATCCCGAACAGCGGTCAGCACCCGGCCAAATTTACTGCGGGCCAGCGCGAAGCCCAGCACCAGGCTTGCTAACAGCAGCATGACGGTAGCAATAAACAAGCCGATGCGCGTGTTGGTTGAGGTCACACTAAAGCCCAGCAGGGTCGTAAAACCGGTAAAGCCGTTGTTACCGCCAAAACCAGTTTCGTTGCGAAAGAACAGCAGCATGCCGGCATAGGTCAGCGCCTGGGTCATGATTGAGAAATACACGCCTTTGATTTTCGAGCGGAAGGCAAAGAAACCAAACACCAGCGCCAGCAGGCCCGGCACGAGGACAATCAGACACAGCGCCCAGGCGAAATGCTGCGTGCCTGCCCAAAACCACGGCAGCCGATCCCAGGACAGGAAGGTCATAAACGCGGGCAGGCTGTCCCCGGAGGCCTGGCGCATCAGGTACATGCCCATCGCATAGCCGCCCAGCGCAAAAAACAGGCCATGCCCCAGAGAAAGTAAGCCCGCATAACCCCACACCAGATCCAGCGCCACCGCGACCACGGCGTAGCACAGAATTTTACCGACCAGCGTTAAGGTATAGGTGGAGATCGCCAGCGGATGCGAGGCGGGCAGCAGTGCCAGGAACGGCATGATCAGCAGCAGCAGCGTAACGACTGCGCCAATGCCCAGCGTCAGGCGCGGTGCCTGACGCGTCAGACGTAAGGTGAGAGGTTGCGTCATCAGTCAGTCACCCTTCCTTTCACGGCAAACAGTCCCTGCGGACGTTTTTGAATAAACAGCACGATCAACACCAGAATAAGGATTTTCCCCAATACGGCCCCCATCTGCGGCTCCAGCACTTTGTTGAGAATGCCCAGTCCCAGTGCGGCGACCACGGTTCCGGCAAGCTGGCCGACGCCGCCCAGCACCACCACCAGGAAAGAGTCGATGATGTAGCCCTGGCCCAGTTCTGGCCCGACATTGCCTAACTGCGACAGGGCGACGCCGCCCAGCCCCGCGATACCGGAACCCAGACCAAATGCCAGCATGTCCACGCGGCCCGTCGGCACGCCACAGCAGTCGGCCATGGTCCGGTTTTGGGTGACGGCGCGCACGTTCATCCCCAGCCGCGTACGGTTGAGGAGCAGCCAGGTTAGTATCAGCACAAACACCACGAACAGGATGACTGCAATGCGGTTCCAGGGCAGAACCAGATTGGGCAGCACCTGCAATCCGCCCGACAGCCAGGCGGGATTGGCGACCTCCAGGTTCTGCGCACCAAACAGCATACGCACTAGCTGAATCAGCATCAGGCTGATGCCCCAGGTCGCGAGCAGGGTTTCCAGCGGGCGGCCATACAAATGGCGAATGATGGTGCGCTCCAGCGCCATTCCAATGGCTGCCGTCATCAGAAACGCGACCGGCAGCGCCAGCAGCGGATACCAGGCGATATACTGCGGAGCAAACTGCTGAAACAGGTTTTGTACCAGCCAGGTGGCGTACGCGCCCAGCATCAGCATTTCACCGTGCGCCATATTGATCACCCCCAGCAGACCGTAGGTGATGGCCAGGCCCAGCGCGGCCAGCAGCAGGATCGATCCCAGCGAGAGCCCGCTGAATGCCTGTCCCAGCAGATCGCCCCACATCAGGCGACTTTTCATCTGCTTCAGGCTGTCTGCCGCTGCCTCGCGTACCGTTTCATCGGGCTCGGCTGCGGGCTGCGTCAGGCGCTGCAGGCTGGCCTGAGTATTAGGATCGCTGGATTCGCCCAGCAGTTTGACCGCTCTAAGCCGCACCATCGGCTGCGGGCTGGTCAACTGCAGACTGGCCGCCGTCATGGCCAGCGCAGCATGAACCTGAGGATCCGTTTCAACACTGAGGCGTTTCTCTATGAGCGGAAGCAGGTCAGCGGCCGCGTCGTTTTGTAACTGTTGCGCCGCGCGCAGGCGCACGCCGGCATCAGGGCTTACCAACTGATGGGCGGCGAGAGCACTGGCGACCAGTACACGCAGGCGGTTGTTCATAAACAGCTTTTTAACGTCGCCGTTGGGCTGTGCGGCGTCATCCAGTGGCTGAAGCGTATTCCCGGTTTTACTAAAGGGATGGTGGTCCTGATCCGTTACGACGGTTTCCGCTTTTAACGCTTCCAGCAAGGGTAAACGGCGGGCATCTGGCGCAGCGGCCCACTGTTGCAGCAGATCGGCCTGCTGAGTTCGGCTGGCGGCGGCAAAGTCCGTAGCGGGTCCGGCGCTGGCAAACAGCGGCAGAAGCAGCAATAACGCTAAAAAATTCAGGCGAAGCATCATGGTGAGCCTCATCAAAAGGGCGAGCATAGGATGTCCTGACGGCCGCCCTCACAGCCAGCGCGAGGGCGGTCTGAGTTTTACTGCGTCGTTTTCACGGGATGATCCGGTTTTTTATCATTGCCGGGAATATACGGGCTCCAGGGCTGGGCACGTACCGGTTTGTCCGTCTGCCAGACCACGTTAAACTGACCGTTTTCTTCAACTTCGCCAATCATCACGGGTTTGTGCAGATGGTGGTTGGTCTGATCCATCGTCAGGGTAAACCCGTCCGGGGCCTTAAAGGTCTGACCGGCCATGGCCGCACGCACTTTATCCACATTGGTCGTACCGGCTTTCTCGACGGCCTGCGCCCACATATGAATGCCTACGTAGGTGGCTTCCATCGGGTCATTGGTTACCACGGTGCTGGCATTCGGCAGATTGTGCGCTTTTGCATAAGCCCGATAGTCGGCAACAAATTTCGCGTTGGTCGGATTATCTAAGGATTCAAAATAGTTCCAGGCTGCCAGCTGACCGACCAGCGGTTTAGTATCAATCCCACGAAGTTCCTCTTCACCCACCGAGAAGGCTACGACCGGGATATCGGTGGCTTTGATGCCCTGGTTAGCCAGCTCCTTGTAGAACGGTACGTTGGAATCGCCATTGATGGTGGAGACCACCGCGGTTTTGCCGCCAGCGGCGAACGTCTTGATATTAGAGACGATGGTCTGGTAATCGCTGTAGCCAAACGGGGTGTACACTTCCTCGATATCTTTATCCTGCACGCCTTTTGAATGCAGGAAGGCGCGTAAAATCTTGTTGGTGGTGCGGGGATAAACATAATCTGTTCCCAGCAGGAAGAAACGTTTGGCCCCGCCGCCATCCTGGCTCATCAGGTATTCCACCGCCGGAATCGCCTGCTGGTTTGGAGCTGCACCGGTATAAAAGACGTTCGGCGACATCTCTTCACCTTCGTACTGCACCGGATAGAAGAGCAGACCATTCAGTTCTTCAAAGACCGGCAGCACGGATTTGCGCGATACCGAGGTCCAGCAACCAAACACCACAGCCACTTTGTCCTGGGTCAGCAGTTGCCGGGCTTTCTCGGCGAACAGCGGCCAGTTTGAGGCCGGATCCACCACTACGGGCTCCAGTTTTTTCCCCAGCACGCCGCCTTTGGCGTTAATTTCATCGATGGTCATCAGGGCGACATCTTTAAGTGGCGTTTCAGAAATGGCCATGGTGCCGGAAAGGGAGTGCATGATGCCTACTTTGATGGTGTCAGCCGCCTGAGCGCTCCAGGCGAACCCCATGCCCGCGACGGTAGCTGAGAGAGCAAAAGCTTTAAGCAATGAACGTCTTTTCATCGATGGTAAACCCCTAATGGTATGGATACGTTATTCAATGGGTTGAAGCCGGGCCTGCTGGAGCATGTGTAGCGTGATTTTTCTGACCTCCGCTTTACTGACGGCAATGTGCCCTGTCAGGATCTGGCGGGCGTCGCGGGTCTCTTGCAATAAAATGGCTCGCAAAATCTGTGCGTGTTCGCGATAGGTCGCCGCGATACGATCTTCCCGGGTAAAATCAAGCCGCCGGATAATGCGGATTTTCTCTGTCAGCTCGGCATGGATCCGCGCCATTTCCGCATTGCCCGCAGCGGCGACCAGCGTCATATGAAACGCCTCATCATGCTGTGAAACCCGCTTGCCATCTTCTACCTGCGCGGCTTCACACCAGAACTGATACAGCTCGCGTAGCCGGTCGGCGCACTGGGTCGGCGGCAGCGCACACAGGCGCGTGACCGCCTCGCACTCCAGGACGGTACGCAAATCGTACAGCTCTTCGAAGTAGGCAAAATCAAAGGCTTTCACCTGCCAGCCGCTGCGAAACCACACGTCGACATAGCCTTCACGCTCCAGCCAGAACAGGGCCTGGCGAACCGGGGTGCGGCTGACTGCCATGCGCTCTGCAATCTCACTTTCGCTGAAGCGGTCGCCGGGCATCAGGCGGAACTCAAAAATGTCGTTTTTCAGTGCCTGGTAAACCCGTTCTGCCAGTGCTTCCGGGCGGGCTTTGCTTCGTGTTGATCGGGTCGTCATCGGCGCTCCTTATTCCAGCCACAGCAGCGTGTCGCCAGGGCTGACAGGGCGGCCGGCCTGGCAGGCCACGCGTTTCACCCGACCCGCGCAGGGAGCCGTAATGGCCAGTTCCATTTTCATTGCCTCAACAATCACCAGCGTTTGTCCGGCATTCACCGTCTCGCCCGCCTGCACCAGCACTTTCCAGATGTTGCCGTTCATATCTGCCTGTACAGCCTGCGCGCTGTTATCCTCAGCGGGCGCGTCTGACTCGGCCTCAGTGGAAGCGGGGGCTTCCGGCTCCTCCTGCGACCAGAGCCGGACCTCCTGCTCAAATGCCGCGGCCTGGCGCTGGCGAAACGCCGCAATGTCGTCGGCGTTCGCCGCCAGAAACGCCTGGTGAGCGGCAAAATCGAATTCAGTTTCTTCGATACGCAGCGCAGCACGGCCCTCGCGGAAATCATCACGAAGTTGCGCCAGTTCCTCTTCGCTCACCGGATAGAAGCGCACCTGATCGAAGAAGCGCAGGAGCCAGGGCTCACCGGCACCGAACTGCGGGTTTTTCAGGAAGGTGTTCCAGATGGGTAACGTACGGCCGACCAGCTGGTAACCGCCGGGAGAGTCCATGCCGTAAATGCACATGTACATGCCGCCGATGCCGACGGTGCCCTCTGCGGTAAAGGTACGGGCCGGACTGTACTTGGAGCTGAGCAGGCGATGGCGGGGATCAATCGGCACCGCGCAGGGTGCACCCAGATAAACATCGCCCAGGCCCAAAATCAGGTAGCTGGCATTGAACAGCGTATCGCGGACCTGTTCACGATCGGATAATCCATTGATACGTTGAATAAAATCGACATTATTGGGTAGCCAGGGCGCGCTGGCGCGCACGGTTTCTTTATAACGTCCGACGGCACCGATCGTAGCGCTGTCTTCAAACGCCATCGGCATCCAGACAATGCGAGAGGGCACTTTCAGCGTGCTGACATCACCGAGCATGGCTTCCCGGGCCAGCAGCTCGGACATTAACTGGGACTGCGACAGGGTAAGGCTGTCATAGCGAATTTGCAGTGAACGCACGCCGGGGGAGAGCTCTTCGATGCCGTCAACCGGTCGCTCACGCAGCGACGCCATCAGCAGATGAACACGGAGGCGGAGCGCCAGATCCAGCACGTTGTCGCCATATTCGATCAGAATGTATTTATCGCCGGCCTGACGATATACCGCCTGCGGTGTGGTGTCGGTGGCGGCAACGGCGGCGAGCACGGTAGCGGAGCCAAAGCGGTTGTCGGCCAGCGACGGCACGTCAAACGTCTGCGCCGTGTGCGGACGCAACGTGGCGATGACCTGCAACTGGGCATTTTCCAGCGCGACGGCTTCTTCGACGCTGATGGGATGGAAGCGAATTTTATCGCCCGGTTTGACCTGGCCGACCTTCCACAGTTCGGCTTTGGCTATCGTCACCGGGCAGACAAAGCCGCCGAGGCTGGGACCGTCGTGGGTCAGGATGACCGGAAAGTCACCGGTGAAGTTGATTGCGCCAATCGCGTATTCACAGTCGTGCACGTTGGACGGATGCAGGCCCGCTTCACCGCCGTTAGCGCGCGTCCAGGCCGGTTTAGGCCCGACCAGACGTACACCAAGGCGGTTGGAGTTGTAGTGAACCTGCCAGTCGCTGGCAAAGAATTCATCGATGGCGGCCTGGGTGAAAAAGTCAGGTGCGCCGTGCGGTCCGTACAGGACACCAATGTGCCATTCGCTGGTGTACGTTGGGATCAGCGCCGGGCTGAGTGCCTGCGGAGCGCTGACCGGCGCGGGCGTGGTGCAGGCTGCCAGTGACGGTTGCGAGACAGGCAGCATATCGGCAACCCGAAGCGTGCGACCGGCGTGCCCGCCAAACTGGCCCAGAGAAAAGGTGGAACGACTGCCAAGGTATTCCGGGACATCAAAGCCGTTACGGATAGCCAGATAACAGCGGCAACCGCGCTGGGCGCGACCCAGTGTCAGCGTTTGGCCAGCATTGACCGTTATCGGCTGCCAGTTGCTGACAGGGATGCCATCCAGCGTGGCACCGCAGTCTGCCCCTGTGAGAGCAAGGGTCGCCGCGCAATGAAAGCGCAGCGTTGGGCCCTGCAGGGTAAATTCCAGCCCGGCCGCCGACTCGTGATTTCCGACGATGCGGTTGGCAAGGCGGAAGGCATAATCATCCATCGGACCTGACGGCGGTACGCCGATATTCCAGTAACCCAGACGGCCCGGCACGTCCTGGATGGAGCTGAACGTGCCCGCCTGCAGCACTTCGACTACGGCTGCCGCGGGCGTAAAGCTGTCCAGAAAACGTGTCCAGACCTTGCCGCTACGGAACGCCTCGGTGGCCACGACCTGCCGCAGATAATCAAGATTGGTGGCGATACCGTGCAGTTGTGTGGCGTTCAGTGCGCATTGCAGTTTTTTCAGCGCCGCCTCTCGCGTGTCCGCATGGACGATGAGCTTGGCGATCATCGGATCGTAATAGCTGGAAACCTCGCTGCCGGTCGTCACCCAACTGTCCACACGGACATCGTCAGGAAAACTGACATGCGTGAGCACGCCGGGGCTGGGCTGGAAGTTTTTTAACGGATCTTCGGCGTACAAACGGACTTCAATCGACGCGCCCTGCGGTGCCTGCTGCAGGCGCGGCCAGTCGATCGCTTCGTCAGCGGCGACGCGCAACATGCATTCCACCAGGTCGAGGCCGGTGACGCATTCGGTGACCGGATGCTCAACCTGCAGGCGGGTATTCACTTCCAGGAAATAGAAGGCGTCCTGCTGTGCATCATAAATGTATTCTACGGTCCCCGCGCTGCGGTAATTGACTACCTCACCCAGCCGAACGGCCGAGGCGAGCAACGCCGCGCGCGTGGCCGTGGGCAGGCAGGGCGCGGGGGTTTCCTCCACCACTTTCTGGTTGCGGCGTTGCAGCGAACAGTCGCGCTCGCCCAGCGCCACCACGGTGCCCTTGCCATCACCGAAGATCTGCACTTCCACGTGGCGGGCATGATCGATACAGCGTTCGAGGAAAACGCCGGCGTCACTAAAGAATTGTTCGCCCAGTCGACGGACGCTCTCCCAGGCATTGCGCAGTGCCCCGGCGTCGGCACAGCGCGTCAGCCCAATGCCTCCGCCGCCTGCCGTGCTTTTTAACATCACCGGATAACCGATGGATTCGGCTGCGCTGAGGGCGTCATCAAGTGTGTTGAGCAGCGGCGTGCCTGGCGTCATCGGTACTCCGGCCTGCGCGGCTAACTCACGGGCGCGATGTTTCAGCCCAAACTCGCCAATTTGCGCAGCCGTGGGACCGACAAACACGATACCGGCCTGTTCACAGGCGGCAGCAAAGGGCAGACTCTCTGACAGAAAACCATAGCCGGGCCAGACCGCCTGGGCGCCCGTTTCCTGCGCCGCCGCCAGAATTTTGTCGACGCGCAGATAGCTGTCACTGGCTTTGTCGCCGCCCAGACCCACGGCGATATCCGCCTCTTTCACATGCTGCGCGTTGCGGTCGGCATCGGAAAACACGGCCACGCTTTCAATGCCCAGACGTTTCAGCGTGCGGATGGCGCGACAGGCAATTTCACCCCGGTTAGCAATCAGGACTGTGCTGAACATAATTAGTTACTCCCAGGCGAGGCAAGCCAGTTACGCCAGCCGCCAAATTCAGTGATTTCCAGCGCGCCGGTTAGCGCGGCACCTTCACAAATAAAGCCTTTCACCACACGTCCATCGGCAAGCGTCAGATTGCCAATGCCCAGTGGGGCAGGAATTTCCGCCACAAACTCACCGAAGCGCGCCAGCGGGATATCCCAGAGTTCAACGGTAATGGCCGTCCCCTGTTCTGTGCGCATCAGGCCGGGTTTCTTAATCGGACCCTCTAATAAGGCAAACAGGCGATACTGGCTGGCGGTCTGCGTCTCTTCCACCAGAACGGCCTGGCGCGTGGTGAGCTGGAAATTAAGGGGCATCCCGGTCAGGTGTGCGCCGACGACGGCCACACGAACATGATCGTGGGATGGAGGAAGCGCCATCGGGGAGGGCGGCAGTGGCAGGCCGGTTGCGCCGAGAGGCAGGGCCAGAGCCTGCTGCCAGCGCAGGCCAAACTGCGCCAGCGCGCGGTCATGCCAGGCGGGAGCGATGAGCGTAATGCCCGCCGGCAGGTCGTCGTTTCTGAACGGGGCGGGCAGGGCCAGTGCAGCAAGATCGGCCAGATTAGTGAAGTTGGTATAAGTGCCAAAATGCGCGTTATACAGCACCGGCTCCTGCTGCATTTCGTCCAGCGTGTAAATGGTGGGCGAGGTGGGCACCACCAGCGCATCAAACGAGGCCAGAACCTGCTGAATGTGCCGGGCCAGTTCGGCACGCTGGTATTCGGCCTGCCAGGCATCCACGGCGCTGTACTTCAGGCCATTCGCCACAATGCCGTGGACCACCGGATCCATGTTCTCTGGCTGGTTAAGCATCTCGCCTACGGCGACGGTGCGCTCGGCGACCCACGGACCCTGATAAAGCTGCTCGGCGAGCTGGCGGAAAGGGGTAAAGTCAATGGGATGCAACGTCGCGCCGGTCGCCTTCAGTGCGCTGAGCGCGGCATCCCAGGCGGCTTCGGCGGCGGCATCATCGTAAAATTCCGGTGTAGCCGGAATGGCGAAATCAGGACGGGCTTTCATGCCTGCTGGGGCCGTACGGGGATTCACGCGCGAATAGGCGTCTTTCTCGTCGTAGCCACCGGCCAGGCTGGCCACGGTAAAGGCGTCTTCAACCGTCAGCGCAAACACCGAAATCGTATCGTTCAGGCGACAGGCCGGGACCACACCACGGGCAGAGAACCAGCCCTTTGTCGGTTTCAGGCCGACAATATTGTTAAACCCTGCCGGCACCCGACCTGACCCGGCGGTGTCAGTGCCGAGTGAGAAAGCCACCAGGCCACGCGCCAGTACCGAGGCCGATCCGGAACTGGATCCGCCACTGACAAAATCCGGATCAAAGGTATTACACACCGCGCCATAAGGTGAGCGTGTGCCCACCAGGCCGGTTGCAAACTGATCAAGGTTGGTTTTGCCGATGACCACCGCACCTGCTGCTTTCAGGCGAGCCACCACAAAGGCATCCTCTTCAGCGGTGTAGCTAAACGCCGGGCAGGCGGCGGTGGTCGGCCAGCCTGCGACATCAATATTGTCTTTGACCGCGAACGGCACACCGAACAAAGGAAGCGCGTCGGGATCCTGCTGATAGCGTGCCAGAAGCGGCGTGATTTGTGCTTCGAGTTGCGCCGGACTGGCAAGACAGATCCAGGCATTATCACTGGGTTCCTGTTCCGCCAGGTGGGTTGCCAGCAACGTGTGAAGCTGCTGTGGGTGCTGCCGGGCGCGTTGCTGCCATTCGCTAAGGGTCAAGCCAGATGTTGAAGCCATGCAATAAATTCCAACTGGTATACAAGATGGCATTCAACAGAGCAAAGGCTGTGCCAGATTTTTAACTTGATGAATCAAAGAGATAAAGCGGCATGCCATAAGTTTATGTGATGATAAAATGCACAGCCGTAGCGCAGAACGTGTGACATTGCGGTGCGCCACGCCTGCGCAAAGGTAAATTTTGTGAAGAACATGGCAAGAGTGGCTTCCCCTGGTTAGCATGAATAACGTCTGGCACCCTGCCAGAGCCCAGCAACAGAGGAGATTTACGTGGAGAAGTGGCGTAACGGGATGATAGGGATCTGCCTGGTGAGCATGGCCGGCAGCGCATGGGCTGATTCGCTTGATCAACAACGGCAACGATATCAACAGATTAAACAGGCGTGGGACAGTAACCAGATGGCGACAGTCGATCAACTGTTACCGACGCTGCAGGATTATCCGCTTTATCCCTACTTAGAATACCGTTTGCTGGCGCAGGATCTCGATCAGGAAACCAGCCTGGCGGTGCAGAACTTCATTCAAAAGTATCCCACCTTGCCCCCGGCACGGTCGCTGAAAACACGGTTTGTGAACGTGCTGGCCCATCGTCAGGACTGGCAAGGCGTACTGAATTTCAGCCCGGATGAACCGACGCCGGTGCAGGCGCGCTGCAACTGGTATTATGCAAAATGGTCTACCGGTCAGCAGCAGGCGGCCTTTGCGGGCGCAAAAGCGATTTGGCTGCGCGGCACCGCCTTGCCGAATGACTGTGACAAGCTGTTTTCAGTCTGGCAGGCCTCAGGGCAGCTCTCGCCTATTACGGTGCTGGAGCGCATTCGTCTGGCGATGAAAGCGGGCAATGACAGCCTGGTCAGCTATCTGGCGAAGATGCTGCCCGCTGATTACAAGACGATGTCGGATGCCTTACTGACGCTGCAGAAAGATCCCCAGTCCGTAACGACTTTTGCCAACAGCGTTGGCGCCACCGACTTTACGCGCCAGGCCACTATCTTTGCCTTCGCCCGTGTGGCGCGTGCCGATATGGAAAATGCCCGCAGCATGATTCCCGAACTGGTCCGGGCGCAAAAAATGGGGCCGGAGGATGAGCAGGCGCTGAAGGAGATTGTGGTCTGGCGCATGATGGGCAGCGATCTGACTTCTGAGCAAGCGCGCTGGCGCGATGCGGTGGTGATGAACAGCGAATCAACTGCCTTGCTGGAGCGGCGCGTCCGCCTGGCGCTGAGTGAAAATGACCGTCGTGGCCTGAATACCTGGATTGCCCGTCTGCCGGTAGAAGCGAAAGAGAAAGACGAATGGCAATACTGGCAGGCCGATCTGCTCTATTCCAAAGATCGCAAAGAAGAAGCCGATGAGATTCTGCGCAAACTGATGACGTCACGCGGCTTTTACCCGATGGTGGCTGCACAGCGTCTGGGCGTGAATTATCCTCTGCAGGTAGATGCCGCACCGAAACCCGACAGCGCCACGATACAGGGGCCCGAGCTGGCCCGGGTTCGCGAGCTGATGTACTGGGGGCTGGATAATCTGGCGCGAAGCGAATGGGCCAACCTGATTAACAGCAAAAACCATGTCCAGCAGCAGATGCTGGCGCGTTACGCAAGCGAGCAGGACTGGTGGGATCTCAGCGTACAGGCCACCATCACCGCAAAAATGTGGGACAGCCTGAAAGAACGCTTCCCGCTGGCATGGCAGAATCTTTATAAGCAGAACACACAGGGGAAAACCATTCCGCAGAGCTATGCGATGGCGATTTCCCGTCAGGAAAGTGCGTGGAACCCGAAAGCGCGTTCCCCGGTCGGTGCGAGTGGCCTGATGCAAATTATGCCCGCCACCGCCACGCATACCGTGAAGATGTTTAGCATTCCTGGCTATGTGAATCCGTCTCAGCTGTTCGATCCGCAAACCAATATCCAGATTGGCACGCAGTATCTGGATTATGTCTATCAGCAGTTTGATAAGAACCGGATCTTCGCCTCGGCGGCCTACAACGCCGGGCCCGGTCGCGTACGGACCTGGCAAAACAGCACCGCGGGCAATCTGAGTGCCGTCGCCTTCATCGAAACCATTCCGTTTTCCGAAACGCGGGGTTACGTGAAGAATGTGCTGGCTTATGATGCCTACTATCGCTACTTCCTGGGCCAGCCTGACAAGATCCTGTCAGATGCTGAGTGGAATCGCCGTTACTAGCTGTGTTAAGCTTCCGTACTCTTTAGTGAGTACGGAAGCCCTCTCATGAACCAACCTGCTGTGCCACCCGAAACTGAACAGGCTGCGGAGTCGAACTGGCTACGTTTTGTTGATCTGATTCAGCAGGCGTTTGCCGACCAGCATGCGTTACCGCTCCTGCAACTCATGATGACGCCCGATGAGCGTGAAGCCTTTGGCACACGTCTGCGTATCATCGAATCGCTGCTGAACGGCGACATGAGCCAGCGTGAGTTGAAAAATGAGCTTGGCGTCGGCATCGCGACCATCACCCGGGGATCGAACAGCCTGAAAGAGGCGCCTCCCGCACTCAAGCGCTGGCTGGAGGCCCAACTGCGCCACCCGGAGTCGATTACGCGTAATAAGGATGTGTAAACGGGCAGAGCGCCAGAATTAACGCCTGATGATACACACTGGAGCGGCTGAGCAGACCATGGGTTAACGTGCCTATCGCACCGCCTTTGTGTTTAATGTTTTCTATGCCGGTCAGGCGCGCCATCTCGTCGCCCAGTTCACGGCCTTCACGTAAACCCGCCATCACGGGCGGCGGCAGCGTAAAGCTGGCTGAACGTGATTCACCCCGCTGCTTGTGGTTTTCCACCACTATCCAGGCAAACGCACTCTCTTCTTCAATGCCTGCTTCAATCGCGACCCAAAAATCGGCTTCCGGGCGAACCTGACGGGCATTCATGACGCGCTGACGTGCGCCGGTGCGGGTTTCAAGATTAGAGAGGGGCTGTGCTGCCACGCCGCTCTCGACCTCCACCCCTTCTGTATGGCAGGATCCCTCGCCGAAAACGTCGTTGAATGCCTGAGCAATCGCACGAATCTTCGCTGGATTGGTGGTAGCTGCGACGACATGGTACATAATTAATTGAACCCTCAGGTAATAAAGGCGATTTTGGTCGCAGTATAACGGAAACTACGCATGCTACAGGTCTATCTTGTTCGTCACGGTGAAACGGTATGGAATGCAGAACGCCGCATTCAAGGGCACTCCGACAGTCCGCTGACGGCAAAAGGCGAGCACCAGGCCCGTCAGGTCGGTGAACGGATTAAACACGCAGGTATCACCCATATCATTTCCAGCGACTTAGGACGTACCCGACGTACGGCAGAAATCATTGCCGATGCCTGCGGCTGCGATGTCACCTTTGACGCCCGCCTGCGCGAACTGAATATGGGCGTGCTGGAAAAACGCCTGCTGGACGAGTTGAGTGCGGAAGAAGAGGGCTGGCGCGCGTCGCTGGTTAACGGCACTGAGGGTGGCCGTATTCCGCAGGGCGAATCCATGACAGAACTGGCGCAGCGTATGCAGGATGCCCTGAATGCCTGCCTGGCGTTACCGGCTGGCAGCCGCCCCTTGATTGTCAGCCATGGTATGGCGCTGGGCGTGCTGGTGAGCACCATTCTGGGATTGCCTGCGTATGCGGAACGTCGTCTTCGTCTGCGTAACTGTTCGATTTCCCGCGTTGATCATCAACAAAGCGCCTGGCTGGCAGCGGGCTGGGTGGTCGAAACGGCGGGAGATATTTCGCATCTTGACGAGCCCGCGCTGGACGAACTCCAGCGGTAAGTTGACAGATTATGCCGTCATCGCGACGGCATAATCACAAACGCGATTAACGGCGAATCGGGATCAGATACTCGCACTTAATATCTGCTGGGGGTTCGGTCCGTTTCTTTCCGCCATGGGTAATAAAACGTTCAATATCCTGGCCCTGACGGCGAGTCAGTCCCAGTGTCGGCATGCAGGTGCCATACAGTAACAGGATAAATTCCTGCAAATCTACGCGGGGACCTGCATAGTTGAACTGCACATAGTCGCCTGCTTCCAGGCTGACGTTCTGCCCGGAGTGCATATTCGTTGCGCTGTCCACAGGCACCGCCGTGGTATACAGAATCTCCTGCTCATCATCCTTTTCATGACTGGCACGGACCTGGTGCAGACCGTAAAGCACTGGCGGCACCGTATCCGTTTCCAGCAGAAACTGCCGCCAGAAGTGGAGGCGCATTTCATCACGATATTTGGAAATTTGTTCCAGCGTGCAGGTGTAGCTCTGTGTCTGACCAAACAGTACGGTTTCCGGCAGCGTAACGAACTGGTGTTCCGGCAGTGTGTCATTGCCCAGGCGAATCGGTGGGCGAATGCCGAAGGAGTTCCAGTCAGATGAACGGCGATACCATGCAGGGGTTTGATTAAACTGCTTTTTAAAGGCACGCGTAAAGGTCTGCTGGGAATCGAACCGATACTGTAAGGCGATATCAAGAATCGGGCGACTGGTCAGGCGAAGCGCGACGGCGGCTTTAGAAAGACGCCGTGCCCGGATGTAAGCGCCGATGGCGTGCCCGGTGACATCTTTGAACATCCGTTGTAGATGCCATTTAGAATAACCTGCCTTAATGGAAACGTTATCCAGTGAAAGGGGTTGATCCAAATGGCTCTCCAGCCAGGCAAGCAAATCGCGAATGATACCGGCTTGGTCCATAAAACATCCTCATACTCTGGTGGCGCAGCTAAATGAAGTCGACGAATAATAGTACTTATAGCGTAAAGACGTGATCGGCTTTGATTGGGGTAGTTGTACTATTCACTAACGCGGGAGTTTATACCCTTTTTGCATTGGTTATTGTATCAATTGACAGTACATTACATGCTCATCTATTACATTTGCAATGGTAACTCATGACAATAACTCGTCTTGCGATCGCCACCTTCGCCGGTCTGCTATTTTCCAGTTCGCTGCTGGCCGAAGAGATTGGCTCGGTCGATACCGTATTTAAGATGTTTGGGCCGGACCACAAAATTGTGGTGGAAGCGTTCGATGATCCTGATGTTAAAAATGTAACCTGCTATATCAGTCGGGCCAAAACGGGCGGGATTAAGGGCGGACTGGGACTCGCAGAGGACACGTCTGACGCCGCTATTTCCTGTCAGCAAACCGGACCGGTTGAGTTAAGTGATAAGATCGCCAAAGGAAAAGCGCAGGGTGACGTTGTGTTTCGCCAGCGTACTTCCCTGATTTTCAAGAAGTTGCAGGTTGTTCGCTTCTTTGACAGCAAGCGCAATGCGCTGGTCTACCTGGCGTATTCGGATAAGGTGGTGGATGGTTCGCCGAAAAATGCGCTGAGTGCCGTGCCGATTATGCCCTGGCATTAACGCATAAAAAAACGCCCGAAAGGGCGTTTTTCTGAGGCCGTTACTCTTGCAGGTCACCGCAGAAACGATAGCCTTCACCGTGAATGGTAGCGATGATTTCTGGCGTATCCGGTGTGGATTCGAAATGTTTACGAATACGGCGGATGGTGACGTCAACGGTACGATCGTGAGGTTTCAGGTCGCGTCCGGTCATTTTTTTCAGCAAATCAGCACGGGTCTGAATTTTGCCGGGATTTTCGCAGAAGTGCAGCATGGCGCGGAACTCACTGCGCGGCAGTTTGTACTGCTCACCGTTGGGATTGATCAATGAACGGCTGTTGATATCCAGTTCCCAGCCGTTGAACTTATAGCTCTCGACCTGACGACGCTCTTCATTAGGCAGCGGTAAGTTCATGGTGCGTAACAGCAGATTACGTGCACGAATAGTTAACTCACGCGGATTAAATGGCTTCGTGATGTAGTCGTCTGCGCCAATTTCCAGTCCAAGGATCTTATCAACTTCGTTATCGCGTCCTGTCAGGAACATTAATGCCACATTAGCTTGCTCACGCAGTTCACGCGCCAGTAACAGGCCGTTTTTGCCCGGCAGGTTGATGTCCATGATAACCAGGTTGACATCATTGTCGGTCAATACCTGATGCATTTCTGCACCATCGGTCGCTTCATACACGACATAACCTTCCGCCTCAAAAATACTTTTGAGGGTATTACGCGTGACCAGTTCGTCTTCAACGATGAGAATGTGCGGGGTCTGCATGTTTAGCTACCTAATTTTGCCAACTAAATTGAAAACAGGGCGTACAGCGGTTAGGTGCTCTCCAGTGCGGAGAACGGCAAGCTTTGCTGAACCGTTGTACGAAAGTCATTGTGATAAGCTTTTATCAAGGTCAACAACCGTGTTCGCTCAGCCAGCCGTAACGACAATTCCATGCCCTGCGGAATAATAAATTGAAACATATACTAACTGTCTTAACAGCAACCTAACAGCAATAACAACAACTGCTAAGCATAAAAACAACGCTTCGTTGACTTATATCAAATGCAATTGTAGCACGTTAACATTTCTGTGAAAAACATCCCGAAAAATTGACGCAGAAGGCGATTACACGTCATTTTTGTACCGACAGGCACAGCACAGCACAAAACAGGATGTTAGAAACTTACTATCACAGGGGGCTGAATTGAAAGGCTTTTATTTTGAAGTTTCTGATAATGTGCACTTTATGGTAAAAAAGGACGCAATGGCTTTTTTTAACGTGTTTTAACATGTATTTCAGGGTGTTAACCTCAAAGCTTATACCTCTTAATATCACGCTACATGTTACACTGCACCGTCTACATTTACTGATGGAATGATCATGCTTTTTCCTCTTATCCTCGTCTCGCCCGCCCGGCCGGAAAATATCGGCGCAGCGGCCCGTGCCATGAAAACCATGGGTTTTAGTGAACTGCGCATTGTCGCCAGCGATGCCTGGCAGGACCCGGCTGCACGCCGTGTGGCGCACGGCGCGGGGGACATCCTGGATAACGTGAAAACATTTGCTACGCTGGCTGATGCGCTGGCGGATATCGATTTTTCCGTCGCCACCACCGCGCGCAGTCGTGCCAGGTTCCGTTACTACGCCACGCCCCAGCAGGTTGAAGCCCGGTTGCTTGAAAAGCGGCAGTGGGTAAACAGCATGGCGCTGGTGTTTGGTCGCGAAGACAGTGGGCTGACCAACGAGGAACTGGATCATGTTGACCTGCTCACCGGGATCCCTATGGCGCAGGACTATCCTTCATTAAATCTCGGGCAGGCGGTGATGGTGTACTGTTATCAGTTAGCGGCCCTTAACCAGGTCACAGCGCCCGTTACGCCGCTTGCCGATGCGCAGCAATTGCATGCCTTGCGCCAGCGTCTGACGCAGCTACTCCAGCAACTGGATGTCAGCGACGACATCAAAATGTCAGACTGGATTAATCAGCGTATTGGTTTGCTGGAACAGCGCGACAGTGCAATGCTGCATCGCCTGTTACATGATGTGGAAAAAAAGCTCGCAGAGAAATCCTCGGGGAATGCGTAACTATTTAGTGACAGATGTTAATTAAGCGCACGATACCAAACGATTCGCCAGGTTTTTTTCCTGCAATCACACGCTAAGCATGGCGAGTTTTTTTTGCACAAAGGATAAAACCGTTGACTTGATGTGCGCTTTGATTTACTTCTTAGAACCAGACGGACAATCAATGACAGACAGAAAATAAATCTGAATGCGTAATCACAGCCTGAACACCACAATTATTACCACCACCATTACCATGGGTAACGGGGCGGGCTGACGCATCCAGGAAAAACAAAAAAAGAAGCCCGCACCTCACGAGTGCGGGTTTTTTTTTGACTCAAAATCAGGAGAGTTGACATCATGCGAGTGCTGAAATTCGGTGGGACCTCGGTGGCCAATGCAGAGCGTTTTCTGCGCGTCGCCGATATTCTGGAAAGTAATGCGCAACAGGGACAGGTTGCTACCGTGCTTTCTGCACCTGCAAAGATTACCAACCACCTGGTTGCGATGATTGAAAAAACCATCAGCGGTCAGGATGCGTTGCCCAATTTGAGTGATGCGACGCGCATCTTCGCAGAACTGCTGCAGGGGCTGGCCGAGGCACAACCCGGTTTCGACTATGAGGGGCTGAAAAGCCGTGTTGACAGCGAATTTGCGCAACTTAAACAGGTTCTGCACGGCATCAGCCTGTTAGGACAGTGCCCTGACAGCGTCAATGCGGCCATTATCTGTCGGGGCGAGAAGCTCTCCATTGCCATTATGGAAAAGCTGTTAGAAGCCCGTGGCTATGGCGTCAGCGTGATCGACCCGGTCGAAAAACTGCTGGCCATCGGTCATTATCTGGAATCAACCGTGGATATCGCCGAGTCAACCCGCCGCATTGAAGCCAGTCAGATCCCAACAGAAAACATGATCCTGATGGCTGGTTTCACCGCCGGTAACGAACGGGGTGAACTGGTGGTGCTGGGCCGCAACGGTTCTGACTATTCGGCGGCGGTGCTGGCGGCCTGCCTGCGGGCCGATTGCTGTGAGATCTGGACCGATGTGGACGGGGTTTATACCTGCGATCCGCGCCAGGTTCCGGACGCGCGCCTGCTCAAATCCATGTCTTACCAGGAAGCAATGGAGCTGTCCTATTTCGGGGCCAAAGTTCTGCATCCTCGCACTATCGCACCTATCGCGCAGTTTCAAATCCCGTGCCTGATCAAAAACACGGCCAATCCCCAGGCGCCAGGTACGCTGATTAGCGGCAACGGCGAGCAGGATGAGTATCCGGTCAAAGGCATCACCAACCTGAACAATATGGCGATGTTTAACGTCTCCGGCCCGGGCATGAAAGGCATGGTGGGCATGGCGGCCCGCGTCTTTGCCACTATGTCGCGCACCGGCATTTCTGTGGTGCTCATTACCCAGTCTTCGTCTGAATACAGCATCAGCTTCTGCGTCCCTCAGAGCGAGCAGGCCCGCGCCCGTCGCGTGCTGGAGGACGAATTCTATCTTGAACTGAAAGATGGTCTGCTGGATGCGCTGGACGTTATCGAAAATCTGGCGGTGATCTCGGTCGTGGGTGACGGAATGCGTACCCTGCGCGGGATTTCAGCCAAGTTCTTCTCTGCGCTGGCGCGGGCCAATATCAATATCATTGCGATTGCTCAGGGCTCGTCTGAACGATCAATTTCCGTCGTGGTAAACAATGACGACGCCACCACCGGTGTTCGCGTGGTGCACCAGATGCTGTTTGCCACCGATCAGGTGATTGAAGTCTTCGTGGTGGGCGTTGGCGGTGTGGGCGGCGCGCTGCTGGATCAGTTGCATCGCCAGCAGGCCTGGCTCAAACAGAAGCATATCGACTTGCGCGTATGCGGTATCGCCAATTCCCGTGCGCTGTTAACCAATGTACACGGTATTGATCTTAGTAACTGGAAAGGCGAGATGGAGCAGGCCAAAGAGCCGTTCAATCTGGGACGCTTAATTCGTCTGGTAAAAGAGTATCATTTGCTCAATCCGGTCATTGTGGACTGCACATCAAGTCAGGCGGTTGCCGACCAGTACGCGGATTTCCTGGCTGAGGGCTTCCACGTAGTGACGCCGAATAAAAAGGCGAATACCGCGTCATGGGAATATTACCAAAAGATGCGCGCCGCCGCTGCCGGATCGCGCCGTAAGTTCCTGTACGACACTAACGTGGGCGCCGGTTTGCCCGTTATTGAAAATTTGCAAAATTTGCTGAATGCAGGCGATGAATTGATCCGCTTCTCCGGTATTCTGTCGGGATCGCTGTCGTATATTTTTGGCAAACTGGATGAAGGTGTCTCGCTGTCGGAGGCCACGCGCATGGCGCGCGAAATGGGATTCACTGAGCCGGATCCGCGTGACGATTTATCCGGCACGGATGTCGCGCGTAAGCTGCTCATTCTGGCCCGCGAAGCCGGCTATCAACACGAAATGCACGACATTGAGATTGAGCCGTTGCTGCCAGCGCACCTGACCGCCATCGCCGATGTTGAGCAGTTTATGCAGCAACTGCCCGACGTCGATGCGGCGATTGCCGCCCGAGTGGCGCAGGCGCGTGAGGCGGGCAAAGTGTTGCGTCTGGTCGGCGTGATCGAAGAAGGCGGGGCGTGCAAAGTCAAGATCGAGGCAGTAGACAGTAACGATCCGCTTTTTAAAGTGAAAAACGGTGAGAATGCACTGGCGTTCTACAGCCGCTATTATCAGCCCATTCCGTTGGTGTTGCGCGGATACGGTGCAGGAAATGACGTGACAGCAGCGGGCGTGTTCGCCGATCTGCTGCGCACACTGTCGTGGAAGTTGGGAGTGTAATGATGGTAAAAATTCATGCGCCGGCCTCAATAGGCAATGTCAGCGTGGGCTTTGATGTGCTGGGCGCGGCGGTCTCGCCAGTGGATGGTTCATTGCTGGGAGATTGCGTCTCGGTCGAGGCGGCCGACAGCTTTAGCCTGAGCAATACTGGCCGCTTTGTCAGTAAACTGCCCAGCGATCCTAAAGAGAATATCGTTTATCAGTGCTGGGAGCGGTTCTGCGAAGCCATTGGCAAAAGCGTGCCGGTGGCGATCACGCTGGAAAAAAACATGCCTATAGGCTCGGGGCTGGGCTCCAGCGCCTGTTCCGTGGTTGCGGGTCTGATGGCCATGAACGAATTTTGTGGCAAACCGCTGGATGACAACCAGCTCCTGACGTTAATGGGGGAGCTGGAAGGGCGCATTTCCGGTAGCGTACATTACGATAATGTCGCGCCGTGCTTCCTTGGCGGTATTCAACTGATGATCGAGGAAAATGGGATCATTACCCAGGCGGTGCCAGGCTTTGACGACTGGCTGTGGGTGATGGCCTATCCGGGCATCAAAGTGTCAACAGCGGAGGCGCGGGCGATTTTACCGGCGCAGTACGCGAAGCAGGACTGCATCAAGCACGGCCGACTGCTGGCCGGATTCATTCATGCCTGCCATACGCGCCAACCCGCGCTGGCGGCTAAACTGATGCAGGATGTGATTGCTGAGCCGTACCGGACTCAGCTGTTACCGGGCTTTGCCCAGGCACGTCAGGCTGCTCAGGATATCGGGGCGCTGGCCTGCGGTATTTCGGGCTCTGGCCCCACGCTCTTTGCCATTTGCAACCAGATGGAAACGGCACAGCAGATGGCCGACTGGCTGAGCCAGCACTATCTGCAGAACGATGAAGGCTTCGTCCATATCTGCCGTCTTGATACGGCTGGCGCACGTAAACTGGGATAACGCATGAAACTCTACAATCTTAAGGATCATAACGAGCAGGTCAGCTTCGCCCAGGCGGTGAAACAAGGTCTGGGTTCACAGCAAGGGCTGTTTTTCCCGCTTGAGCTACCTGAATTTGAACTGACCGACATCGATGCCATGCTGGAGATGGATTTTGTTACACGCAGCAGCAAAATCCTCTCTGCCTATATTGGCGACGAAGTGCCGGCGGCGCATCTGACCGAACGCCTGAAAACGGCCTTTACCTTTCCGGCACCGATCAAAGCGGTGACCGATGATGTCGCCTGTCTTGAACTGTTCCACGGCCCAACCCTGGCGTTCAAAGACTTTGGCGGCCGTTTTATGGCGCAGATGCTGTCCTATGTAAGTGGTTCAGATGAGCAGATCACGATTCTGACGGCAACCTCTGGCGATACCGGTGCCGCCGTCGCCCATGCGTTTTACGGCATGGAAAATGTGCGCGTCGTGATCCTGTATCCGCAGGGCAAAATCAGCCCGTTGCAGGAGAAATTGTTCTGTACGCTGGGCGGCAACATCGAAACCATTGCGATTGACGGCGATTTTGATGCCTGCCAGGCATTGGTCAAACAGGCCTTTGATGATCAGGAACTGAAGAAAGCTATCGGCCTGAACTCAGCCAACTCCATCAACATCAGCCGTCTGCTGGCGCAGATTTGTTATTACTTTGAAGCCGTCGCGCAACTGCCGCAGGAAAAACGTAATCAACTGGTCGTCTCTGTACCAAGTGGCAACTTTGGTGATTTGACGGCAGGTCTGCTGGCGAAGTCACTTGGGCTGCCGATCAAGCGGTTTATTGCGGCAACGAATGCCAATGACACGGTGCCGCGCTTTCTTGGCAACGGCGAATGGCAGCCTAACGCGACCGTCGCGACATTGTCGAACGCCATGGATGTGAGCCAGCCGAATAACTGGCCGCGCGTTGAGGAGCTGTTCCGTCGCAAAACCTGGCGCCTGAGTGATTTAGCCTACGGCGCGGTATCCGACGCGGTGACGCGCGAAGCGATGCGTGATCTGGCGAAACTGGGTTACGTATCAGAGCCGCACGCGGCGATTGCCTGGCGCTTGCTGCGTGACCAGTTACAGGACGGCGAGTACGGCTTATTCCTTGGCACGGCGCACCCGGCGAAGTTCCTGGAGAGCGTGGAAAGTATTCTGGAGCAGAAGCTGGCGCTGCCGACTGAACTGGCAGAGCGTGCCGATCTGCCGTTGCTGTCGCATACCATGAAGGCAGATTTTGCCTCACTGCGTGCCTTTTTGCTGAAATAAAAGAAAGGTGGCTCGTGCCACCTTCCTGCATTCAGTCGCGCGTCGGGCAGGTTTACTGTTCGGCGCGTTTAAACACCAGTTCGTTGTCTCTGCTTTCCTCTGCTACAAACCGATAACCCTCAAGGTCAAACCGGGTTAACTGCTCAGGTTGGGTCAGGCGCTGCTGAATAATAAAGCGGCTCATCAATCCCCGGGCTTTCTTCGCATAGAAACTGATGACTTTATACTTGCCGTTTTTCTCATCCAGAAACACCGGCTTGATCAGGCGCGCCTGCAGTTTTTTCGGTTTGATCGCTTTGAAGTATTCGTCTGACGCCAGATTAATCAATATGTCATCGCCCTGGCGGGCAAGGGCTTCATTCAGTTTTTCAGTGAGCAGGTCGCCCCAGAAGCTGTAAAGATCCTGGCCTGCCGGATTCGCCAGCTTGATGCCCATCTCCAGGCGATACGGCTGCATCAGATCCAGCGGACGCAGTAAACCGTATAAGCCCGACAGCATCCGCAGATGTTGCTGCGCAAAGTCGAAATCGTGTTCGCTAAAGGTTTCAGCCTGCAAACCGGTGTAGACATCGCCTTTGAACGCCAGAATAGCCTGACGGGCATTGTCCAGGCTGAAGTCGGGATGCCAGCTGTTGAAACGTTCGGCGTTCAGATGGGCCAGTTTATCGCTGATACTCATTAATGACGCGATCTGCGCAGGCGACAGCGTACGCGCAATCTGAATCAGCTGTTGTGACTTTTCTAACAGGGCAGGTTGGGTAAAGTGCTGCGTGGCCAGGGGGCTTTCATAATCCAGCGTTTTGGCGGGCGAGATCACCATCAACATCGTCGCGTCCTCAGTAAGTCCCTTTCAGAAAGGGGAGAGCCAGTCATTGTTGCTGCGAGTGTAGCAAAAAAGCCGCAAGGATCGGCAAATCACTCCCATTCGTTCGCGCTATCGTAAACGGCATTCCCCGACCTTGCACCGCCGTTGCCGCGTGATATTATCCCAACAGCCTTTTATCACCCTGACAGTTAACTAAGAGAAAAGAACATGACGGACAAACTGACCTCCCTGCGTCAACTGACCACCGTAGTGGCCGACACCGGTGATATCGCAGCGATGAAGCTGTATCAACCCCAGGATGCCACCACCAACCCTTCTCTGATTCTTAACGCTGCTCAAATCCCTGAATACCGTAAACTGATTGATGAAGCGATCGCGTGGGCACGTCAGCAGAGCAACGATAAAGAGCAACAACTGCAACTGGTCTCTGACAAACTGGCCGTAAACATTGGTCTGGAAATCCTTAAACTGGTCCCGGGCCGCATTTCGACCGAAGTGGATGCGCGTCTTTCTTACGACACAGAAGCCAGCATTGCCAAGGCACGCAGCCTGATCAAACTCTATAACGATGCCGGTATCAGCAACGATCGTATCCTGATCAAACTGGCGTCAACCTGGCAGGGTATTCGTGCAGCAGAACAGCTGGAAAAAGAAGGCATCAACTGTAACCTGACGCTGCTGTTCTCCTTCGCCCAGGCGCGTGCCTGTGCGGAAGCGGGCGTGTATCTGATTTCGCCTTTTGTAGGCCGTATCCTCGACTGGTACAAAGCGAACACCGATAAAAAAGAGTACGCGCCACACGAAGATCCAGGCGTGGTATCCGTCTCTGAAATCTATAACTACTACAAGCAACACGGTTATGAAACGGTGGTTATGGGGGCAAGCTTCCGTAACGTCGGTGAAATCATTGAGCTGGCTGGCTGTGACCGTCTGACCATTTCACCTGCGCTGCTGAAGGAGCTGGCTGAAAGCGAGGGCTCGCTGGAGCGTAAGCTGAGCTACAGCGGTGAAGTGAAAGCGCGTCCGGAGAAAATGACCGAGTCAGAGTTCCTGTGGCAGCACAACCAGGATCCGATGGCGGTGACCAAGCTGGCGGAAGGTATCCGCAACTTCGCCATCGACCAGGGCAAACTTGAGAAGATGCTGGCAGAAATGCTGTAATCGTTCACCGTGGCGGCACCGTCGCCACGGTTTGTTATTCTTTTCACTACGTCCTTTCCTTATCACCGCACTGCGGTAAACCACAGCGAACAACATCATGAACACATTACGTATCGGATTGATCTCGGTTTCCGATCGCGCAGCGAACGGCATTTATCAGGATCAGGGCATTCCGGCTCTGGAAGCCTGGCTGAGCGGTGCGATCAGCACGCCTTTTGAACTGGAAACGCGACTGGTCCCGGATGAGCAGCCCATGATTGAGCAGGCCATTTGCGAGCTGGTGGACGAACGCTTCTGTCATCTGGTGCTGACCACCGGTGGAACCGGCCCGGCCCGTCGTGATGTGACGCCGGATGCGACATTAGCGGTGGCCGATCGCGAGATGCCAGGATTTGGCGAGCAGATGCGGCAAATCAGTCTGAAGTTTGTGCCGACCGCGATTCTATCGCGCCAGGTGGGCGTGATTCGTAAACAATCCCTGATCCTTAACCTGCCCGGTCAGCCGAAATCCATTAAAGAAACGCTGGAGGGGCTGAAAGACGCGCAGGGCAACGTCCTGGTCCCAGGTATTTTTGCAGCTGTACCTTATTGTTTACAGTTGCTCGACGGACCTTATGTCGAAACCCACGCGGAATGTGTAGCAGCTTTTCGCCCAAAAAGCGCCATACGTGAGATAAATAACTAAATATTCTGCTTTTCAGGAATAAGCTACAGCCTGGCTGGTGTGGTGATAAATTGACGGTATAGTAAGCACAGCTTTACAACCGTTCTCTTTATCTCTGGACGCCTATGACCACACTTGAGACGCCTCGCCTGAAACCTCAGGACTATAAAACGCTGGCACTGGCTGCGCTGGGTGGCGCGCTGGAATTTTACGACTTTATCATCTTCGTTTTTTTCGCCGCCGTTATCGGTGAACTCTTCTTTCCCGCCGATATCCCCGACTGGCTTCGCCAGTTACAGACGTTCGCCATTTTTGCCGCGGGTTATCTGGCGCGTCCGCTTGGTGGCATCATCATGGCGCACTTTGGCGACAAAGTGGGCCGTAAAAAAATGTTCAGCCTGAGCATATTGCTGATGGCCTTACCCACCCTGGCAATGGGCGCGTTGCCCACCTGGACGTCGATTGGTCTTGCCGCGCCGCTGTTGATGCTGCTTCTGCGCATGCTGCAGGGGGCGGCTATCGGTGGTGAAGTGCCTGGTGCATGGGTGTTTGTGGCGGAGCATGTACCTTACAAACGCATTGGTATTGCCTGCGGCACGCTGACCGCCGGCCTGACGATTGGCATCCTGTTGGGATCGGTGGTGGCAACCTTAATTAATACAACGCTGACGCAGCAGGCGATTCACGATGGCGGCTGGCGCATTCCTTTCTTTCTGGGCGGGGCGTTTGGCTTAGGCGCCATGTATTTACGCCGCTGGCTGCATGAAACGCCGGTTTTCGTGGAGATGCAGCAGCGCAAAACGCTGGCGCAGGAACTGCCGCTGAAAACCGTGGTCATGAAACATCGAAAATCGGTAGCGATTTCAATTCTGCTGACCTGGATGCTGTCGGCCTGTATCGTTGTGGTGATTTTGATGGCACCGGTCTGGTTGCAGAAACAGCATGGAATGGCGCCGGCGCTGACCTTAAAAGCCAACAGCATTGCGATTATTATGCTGTGTGTGGGCTGTATCGTATCCGGACTGCTGGTGGACCGCTTCGGTACCAGCCGGACATTAAGCACAGGAAGCGTATTGCTCGCACTGTGCAGCGGGCTGTTCTATTCGCTGGCACCGCAGCATCCCGATTACCTGTTTTTGCTTTACGGGCTGGCAGGTCTTAGCGTGGGTGTTGTCGGGATTGTGCCCTTTGTCATGGTGCGCGCGTTCCCCGCCGAGGTTCGCTTCACCGGCCTGTCTTTTTCCTACAACCTTTCCTATGCGGTGTTTGGCGGGCTGACGCCGATTTGCGTAACATTGCTAATGAATGTGTCTCCCCTGGCGCCTGGCTGGTATGTCATGGCGCTGGCGCTGGTGGGACTGATCGTCAGCGTCTGGCTGAGACAGGATATCAGCCACGAGCCTTGCCTGAGTGAAGGCATCAATCAGGCCTGAACCCTGTACGCGGAGCCCGGCTCCGCGCTTTCTTTTTCTCTGCCAGCCGCGGCGTGCAGTCTGATGCTCGCCGCCGCGCCCTGCGCCAGATAAAAGCGTACCGTACCCGGACTGCCCATTGTATGGATGAACAGAACCGAAACGTGGACTGTTTCGAGGCGGCATTTTGCCGCACTCTCGTCAGGGAGCGCGTCAGTTTATTATCTTGGTTAAGGCAGCCTGAGCGGCCGTTGAAAATTTTTTTTCATTTAACCCTTGATGCGCTTCTAAGCGACCCCATTTACTTGTCATCGAGCGTTGTGGACGTTGGAAAAAAAAGCATGTGAGGTCGGGTTGAATGTCATCAACCTGCCCACATAAAAGGTTCACAACCCAAACTGGCAACGAATTTAAGTGGGAGATGTTTAGATGGGTAAGATTATTGGTATTGACCTGGGTACAACCAACTCTTGTGTTGCGGTCATGGACGGCACCAAAGCGCGTGTGCTTGAGAACGCCGAAGGCGATCGCACCACGCCTTCGATCATCGCTTACACACAGGATGGTGAAACTCTGGTCGGACAACCGGCTAAACGTCAGGCTGTGACCAACCCGCAGAATACCCTGTTTGCGATCAAGCGTCTGATTGGCCGTCGCTTCCAGGACGAAGAAGTACAGCGTGATATCAAAATCATGCCTTACAAAATTGTGGGTGCTGATAACGGCGACGCATGGCTGGAAGTGAAAGGCCAGAAAATGGCACCGCCGCAGATTTCTGCGGAAGTGCTGAAAAAAATGAAGAAAACGGCTGAAGATTTCCTGGGTGAGCCCGTAACTGAAGCGGTTATCACCGTTCCGGCTTACTTCAACGATGCTCAGCGTCAGGCAACCAAAGATGCTGGCCGTATCGCAGGTCTGGAAGTCAAACGTATCATCAACGAACCGACGGCAGCAGCGCTGGCGTACGGCCTGGATAAAGGCCAGGGCAACCGCACCATCGCAGTTTATGACCTGGGTGGCGGTACCTTCGATATCTCTATCATCGAAATCGACGACGTTGATGGCGAAAAGACCTTTGAAGTTCTGGCAACTAACGGTGATACACACCTGGGTGGTGAAGACTTCGACAGCCGCCTGATCAACTATCTGGTGGCAGAATTTAAGAAAGACCAGGGCATCGATCTGCACAACGATCCACTGGCGATGCAGCGCCTGAAAGAAGCTGCCGAGAAAGCCAAGATCGAGCTGTCTTCTGCGCAGCAGACCGATGTTAACCTGCCGTACATTACGGCGGATGCTACCGGTCCTAAGCACCTGAACATCAAAGTGACCCGTTCTAAACTGGAGTCGCTGGTTGAAGATCTGGTTGCGCGCTCTATCGAGCCGCTGAAAGTCGCACTGCAGGATGCGGGCCTGTCCGTTTCGGACATCAACGACGTTATCCTGGTGGGTGGTCAGACACGTATGCCACTGGTTCAGGCTAAAGTGACTGAGTTCTTTGGCAAAGAGCCACGTAAAGACGTGAACCCGGATGAAGCGGTGGCGGTCGGTGCTGCGGTACAGGGCGGTGTGTTAGGTGGCGACGTGAAAGACGTTCTGCTGCTGGACGTGACTCCGCTGTCACTGGGTATCGAAACCATGGGCGGCGTGATGACTTCGCTGATCAGCAAGAACACCACCATCCCAACCAAGCACAGCCAGGTGTTCTCGACGGCAGAAGACAACCAGTCTGCGGTAACGATTCACGTGCTGCAGGGTGAGCGTAAGCGTGCCAGCGACAACAAGTCACTGGGCCAGTTTAACCTGGACGGCATTCAGCCTGCGCCACGCGGTATGCCGCAGATCGAAGTGACCTTCGACATCGATGCGGATGGTATCCTGCACGTATCAGCGAAGGACAAAAACAGCGGTAAAGAGCAGAAGATCACCATTAAAGCGTCTTCCGGCCTGAACGAGGACGAGATTGCGAAAATGGTGCGTGATGCTGAAGCGAACGCGGAATCTGACCGTAAGTTCGAAGAGCTTGTGCAGACCCGCAACCAGGGTGACCAGATCGCTCACAGCACACGTAAGCAGCTGGATGAAGCGGGCGACAAACTGTCAGCGGATGACAAAGCCCCAATCGAAGCGGCGCTGAGCGCGCTGGAAACGGCGCTGAAAGGCGAAGATAAAGCAGAGATCGATGCCAAAATGCAGGCGCTGATGGAAGTTTCCAGCAAACTGATGGAAGCCGCACAGCAGTCTCAGGCGGGTGCAGCGGATGCCCACGATGCGTCAGCGAAGAAAGATGACGATGTGGTCGATGCTGAATTCGAAGAAGTAAAAGACAATAAGAAATAATTGCCCCTGACCGGGCGCGACGGTTGCCCTGACAGCCGTTGAAACCAGCACGGGCGTAGGAGTTTTCTCCACGCCCGTGCGATCATGTTAAGGGCTAAATAAATGGCGAAGAGTGATTACTACGAGATTTTAGGCGTCGCCAAATCTGCAGACGAGCGTGAAATCAAAAAGGCGTACAAACGCCTGGCGATGAAATATCACCCGGACCGTAATCCAGGCGATAAAGACGCCGAAACCAAGTTTAAAGAAGCAAAAGAAGCCTACGAAATCTTAACGGACGCCCAGAAGCGCGCGGCCTACGATCAGTACGGTCATGCCGCCTTTGAACAAGGCGGTATGGGCGGAGGGGGATTCGGCGGCGGCTTTGGCGGCGGCGGTGCAGATTTCAGCGATATCTTTGGCGACGTTTTCGGTGACATCTTTGGTGGTGGCCGCCGTCAGCGCGCAGCCCGTGGTTCAGATTTGCGCTACAACATGGAGCTGACGCTGGAAGAAGCGGTTCGCGGCGTGACCAAAGAGATCCGTATTCCGACGTTAGAAGAGTGCGATGTCTGCCACGGCAGCGGTGCCAAAGCGGGGACCAAACCTCAAACCTGTTCGACCTGTCATGGTGCAGGCCAGGTGCAAATGCGTCAGGGCTTCTTCACCGTGCAGCAGGCCTGTCCAACCTGTCATGGCCGGGGGTCGGTGATCAAAGATCCGTGCAACGCCTGTCATGGTCATGGCCGCGTCGAGAAATCCAAAACGCTGTCGGTGAAAATTCCGGCGGGCGTCGACACGGGTGACCGTATTCGGTTGAGCGGTGAAGGTGAAGCCGGTGAGCAGGGCGCACCCGCGGGCGATCTGTACGTTCAGGTGACGGTGAAAAAACACCCAATCTTTGAACGTGAAGAGAACAACCTCTACTGCGAAGTGCCGATCAACTTTGCCATGGCGGCGCTGGGCGGTGAGATTGAAGTGCCTACCCTGGACGGACGCGTGAAGCTGAAGGTACCGGCAGAAACCCAGACCGGTAAGCTGTTCCGTATGCGCGGTCGCGGTGTGAAATCGGTGCGCGGTGGTGCGGTAGGTGACCTGCTGTGCCGTGTTGTGGTGGAAACCCCAGTCAGCCTGAATGACAAGCAAAAAGCGCTGCTGCGTGAGCTGGAAGAGAGCTTTGGTGGACCCAGCGGCGAGCACAACAGCCCGCGTTCCAAAAGCTTCTTTGACGGCGTGAAAAAGTTTTTTGACGATTTAACCCGCTAATCGCACGGACGTATGTCACTAAAGCGGAGAGAACATTCTCCGCTTTTTTTATGCCAGCATCAGGGCGGAGGTACGCCGTTACTTAGGGCCCTGTCTTCTCTTGCCTGTTTTCCTTCTTCTCTTTGCTGTCGCCAAAATGTCGACATTACGTAAAAGCGGATAAATTAGCTTTTTATCAGGTTCAGTGAATCGTTACACTGCTCAGCATTGTGTTTTCCGCTCAGGAGGAGTGCATTTTGTCAAAACCTCGTCGTATCAGGCATTTAATTAAAAGTTTTATTGAGAGTGATGCCAGCAACGGTATGGTGTTAATTCTGGCTGCCGTGGTGGCGATGGTTCTCGCGAACAGTGCGTCAACCGCTCAGGGCTACCAGGCGCTACTGGAGACACCGGTGCAGATTCGCTTCGGTGAGCTGGATATCAGCAAAAATCTGTTGTTATGGATCAATGACGCCCTGATGGCGCTGTTCTTCCTGCTGATTGGTCTGGAGGTGAAGCGTGAACTCATCTCGGGTGAACTGGCCAGCCGCGATCGGGCCGTCTTCCCGGTTATTGCCGCCTTAGGGGGAATGGCGGCACCTGCCATCCTGTTTTTACTGTTTAATCACGGTGATGAGATCGCCCGCAATGGCTGGGCCATTCCCACCGCGACGGATATCGCTTTTGCGCTGGGCGTGCTGGCCCTGCTGGGCAGCCGTGTCCCGACGGCCCTGAAAGTTTTTTTGATGGCGCTGGCAATTATCGATGACCTGGGGGCGATTATCATTATCGCGCTGTTCTATACCAGCGATCTCTCAGTCACGTCCCTCAGCGTGGCGGTAGGAGCCATTGTCGTGCTGGCCATCCTGAACCGGTGTAATGTGCGTAATATCGCCGTTTATGTGCTGGTCGGGCTGGTGCTGTGGACTGCGGTACTGAAGTCCGGCGTCCATGCAACGCTTGCGGGCGTCGTCGTCGGCTTCTTTGTCCCGCTGGAAGAGAAAGACGGTCACTCGCCGGCTGAACATCTGGCGCATGGCTTGATGCCCTGGGTGAACTGGCTGATTCTGCCGCTGTTTGCCTTCGCCAACGCCGGGATTTCGCTGACGGGGATTACCTTTGGCGATGTGCTGTCACCCGAGCCGCTGGGCATCATCCTTGGCCTGCTGATCGGTAAGCCATTAGGGATTACCCTGTTCTGTTGGCTGGCGGTGACGCTGAGGCTGGCGGTGCTGCCCAATGGCACAACGCTGCGCGATATCATGGCGATTGGCGTGCTGTGCGGCATTGGTTTTACGATGTCGATCTTTATCAGCTCGCTGGCTTTTGATGCGGCTCATGAACAGCTGGTGACATTCTCGAAGCTGGGGATTCTGAGCGGTTCACTGCTCTCGGCTGTGCTGGGTTACGCATTATTGCGATATAAACTGCGGTAAACGAAAGGAGGCGCACGCCTCCTTTTTGTCTTCCCCGACGCGGTTATGCAGCCAGGGCGAACATAACAGATTACTTTTTTGCGTACGGGGATAACGCGAAAAGGGCAGATATCGGATCGGGGCGGCACAGGCTGAATCATGGGCACCTACCGCTTATGCCTGATAGCGTTTTCCCGTCGTCCGTGGGCTATCCGTTGTCACAGAAAGGCGAGCTTTGAAGCGGTTCGCCACCTGCGCGGGCTGTCTGGCGAAGGAAGCGGGAAAGAGGAAGGTCGGCAGTGAATCGCAGACATAAAAAAACCGGCTCAGAGCCGGTTCTTTCAACAAAGCGATAAACAAAAGGCGATTAAGCCAGTTTGTTGATCTGTGCAGTCAGGTTTGCTTTATAACGTGCAGCTTTGTTTTTGTGGATCAGACCTTTAGCAGCCTGACGGTCCACGATTGGTTGCATTTCATTAAATGCATTCTGCGCAGCAGCTTTGTCGCCTGAAGCGATCGCCGCGTATACTTTCTTAACGAAGGTACGCATCATAGAGCGACGGCTTGCGTTATGCTTGCGACGTTTCTCAGATGTTACGGCACGTTTCTTAGCTGATTTGATATTAGCCAAGGTCCAACTCCCAAATATGTTCGATAGAGACAAATCAAAGGCCGAGGACTATGCCTTTTGGACCTTCTGTTGTCAATGGATTTGTGCAAATAAGCGTCGTTCACAAGTGATAACCTGCACGACACTCGGTTACGTATTTGATGGCGCAAGATTCTACCAGCTTCTGTGTCCTGAATACAGTATTTCGCAACAAAATTCTCTTTGTGGCTCTGCGTGCCGGTAAATACGGCCTGTTACGCATGAAAGGCGTGTTCACGGGTTAACCTCGGCGGCTTTCGAGGGTATAATCCGCCGATTTCCACCGGTTTGAGTCAGCCATGAAGTTTATCCGCGGTATTCATAATCTTAATGCGCAGCATCACGGCTGCGTTCTGACCATTGGTAATTTCGATGGTGTGCACCGCGGCCATCAGGCGCTGATGGGGCGGTTGATGGAAGAAGGCCGGAAGCGTCAATTGCCGGTCATGGTGATGGTATTTGAACCTCAGCCGCTGGAACTGTTTGCCGGTGGCAATGCCCCTGCCAGACTGACCCGCCTGCGCGAAAAACTCAGGTACCTGGCAGAAATCGGCGTGGATTATGTGCTGTGCGTGCGGTTCGATCATCGCTTCGCCGCACTCTCGGCGCAAAGTTTTATCAGCGAATTGCTGGTGAGCAAACTGGGCGTGAACTACCTGGCCGTTGGGGATGATTTCCGCTTTGGCGCTGGTCGGCAGGGGGATTTCCTGCTATTACAGAAAGCCGGAGTAGAATACGGTTTCGACGTCGTCAGCACAGAAACGTTTTGCGACGGCGGTAAACGCATCAGCAGCACGGCGGTGCGTCAGGCGCTGGCTGAGGACAATCTGGCGCTGGCGCAGTCGCTGTTGGGCCATCCTTTCAGTATCTCAGGGCGCGTGGTGCACGGTGATGCACTGGGACGCACGCTGGGATTCCCTACTGCCAATCTCCCTTTACGCCGCTGCGTCTCGCCGGTCAAAGGCGTGTATGCGGTAGAAGTCGAGGGCCTGGGGCCGAAACCCCTGCCCGGCGTCGCCAACATTGGCACGCGCCCGACAGTAAAAGGTTTACGCCAACAGCTTGAAGTTCACCTGTTGGACATCAATATGGATCTCTATGGTCGCCACATTGATGTGGTATTGAAGCAGAAAATACGAAACGAGCAGCGCTTTGCTTCACTGGACGCGTTGAAAGAGCAAATTGCGAAAGACACGGTAACGGCCCGACAATTTTTTGGCCTGTAACCTGAGCAAAAAACGGAATCGAGAATCTGATGAGTGACTATAAATCTACCCTGAATTTGCCGGAAACGGGGTTCCCCATGCGTGGCGATCTGGCCAAACGCGAACCGGGAATGCTGCAGCGTTGGTATGATGACAATCTTTACGGCATCATCCGCGAAGCCAAAAAAGGGAAAAAAACCTTTATCCTGCATGATGGCCCTCCTTATGCGAACGGCAGCATTCATATTGGTCACTCTGTTAACAAGATTCTGAAAGACATTATCGTCAAGTCGAAAGGCATGGCGGGCTACGATTCACCGTATGTGCCGGGCTGGGACTGTCACGGTTTGCCTATCGAGCACAAAGTTGAGCAGATGATCGGTAAGCCGGGCGAGAAAGTCACCGCCGCCGAATTCCGCGAAGCCTGCCGTAAATACGCGGCCGAACAGGTTGAAGGACAGAAAGCCGACTTCATTCGTCTGGGCGTGCTGGGCGACTGGGATCGTCCTTACCTGACGATGGATTTCACGACCGAAGCGAATATCATTCGTGCGCTGGGCAAAATCATCGGTAATGGCCACCTGCACAAAGGCGCCAAGCCGGTGCACTGGTGCATGGATTGCCGCTCTGCGCTGGCGGAAGCGGAAGTTGAGTATTATGACAAAACGTCGCCTTCCATCGATGTCATGTTTAATGCCGTGGATGCGGATGCCGTGCGTGCGGCATTTGGGGTAACGGCCTCAGAAGGCCCCGTTTCGCTGGTCATCTGGACAACCACGCCGTGGACCATGCCTGCTAACCGCGGCATCTCTCTGCACCCCGAATTTGACTATCAGCTGTTGCAGATTGAGGGCCGCACCCTAATCCTGGCGAAGGATCTGGTTGAGAGCGTCATGAAACGCGCGGGCGTCAGCGACTGGACTGTGCTGAGCACCTGCCAGGGCGCAGCACTGGAGCTTCAACTGTTCCAGCACCCTTTCCTGGCGCAGATCCAGTCGAAGGTGGTTCTGGGCGATCACGTGACGCTGGATGCCGGTACCGGTGCGGTTCACACAGCACCGGGTCACGGTCCGGATGACTATGTGATCGGTCAGAAATACGGTCTGGAAACGGCGAATCCGGTTGGGCCTGATGGCGCTTACCTGCCCGGTACCTATCCCGGGCTTGACGGCATTAACGTCTTTAAAGCTAACGAGTTGATCGTTGAACTGCTGAAAGAGAAGGGCGCGTTGCTGCATGTTGAAAAACTGCTGCACAGCTACCCGCACTGCTGGCGCCATAAAACCCCGATCATCTTCCGTGCTACCCCGCAGTGGTTTATCAGCATGGATCAGAAAGGCCTGCGTGCGCAGTCCCTGAAAGAGATTAAAGGCGTTCAGTGGATCCCGGACTGGGGTCAGGCGCGTATTGAATCCATGGTCGCCAACCGTCCTGACTGGTGTATTTCCCGTCAGCGTACCTGGGGCGTCCCAATGGCGCTTTTCGTCCATAAAGAGACCGAAGAACTGCACCCGGACACCCTGTCGTTGATGGAAAAAGTGGCGCAGCGCGTTGAGCAGGACGGTATTCAGGCATGGTGGGATCTCGATCCCCGCGATCTGATGGGCGATGATGCCGACAACTATGTGAAGGTGCCGGATACGCTGGACGTCTGGTTCGATTCAGGATCGACCAGCTATTCCGTCGTGGATGCGCGCCCGGAATTTGGCGGTAATACGCCGGATATGTATCTGGAAGGATCGGATCAGCACCGTGGCTGGTTTATGTCCTCGCTCATGATCTCGACAGCGATGAAAGGCAAAGCGCCTTATCGTCAGGTGCTGACGCATGGCTTTACCGTTGATGGTCAGGGCCGCAAGATGTCCAAATCCATTGGTAATACCGTTGCGCCGCAGGATGTGATGGATAAGCTCGGGGCAGACATTCTGCGCCTGTGGGTTGCTTCGACCGATTACTCGGGCGAAATGGCCGTTTCTGACGAAATCCTGAAGCGCTCTGCCGATGCCTATCGTCGTATCCGTAACACGGCGCGTTTCCTGTTAGCGAACCTGAGCGGCTTTAATCCGGCCACCGATCTGGTTAAACCGGAAGAGATGGTGGTGGTCGATCGCTGGGCGGTAGGACGTGCGCAGGCGGCGCAGGCGGATATCGTGGCTTCCTACGAGCACTACGATTTTCACGAAGTGATTCAGCGCCTGATGCAGTTCTGCTCCATTGAGATGGGCTCCTTCTATCTGGATATCATCAAAGACCGTCAGTACACCGCGAAAGGTGACAGCCTGGCGCGCCGTAGCTGTCAGTCTGCGCTGTGGCACATTGTGGAAGCGCTGGTGCGCTGGATGGCGCCGATCATGTCTTTCACAGCTGATGAGATCTGGGGCTATTTGCCGGGCGAGCGCGCGAAGTATGTGTTCACTGAAGAGTGGTACACCGGCCTGTTTGGTCTGCCTGAAAACGAAGCGCTGAACGATGCGTACTGGGCTGAACTGCTTAAAGTGCGCGGTGAAGTGAACAAGGTGATTGAGCAGGCACGTAGCGATAAACGCATTGGTGGCGCGCTGGAAGCCTCTGTCACGCTGTATGCTGATGCCGAGCTGGCGGCGAAGCTGAAGGCGCTGGGTAATGAGCTGCGCTTTGTGCTGCTGACCTCCGGTGCTGAGGTTGCCGACTACGCTCAGGCTGACGCTGATGCGCAGCAAAGTGAACTGGTAAAAGGTCTGAAAATCGGCCTGCACAAAGCCGAAGGCGAGAAATGTCCGCGCTGCTGGCACTACACTACTGACGTCGGTCAGAACCCTGAGCACGCTGCGGTGTGCGGTCGCTGTTACACTAACGTAGCCGGAAACGGTGAAGAGCGTAAGTTTGCCTGATGAGTAGACCTGTTTTCTCCACCGGATTGCGCTGGCTGTGGCTGGTGCTGGTTGTTATCGTTGTTGATTTTGTCAGCAAGCAGTGGGTAATGAACAACATGATGCTGCATGAAACGCAGCCGCTGATGCCGTTCCTTAACCTGTTTTACGCGCACAATTACGGCGCGGCGTTCAGTTTCCTCGCGGATAAAGGCGGCTGGCAGCGCTGGTTCTTCGCCGGTATTGCGCTGGCGATTGTGGTGTCGCTGCTGGTGATGATGTATCGCAACAGCGCCCAACAGAAGATCGCCAACAGTGCTTATGCGCTCATTATCGGCGGCGCTGTCGGTAATCTGTTTGATCGTGCGTATCATGGCTTCGTGGTGGATTTTATCGATTTCTATATCGGTAACTGGCACTTTGCTACATTTAATATCGCTGACTGCGGCATCTGTATCGGTGCGGCGTTGGTGGTGCTGGAGGGGTTTTTTAATCCGTCCAGCAAGCAGGTTAAAAAAGGGTAAACCATGTCTGAGTCTGTACAGCGCGACAGCGCGGTGTTGTTGCATTTCGTTCTGAAGCTGGAAGATGGCTCAGTGGCGGAATCCACCCGCGCCAGCGGTAAACCTGCGCTGTTTCGTCTGGGTGACGGTAGCCTGTCCGGCGCGCTGGAACAGGCACTGCTGGGCTTAAAAGCCGGGGATAAACATCAGTTCTCACTGGCACCGGAAGAGGCGTTTGGCGGTGTCAGTCCTGATCTGATCCAGTACTTTTCGCGTCGCGACTTTAATGAAGCGGGCGAGCCTGAGATTGGGGCTATTATGCTGTTTACCGGCATGGGCGGCAGTGAAATGCCGGGCGTGATTCGCGAAATCAATGGTGATTCGATCACCGTTGATTTTAACCATCCGCTGGCAGGCCATCGCGTTCAGTTTGACATTGAGGTGCTGGAAATCGATCCGGTACTGGAGGCGAACCATGCAAATTCTGCTGGCTAATCCACGTGGTTTTTGTGCTGGCGTCGATCGCGCCATCAGCATTGTTGAAAACGCACTGACGCTGTTTGGTGCGCCGGTCTATGTGCGTCATGAAGTGGTACATAACCGCTACGTGGTGGACAGCCTGCGTCAGCGCGGCGCAATTTTTATTGAGCAAATCAGCGAAGTGCCGGATGGTGCTATCCTGATTTTCTCTGCCCATGGCGTTTCTCAGGCGGTACGTAACGAAGCGAAAAGCCGTGATCTCACGGTCTTTGATGCGACCTGCCCCCTGGTGACCAAGGTGCACATGGAAGTCGCGCGCGCCAGCCGCCGGGGCGAAGAGTCGGTGCTGATTGGTCACGCCGGGCACCCGGAAGTCGAAGGCACCATGGGGCAGTACAATAACCCCAAGGGCGGCATGTATCTGGTGGAGTCCCCGGATGACGTCTGGAAACTGGACGTTAAAGATCATGACCGGCTGTCTTTCATGACGCAAACCACGCTGTCGGTCGATGATACCTCCGAAGTGATTGATGCGTTGCGTGCCCGTTTCCCGAAAATTGTCGGCCCACGTAAAGATGATATTTGCTATGCCACGACAAACCGGCAGGAAGCGGTAAGGGCACTCGCTGAAGAGGCGGATGTCGTGCTGGTAGTCGGATCTAAAAACTCGTCAAACTCTAACCGTCTGGCCGAACTGGCGCAGCGCATGGGTAAAGCGGCTTATCTGATCGACGATGCAGAGGATATCCAGCCCGAATGGATCGCCACGGCCCGCTGTGTTGGCGTCACCGCGGGTGCATCGGCACCGGATATTCTGGTGCAGAATGTCATCAGCCGTCTGCAGGCGTTAGGTGGCGGCGAAGCCAGAGTCCTGGAAGGGCGGGAAGAAAATATCGTGTTTGAAGTCCCCAAAGAGTTGCGGGTTGATGTCCGCAACGTGCAGTGACAACAAACCTGTAGTAGCAAAAAGGCCGACTCTGTTCGGCCTTTTTGCTATCCGCCGCCCGGCCAACGACGAGGTGAAATTGCTTTTACTGATAATCGCCTTCGCCTGGCATAAAAATTCTTATTATCCCCGAGAAAAAGTGGCGCAGTTGTTATCTCATGGTTAACCTGATTGCGCTTGCATGCATAGTTTTGTTTTAGGAATGAATAAATATGAAGAATATCCGCATTGCCATCGTGGGTGCGCCGGGACGCATGGGCCGTAACCTGATTCAGGCGGTCGTTCACGCCAACGGCGTGGATCTGGGCGCGGCACTGGCACGTCCGGGCTCGTCATTAATCGGCACCGATGCTGGTGAACTGGCGGGCGTGGGCAAACTGGACGTTCCCATTGTCGATGATCTGCGTGCTGTGATGGATGATTTTGACGTCTTAATCGATTTCACCCGTCCCGAAGGGACGCTGGCCTACCTGGCACTGTGCCGTGAACACCGCAAGGCAATGATTATTGGTACGACCGGATTTGACGAAGCCGGTAAGGCGGCGATTCGTGATGCGGCAACAGAGACGGGGATTGTCTTTGCGGCGAACTTCAGCGTTGGCGTCAATCTGGTTCTGAAGCTGCTGGAGAAAGCCGCTACCGTGATGGGCGATTATGCGGATATTGAGATTATCGAAGCGCATCATCGTCACAAAGTGGACGCTCCTTCAGGAACGGCGCTGGCCATGGGGGAAGCCATTGCCGACGCCATGGACTGGAAACTGGCTGATCATGCCGTTTACAGTCGCGAAGGGCACACCGGCGAACGTAAGGCTCAAACCATTGGTTTTGCAACAGTGCGAGCCGGTGACATTGTCGGCGAACACACGGCCATGTTTGCAGACGAGGGAGAGCGTGTAGAGATTACTCATAAGGCGTCAAGCCGTATGACGTTTGCTAATGGCGCGGTTAAGGCGGCATTATGGGTAAGTGCGAAGAAAAAAGGGCTTTACGATATGCGTGATGTCCTTGATTTAGCCAGTTTGTAATGGGTTTTACCTGTGTGATGTGGTGATTTCAATCGCTAATTCATTGATTGAAAAAGGGCAATAATATTATTGCCCTTAATTTTGTAAAAAATAAGCCTCTTGTTTATTTTTTCTGTATAAATGCTCATAAACTTATTTTTTCTCTCTTCATCTTAACGGTAAACCTGTTAATTTTGACCATTTGGTCAAAATTCATAGCCTTCTCAGGCAGAATAATGCTTCTCCACGATGAGCAAACGATTATTCGATGATGTTTGTCCCTGTTTTTGTCCCTTATCCTCTTTTTTTCCGCTCTGAGCCTGAAAAGATGTTAAAAAAGTGGCTTCAGGGTGGACAAGTAGCAGAGCGATCATTAGAATGCGCGCAATTTGCCAAAAATTGACCACTCAGGCCGTTTTTGCATTGATTCAGATCATCATTATGAATTAATATGCAGATATTGTGACTGTTTATTCCCTGGAGGATGTTTTGATTAAGTCAGCGCTCTTGGTTCTGGAAGACGGAACCCAATTCCACGGTCGGGCCATCGGGGCTACAGGGTCGGCAGTGGGGGAAGTCGTTTTCAATACGTCAATGACTGGTTATCAAGAAATCCTCACTGATCCTTCCTATTCTCGTCAAATCGTTACTCTCACTTATCCCCATATCGGCAACGTTGGTGTCAACCCCGCCGATGAAGAATCCAGTCAGATTCACGCTCAGGGGCTTGTCATTCGGGACCTGCCACTTATTGCCAGCAACTACCGCAGCGAAGAGAGCCTGTCAGCCTATCTGCAGCGCAATAACATTGTTGCTATTGCCGATATTGATACACGTAAGCTGACACGTCTGCTGCGCGAGAAAGGCGCACAGAATGGCTGCATTATCGCGGGCGACAATCCGGATGCCGCTCTGGCCTTACAGAAAGCGCAGGCCTTCCCGGGGTTGAAAGGGATGGATCTGGCGAAGGAAGTGACGACGCCAGAAACCTATACCTGGTTGCAGGGGAGCTGGACGCTGGAAGGGGATTTACCCGCGCAGACGTCAGCAGAAGCGCTGCCCTACCATGTTGTGGCTTACGATTATGGTGCTAAGCGCAATATTCTGCGCATGCTGGTCGACCGCGGCTGCCGTCTGACGGTTGTCCCGGCTAAAACGCCCGCCGAAACCGTTCTGGCGATGAATCCGGATGGCATCTTCCTGTCAAACGGTCCGGGTGATCCGGAGCCCTGCGATTACGCCATTGAGGCGATTGAAGCCTTTCTGAAAACCGACATTCCGGTGTTTGGCATTTGCCTTGGCCACCAGTTGCTGGCACTGGCCAGCGGCGCAAAAACCGTAAAAATGAAGCTGGGTCACCACGGTGGTAACCACCCGGTGAAAGATCTCGATAACAATCGCGTCATGATTACGGCACAGAACCACGGCTTTGCGGTGGATGAAACCCATCTGCCCGCCAATCTGCGGGTAACGCATATTTCGCTGTTTGATAAAACCGTGCAGGGTATCCATCGCACCGACAAGCCTGCGTTCAGCTTCCAGGGCCATCCTGAAGCCAGCCCGGGGCCGGGTGATGCCGCACCGTTATTTGACCACTTTATCGAGTTGATTGACGCATTCCGTTCGAAAGCAAAGTAATCAGGAGCTAATCATGCCAAAACGTACAGATATAAAATCCATCCTGATTCTTGGTGCCGGTCCGATTGTGATCGGTCAGGCCTGCGAATTCGACTATTCCGGTGCCCAGGCCTGTAAAGCCCTGCGCGAAGAGGGTTACCGCGTCATTCTGGTGAACTCGAACCCGGCGACCATTATGACCGACCCGGAAATGGCCGATGCAACCTACATCGAGCCGATTCACTGGGAAGTGGTACGTAAGATTATTGAGAAAGAGCGCCCGGATGCGGTGTTGCCAACCATGGGCGGCCAGACGGCGCTGAACTGTGCGCTGGAGCTGGAACGTCAGGGCGTTCTTGACGAGTTTGGCGTAACCATGATCGGTGCCACGGCCGATGCGATCGATAAAGCGGAAGACCGCCGCCGCTTCGACGTGGCGATGAAAAGCATTGGTCTGGATACGGCGCGCTCCGGTATCGCACATACGATGGAAGAAGCGCTGGCGGTGGCTGCCGATGTCGGCTTCCCCTGCATTATTCGTCCGTCGTTCACTATGGGCGGCACCGGTGGCGGTATCGCGTATAACCGCGAAGAGTTTGAAGAGATCTGCGAACGCGGACTCGATCTTTCGCCTACCAACGAGCTGTTAATCGACGAATCGCTGATTGGCTGGAAAGAGTATGAGATGGAAGTTGTGCGTGACAAAAACGACAACTGCATCATTGTCTGCTCTATCGAAAACTTTGACGCCATGGGCATTCACACCGGTGACTCCATTACGGTGGCGCCCGCACAGACGCTGACCGACAAAGAGTACCAGATCATGCGTAACGCCTCGCTGGCGGTACTGCGTGAGATCGGCGTGGAAACCGGTGGCTCCAACGTCCAGTTCGCGGTGAACCCAAAAAATGGCCGTCTGATCGTCATTGAGATGAACCCGCGTGTGTCACGCTCTTCAGCGCTGGCATCGAAGGCCACCGGATTCCCGATTGCCAAAGTGGCCGCGAAACTGGCGGTAGGCTTTACGCTGGATGAGCTGATGAACGATATCACTGGGGGACGCACACCAGCCTCGTTCGAGCCGTCTATCGATTATGTCGTGACAAAAATTCCTCGCTTCAACTTTGAAAAATTTGCCGGTGCGAATGACCGTCTGACCACCCAGATGAAATCGGTGGGTGAAGTCATGGCGATTGGCCGTACTTTCCAGGAGTCGGTGCAGAAAGCACTGCGTGGTCTGGAAGTGGGAGCTAATGGTTTTGACCCGAAAGTGCATCTGGATGATGCGGAAGCGTTGACCCGCATTCGTCGTGAGCTGAAAGATGCCGGTTCGGATCGTATCTGGTACATCGCGGACGCGTTCCGTGCAGGCATGTCGATCGATGGCGTATTTAATCTTACCAATATTGATCGCTGGTTCCTGGTGCAGATTGAAGAGCTGGTTCGCCTGGAAGAGCAGGTAGCGCGTGAAGGCATCAATGGCCTTAACGCGGATTTCCTGCGCGCGCTGAAGCGCAAAGGTTTTGCCGACGCACGTCTGGCAGCCCTGGCGGGCGTCGCGGAAGGCGAGATTCGTAAACTGCGTCAGCAGCATCATCTTCACCCAGTCTATAAGCGCGTGGATACCTGTGCGGCGGAATTTGCAACAGACACCGCTTATATGTACTCCACCTATGAAGAAGAGTGCGAAGCTCATCCTAATCAGGATCGCGACAAGATTATGGTGCTGGGTGGCGGACCAAACCGTATTGGTCAGGGCATTGAGTTTGACTACTGCTGTGTCCACGCAGCACTGGCGCTGCGTGAAGATGGCTATGAAACCATCATGGTCAACTGTAACCCGGAAACCGTGTCCACCGATTACGACACTTCTGACCGCCTCTACTTTGAACCTGTCACGCTGGAAGACGTGCTGGAAATCGTGCGCATCGAAAAACCGAAAGGCGTTATCGTGCAGTACGGTGGACAAACGCCACTGAAACTGGCTCGCGCGCTGGAAGCGGCAGGTGTGCCGGTCATTGGCACCAGCCCGGATGCCATCGATCGCGCAGAAGACCGTGAACGTTTTCAGCAGGCGGTTGACCGTCTGAGTCTGAAGCAGCCAGCTAACGCCACCGTTACCACGCTGGAGCAGGCGGTTGAAAAAGCGGCGGGCATTGGTTATCCGCTGGTGGTCCGCCCGTCTTATGTCCTGGGCGGACGCGCCATGGAAATTGTCTACGACGAAATCGACCTGAAACGCTATTTCCAGACGGCGGTGTCAGTGTCCAACGATGCGCCGGTCTTGCTGGATCGCTTCCTGGATGATGCCGTCGAAGTCGATGTGGATGCTATCTGCGACGGTGAGCGCGTGCTGATCGGCGGTATCATGGAACATATTGAGCAGGCTGGCGTTCACTCGGGTGACTCGGCCTGTTCACTGCCGGCCTACACCTTGAGTCAGGATATTCAGAATGTCATGCGTCAGCAGGTTGAAAAACTGGCGTTTGAGCTGAATGTGCGTGGCCTGATGAACGTACAGTTTGCGGTCAAAGACAACGAAGTTTACCTGATTGAAGTTAACCCGCGTGCGGCGCGTACCGTCCCGTTCGTGTCAAAAGCAACCGGCGTTCCGCTGGCAAAAGTGGCAGCCCGCGTAATGGCAGGCAAAACGCTGTCGGAGCAGGGCGTCACCAAAGAGGTGATTCCACCTTACTACTCTGTCAAAGAAGTGGTGCTGCCGTTTAACAAATTCCAGGGCGTTGACCCGATTCTGGGACCTGAGATGCGTTCAACCGGGGAAGTCATGGGCGTGGGCCGTACCTTTGCCGAGGCGTTTGCCAAGGCGATGCTGGGTGCGCAAAGCAACATGAAGAAAACCGGACGTGCGCTGCTGTCCGTTCGTGAAGGCGACAAGAAACGTATCGTTGACCTCGCGGCGAAGTTGCAGAAGTTTGGTTTTGAACTGGATGCGACGCACGGTACGGCTGTGGTACTGGGCGAGGCCGGTATTAACCCGCGCCTGGTGAATAAGGTTCACGAAGGCCGCCCGCACATTCAGGACCGCCTGAAAAACGGTGAGTACGCCTATATCGTAAATACCACAGCAGGTCGTCAGGCGATTGAAGACTCCAAGCTGATTCGTCGCAGCGCACTGCAATATAAGGTGCATTACGACACGACGCTGAACGGTGGCTTCGCAACGGCAATGGCGCTAAATGCCGATCCAACCGAAAAAGTCATTTCGGTGCAGGAGATGCATGCGCAAATCCTTGCGCATAAATAGCGCAGACTGAGCGCTCAGGCCCCTGTCGGGAGCATCTGCCATAAGCAGAGCGCTTCTGGCAGGGGCTTTTTTTTTGCAGTACGTCCAGTTCACATCGCATGTGTTTACACGATGTGCCTGTAAAGCTGATGCAGAGAGTGTTGTATTGCAACAGCCTGACCAGCGTGCCTTTTCTGTCTCACGCCACCATTCGCACCCCGTCTAAATGCGGCTGTGGCTCTCGGCTATGCTTCATCCCTGGCCAGGGCCGCCCCACAGCCCGCAGGTTTAAACGGCGCTGTAATATTCCAGATATGCTCTGAATCAGATGAAAAGTTTATTTTATAAAAAATAAGAATGTTGTGTTGCCAATGGATCATCCATTTAAAAAAGATTAATTATAAGTTAATTTGTTTTTCATATTTAATTGGTTTTAGCTGGCTATTCATCAAATTGTTTATTTTTCTCGTTACTCTTGTTTTTAATATTACTCGTCAGGTTTCGCCCTGTTATTTTAAACCATTGCCAAAAAATCAACGAAATCTAAACGGGAGGCCATTATTATATAAAGTCTCGAATAACAAACTGTTCTGTTTTTGTGCTTAACATTACAATGCGGAATTGGTTAAGGCCATGCTGTTCCGGCGTGCCGACAGGTACTGTGAACCTTTTTCGCTAATATAAGTGCGTATTTGCCATGTTGATCCCCAGGTTTTTCAGATGGGAGCAGTGCTCTTTTAACGACTATCAAAAAGCGTGTGATGATTTTGGGTACAACTGTGAGTCAGCGCCGGAATTTATCGCTTTCCGGATGCGCCATCAGCAGCCTTTCACGTTTTATGCCTATAAGGTGAAAGGGGCTATGGTAGGGAGCGTTTGCGTTGAAAAAGGCTGGCTCGCCAACGATGGTAAAAACCCTCAGCGTTCGCTTCCTGCGCTACTGACCCCATCAACATCCGTTTATATACCCTTTTGTCGCGACACCAAAACAAAGGTCCTTTTGCCCTTTCGTTGTAAGTCGTTGCATCATCTGCACGGTAATACGTTTCTTAATGCGTCTTATCGTTTGTTGAGCAAGAATAAAGCAGCATTGACGAAAAATCCTGCTGTCGACTTCTCACGAAAAACTGTCTCAACCCGCGAACGCGAATTAAGAAAATTCCTCGCTGATGGCGGAAGTTTGCTTAATGTAAATCATCTTGAGGGTGAGCATATTTTTGAGGTTTTCGAAGCGTTATATCGCGCGAGACGGGAGCAGCCAATTGCTGAAAGAGATATCAATAAAGCCTTTTTCCGTGAGTTCCAGCACTGCTTCAAAGGGCATATGATGTTCCTGAACAATGAGCCAATCGGGCTGCAATTACTGGTCTCTGTAAATAGCCAGGTTGGCATGTTTGTGGACTTTATCAATATTGGCTACCGGATGGACAGCAATGCGGGCGCAGTGGGGACGATGCTGATGTGGAAGAATCTTACATCTTTGCATCAGGAGGCGTCTGATAAACAGGTTCCTCTCTATTATTCCTATGGTTCGATGTCAGGAGAGTACAAAAACAGATGGTGCCATGCTGTGCCTAATGGACGCGTCATTATCTGAAGTCAGTGCGTTGTGAGAACGCGTCTTATCTTCAATAACAGTTACCAGGCGTGCCTGTTTCTCTTACCGTTTTTCAGGAAATGACTGAAGCAAAAAAGCCGTACGATGTCTGATACGATTCCGGCAAAAGAGAGAGGTGGTTAAACAATTTAAGAAATTTGATTTAATTATTATCAAATCATGCCTGATTCGCTTTTTCGCACGAATTTATAATACAAAGTACTACCAAGTCATGCATGGCCAATGTAATATCCTGCCCGCTCATGAAGAGAGCGTAAACAGGATATTCATAACAATGAAAGCGCGTAATTTTGCACTGAGTGCAGTGGCTGCACTGTTGGCTCTGGTCACGTTTTCCAGCCAGGCTGAAATCACTCTTCTTAAACAAGACCCACAAGCAGGCGATCCCCTTAGCCGTCTCGATTTCAAATTTGGTGGCAGCATTCGCCCCCAGTTTAATCATCAAACCGGCGTCAACGATAAATCTTACAAGCGTAATGGCTTTGACGGCGGATCCCGTTTCCGTTTCAGCGCCGACTACTACCTGTTCGATGATATTAGCTGGACCAGCTACTATGAACTGGGCGTTAACATTCCGGCCGTGTTCAACTGGGATAATCACTACGCTGAAGGTGCGCACGAGACTACTCGCCGCCAGCTTTATACCGGCCTGAAAAGTAAAACCTGGGGCCAGTTAACCTTTGGTCAGCAGAACAGCGTTTATTACGATATTGTGGGTGCCAAGACGGATATCTGGGATTACGACATGCTGGCCCAGGCACCGGGCAACGGCATTAACGGTGATTACGATGGTTCCTACCGTTCTCGTAAGCAGCTGAAATACAAAAACAGTTATGGGGCGGTCGATCTTTACGCCTCTTACCTGTTTAGCGATAACGAGTATCTGCCGGGCAACGGGCTGCGCTATAAGCGCCAGGGCGGTGGCTCGCTGGGTGTGAATTACAATATTACGCCTACCCTGGCATGGGGCACGGCCTGGAACTACACCCGCGCCAGCATGCGTAATCCTGCTACTGGCAACAGTAAAGATTACGACCAAAACATTTTTGGAACAGCATTGAGCTGGACGCCAGGTAACTGGACCCTGTCAGCAGGGGGTGGCTGGTACCAAAACTTCCTGACCACCAAACAGCGCAACGTGAATAACTATTTTGCGGATGATGCCTGGGGCATCGAATATTACGCCGGATATAAAATCCCGGTGGCGCAATATGGTGTCAAAGCCGTTCAGCCTTATGTCATGGGTGACCGTTTAGAATATGCGAATGGCCGTAACTACCAGCGCATCGACAATGGTCTGGGCGTAACGCTGTTCCTTGACTATGGTTTCCGTGTGGATTACGAACATGTCTTCACGTCCAGCACGGATAATCAGGGCGACATGAATCTGGTTCGCTTCCGCTACGATTTCTGATAATCCCAACGGCTCCGTCTGGAGCCGTTTTATTCTCTGTGTTTATCACGCACTCACGTCATTATCTGGCGATTTAAGGGTTATAACCGCGATTTTTGCGGAGTAAAACCCTGTACAAACTCTGAAAGGCGGTGTCTATGCCGCTTTATTTAAGAAGCCCGTTCCTGCTATCGACGAAGGTTTAACCTTTACGTATCATGGCGCCTGTTTTTTTTCAGCGAGCTTTTTAACATGATTAGTCTTATCGCGGCATTAGCAGCAGATCGCATTATTGGAATGGAAAACGCCATGCCGTGGGACCTGCCTGCAGATCTGGCGTGGTTTAAGCGCAACACACTGAAAAAGCCCGTCATTATGGGCAGGCTGACTTTTGAATCGATCGGCCGGCCTTTACCGGGCCGGTTGAATATTGTGGTCAGCAGTAAACCCGGTCACGCAGAAGGCGTTACCTGGGTAACGTCGCTGGATGACGCAGTAAATGCTGCGGGCGAAGCTGAAGAGATCATGGTCATTGGCGGCGGCCGCATTTATGAACAGATGTTAGCCCGCGCTGACCGCCTTTATCTGACGCATATTGATGCTGAAGTAGAAGGGGATACCCAGTTCCCGGACTACGAACCGGATGAATGGCATTCTACCTTTAGCGAATTCCATGACGCTGACGAGCAGAATTCGCACAGCTACTGCTTCGAGATCCTCGAACGACGTTGTTAATGGGGGATCGAAAAACGCCTTGTTGTTGGGACAAGGCGTTTTTATGGCGGTGGATCAGCTGGCTGACTGTTGGGGTGACAGATCGTCTGGTACAGAAAGCTGGCGGTTGGAAGGCTGAACATAATAACGCTGCGTTTCCCAGTGCAGCAGGGTCAGATTCCCACCCCAGCAGCAACCGGTATCCAGACCGATAATGCCCTCTGGTGTCCCTTTGCCTTCCAGTGATGCCCAGTGCCCAAACACAATGGTGTGATCGCGGGCAACGGGCCCTTCAATCGTAAACCAGGGTTTAAGCGGTGGCGGCGCTGATTCAGGCGCATCCTTACAAATCATATCGAGCTGTCCGTTTGGGAAGCAAAAACGCATACGGGTCAGCGCGTTAGTAGAGAAACGTAGCCGCGCCAGGCCGGACAGGGATTCGCTCCAGTTATTCGGCATGTCGCCATACATGGCATCAAGGAACAGCGGATAGCTGTCACTGGCCAGGACGGCTTCGACTTCACGCGCGCAGCGTTGCGCCGTCTCCAGATCCCACTGCGGCGTAATGCCCGCATGGCCCATCACCAGCTTCTTTTCTTCATCAACCTGCAGCAGAGGCTGCCGACGTAGCCAGTTGATCAATTCATCTGCGTCTTCCGCTTCCAGCAGTGGCGTCAGGCGATCTTTAGGTTTATTGCGGCTGATGCCGGCATAAACGGCCAGCAAATGCAGATCGTGATTGCCCAGAACCAGGCGAACGCTGTCTCCCAGCGATTTGACGTAGCGTAGTACCTCCAGCGAGCCGGGCCCACGTGCGACCAGATCACCTGTCAGCCACAAGGTATCCTGACCAGGATCATAGTTCACCTGGTTTAGCAGAGCACGTAATTCATCATAACAACCGTGAACGTCGCCAATCAGGTAAGTATTCATTGTGAATTATCCAACTAAAAACAGTCGCCCGTTAGTCGGGCGAAAGGCATCAGGTTCAGTGAATATGGCTTTCAACAGCCAGGCGGAAAACGGGGATGTCGACGTGAAACGTATCGCCTTGCTCATCCACCATCACATAGTGGCCCTGCATCGTGCCCATAGGCGTTTCAAGCACCGCGCCACTGGTATATTGGTATTCACTACCGGACGCAATGTGTGGTTGTTCACCGATTACGCCTTCACCCTGAACTTCTGTTTCACGTCCATTGCCGTTGGTGATCAACCAGTAGCGCCCGAGCAGTTGCACAGAGGAGCGGCCTAAATTGCGGATCGTAACGGTATAAGCAAAAACATAACGCTCTTCTTCCGGTGAGGATTGCGAGGCGACATAAAGGCTTTGGACGTGGATCGATACGCGGGCCGGTTCACTCATAGGTTACTCCTGCGGTTTATCCAGATGGTCTGCCAACCAGTTTGCTAACTGACAATATTGCGCAACCGACACGTTTTCTGCACGCAGGCCCGTATCGATCGACAAGTCTTCCAGCGCACCCGCAGTCACCATATGGCTCAGGCTGTTACGCAGCGTTTTACGACGTTGGCCGAACGCTTCCGTGGTAATACGGCTTAAAATACGCACGTCTTTTACCGGATGCGGTGGCGTCATAAAAGGCACCAAACGTACTACCGCTGAATCCACCTTCGGAGGCGGCGTAAAAGCGTGCGGTGGCACTTCCAGCACCGGGATGACCTGGCAGTAATACTGCGCCATGACGCTCAGGCGACCATATGCTTTGCTGCCCGGACCGGCCACCAGGCGATTAACCACTTCTTTCTGCAGCATGAAGTGCATATCTTTAATCGAACCAGTATAGCTGAACAGATGAAACATCAGCGGGGTCGAAATGTTGTAGGGCAGATTACCAAAGACGCGTAGCGGCTGGCCTTTCTCTTTAGCCAGCGCGGCAAAATCAAAGGTCATGGCATCCTGCTGATAAATCGTCAGCTTAGGACCTAAAAACGGATGTGTCTGCAGACGGGCTGCCAGATCGCGGTCAAGCTCCACAACCGTTAAGCTGTCGAGACGTTCGCCGACCGGTTCTGTCAGGGCACCGAGGCCCGGCCCAATCTCGACTAACGCTTCGTCGCGTTGCGGATGAATGGCGGAGACAATGCTGTCGATAATGTATTGATCGTTCAGGAAGTTCTGCCCGAAACGTTTACGGGCGTAGTGCCCCTGATGGACGCGATTATTCATTACTGCTCTTGATCATAGTGATGGCGAGATTAAGCGCCGTGATAAAGCTGCCCGCGTCAGCCTGACCCAGCCCGGCTAGTTCAAGCGCGGTGCCGTGATCGACTGAGGTACGGATAAACGGCAGGCCGAGGGTAATATTTACCGCGCGACCAAATCCCTGAAATTTGAGAACCGGTAAGCCCTGATCGTGATACATCGCCAGCACCGCATCGGCATGTTGCAGATATTTGGGCTGGAAAAGTGTGTCCGCGGGCAATGGGCCAGTCAGCTGAATACCCTGCTGGCGGAGTTCATTCAGTGCCGGGATAATCGTGTCTATCTCTTCCCGACCCATGTGGCCGCCTTCACCCGCATGAGGATTCAGCCCACAAACAAAAATATGCGGCTGGGCGATCGCGAATTTCTCTTTGAGATCCTGATGCAGGATCGTGATCACTTCATGCAGGCAATCCCGGGTGACGGCGTCAGCGACCGCTTTTAACGGCAGGTGCGTAGTCGCAAGCGCGACGCGTAACTGCTCTGTTGCCAGCATCATGACCACGCGGTGCGCGCCTGCACGCTCGGCAAAGAATTCGGTATGGCCTGTAAACGGTATCCCCGCATCATTGATCACGCCCTTATGCACAGGGCCGGTAATCAATGCAGCAAACTCACCGGACAAGCAGCCGTCGCAGGCGCGAGCCAGCGTTTCCAGTACATAGTGACCGTTGTCGACACAAAGCGTACCGGGTGTGACGGGCTGCGGGAGTTCAACGGGAAGGACGGTGAGTGTACCGGCCTGCTGGGGCACTGGAGGCTCGGCAGAATCGTAAAGACGAAGGGTCAGAGGCAAACCCAGCGATGCGGCGCGCTGCAGCAAGAGCTGGGGAGACGCACAAACGACCAGCTCAACAGGCCAGGCCTGTTGAGCCAGTTGCACAGCCAGATCGGGACCAATCCCGGCGGGTTCGCCGGGCGTAATCACCACACGACAATCACTGCGCATTGTTATCCAGAATTTTCACGTAAGCCCCTGCACGCTGCTCCTGCATCCAGGTCTGCGCTTCTTCCGCGAACTTGCGGTTGAACAGCATGCGGTAAGCACGCTCTTTCTGGGCTGCATCCGTTTTATCAACCTGACGCGTGTCCAGCAACTGAATCAAATGCCAGCCGAAAGAGGAATGAACGGGCTGGCTAATTTCCCCTTTTTTCAGGCGTAGCAGCGCATCGCGGAACGCCGGGTCAAAGACTTCAGGCGAGGTCCATCCCAGATCGCCGCCCTGGTTAGCCGAGCCCGGATCGTCAGAGAATTGTTTTGCGGCGGCCGCAAAAGTGGTTTTACCGCTGCGGATATCGGCGGCAATTTGTTCCAGCTTCGCGCGGGCCTGATCGTCAGTCATGATCGGTGACGGCTTCAGCAGAATATGGCGTGCGTGCACCTCGGTGACAGAGATGTTTTTGCTTTCGCCACGCAAATCGTTCACTTTCAGAATATGGAAGCCCACACCGGAACGAATCGGACCAACGATATCGCCTTTTTTTGCCGTGGCCAGAGCCTGAGCAAACAACGTCGGCAGCTCTTCAATTTTTGACCAGCCCATATTGCCGCCTTTCAGGGCCTGGGAGTCAGCGGAGTAGGTAACGGCCAGTTTGCCGAAATCAGCACCGCCCTTCAGTTCGCTCACCAGCTGTTTTGCCAGTTTTTCCTGGTCGTCAACCTGCTGTTGTGTCGGGTTTTCAGGCAGCGGCAGAAGAATGGTGCTGATATTCATCTCAGTCCCTTGAGTATTCTGCGCACCCACCTGTTTTGCCAGCGTATCCACTTCCTGTGGCAGGATGGTGACGCGACGGCGGACTTCGTTATTACGGACTTCAGAGATCAGCATCTCTTTACGAATCTGCGCCCGATACGTGTTGTAGTCCATACCGTCATAGGCCAGACGACTGCGCAGCTGATCGAGGGTCATGTGGTTTTGAGCGGCAATATTCTGAATGGCCTGATCCAACTGCTGATCGCTGATTTGCAAACCGGCTTTATCGCCTAACTGCAGAATGATCGCGTCCATAATCTCACGCTCAAGGATCTGATGGCGTAAGGTTTTATCGTCCGGTAGCTGCTGGCCGGCCTGTTTCGCCTGAGATTTAACGGTGTTCATCATGCTGTCCACGTCACTCTCAAGGACCACGCCGTTATTAACCACAGCTGCAACTTTATCAACCACTTGTGGTGCTGCGAACACGGTGTTGGCACTGATCGCCACACCAAGAATCAGCATTCTCCAGTTCTTCATACTTTATCCATTATTGGTTCCGCACTGCGGGATTGCCTGTCAAACATCACAACATCAGAATGCACGCTGGTAAGGGATGATCCCCTGACTCAGCATCTGGCCAGTGCCCAGGCCATAATTCGAGCTCAGGCCACGTAACTCAATGTTGAATGAGATTTGGTTGTCGTACTTACTGTCGTTGTTTTCCCAACCGTTGATTTTACGTTCATATCCCAGACGAATCGCGTAGCAACACGAGCTGTACTGCAGGCCAACCAGCTGTGATGCCGGGCGATTATTGCGCGTATCGTAGTAATACGCGCCAACCACCGACCAGGCATCATGAATTGGCCAACTTGCCGTGGTGCCAACCTGTGAAATCCCGTTTTTATAAATCGGGTTATTCACCAGTGAGCTGTCGTTAAGCGCAGAAGCAACATACTCCGGGCTGCTGTAACGGTAGCTCAACTGCACCATACGGTCAGCATCACGACGGTATTCCAGCACGGTATTGCCCTGCGCCACGTTATTCAAGCGGGTATCGTATTGCAGCCCGCCACGCACGCCCCAGCGTTCGCTGATCTTCCAGTACGTATCCCCGGCCCAAAGAAGACTGCCGGTATCGTCATCTTTATTGGTCTGGTTAACGCCTGTACGCGAAGGCGTGAACGAATAGATTTGACCCACAGAAACGTTAAAACGTTCAACCAGATCATTATCATAAATTCGTGTAGTCACACCGGTCGCGACCTGGTTCGCTGAGGCGATGCGATCCAGACCGCTGTAAGAGCGATCGCGGAACAGGCCGGTGTAGTCCGTTTGCAGCAGCGTGGAGTCGTAAGGATAAATGTCGCTCTGGTCCCGATACGGGATATACAGGTACTGAACCCTTGGCTCCAGCGTTTGGGTGTAACCCTGCGCCCAGTCCATATCACGATCAAATACCATGCGCCCATCGACTTTAAACTGCGGCAATGTGCGGTTAACGGAGCCTTTCAGCACACCGCTGGTAGTGCTGGTGGGGGCAAAGTTAGCGTTGTAGTAATCAACATCTTTTTGCTGATAGTGCGTGGCCAGAAATTTGGCTTCAGTATCCAGGCTGGCCCAGCTGTTTGATAACGGCAGATCGAGCGTAGGTTCAACATGTAAACGCGTGGTTTCGGGGAAACTGCTGTTCACGTTAGTAAACTTTACGGCCTGGGCATAGATGCGGGTGTCAAACGGGCCGACATCGTTCTGGTACCAGTTCAGGTCCAGTTGCGGAAAGGCACGATAGACATTGCTGTTACTGGTATTACCAAAAATCTGGAAATCTTTGGTCGACAGGGTTGCGTCCCAGTTAGTATCCGCATAACCGACGCTGAATTTCTGTGAGGCATAGCCGTCAGTCGAGCTGTAATAAGGCGACGTCAGATCGTTGAAGTAATACTGATCGCTGACCTTGGTATAGTCGGCGTTAAAGCGCCAGTGCTGGTCATATACACCGGCATGACGCCAGTAAAATAACCAGCGGTCTGAACTGTCGCTTTGGGCTATGCCGCGCGCTGCTTTTTCATTGTCGTACTGCTTATCCGACGCCAGGTAATCAAATTCGACCAGACCTGCGCCCGCTTCTGTGAGGTAACGGAATTCGTTCTGCAATTGCAGACCACGTTTACTCATATAGTGCGGCGTAATGGTGGCATCGGCCTGAGGCGCGATGTTCCAGTAGTAAGGCAGAATAAACTCGAAACCATTATTGCTGCCGTATTTGGCATTAGGGATCAGGAAGCCTGAGCGGCGACGGTCGCCCAGCGGCAACTGCAGATACGGGCTGTAGAATACCGGGACGGAACCGAGCTTAAAGCGCGCGTTCCAGATCTCTGCCACTTCTTCCTGGCGATCCTGAATGATTTCGGACCCCGCCACGCTCCAGCTGTTACTGCCGGGCAGACAGGACGTGAAGGTGCCGTTTTCCATGATGGTGTAACGGTTTTGTCCACGCAGCTTCATTTGATCGCCCGTACCCCGCCCCTGGCGGCCGACCATCTGATAATCACCGTCCCAGACGTTAGTATCTTTGGTGTTAAGATTCGACCAGGCTTTCGGACCTTTCAGGATGACCTGATTATCGTCGTAGTGCACATTACCTAGCGCATCGACGGTCCGGACGGGCGTCGTCTGACCTTCTGGCTGGCGTTGATGAAGTTGCACCTCATCAGCCAGCATGCGGCTGTTGCCCTGGCTGACGTCTACATCACCTTTGAAAATGGCATCATCAGGATAGTTGCCTTTCACGGAATCCGAGTGAATAGTAACGGGCAACTGATTGGGATCGCCATTGACCAGAGGGCGATTATAACTCGGCACGCCTAACATACACTGCGACATTAAATCGTCGGCGAAGGCTTGCTGGCTAATGGCTGCGCCGATCAGGGTGGCCAGCAGAGTAGGTATACGTTTTTTCATACGCGGTATCGAGAATTCCATGAAAACTGGCATCATGCCGACAATCGGGTCAGAGACTAACGCACTGCCTGGCGTTGCGCCAGTGTTAATCCTTTTCTGTCCGCGCTGCCGTTAGGCGCTGAGATAAATGACAGGTATGATAATGCAATTTTCAGCCGTAAGCATGGCGAATTGAGGAGTTTATGCGCTACTGGGGAAAAGTTATAGGTCTGGTGCTGGGATTATTGTCTGGCGCGGGCTTTTGGGGAATTGTAATCGGCCTGATCATTGGGCATGGATTTGACAAGGTTCGCGGCGCACAAAGCAAGGCGTACTTTTCAAACACCCAGACCCGACAGTCACTGTTTTTCAGCACCACGTTTCAGGTGATGGGGCATTTAACCAAATCGAAAGGGCGCGTAACGGAAGCGGACATCCAGATTGCGTCTCTGTTTATGGACCGCATGCAGCTTCACGGTGAGGCGCGTACTGCCGCACAACGTGCTTTTCGTGAGGGCAAACAGGGCGAATATCCGTTGCGGACCAAACTGCGCGAATTACGCAGTGCCTGCTTTGGTCGTTTTGACCTGATTCGGATGTTTCTGGAAATTCAGATTCAGGCTGCGTTTGCCGACGGCACACTGCATCCCAACGAACGTCAGGTCCTGTACGTTATTGGTGAAGAGTTGGGCATTTCACACAGCCAGTTCGATCAGTTTCTGCGCATGATGGAAGGCGGCCAGCAGTTTGGCGGCGGCCGCAATTATTCTCAAGGCGGTTTCCAGCAGGCACAACGCGGTCCTACGCTGGACGATGCCTGTAATGTGCTGGGCGTGAAAAGCAGTGATGATGCCACTACCATCAAGCGAGCCTATCGCAAACTGATGAGTGAGCACCATCCCGATAAGCTGGTGGCAAAAGGGTTACCGCCAGAAATGATGGAAATGGCCAAACAGAAAGCGCAGGACATTCAGTCGGCTTACGATCTGATTCGCAAAGAAAAAGGCTTTAAGTAAGCGGCGTGCGCCCCGGTGATTCATCCGCGGGGCGCGCGAGTCATAAACGGGCCGGTCAGAAATCGGCGGGCTGCTTGAAGGTCATCGTACTGCCAAACTCAGGATGCGTGATGGTCAGCGATTCGGCATGCAGCAGAAGCCGGCTTGCCATTGCCCTGGCTTCCGGGTGAGCATAAAACCCGTCCCCAAGTATCGGATGGCCCAGCGCCAGCATATGCACGCGCAACTGGTGCGAACGGCCGGTAATGGGCTTCAACGTGACGCGTGCGCTGTTATCGTCCCGATATTCCACCACCTGATACTCGGTTTGTGCCGACTTACCCGTCTCAAAACACACTTTCTGTTTTGGCCGGTTGGGCCAGTCACAAATCAAGGGCAAATCCACCAGGCCTTTTTCCCCTGCCGGATGTCCCCAGACCTGAGCGACATAGGTTTTGGCGGGTTCGCGCTCGCGAAACTGACGTTTTAGTTCACGCTCAGCGGCTTTCGTCAGTGCGACGACAATCACGCCGCTGGTGGCCATATCCAGCCGATGCACCGATTCGGCTTCAGGATAATCCCGCTGGATCCGCGTCATCACGCTGTCTTTGTGCGCCTCAAGTCGACCCGGCACGGAAAGCAGGCCGCTGGGCTTATTCACCACCATGATGTGCGCATCCTGATAGAGAATGTGCAGCCGGGGCTCAAGCGGCGGATTATAGGGTTCCATACATTATTCCAAAAAAGAGGGCCTTGCGGCCCTGAACTTACTGATGCGTAACCACAATCAGACGCAGCGCATCCAGGCGCCAGGTGGCTTCATCAAGACTTTCCAGCACCTGCTCGCGATTGCTTTCCAGCGCGTCAACTTCATCGTCACGAATATTGGGGTTGACGGCTTTCAGGGCTTCCAGACGCGATAACTCGGCCCCCAGCTTTTCACTCGCTTCGCGCCGTGCCGTATCGATTATGGCACGTGCTTCGCTGACGACTTCTTTCTCCGCCAGGGTAAGAATAGCGTGAACATCCTGCTGAACGGCGTTCACCAGCTTACTGCCTGTATGGCGGTTGACCGCATTCAACTGACGGTTGAAGCTCTCGAACTCCACTTTACCTGCCAGGTTAGTGCCCTTGCGATCTAACAGCAAACGCACAGGCGTTGGCGGCAGGAAACGGGTTAACTGCAGATGCTTAGGTGCCTGAGATTCCACCACGTAAATCAGTTCTACCAGCAGCGTGCCGACAGGCAATGCCTTATTCTTCAGCAGCGACAGCGCACAACTGCCCGTGTCGCCCGACAGGATCAGATCCAGGCCGTTACGGATCAGCGGATGTTCCCAGGTAATAAACTGGGTATCTTCACGCGACAGGGCCTGATCGCGGTTGAACGTGATGGTGCAACCGTCTTCAGGTAAGCCCGGGAAATCCGGGACTAACATATGATCTGACGGCGTCAGCACAATCAGGTTATCGCTACGATCTTCCTGATTGATGCCCACGATATCAAACAGATTCAGGGCAAAGTTGACCAGCTCGGTGTCGTTATCCTGCTCGGCAATGGTATTCGCCAGCATCTGCGCGGCGTCGCCGCCGTTCGAGTTCAACTCCAGTAACCGATCCCGACCTTGTTCAAGCTGAGATTTCAGCGCGTCATGCTGTTTACGGCAGGCGTCGATAAAGTCATCAAAGCCTTCACTGTTTTCCGGCGCAGCCAGATAATTAATCAGTTCAGCGTGCACGCTGTCATAGAGGGTTCTGCCGGTCGGACAGGTGTGCTCAAAGGCATCCAGCCCTTCGTGATACCAGCGCAGCAGGACCGCCTGAGCGGTTTTTTCCAGCCATGGCACCAGAATCTGAATGTCATGCGCCTGACCGATACGATCCAGACGACCGATGCGCTGCTCCAGCAGATCCGGGTTAAACGGCAGATCGAACATAACCAGGCGGCTGGCGAACTGGAAGTTACGGCCTTCAGAGCCGATTTCTGAACACAGCAGAACCTGTGCGCCGTTTTCTTCTGAGGCAAACCAGGCCGCAGCCCGATCGCGTTCAATAATCGACAGCCCTTCGTGGAATACGGCGGCACGGATACCTTCACGCTCGCGTAATACCTGCTCCAGTTGCAGAGCGGTTGCGGCCTGCGCGCAAATCACCAGCACCTTCTCTTTACGGTTGCTGGTCAGATAGCCCATAAGCCATTCTACACGTGGATCGAAGTTCCACCAGGTGCCGGTGTCGCCTTCAAACTCTTGATAAATCTGCTCCGGATAGAGCAGGTCGCGCGCGCGTTCTTCGGCGCTTTTACGCGCGCCCATGATGCTGGAAACTTTGATGGCCGTCTGGTACTGAGCCGGCAACGGCAGGCGAATGGTATGCAATTCCCGTTTCGGGAAGCCCTTCACGCCGTTACGGGTGTTACGGAACAACACGCGGCTGGTGCCGTGGCGATCCATCAGCATGGAAATGAGTTCCTGGCGCGCCTCTTGTTTGCCCTCGCGGTCACTGTTGGCGACCTGTAGCAGCGGTTCGATATCCTGCTCGCCAACCAGCTCATTAATCATATTCATCTCGTCTTGCGAGATGGGATTATCCGCCAGCAGTGAGGTGACCGCATCGGCAATCGGACGGAAATGCTGTTGCTCTTCGACGAAGGCGGCGAAGTCGTGGAAACGATCGGGATCGAGCAGGCGCAGGCGTGCGAAGTGGCTTTCCATGCCCAGTTGTTCTGGCGTGGCGGTCAGTAGCAGGACGCCTGGTGTGTTTTCGGCGAGCTTTTCAATGACCTGATATTCACGACTTGGCTCACCTTCAGACCAGGCCAGGTGATGCGCTTCATCGACCACCAGGAGATCCCAGTCCGCGTCGGCCAGCTTATCAAGACGCAGCTTATTGCGACGAACAAAGTCCAGCGAACAGATAATCAGTTGTTCCGTATCGAAGGCATTGTCGCTGTCGTGCTGGGCTTCGGCGTAACGATCGTCATCGAATAGCGCAAAGCGCAGGTTGAAGCGGCGCAGCATTTCAACCAGCCACTGATGTTGCAGCGTTTCTGGTACCACAATCAGTACGCGCTCAGCGCGGCCAGCCAACAGCTGCTGCTGAATGATCATACCGGCTTCGATGGTTTTACCCAGACCCACTTCATCCGCCAGCAGAACGCGCGGTGCATGGCGACGGCCCACATCATGGGCGATATGCAACTGGTGGGGAATCAGGTTGGTACGCATCCCACGCAGGCCACTGACGGGCAGGCGGTACTGTTCACTTTGATATTTACGCGCACGAAAACGCAGGGCGAAGCGATCCATGCGATCGAGCTGGCCAGCGAACAGACGATCCTGGGGCTTGCTGAACACCAGTTTGCTGTCGAGCATGACTTCACGCAGCATCACGTTGGTTTCTTCAGTATCCAGGCGCGTACCGATATAGGTTATCAGGTCATTGTCATTACGGACTTCATCCACCCGCATTTGCCAGCCCTCATGGCTGGTCACGGTATCGCCCGGGTTAAAAATCACGCGGGTGACGGGCGAGTCGCTGCGAGCGTAGAGGCGATTTTCCCCTGTGGCCGGGAAGAGCAGCGTGATCATGCGAGTATCGATCGCCACCACGGTACCTAATCCCAGTTCACTTTCTGTATCACTAATCCAACGCTGACCTAATGTAAAAACCATATAATTTTTGCTCGAATTTTTAACGTTTTTGAAGGTGTTCCCCATTCTCAGGCAATAGCATGTCAACCAGGCAAAAGGGGCCTGGTGCGTATGTCAGAGCGGTGAGTTTTGAGGAAGGGCGTTATGGTACTGGATGGCAGGGCATTCGTCACCTGTCAAAAAAGCCCCAGTTGCCCGGTAATCAGTGTAGCAAAGTCACCCTCGACGAAAGGCAAAATGCCTTCGGCAACAGGTTGCAGCTGTTTCGTAACGTAGTGATCGTAGTCGAGCGGCGTGGTCCGGGCTTCAACGGGTTCGGGGCCACCCGTCGCTATCACATAGCGAATACGGCCACCGGTCTGATATTGCAGCGGCCGACCCAGTTTACGGTTGTGTTCATCCGCCAGACGGGCGGCGCGCACGTGAGGCGGCACATTGCGTTCATACTCCTTCAGCGGACGACGCAGGCGTTTCTTATAAATGAGCTGATCGTCCAGTTCGCCCGCCAGCAGCTGTGTTACGGTTGTGCGGACGTACTCTTCCCAGGGCTGACGATGAAATATCCGGCTGTAGAGTTCCTGCTGAAACTGCTGCGCCAGTGGCGTCCAGTCGGTCCGGACGGACTCCAGCCCTTTAAATACCATACGTTCACTGTCGCCTTCACGAATTAATCCCGCGTAGCGTTTCTTACTGCCCTGTTCGGCACCGCGAATGGTTGGCATCAGGAAACGGCAAAAGTGATTTTCATATTCCAGTTCGAGTGCGCTTGTCAGGCCATATTGCTGCTGGAGATGTTCACGCCACCAGTCATTGACCTTCGCGGCCAGTGCGCGGCCTGTTGCTTCCGCCTCGGCTTCATCCCGGGCGGACTTGAGCCAGACAAAGGTAGAATCCGTATCGCCATAGATCACATCATAGCCTTCGGCTTCAATCAGCTCGCGGGTTTGCTGCATGATGGCATGACCGCGCAGCGTAATCGACGAGGCCAGGCGAGGATCAAAAAAGCGGCAGGCGCTGGTGCCCAGCACGCCATAAAACGCATTCATAATGATTTTCAGGGCCTGCGACAGGGGCTTATTGCCCTGTTTTTTCGCGGTTTCGCGCCCCTGCCAAATCTGTTCCACAATCGCGGGCAGGCAATGCGTTTCGCGTGAGAAGCGCGCCTCACGAAAGCCGGGCACCGAATCCGCATCCGTTGGGTGCGCCAGCCCTTCGATGAGGCCAACGGGATCGATCAGAAAGGTGCGGATAATCGAGGGATAAAGACTTTTGTAATCCAGCACCAATACGGAATCATACAGGCCTGGCCGGGAATCCATCACATAGCCGCCGGGGCTGGCTTCCGGCGCAACATCGCCGAGATTGGGGGCGACAAAACCGACCCGATGCATGCGGGGAATATACAGATGGCTGAAGGCCGCCACAGAGCCGCCGTGGCGATCGACCGCCAGCCCGTTAACGGCGGCGCGCTCCAGCAAAAACGGCATGATTTCGGTTTTATGGAAGATGCGTGTGACTAGTTCGCAGTCCTTCAGGTTATAGCGTGCCAGCGCCGGTTTATCGTTGGCAAAACGCCAGTTGATCTCTTCCATGCGCTGCCACGGGTTATCGATAGCTTTGCCTTCGCCGAGCAGTTTTTGTGAAACCGACTCCAGACTAAAAGAGGGGAAATCCCAGAAGGCGGATTTCAGCGCATCAATACCATCAATGATCAGCCGACCTGGCGCCTGGGCAAAAAACACGCCGGGTTTAAAACCGTGCTCACGCCATTCCAGTACAGCCTGCTGGCGGCCCAGGCGTAACGGAATGCCATAGCGGTCGGCATGTTTCTGCAGAACGCGCAGGTCAAACTGCACCACGTTCCAGCCGATCACCACATCGGGGTCGTGGTCGGCAAACCAGCGATTGAGCGCCTCCAGCAGTTGAGGGCGGGTTTCCTGGTAAATGAGTTCGAAATCCAGTGCGCTGGCATCGCCGTTAGGCGGTCCCAGCATGTAAACCTGACGCTGGCCGCAGCCTTCAAGGCCAATGCAGTAAAGCTCGCCATGCTGGGTGGTTTCGATATCCAGAGAGACCCATTTCAGCGGTGGGCGGTAGTCAGGATGCGGTTTGAGCCGGGCGTTAACCAGCGCATCGCCCTGCGCGTCACCATCGAACCACACGGGCGCGGTGATAAACCGTTCCATCAGATAGCGTTCAGGCGGACGAATATCGGATTCGTAAAGGGGAATGCCGTTTTCGCGCAGTTTCTTTTCAATCCACTGAAGCTGGCGATGCTGGCGGCAGTAAAGGCCAAATACCGGCCGGCGGCGAAAATCGGTTAACTGGAGAGGCTGCATGCGCACCTGGCGCTCGTCCTGTAGCAGCGTTTCGACCTGCGCCTGGTACTCGCAGGGAATAAACGTCACCGATTCCTGCACAGGCAGCACGACGCGCTGAGCACCGTCATCGGTGGCCAGCCAGAGCGTAATTTCGGTGCCTTGCGGCGTATCGCGCCAGTGACGGCTCAGCAGAAACCCTGCGCGGGGCTTATTCACGTATTCTCCAGGCTGATAGCGAATCGGACATGCGGTTAAAAAGTATAACATGGATATTTATACAGTGTCTCCCGGTGCGTTTTGTCAATATTGGCCTACAATTCTTGCCTTGACGCTGTGATGTCTGCTCTGGACAATCCAGCCTTCTGCTTTTTCTGAGGATTGATATGGAAGCCTGGGTTCAACACCTGATTACACAGTCGCTGGAGTGGGCGCTGTTTGCCGTGGCGCTGGTGACGTTTCTGGAGTCACTGGCGTTTGTGGGGCTGCTGCTCCCCGGCACCGTGATGATGGCGAGCCTTGGCGCGCTGGTGGGCAGTGGGCAGATCGGTTTGTATCCCGCCTGGGCCGCTGGCTTCGTCGGTTGTCTGCTTGGCGACTGGGTTTCTTACGGGATTGGCTGGAAATTTCAGGGGCCGCTTCATCGCTGGAAATACCTGCAAAAATACAAAGGGCTGCTGGATAAAACCGAACATGCGCTCTATCAGCACAGCATGTTTACCATTCTGGTCGGCCGTTTTGTGGGACCCACTCGCCCGCTGATCCCGCTGGCGGCAGGTATGCTGGAATTGCCGGTACGCAAGTTTCTGCCCCCCAATCTGATCGGCTGTATTTTATGGCCCCCGCTTTATCTGTTGCCGGGGATTCTGGCAGGCGTGGCGATTGATGTCCCGAAAGAAGCCCGGGGCGGTCACTTTATCTGGCTGCTGGTTGCCGTTGCCCTTGTGGTGTGGCTGGGATGCTGGCTGTGCTGGCGCTGGTGGCGCGGTGAAAAGACCCGCGACTGGGCCACCGCGTATTTGCCGCCTGAACGACTGCGCTGGCTCGCGCCGCTGGGCCTGGTCGTGGCCGTTGCGGCCTTCGTCGGTATTCAGTTTCACCCGATGATGCCAGTTTTCCGCCACCTGCTGTGGCAGGTCTTTATCGGTTAACGACGTGGGATGCCGAGCACATCGGCTTCCCGCACGTCCCCTGACAGCAGCCGGTCCGTTGCGCCATCCCAGTAAACCCGTCCATCTACCACCACCACGCTGCGTGGCGCAATCTGCTGCGCATCTTCAAGACTGTGCGACACCATAAGTAATGTGATTTCACGGGCTTCGCAGACGGTACGCACCAGGTTGAGCATCTCGCCACGCAGTGCCGGATCAAGCGCCGAGAAAGGTTCATCCAGCAGTAATACCGGCCGCTCGCGCAGCAGGCAGCGTGCCAGCGCTACGCGCTGACGTTGTCCACCTGAGAGCTGGCCTGGCAGGCGCGACAGCATCTCACTGAGCCCGACCTGCTGTGCAATGGTGGCGACCTGCTGACGCTGGTCCGCAGTCAGCCTGAGCCCGGGATGTAAGCCCAGCCCCAGATTCTGTTCCACGCTGAGATGCGGAAACAGGTTGTTTTCCTGAAACAGCATCGATACCGGGCGCTGAGCGGGCACGCTGTGGGTATGATCGACGCCATCCATTATCAGACTGCCCTGGCTGACGGGCAGAAAGCCGGCAATCAGATTTAACAACGTACTCTTACCCGCGCCGCTTGGACCAAGAATCGCCAGCCGTTCGCCGCGTCCGGCGTGAAGGGAAAAACGCATCGGCAAATGCTGATACAGGTAAGTCAGATTATTCAGTGTCAGCATGGCGACCCGGTAATTTTTCCATCAGAGTAAACAGAGACAGGCAGAGCACCAGCAACAGTAATGCGGTAACGGCTCCGTCGGCCCCGCGATAGGCACCAATCTGCTGATAGAGGTAGAACGGCAGCGTACGGAAATCGGCGTTACCGAACAGCGCCACGACGCCAAAGTCTCCAATTGACAGTACGCAGGCAAACGCCAGCGCCTGTGCCAGTGGCCGCTTCAGTGCACGGAGTTCTATCAGCGTCAGGCGGTTCCATCCGCTGATCCCTAATGCGCCGCACAGGTGGTTGTAGCGTTCTGCGATATCCCGCATCGGGTTTTCCAGCACTTTCAGGGCATAGGGAATGGCGATCAGGGCATTGGCGAACATCACTACGCCATCCGCCGCATCGGGCAGCCCTGTAGTGGCATTCAGCAGCAGGAAAAAGCCGGTTGCCAGCACGATACCCGGCATGGCCAGAATCAGCATGCCGCTGGTGTCCATAAATTGTGCGGCAAGTTTACGCTGGCGCAGGCGCAGTTCGCGGCTGCTCCAGAGCAGCATGGTCGTCAGTAACACGCACAGCACGCCAGCGCCCAGGGCGATGCGCAGTGAGGTGAATGTTGCCTGCCACAACGCCGGTTGTTGCAAGGCGCCGCGCAGTCCGCCGTCCAGGCCATTAATAATCACTGCGATCAGGGGCGGTAGCAGTAACAGCAAGGCTAAACCGATGAGGGCGATGTCGCTGATGCGCGCCAGCACGGAATCCTGCGGATCGCGCCAGCCCTGGCGCTGCGTGTTGCCAGCGGGAATGGCGTGACTGAAGCGCTGACTGAGAAGCACCAGCACCAGGCAGCAGCCAAGCTGAATCAACGCCAGGAGTGCGGCGCGTCCCGGATCGTAGTCATAACTTAAAGCCTGAAAAATGGCCAGTTCGATAGTGGTGGCCCGCGGCCCGCCACCCAGTGAAAGAACCGTGGCAAAACTGGCGAAGCAGAGCATGAAAATCAACGCACCGGTAGGCAGTAACTGGCGACGTAGCCACGGCCATTCAAGGAGCCGAAAGTGATGCCAGCCACGGATATTCAGCTGTGCAGCAAGCTGACGCTGTTCGGCCGGAATGCTTTCCAGCGCCTGCAGCATCAGGCGCGTGGCCAGCGGCAGGTTGAAAAAAACATGGGCCAGCAAAATGCCCTGAAGCCCGTAAGGTGAGAAGTGATAGTCCACGCCAAGCCAGGCGCAAAGCCGGGCCAGCCAGCCCACCCGACCATAGACAGTGAGCAGACCAAATACCGCGACCAGCACCGGCAAGACCAGCGTCATGGCGCACAGGCGTAATAATCCCTGACGGCCAGGAAAACGGCGTCGATAAAGAGCCCGGGACAGCGGAATGGCCGGCAGCAAAGAGAGCAGGGCGGAGAGCAGCGCCTGCGTAAATGAAAAGCCAATCACATGATGCAGATAGGTATCCTGCAGAACCGCGCGCCAGTCGATCGCCGGGGCCGCCATCCACAGTGCAGCAAAAGCTGACAACGCCACGCTGCAGAGCAGCAACGTGGCGAGTGAACCCGGAATCAGCCAGAAGGGGATCAGCGGCTCACGGCGCGTTGCCATTGGCTGACCCATTGTGAACGGTGGCTGGCGACGGCTTCAGGCGAAAACTGTAATGCCGTCTTCGGCACGCTGAGTGAAGCAAAGCCTGCAGGCAGGTCGGTTTTGATCACCGGGTACATCCAGTTGCCGGTTGGAATCGTATTCTGGAAAGCGGGCGTGACCATGAACTGCATAAACTGCTCTGCCAGTTTTGGTTGTTTGCTGTTAGCTAGGCGGGCTGCCACTTCCACCTGCAGATAGTTGCCTTCGGCAAACGGTGCCGCGGCATAGTTATCCTTCTTCTCTTCAATAATGTGATAAGCCGGCGACGTGGTATAGCTCAACACCAGATCGCTCTCGCCTTTCAGAAACAGACCGTAGGCTTCACTCCACCCTTTGGTCACCGTGACGGTTTTCTTTGCCAGCTTTTGCCAGGCTTCAGGCGCCTTGTCTCCGTAGACTTTTTGCATCCACAGCAGCAGGCCAAGGCCCGGCGTGCTGGTGCGGGGATCTTCATAAATCACGCGCCATTTTTCGGGGCTTTCGACCAGTTCTTTGAGGCTCTTTGGTGGGTTTTTCAGCGTGTTTTTGTTATAGACGAACGCGAAGTAGCCGTAATCGAAGGGCACAAAGGTGGTGTCCTTCCAGCCGCCGGGAACCTGCAATTTACCGGTATCAACGTCGCTTTTGGCAAACAGCCCGGTTTGTTGCGCGGCCTGCAGAAGGTTGTTATCCAGCCCTAATACCACATCGGCCTTGCTGTTCTTGCCTTCCAGACGGACGCGATTCAGCAGCGAAACCCCGTCTTCCAGGGCCACATATTTCAGTTCGCAACCGCACTGGGTTTCAAAGGCTTTTTTAACGGCCGGACCGGGTCCCCAGTCAGCGGAAAACGAATCATAGGTGTAAACCGTCAGGACAGGTTTGGCCGCGAAGACCGGGGCAGAGAGTAACAGCAGCACGGGCAGGACGTTTTTTAACACTTTGCGCTCCTATAGCGGCAGGGTTGAGTCGCAAAGGATCTGAGCAAAGTTGCCTCTCAAATCCCTACGTCGGCATTAACCGATTCAGGTTCGACGGGTATATCTCAGCGCTCTGACATGATGGAAAGAGGCACCCCGTTGAGAACGTCACATTCTAGTCATTTAATGCCCGCCGGGAAAGGATCACAGCGTGGGCGGTGCAAACCAGGCGGATTTAAAGTCAAACCACCCCAGCGTATTCATCCGTACCCCGCGCATACTGCGCTGGCCTTCCAGCAGCAGCCAGTGATGAAACAACGGATGAAGCCAGTTGCTTTCAACCAGCTGTTTCGCCCATTCAGCAAGGGGGAGCGTTTTCTCACGCCAGCGCGCAGCATCCTGCTGCCAGTTCACCGGCAGGCAGTGCTGCAACAACGGGACTTCGTATAACAGCGCAAACAGAGAATAGTCCAGGGGCAGGGTAAAGTTGACGCTGCCGAGCCAGATATCGCTTTCACCTGTGCCCTGATGCCAGGATTCATAACTGACCTCACGCACGTCCAGCGTCACGTCGTGTTGCGCCAGTAGTGGACGCAAGGCATCGGTGATACTGACGTGCTCAATGTGCTGGTTATAAACGGTCAGCGTCAGGTGTGTCAGGCCTGCGGGTTTTTCTACCGGTGTCAAATCACGCCGGTGGTGCCAGCGGGGCAGCAGGCCGTAAGCAGGAAACCAGTAACGCTGGTAACCCAGATCCGCATTGTTCAGTAAGGCAATGGGGTTAAGCAGGAAGCTAAGCCAGCGTCGAATGCCCGGTTCGCCTGCCTTCGCGGAGCGCTGGTCAAACAGTAAAAAGTAGCAGCCCTCTTCAAGCCGACTCTCTTCCTGTTTCTCATCGGCCTGTTCGCCCTGCAGGCGAACACCGGCATAAACCACTTCGTCACTGATTTCGGGCAGCACCCATACCGACACGTCATCGATCAAGGCGCGATAGCCAAAGTAGTCGTCGAAGGCTTCGATCTTCAGCTGACTTTGCTGATTGCGGATGACCCGATAGGGCCCTGTCCCTATGGGCTGACGGGCAAAATCGCGCATATCGGGCCACTCGCGCGGCAGAATCATGGCGCTGACGCTGCCCAACAGCCAGGGTAGCCAGCGGTCGGGCTGATCTAAATAGATATCCAGCGTCCAGGGGGCAGGGGAGTCAAGTCGCTGAAGATGGGAAAACAGCGGATGCTGGCGCAGGCGCTCAAGGCTGGCAATCACATCGTCCATGTCGAGTTCCCGGCCATGATGGAAACGGATAGCCGGACGTAAATAAAAGCGCCAGTGTCGATCCGAATGTTGCTGCCAGTGATGAGCGATATCGGCTTCGATTTCCCCCTTTTCCTCATTTATGCGTGTCAGACCGCTAAAAATCTGGCGAGCGATATGGGTTTCTGACCGGCGCAGGGGCGATCCAGGCAGCAGATTGAGCAGAGGGCGGTAGTAGAGGACGCGAAGAATATGTTTTCCCTGCCGGAAACTGCGGCCCAGATGCGCGCTGATCATCTGTCTGACCTGATCTTTATCGCCGACAAGCTGCACCAGTTGATCAATACGATCCTGTTCCAGCAGGTCTTCAGCGCGCTGCTGCTGCAGGGTTAGTCCGGTGTAGCAGAAGGTGAGCACGGATCGCTTGCCCCGTCCGGCCTCCGCCTGCCAGGTGAGCCAGCCGGCTTCCTGCATCCTGTTAAGCAGGTTCCGCATATGGCGACGTGAACAGTGCAGGGCGTCGGCCAGTTCACCCAGGGTGGTTTCCTGCGATTGCCCCTGACAGCTCTGCCACAGACGAATGAACTGCTGCTTCAGGCGTGATGACGACATAAAAGAGGAACTCCCTCTGAAACCTGCTCTGTTTTTCCTGCCCTATTTTAGAGGCAAACTTTCTCGCATTGGAAGAGCGGGAGGCATTCAGCGATGGATGGCGCTCTGACATGGACGGCAGCGATGCCCGTCCCTTCTGAGTAGTGTGCTACGATTTTGCCAGCAGAGTTATTCTGCTGGTTTTTTTTACGTTGCAGGTTATGGTCGGGGGACACGCTTCCCGTTTCTATTGTTGTTCTGTCAGGGATAAGGCATGAAATCTTTGTTAGCATTCTCGCGCCGTTTCAATCCAGTGTTTTTCGCTTTTATGGTGACCGCCTTTATCCTCGGCGTAGCGGGCGCGCTTCAGGCACCGACGCTGAGCCTGTTTTTATCGCGAGAAGTGCAGGTGCCGCCGCTGTGGGTTGGGCTGTTTTTTACCCTCAATGCCGTTGCCGGGATTGTGGTGAGCATGATGATCGCAAAACGTTCCGACCGGGTCGGCGATCGCCGCAATATCATCTTGCTGTGCTGCATGCTGGCATTGGCAAACGCGCTCCTGTTCGCCTTTACCCGCCATTATCTGACGCTGATAACGCTGGGCGTACTGCTGTCGTCGCTGGCGAATGTCGCCATGCCGCAGCTTTTTGCCCTGGCGCGTGAATATGCCGACAGTGCTTCGCGCGAAGTGGTGATGTTCAGCTCTGTCATGCGTGCTCAGGTCTCGCTGGCCTGGGTGATTGGCCCGCCATTGTCATTTGCGCTGGCGCTGAATTTTGGCTTTGTCACGTTGTTCAGCGTGGCCGCCGGGCTGTTTTTTCTCTGTTTTCTGCTGATCTGGTTCACGGTGCCCTCGGTGCCGCGCACCGCGTCCCTGATGCAGTCAGGCGGAATTCCGCTGAGTGGCTGGCGTATTCGTGATGTGCGTATTTTGTTTGCCGCATCGACGCTGATGTGGACCTGCAACACCATGTATATCATCGACATGCCGTTATGGATCAGTACGGATCTGGGCTTACCTGAAAATCTGGCCGGAATCTTAATGGGCACGGCTGCCGGGCTGGAGATCCCGGTCATGATCGTGGCGGGCTTTTACGCCAAACGATGGGGCAAGCGGAATATGATGGCCGCCGCCGTGGCTGCTGCCGTCGTGTTCTACAGCGGCCTTATCCTGTTTCACAGCCATCTGGCGCTGCTGATTCTGCAGGTGTTTAACGCCCTGTTTATCGGCGTGGTCGCAGGCATTGGCATGTTGTGGTTTCAGGATCTGATGCCTGGACGGGCGGGCGCGGCCACCACCCTGTTTACTAACAGCATTTCGACCGGGATTATCCTGGCGGGGCTATGTCAGGGTGCGCTGGTTGAACATTTTGGGCACGGCAGTGTGTACTGGGTGATTGCAGCGATTTCGCTGGTTACGTTGGTGATGATCAGAAGAGTCAAAGAGGCGTGATCCGCGCCTGTGAGATGCGCAGGGCAAAAAAAAAGCCCGGTCAGCAGACCGGGCCGTACGGTGATAACGAAGCTTAGCGCATAAAGGCGGGCTGGTTATTTTCGTAAGCTGAAATCGCGCTTTCGTGCTGCAGCGTCAGGCCGATGCTGTCCAGTCCATTCAGCATGCAGTGGCGACGAAAATCATCAATCTTAAAGCTGTAGGTCTTGTCGCCGGCTTTAACCACCTGCGCTTCCAGATCCACTTCGAAGCGGATGCCCGGACGGGCTTTTACCAGGGTAAACAATTCGTCTACCTGCTCCTCAGTCAACGTGACCGGCAGCAGTTGGTTATTAAAGCTGTTGCCATAAAAAATATCGGCAAAGCTCGGCGCGATGACGACTTTAAAACCGTAATCGGTCAGTGCCCATGGCGCATGCTCACGTGACGAACCACAGCCAAAGTTTTCACGTGCCAGCAGGATGGACGCCCCTTTGTACTCCGGGAAATTGAGCACGAAATCCGGATTGGGCTCCAGGCCGTGATCGTCCAGGAAACGCCAGTCGTTAAACAGATGCGCACCGAAACCAACACGCGTCACTTTCTGCAAAAACTGCTTTGGAATGATGGCGTCGGTGTCGACGTTAGCGGCATCCAGTGGCACCACCAAACCCGTATGTTGCGTAAATTTTTCTGCCATGATGGAGTCCTTATGTCAGGCTGCGAATATCAGCGAAATGGCCATTAACGGCAGCAGCAGCGGCCATCGCCGGGCTGACCAAATGTGTCCGTCCGCCACGGCCCTGGCGGCCTTCGAAGTTACGGTTACTGGTTGAAGCACAACGCTCGCCGGGATTCAGGCGGTCGTTATTCATCGCCAGACACATGGAGCAGCCAGGCAGGCGCCATTCAAATCCGGCCTCAATAAAGATCTTATCCAGCCCTTCGGCTTCGGCCTGGGCTTTAACCGGGCCTGAACCTGGCACCACCAGAGCCTGAACGCCCGGCGCAACTTTGCGCCCTTTGGCAATCGCGGCGGCGGCGCGCAGATCTTCGATGCGCGAGTTAGTGCAGGAACCAATAAAGACTTTATCGATGCTGACGTCGGTCAGTTTGATACCGGGTTGCAGGTTCATATAAGCCAGCGCCTTCTCTGCGGATGCCCGCTCCACGGGATCCGCAAACGAGGCCGGGTCGGGAATCTGCGCATCCACCGCGATAACCTGCCCAGGGTTCGTTCCCCAGGTAACCTGCGGGGCGATCTCTTCTGCACGCAGCGTCACGACGCGGTCAAATTTTGCGTCCGGATCGGACTTCAGCGTGCGCCAGTATTCAACGGCCTGCGCCCATTTCTCACCTTCCGGTGAAAACTGACGTCCTTTCAGGTAGGCGAAGGTGGTTTCATCGGGGGCCACCAGACCGGCTTTTGCGCCCATCTCGATAGCCATGTTACACAGCGTCATGCGCCCTTCCATGCTCAGCGCTTCGATCGCGGAACCACAGAATTCGACAACATGGCCGGTACCGCCCGCGCTGCCGGTTTTGCCGATAATGGCCAGCACGATGTCTTTCGCCGTAATGCCCGGGGCAACCGTACCTGTCACTTCAATCTTCATGGTTTTAGCACGGCCCTGTTTCAGGGTTTGGGTGGCAAAAACATGCTCGACTTCAGAGGTACCGATACCGAAGGCCAGCGAGCCAAAAGCGCCGTGTGTAGCCGTGTGCGAGTCACCGCAGACAATGGTCATGCCCGGTAAGGTCATGCCTTGTTCCGGACCGATGACGTGCACGATGCCCTGGAACGGGTGATTCAGGTCATATAACTGCACGCCAAATTCCGCACAGTTCTTGATCAGCTCCTGCATCTGAATACGGGCCATTTCACCCGAGGCATGAATATCTTTGGTCTGGGTAGAAACGTTGTGATCCATGGTGGCGAAGGTTTTCGACGGCTGGCGCACTTTACGACCGTGCGCCCGCAAGCCATCAAACGCCTGCGGTGAGGTCACCTCATGAATCAGGTGACGGTCAATATAGAGCAGCGGCGTTTCATTCGGCGCTTCGTGAACGACATGTGCATCAAATAACTTCTGGTATAACGTTTTCATTTTATTATTTTTCCTCGGCGACAAAGCGAGCAATGATGCTGCCCATCTCATCGGTGCTAATCGCAGGGCCATCACCGGCTAAATCTTTGGTGCGGTAACCTTCGGCTAACGCACGGCTGATGGCGCGTTCAATACTGGCAGCGGCCTCATCGGCGTTCAGGCTGTAGCGCAGCAGCAGTGACAGCGACAAAATCTGAGCAATCGGGTTGGCAATGTTCTGCCCGGCGATATCCGGTGCGGAGCCGCCAGCCGGTTCGTAGAGGCCAAAGCCGTCTTCGCTCAGGCTGGCTGAGGGCAGCATGCCCATAGAACCGGTGATCATCGCGCACTCGTCTGACAGAATGTCGCCAAACAGGTTTGAGCACAGCAGCACGTCGAACTGAGAAGGATCTTTAATCAGCTGCATGGTGGCATTGTCGATGTACATATGGCTCAACTGCACATCGGGATAATCTTTCGCAATCTCGTTGACGATCTCGCGCCACATGACCGAGGTTTGCAGTACGTTGGCTTTATCCACGGAGGTCACTTTGTTGCGGCGCTTGCGGGCGGACTCGAAAGCCTGACGTGCAATACGTTCGATTTCAAAGCGATGGTAGACTTCGGTATCAAACGCGCGTTCATGCGGACCGCTGCCTTCACGTCCTTTCGGCTGACCAAAATAGATGCCGCCGGTCAGTTCACGGACACACAGAATGTCGAAACCGCGTGCCGCGATATCGCTGCGCAGTGGACAAAACGCTTCGAGACCACTGTACAGCGCCGCCGGGCGCAGGTTACTGAACAGTTTAAAATGCTTACGCAGGGGAAGCAGCGCGCCACGTTCGGGCTGTGAAGCCGGGGGCAGGTGCTCCCATTTTGGCCCGCCCACGGAACCGAACAGAATCGCATTAGCCTGCTCACAACCGGCTACAGTGGCCGAGGGGAGCGGTTCACCATGGCGGTCAATGGCGATGCCACCCACATCGTATTCGCTGGTGGTAATACGCAGATTAAAGCGCTGACGAACGGCATCTAATACCTTGATAGCCTGCGCCATCACTTCCGGGCCGATACCGTCGCCCGCCAGTACTGCGATATGTGAAGAGTTTGACATGATTACACCGTTTCCTTCTGATCTTTAGACTTGCGCTGTAACTCTTTCTCGACCTGTTTGGCTCGCCAGATGTTGTTTAAGGCGTTCACCATCGCTTTGGCAGACGATTCGACGATATCTGTCGCCAGACCAACGCCGTGGAATTTGCGGTTGTTGTAGCTCACCACAATATCGACCTGGCCCAGGGCATTTTCGCCGTGGCCTTTTGCCGTCAGCTTGTAATTAACCAGCTCGGCATTGAACTGGGTAATTCGGTTAATGGCCTGATAAACCGCATCAACCGGACCGTTCCCGGTCGCCGCTTCTGATTTCGTCTGTTCGCCACAACCCAGATTGACCGACGCGGTCGCCGTAATACTGGAGCCTGACTGCACAGTGAAATCATTCAGTTGGAAAAATTCAGGCTCTTCGTTTTGTTTGTCGATGAAAGCCAGCGCTTCCAGGTCGTAGTCAAAAACCTGACCTTTCTTGTCCGCCAGTTTCAGGAAAGCGTCATACAGGGAATCCAGATTGTATTCGCTCTCTGTGTAGCCCATCTCTTCCATGCGATGTTTTACCGCTGCACGACCGGAACGGGATGTCAGATTAAGCTGAATTTTATGCAGGCCAATGGATTCTGGCGTCAGGATTTCATAGTTTTCACGATTCTTAATCACGCCGTCCTGATGAATGCCCGACGAGTGGGCAAACGCGTTCGATCCGACAACCGCTTTGTTGGCCGGAATCGGCATATTGCAGATCTGGCTTATCATCTGGCTGGTACGATAAATTTCATGATGGTGAATGTTGGTATGGACATTCATGATCTGCTGGCGGGTTTTAATCGCCATGATCACTTCTTCCAGCGCACAGTTACCGGCACGTTCACCCAGGCCGTTCAATGTCCCTTCCACCTGACGCGCCCCGGCCTGCACCGCTGCAATCGCATTGCCGGTGGCCATGCCTAAATCGTCGTGTGTGTGCACAGACAGAATCGCTTTGTTGATATTCGGTACGCGGTTGATTAACTGGCTGATAATGTTGGCGTATTCATTCGGCAGGGTATAGCCAACGGTATCAGGGATATTGATGGTGGTTGCGCCCGCATTTATGGCGGCTTCGACCATGCGGCACAGGTCGTCAATGGGCGTACGACCACCGTCTTCACAGGAGAATTCAACATCGTCCGTATAGTTACGGGCACGTTTTACCATGCGCACCGCCCGCTCAATTACCTCGGGTAAGGTGCTGCGCAGTTTCGTGGCGATATGCATCGGCGAGGTGGCAATAAAGGTATGGATGCGGAAGGCCTCGGCAACCCGCAATGATTCGTAGGCGGCATCAATGTCCTGCTCAACGCAGCGCGCCAGGCCGCAAACCCGACTGTTTTTAATAGTACGCGCAATGGTTTGTACGGATTCAAAATCACCTGGTGACGAGACGGGGAAGCCGACTTCCATCACATCAACGCCCATACGTTCCAGCGCTAACGCAATCTGCAGTTTTTCTTTCACACTCAGGCTGGCCTGTAAGGCCTGTTCACCATCACGCAGAGTGGTATCGAAAATAATAACTTGCTGGCTCATCGTGTTCATCCTTTTGCGTTTCTTGCCTTGCAACGAGCATAAAAAAACCCGCGACAGGCGCGGGTTTTTAACTTTTAGCAGGTTCGAATCAGTGTTTGATTTCGCCCACAAGTCTACCGCGCAGAGAATTTGCGATAAGTAGTAGACCTGATAGACGAAAAGAACGTGACATGTTTCAAACCCCGTGAATTTTTTGCTGCATCTATTGGTACTGGAATCAACAATCGATGTCAACCATAAGCGAAGGGTTATTTTCAGCCGCCACAAAGAAAAATGTTCTGACATTTTTGACGCTCACAGAGTATTAAACGAGGCGGACAGAACCCATGACGTTCATTACTGCTGATACGGGGTTACAGAAGAAAGGCTGCTTTTTAAGGTGATGAAATATAATGATAAATTAATATTCCAGTATCGCTTTATCCATAATCAGGCCATCTCAGGCAGCATAATCTCATGCGCTTTAAATTTTTATAAGATAATTACGCCATAAAAACGCATGAGGAAAAGATGGCTGGCTGAGTCCGTTCGTCATAGGTTTTTTTTATTTCTTAGATATGGCTACAAAAAATATCATTCACAGCATTTTCCTCTGCCATTATTGAACGTATTTAGTTTAATAATCGCAGGCAAAAGTTGGCGGGCAGAGGCTTTGAATCCCGCCGCCTTTCATCAAATGCGTTTGGCGTTTGCCAGCCCGTTTTTCTACGGTTATGGTAATCGACCTACTCTTAGAAAAATTAACCCAGCAGAATTCTCTGTATCTGGATCGCAGAAATGAGTTCTGCGGTCTTAGCAAAAACATAAGGTTTTGATTTTAATTGGCGAAACAGGGCAGGATGCATATGGCTAGCGGAAAAGCCGTCGCCAGTGGATTCAGTTCCTCAAGCCGGGAGGCAGAAAATGGAGATGTTGTCAGGAGCCGAAATGGTCGTCCGGTCGTTGATCGACCAGGGCGTGAAGCAAGTGTTCGGTTATCCGGGTGGCGCAGTACTCGATATCTATGATGCACTGCAAACTGTGGGGGGCATCGACCATGTTCTGGTCCGCCACGAGCAGGGTGCGGTCCACATGGCCGATGGTCTGGCACGCGCAACCGGTGAAGTCGGTGTGGTGCTGGTGACGTCCGGGCCGGGTGCAACCAATGCGATCACCGGTATCGCGACCGCCTATATGGATTCTATTCCATTAGTCATTCTGTCGGGTCAGGTGCCGTCTTCGCTGATTGGTTATGATGCCTTCCAGGAATGTGACATGGTGGGGATTTCCCGCCCGGTGGTGAAACACAGTTTTCTGGTGAAAAACACCGAAGAGATCCCGACGGTACTGAAAAAAGCTTTCTGGCTGGCATCCAGCGGTCGCCCGGGACCGGTGGTTATCGATCTGCCAAAAGATATCCTTAATCCTGCGAATAAGCTGCCTTATCACTATCCGCAGGAAGTGAGCATGCGCTCGTATAATCCGACAATTCAGGGCCATAAAGGCCAGATTAAGCGTGCGTTACAAACCTTACTGGCGGCGCATAAGCCGGTTATCTATGCCGGCGGCGGTGCCATTACGTCGTCGTGTGAAGCCGAGCTGTTGCAGCTGGCTGAGCGCCTGAATATTCCGGTCACGACTTCACTGATGGGGCTGGGCGCGTTCCCTGGCAGCCATCGCCAGTGCGTAGGTATGCTCGGTATGCACGGCACCTACGAAGCGAATATGACGATGCACAATGCCGATTTGATCTTCGGCGTTGGTGTACGTTTTGACGATCGCACCACCAACAATCTGGCAAAATACTGCCCGAACGCCACCGTGATGCATATTGATATCGATCCGACGTCGATTTCCAAAACGGTCTCCGCAGATATTCCGATTGTGGGCGATGCAAAACAGACGTTACAGCAGATGCTGGAACTGCTTGATCACACGGAGGCGAAGCAGCAGTTAGACAGTCTGCGTGACTGGTGGCAGTCGATTGAGACCTGGCGCGGACGTCAGTGCCTTGCCTACGATCGTACCAGTGACAAAATCAAACCCCAGGCCGTGATCGAAACCATCTGCCGTCTTACTAATGGTGATGCTTACGTGACATCGGACGTAGGGCAGCATCAGATGTTTGCCGCGCTCTACTACACCTTTGATAAACCCCGTCGCTGGATTAACTCTGGTGGCCTCGGCACCATGGGCTTCGGCCTGCCTGCCGCGCTGGGTGTCAAAATGGCGCTGCCTGACGAAACGGTGATTTGCGTGACGGGCGATGGCAGTATTCAGATGAACATTCAGGAGCTTTCGACCGCGCTCCAGTATGATCTGCCGGTATTAGTGCTGAACCTGAACAACCGCTTCCTGGGCATGGTGAAACAGTGGCAGGACATGATTTACTCTGGCCGCCATTCTCAGTCTTATATGGAATCATTGCCTGATTTCGTTCGCCTGGCGGAGGCCTATGGTCACGTAGGCATTGCCATCAGTCATCCTGCGGAGCTGGAAGAGAAGCTGACGCTGGCACTGGAAACTCTGGCAAAAGGACGACTGGTGTTTGTTGATGTTAACGTTGACGGCAGTGAGCATGTTTACCCGATGCAGATTCGCGGTGGCAGTATGGATGAGATGTGGTTGAGCAAAACGGAGAGGACTTAATTATGCGTCGCATTTTATCGGTTTTGCTGGAAAACGAATCCGGCGCATTGTCTCGTGTTGTTGGCCTGTTTTCACAGCGTGGCTACAACATTGAGAGCCTGACGGTTGCGCCCACGGACGATCCTACGCTGTCACGCATGACGATTCAGACTGTTGGCGACCAGAAAGTCCTGGAGCAGATTGAGAAACAGCTGCACAAACTGGTCGATGTTTTGCGTGTGACCGAGTTAGGGCAGGGCGCTTACGTCGAACGTGAAATTATGCTGGTGAAAATTCAGGCGACAGGTTATGGCCGCGAAGAGGTAAAGCGCAGCGCAGAAATTTTCCGGGGCCAGATTATTGATGTGACGCCTTCGCTTTACACGGTTCAGCTGGCAGGCACCAGCGATAAGCTGGATGCATTCTTAAGCACGGTACGCGAAGTGGCTGAAATTGTAGAAGTCGCGCGCTCCGGCATCGTCGGTGTTTCACGTGGCGAACGAATAATGCGTTAATCACGCGCCGTAACGATCTAAAACGAATGTAACCCGGCGAAATGCCGGGTTTTTTCTTTTTTGTGCAGAACAAGGTTCACCATCAGAAAAGCGGTTGCTCCGCGCACTTTTCTGCTGTTAGATGTGATAAAAGAATGTCCATAGCTTATCTGCGGGTTATCAGACCCGCTTAACGGTGGGGTTACAGTGAAACTGGATGAAATTGCGCGCCTGGCGGGTGTATCGCGCACCACGGCCAGTTACGTCATTAATGGAAAGGCACGGCAGTATCGTGTCAGCGATAAAACCGTTGAGAAAGTCATGGCGGTGGTCCGCGAGCATAACTATCATCCTAATGCTGTGGCGGCAGGGCTGCGCGCCGGGCGCACGCGCTCGATCGGTCTGGTGATTCCCGATCTGGAAAACACCAGTTATACACGTATTGCTAACTATCTTGAGCGTCAGGCCCGCCAGCGTGGCTACCAGTTATTGATCGCCTGTTCTGAAGATCAGCCTGACAATGAAATGCGCTGTATTGAGCATCTGCTGCAACGCCAGGTGGACGCCATTATCGTATCCACTTCACTTCCTCCTGAGCATCCTTTTTATCAGCGCTGGATTAACAATCCCCTGCCCATCATCGCACTGGACCGCGCGCTGGATCGTGAACACTTTACCAGCGTGGTCGGTGCTGACCAGGACGATGCTTATGCCCTGGCGGCTGAACTGCGTCAGCTTAAGGTCAGCAACGTTCTGTTCATGGGCGCGTTACCAGAATTATCGGTCAGCTTTCTGCGTGAACTGGGATTCAGAGAAGCCTGGAAAGGGGATGAGCGTCCCATCGACTTCCTCTATTGCAATAGTTTTGAGCGCACGGCGTCGGCCGCCGTGTTCGAAAAGTATTTGCAGGATCACTCAATGCCAGACGCGCTGTTCACCACGTCATTCGGCCTGTTACAGGGTGTGATGGATGTGACCCTGAAGCGTAACGGCCGCCTGCCGTCCAATCTGGCGATCGCCACCTTTGGCGATCATGAACTGCTGGACTTCCTGGAGTGCCCGGTGTTATCGGTAGGCCAGCGTCATCGTGATGTAGCCGAACGGGTACTGGAATTGGTATTAGCGTCTCTCGATGAACCGCGTAAACCCAAGCCTGGATTAACGCGTATTCGCCGCAATTTATTACGTCGCGGACAATTAAGCAGAATTTCTAATTAATAATACGGGCAGCGATTTGTCTGCCCCGATGTTTAAATGCTGTTTTTAAACTCTTTCTTATCCAAAGTAAAAAAGCGTAAGCGTTTAACATTCATTCTAACAAATTAAGTTAACAGACCATTCTTGTTTACTTACAACTTAACGCTGGTTTAGCCCCTTAACATCAGGCGAGTGGCTAGGCTTCCGTTAAGAAATCCCCTAAAATGCGTCCCCTGTCTCAAAACGGCATCGGATTATTCAACCGTAATAAACGTGTTAATTTTCGCCGTTTTTTTTCAGAGCTGAATTTTTTATTCAATTATTCATTAGTTTAATTTTGATTAATCATCTTCCGGCGTTTTGAAACCTTTTCAGTGTTAATTCCCGCCTCGGTAAATAATCATATTCTACTGCCGCTCCGGCTTGACAATGATTTCCTACGATCCTTAAACTCGTTTTGTGGTAAAAAGTGGGATAAAGTGGTGCAAATGGGTAACTGAGGGGTGAGACTGACATGTTCCGTGGAGCAACGTTAGTCAATCTCGACAGCAAAGGACGACTGGCGGTACCAACCCGTTACCGTAATTTGCTGAACGAGGAATCGCAGGGGCAGATGGTTTGTACCATCGACCTCCATCAGCCATGCCTGTTGCTTTACACCTTACCCGCATGGGAAATCATTGAGAAAAAACTGGCGAGTCTGTCCAGCATGAATCCGATGGAGCGCCGCGTGCAGCGTTTACTGTTGGGACATGCCAGTGAGTGTCAGATGGATAATGCGGGCCGCTTATTGCTGGCGAATACCCTTCGCCAGCATGCAAATTTAAGCAAAGAAGTGATGCTGGTTGGGCAGTTCAACAAGTTTGAACTGTGGGATGAACAGACCTGGTATCAACAAGTCAGGGATGATATTGACGCAGAACAGTCAGCTCAGTCGCCTTTATCTGAGCGGTTGCAGGATTTATCGCTATAGCTATGCAGGAAAATTATAAACACACCACCGTGCTGTTGGATGAGGCAGTGAATGGCCTCAACATCAAGGAAGACGGAATCTATATTGACGGCACCTTTGGTCGTGGCGGTCACTCACGCTTGATTCTGGCGCAGCTTGGCGCCAACGGAAAGCTCATCGCCATTGACCGTGATCCGCAAGCTATCGCCGCGGCCGCTGAAATAAAGGATCCGCGTTTTTCCATTGTTCATGGCCCCTTTTCCGCGCTGGCGGAGTATGTGGCAGAGCGTGAACTGGCAGGTCAGATTGACGGCATATTACTGGATCTGGGCGTGTCATCCCCGCAGTTGGATGATGCCGAACGCGGGTTTTCATTTATGCGCGACGGGCCGCTGGATATGCGCATGGATCCCACGCGCGGCCACTCTGCCGCCGAATGGTTGATGCAGGCAGAAGAGGCCGATATCGCCTTTGTGCTGAAAACCTATGGTGAAGAACGATTTGCGAAGCGGATTGCGCGGGCGATTGTGGAACGCAACCGGGATCAACCGATGACGCGCACGAAAGAGCTGGCAGAGGTGATTGCCGCAGCAACACCGGTTAAAGACAAGTTCAAACACCCGGCGACCCGTAGTTTCCAGGCCATTCGCATCTGGATCAACAGCGAACTGGAAGAGATCGACACCGCATTAAAAGGTGCAGTCGATGTGCTGGCTCCGCAAGGGCGTTTGTCTGTCATCAGCTTCCATTCGCTGGAAGACCGGTTGGTGAAGCGGTTTATGCGCGATCAGAGCCGCGGGCCGCAGGTGCCCCATGGCTTACCCATGACCGAGCAGCAACTGAATGCACTGGGTGGGCGTCAGTTGAAGCTGCTGGGCAAAATGGTACCTGGCGACACGGAGGTGAAAGAGAATCCCCGTGCGCGCAGTTCCGTTTTACGAATTGCGGAGCGAACTGACGCATGATTGGCAACGAACGGCACAGCTTACCCGCTGTCATCGCGGGCGACATTATGCGTAAAGGGAAACTCCCTTTTCTGTTGCTGATTGCTGTGCTGGTTTCTGCCGTGCTGGTCGTGACAACGACGCACAAAACACGCTTGCTGACTGCCCAGCGAGAGCAACTGGTGCTTGAGCGTGATGCGCTGGACATTGAGTGGCGCAACTTAATTCTGGAAGAGAATGCCCTTGGCGATCACAGCCGCGTTGAGCGGATCGCCACCGAGAAGCTGCAGATGCAGCACGTTGATCCTTCGCAGGAAAACATCGTGGTGCAAAAATAAGGACCTGTTACTGCTAATGAGCGGCGTAAAAAGAACGCTGAAGTTAAAAAAACCAGAAGATAAAGCCAGCTTTGTAAGCTGGCGTTTTGCGTTGTTATGCGGTTGCATTTTACTGGCCTTAGGTGGGCTGTTATCACGCGTGGCCTGGCTGCAGGTCATTAATCCGGACAAACTGGTTAAAGAGGGCGATTTACGTTCACTGCGCGTTCAGGCCGTGCCCACCTCGCGGGGGATGATCAGCGACCGCGGCGGGCGTCCGCTGGCGGTCAGCGTGCCGGTTAACGCCATCTGGGCCGATCCCAAAGAGCTGCATGATGCGGGCGGTGTCACGCTCGACAGTCGCTGGCGTGCGCTCTCAGATGCGCTTTCTGTTCCCATTGATCAACTGGCCGCCCGCGTGAATGCCAATCCTAAAGGCCGGTTCATCTATCTGGCCCGCCAGGTCAATCCCGCCATTGGTGAATACGTCAAAAAACTCAAGCTGCCCGGTATCCATCTGCGCGAAGAATCACGCCGTTATTACCCTGCCGGACAGGTCACCTCACATCTGATTGGCTTCACCAATATCGATGGTCAGGGAATCGAAGGCATCGAAAAGAGCTTTGACAAATGGCTGACGGGTGAGCCCGGCGAGCGTACCGTGCGTAAAGATCGCTATGGGCGCGTTATCGAAGACATTTCATCGGTGGACAGTCGTGCGGCACATAACCTCACTCTGAGTATTGACGAGCGTTTACAGGCGCTGGTGTACCGTGAGCTGAATAATGCGGTCGCCTTTAACAAAGCCGAATCGGGAACGGCGGTTCTGGTGGATGTGAATACCGGTGAGGTCCTGGCGATGGCGAACAGCCCTGCCTATAACCCCAATAACCTCAGCGACACGCCAAAAGATCTGATGCGCAACCGGGCCATCACCGACATTTTCGAACCCGGCTCGACGGTAAAACCGATGGTGGTGATGACCGCGCTGCAACGCGGCGTGGTGAAAGAGAACAGCGTTTTGAACACCGTGCCGTATCGCGTAAATGGTCATGAGATTAAAGACGTAGCGCGCTATAACGAACTCACGCTGACTGGCGTACTACAGAAATCGAGTAACGTCGGTGTTTCCCGACTGGCGTTAGCGATGCCCTCCTCAGCGCTGGTAGAAACTTACTCGCGCTTTGGTCTGGGTAAACCGACCAATTTGGGGCTGGTCGGGGAAAGCAGTGGCTTATACCCTAAAAAACAACGGTGGTCTGACATAGAGAGGGCCACCTTCTCTTTCGGCTACGGGCTAATGGTAACGCCGTTACAGTTAGCGCGAGTCTACGCAACGATTGGCAGCTTTGGTATCGCCCGCCCGCTCTCAATTACCAAAGTGGATCCGCCGGTGGGCGGTGAGCGCGTATTTCCTGAAGCTCTGGTGAAAACCGTGGTGCATATGATGGAAAGCGTTGCATTGCCGGGCGGGGGCGGCGTGAAAGCCGCCATTAAAGGTTATCGCGTCGCCATTAAAACCGGTACGGCGAAAAAAGTCGGACCGGACGGGCGTTATGTGAACAAATACATCGCCTATACCGCAGGCGTGGCACCTGCCAGCCGTCCTCGTTTTGCGCTTGTTGTGGTCATCAACGATCCTCAGGCCGGTAAATATTATGGTGGTGCGGTTTCTGCACCGGTGTTTGGTGCCATCATGGGCGGCGTACTGCGCACCATGAACATCGAGCCGGATGCGCTGCCGACCAATGACAAGAACGAGTTGGTGACAAACAGAAGTGAGGAAACAAGTGACAGATCGTAACCTGCGCGACTTACTCGGACCGTGGGTGCCCGGTGCACCTGCGCGCCCGTTGCGTGACATGACGCTGGACAGTCGCGTGGCGGCTGCGGGTGATCTGTTTGTCGCTATCGCCGGCCATCAGGTTGATGGACGCCGCTTCATTCCTCAGGCCATTGCCCAGGGCGTGGCCGCCGTGATTGCGGAAGCCGAAGGGGAAGCGAGCGACGGTGAAATACGCGAAATGCACGGCGTGCCGGTTATCTATCTTGCACAGTTACCCCAGCGTCTTTCCGCTCTGGCGGGGCGTTTTTACCAACAGCCGGGCGAAAGACAAAAACTGATTGGCATCACCGGCACTAATGGCAAAACGACCACGAGTCAGCTGCTGGCCCAGTGGGCTGAGCTGATGGGTGAAACCAGCGCGGTGATGGGGACGGTGGGAAATGGTCTGGTCGGCCAGCTCGTGCCTGCCGAAAACACCACCGGCTCCGCTGTGGACGTCCAGCATACTCTGGATGAACTGGCCAGCAAGGGCGCGTCGCTGACCGCCATGGAAATCTCCTCCCACGGTCTGGTGCAGCATCGTGTCGCAGCCTTGCCGTTCGCTGCTGCTGTCTTTACCAACCTCAGTCGCGATCACCTGGATTATCACGGCGATATGCAACAGTACGAATCAGCTAAATGGCTGCTCTTCTCTGAACATCAGGTGGGCGTGGCCATCCTGAATGCCGACGATGAAGTCGGACGCCGCTGGCTGGCAAACCTGCCTGATGCGGTTGCTGTCTCGATGGAAAATAACCTGCAGCCTGGCTGCCACGGTCGCTGGCTTCGCGCAACCGAGGTGAACTATCACGACAATGGTGCCCACATTCGTTTCCGCTCCAGTTGGGGCGATGGCGAACTGGACAGTCGTCTGATGGGGGCTTTTAACGTCAGTAACGTGTTGCTGGCGCTGGCCACACTGCTGGCGCTGGGTTATGCACTGGATGATTTACTGCGCGTTGCCGCAAAACTGCAGCCGGTTACCGGACGGATGGAAGTCTTCACCGCACCGGGCAAACCCACTGTCGTGGTGGATTATGCCCACACGCCCGACGCATTAGAGAAAGCACTGGCCGCCGCCCGCCTGCATTGTAAAGGTAAACTATGGTGCCTGTTCGGCTGTGGCGGCGATCGCGACAAAGGTAAGCGCCCACTTATGGGTGCCATTGCGGAACAGTTTGCCGATGTGGTCGTGATTACTGACGATAATCCGCGCAGCGAAGATCCTGCGGCGATTGTGCAGGACATTCTGAGCGGCCTCCTTGATCCGGGCCGCGCTCGCGTTGTCGCGGGCCGTGCACAGGCAGTCACCAGCACTATTATGCAGGCTCAGCCCGACGACATTGTGTTAGTCGCCGGTAAAGGCCACGAAGATTATCAAATTATTGGTCATCAGCGGCTGGACTACTCCGATCGTGCTACGGTCGCCACGCTGTTAGGAGGCATTGCATGATTCCGGTTTCATTACGCACCTTAGCGCAGGTCACCAGCGGTACGCTGCACGGCGACGATTTGACGTTCAACACCGTCACGACAGACACCCGCAAGGTCACCGCAGACAGTCTGTTTGTTGCCATTGTGGGTGAGCGCTTCGATGCACATGACTTTGCCGAGGATGCGATTGCCAAGGGCGCGAAAGCCTTGCTGGTAAGTAAGCATTTACCTGTGTCGGTGCCGCAGGTCGTTGTCAAAGACACGCGCATCGCCTTTGGTAAGCTGGCGTCCTGGGTGCGTCAGCAGGTCAGTGCCCGCGTCGTTGCGCTGACCGGCTCATCCGGTAAAACGTCAGTGAAAGAAATGACCGCAGCGATTTTACGCCAGTGCGGCGAAACGCTGCATACCGCCGGTAACCTGAATAACGATTTTGGCGTGCCCATGACCCTGCTGCGTCTCACGCCAGAACATCAGTATGCCGTGATTGAGCTTGGCGCTAATCATCAGGGTGAAATCGCCTATACCACCGACCTGGTTCGTCCGGAAGCGGCGCTGGTCAATAATCTGGCTGCCGCGCACCTTGAGGGTTTCGGGTCGCTTGAAGGTGTCGCAAAAGCGAAGGGTGAAATTTTTTACGGCCTGCCCGCAAAGGGAACGGCGATTTTAAATGCTGACAGCAATGACTGGCCACGCTGGCAGGAGAACCTGCACGGTAAAACGGTATGGCGCTTCTCGCCGCAGGCCGCAGACTGCGACTTTGGTGCGCGCGATATCCGTATTCGCCAGGATGGCACCCATTTTGTCATGCATACGCCCCGTGGTGACATCGACATTATTCTGCCTCTGCCCGGTCGGCACAATATCGCCAATGCTCTGGCGGCGGCGGCGCTTGCGTTGTCGGTCGATGCACCGCTTAGCGCGGTGCAGACCGGGCTGAAAAGCCTGCAGTCCGTTCCTGGTCGCTTATTTCCTGTCCGGCTCTCAGATCATCAACTGCTCCTGGATGACAGCTATAACGCCAATGTAGGATCGATGGTTGCGGCGGCACAGGTGCTGTCTGAAATGCCCGGCTACCGTGTGATGGTGGTGGGCGATATGGCTGAATTAGGGGATGAAAGTGAACAACTTCATCGCGAAGTCGGTCTGGCCGCCAAAGCTGCGGGCGTTGACCGGGTATTAAGCACCGGGCAGTTCAGCCACTTTATGAGTGAAAGTAGCGAAGTTGGCGAACATTTCAGCGATAAAACGGCGCTGACTGAACGATTACGCCAGTTGCTGTCCGAACACAAAGAAATGACCGTATTGATTAAAGGTTCGCGTAGTGCCGCCATGGAGCAGGTAGTACAGAGCTTACAGGAGAAAGGAACATGTTAGTTTGGCTGGCCGAGCATCTGGTCGCATTTTATTCCGGTTTTAACGTCTTTTCGTATTTGACGTTTCGCGCCATTGTCAGCCTGCTGACCGCACTGTTTATTTCGCTGTGGATGGGGCCGCGTCTGATTGCCTGGCTGCAAAAGCTGCAGATCGGGCAGGTTGTCCGTAATGATGGTCCCGAATCGCACTTCAGCAAGCGGGGAACGCCGACGATGGGCGGCATCATGATTCTGACGTCGATTACGTTGTCGGTGCTGATGTGGGCTTATCCTTCTAATCCCTACGTCTGGTGCGTGCTGGTGGTGCTGGTGGGCTTTGGCGTCATTGGCTTTGTTGATGATTACCGTAAAGTGGTTCGCAAGGATACCAGGGGGCTGATTGCCCGCTGGAAATACTTCTGGATGTCGGTGATTTCGCTCGGTGTCGCCTTTGCGCTCTATCTGGCCGGTAAAGATACGCCTGCGACGGAACTCGTGGTGCCGTTTTTCAAAGATGTGATGCCACAGCTTGGCCTGTTTTACATTGTGCTGGCCTATTTCGTCATCGTCGGTACCGGCAATGCCGTCAACCTGACTGATGGGCTGGATGGTCTGGCCATTATGCCGACAGTGTTTGTTGCGGCCGGTTTCGCCCTGGTCGCCTGGGCGACCGGTAACGTGAAGTTTGCCGATTACCTGCACATTCCTTATCTGCGTCACGCAGGTGAGCTGGTTATCGTCTGTACGGCGATTGTTGGGGCTGGATTAGGTTTCCTCTGGTTTAACACTTATCCGGCTCAGGTCTTTATGGGCGATGTCGGCTCGCTGGCACTGGGCGGCGCGCTCGGTACCATCGCTGTCCTGCTGCGCCAGGAATTTTTATTAGTGATTATGGGCGGCGTGTTTGTGGTTGAAACGCTGTCGGTGATCCTGCAGGTGGGATCGTTCAAGCTGCGTGGCCAGCGTATTTTCCGCATGGCACCGATCCATCACCATTACGAACTGAAAGGCTGGCCAGAGCCGCGCGTGATTGTGCGCTTCTGGATTATTTCGCTCATGCTGGTGCTGATTGGCCTGGCGACGCTGAAGGTACGTTAATCATGGCTGATTACCGCGGGAGAAAAGTCGTCATCATCGGATTAGGCCTGACCGGCCTGTCCTGTGTTGATTTCTTTATAGCGCAGGGCGTAACGCCCCGCGTGATGGATACCCGTGTATCACCGCCCGGGCTGGATAAACTGCCTGAGCAGGTGGAACGTTATGTGGGCGGTCTCAATCGCGACTGGCTGCTGGCTGCGGATCTCATCGTGGCCAGCCCCGGCATTGCCCTGGCCCATCCCGCATTGTGTGAAGCGGCAGACGCGGGCATTGAAATCGTCGGCGACATTGAGCTGTTTTGCCGGGAAGCACAGGCACCGATCGTGGCGATCACCGGTTCAAACGGAAAGAGTACGGTCACTACGTTAGTCGGCGAAATGGCGAAAGCCGCCGGTTGGCAGGTAGGCGTCGGCGGTAACATTGGGTTGCCCGCGCTGAGCCTGCTGAAAGTCCCCGCTCAGCTCTATGTTCTGGAGCTTTCCAGCTTCCAGTTAGAAACCACCTACAGCCTGAAGGCCGCAGCGGCCACGATCCTGAACGTGACCGAAGATCATATGGATCGCTATCCGTTAGGTATGCAGCAGTATCGCGCGGCAAAACTGCGGATTTACGAGAACGCTCAGGTTTGCGTGGTGAATGCCGACGATGGCATGACCATGCCGGTACGCGGCGCCGACGCACGCTGTGTCAGTTTCGGTATTGATATCGGCGATTATCACCTGAACAAGCAGCAGGGCAGTGTCTGGCTGCGGGCGAAAGGCGAAAAAGTCCTGAACACAGACGAGATGACGCTGGTCGGACAGCATAACTACACCAATGCGCTCGCCGCGCTGGCGCTGGCCGATGCGGTTGGTCTGCCACGCTCGACCAGTCTGTCCGCACTGGCGGCTTATTCAGGTCTGGCGCACCGTTTCCAGCTGGTTCATGAAAGCCGCGGTGTGCGCTGGATCAATGATTCAAAAGCAACCAATGTGGGCAGTACGGAAGCGGCTCTGAAGGGATTACAGGTTGACGGTACGCTCTGGTTACTGCTGGGAGGTGATGGCAAATCTGCGGATTTCTCTCCATTGCAGCCGTATCTGCAGGGCGATCGTATCCGGCTGTTTTGCTTTGGGCGCGATGGTGATGCACTGGCCGCGCTCCGCCTTGACGTGGCGGTCAGGACCGAAACGCTGCAGGAGGCAATGGCGCAGATTGCAAAACAGGTACAGCCAGGCGACATGGTCCTGCTTTCCCCGGCCTGCGCCAGCCTTGACCAGTTCCGCAATTTTGAACAGCGCGGCGATGTCTTCGCGCAACTGGCCAGGGAGTTAAGCTGATGCGTATTCCTGGAGCGGGCATTGTGAATTATCTGTCAGGTCGCCTGAGTAACTGGGTGATGGGCGCGCGTGAGAGCGACGATACCTCGCAGGTGCTCTATGACCGGACTTTGCTCTGGCTGACCCTGGGGCTGGCTGCAATCGGGTTTGTGATGGTGACATCGGCTTCAATGCCGGTGGGACAGCGTCTGAATGACGATCCGTTCTACTTTGCCAAGCGTGATGCGTTCTATATTGCGCTGGCGTTTGGTATCGCCCTGGTCACGCTGCGCGTACCCATGGATTTCTGGCAGCGCTACAGCAACGTGATGTTGATGGCGTCGGTCGTCATGCTGCTGATTGTGCTGGTCGTAGGAAGCTCCGTAAACGGGGCATCACGCTGGATTGCACTGGGTCCACTGCGTATTCAGCCAGCGGAACTGTCTAAGCTCACGCTCTTCTGTTATCTCGCCAGTTATCTGGTGCGTAAGGTTGAGGAAGTCCGCAATAACTTCTGGGGCTTCTGTAAGCCGATGGGGGTGATGGTCGTGCTGGCGGTGCTGCTGCTCGCTCAGCCCGATCTGGGTACGGTGGTGGTGCTGTTTGTCACGACGCTCGCGATGCTCTTCCTGGCGGGGGCAAAGCTGTGGCAGTTCCTGGCGATTATCGGTTCCGGCATCTTCGCAGTAGTGTTGTTAATCATCGCCGAGCCCTATCGTATGCGCCGTGTGACCTCTTTCTGGAATCCGTGGGAAGATCCGTTCGGCAGCGGCTACCAGCTTACTCAGTCACTGATGGCGTTTGGCCGCGGCGAATTCTGGGGCCAGGGACTGGGCAATTCGGTACAGAAACTGGAATACCTGCCGGAAGCACATACCGACTTTATTTTCTCGATTATCGGAGAAGAACTGGGTTACATCGGTGTGGTTTTAGCCCTGTTAATGGTATTCTTCGTGGCTTTTCGCGCCATGTCGATTGGCCGCCGCGCACTTGAACTTGACCAACGTTTCTCCGGCTTTCTGGCCTGCTCAATCGGCGTCTGGTTCAGCTTTCAGGCGCTGGTCAACGTGGGTGCGGCGGCGGGGATGTTGCCGACAAAAGGTCTGACATTACCGCTGATTAGTTACGGTGGCTCGAGCCTGCTCATTATGTCGACGGCCATCGTATTTTTGTTACGTATTGATTATGAAACGCGTCTGGCTAAAGCGCAGGCGTTTACCCGGGGTGGTCGATGAGCGGTAAACGATTGATGGTCATGGCAGGAGGAACCGGTGGGCATGTTTTCCCGGGGCTGGCTGTGGCGCATCATCTTGAGGCGCAGGGCTGGCAGGTGCGCTGGTTAGGCACGGCCGATCGTATGGAAGCCGACCTGGTACCGAAGCACGGTATCGACATTGATTTTATCCGCATCAGTGGATTACGCGGTAAAGGCAGTAAAGCGCTGTTGTTAGCGCCGGTACGCATCTTCAACGCCTGGCGTCAGGCGCGCAAGATTATCAAAGCCTGGAAGCCCGATGTGGTGCTCGGCATGGGCGGTTATGTATCGGGGCCCGGTGGTCTGGCCGCCTGGAGTTGCGGGGTGCCAGTGGTACTCCATGAGCAGAACGGTATTGCCGGGCTCACCAATAAATGGCTGGCTAAAATTGCCACCAAGGTCATGCAGGCCTTCCCGGGCGCCTTTCCGCACGCGGACGTTGTGGGTAATCCGGTGCGTACCGATGTGCTGGCGCTGCCGTCACCGGCTCAACGGCTGGCTGGCCGCAGTGGACCGATTCGTATTCTGGTTATCGGGGGCAGTCAGGGCGCGCGCATTCTGAACCAGACGTTGCCTCAGATTGCCGCCAGGTTGGGCGAGACCATTACCCTCTGGCATCAAACGGGTAAGGGCGCCTTGCAAGAAGTCCAACAGGCCTATCAGCAAGCCGGTCAGCCGCAGCATAAAGTGACCGAGTTTATTGATGATATGGCCGCTGCGTATGCCTGGGCCGACGTGGTGATTTGCCGCTCTGGCGCATTAACGGTAAGCGAAATCGCTGCCGCAGGCTTACCGGCGATTTTCGTGCCGTTTCAGCACAAAGATCGCCAGCAGTACTGGAATGCCCTGCCGCTTGAAGGCGCAGGGGCAGCCAAAATTTTTGAGCAGCCGCAGTTTACTGCGGAGGCGGTAGCGGAAACGTTGCGTCACTGGGACCGTCCAACATTACTCGCGATGGCAGAAAAGGCCCACGCGGTAGCGGTACCTGATGCCACCGAACGGGTTGCACAGGAAGTGGCTCGCGCCGCACGTTAAAGAATCAGGTCAGCCTGGCTGGCCCGTGCTCAACAACCTGAGCACAAACTGAATGAGTAGGTATAAGAAAGCGTAATGAATACACAACAACTGGCAAAACTGCGTTCAATCGTGCCCGAGATGCGTCGCGTCCGGCACATTCACTTTGTCGGCATCGGCGGTGCTGGCATGGGCGGTATTGCCGAAGTGTTAGCGAATGAAGGCTACCATATTAGCGGTTCTGATCTGGCGCCTAACCCGGTAACCCAAAATCTGATCAATCTGGGCGCAACGATTTACTTCAATCACCGCCCGGAAAACGTGACGGATGCCAGTGTCGTCGTGGTCTCCAGTGCGGTTTCTCAGGATAACCCTGAGCTGGTTGCGGCACGCGAGCAACGTATCCCGGTGATTCGTCGCGCTGAGATGCTGGCAGAACTGATGCGCTTTCGTCATGGCATTGCGATCGCCGGAACGCACGGCAAAACCACGACAACGGCGATGGTCTCCAGCATTTATGCCGAAGGTGGTCTGGATCCGACCTTCGTTAACGGTGGATTGGTGAAAGCGGCGGGCACGCATGCGCGTCTGGGCAGCAGCCGTTATCTGATCGCTGAGGCGGATGAGAGCGATGCGTCCTTCCTGCATCTGCAGCCGATGGTTGCCGTCGTGACCAATATCGAAGCCGATCATATGGACACGTATCAGGGTGATTTCGAAAACCTGAAGCAGACGTTTATCAATTTTCTGCACAACCTGCCCTTCTATGGCCGTGCGGTGATGTGCGTTGATGATGCGGTGATTCGCGACTTGTTACCGCGTGTAGGACGTCAGATTACGACCTATGGTTTCAGCGAGGATGCGGACTTCCGCATTGAAGATTTTGAACAGCGTGGCGCTCAGGTGCATTTCAACCTGATTCGTCAGGACAAGGCACCACTCGCGATCACGCTGAATGCGCCGGGACGGCATAACGCGTTGAATGCGGCGGCAGCGGTTGCGGTTGCCAGCGAAGAAGGCATTGAAGACAGCGCGATTCTGGCGGCGCTGGAGAGCTTCCAGGGAACCGGCCGTCGTTTCGATCAGTTGGGCGAGTTTGCTACCGAACCGGTCAACGGCACGCCTGGCACGGCTATGCTGGTTGATGATTATGGCCATCATCCAACGGAAGTGGATGCCACCATTAAAGCGGCGCGCGCAGGCTGGCCGGATAAAAAACTGGCGATGGTCTTTCAGCCTCACCGGTATACCCGCACGCGCGACCTGTTTGACGATTTTGCCAACGTGCTGTCACAGGTCGACGTTTTACTGATGCTGGATGTGTATGCCGCCGGCGAAACGCCGATTCCGGGTGCTGACAGCCGTGCGCTGTGTCGTGCAATCCGCAACCGCGGTAAAGTCGACCCCATTCTGGTGCCGGAGCATGATGCGTTAGTCGAGATGCTGGCGCCGTTATTGTCAGGTAACGATCTGATTCTGGTTCAGGGCGCAGGTAACGTCGGGAAAGTGGCGCGTAAACTGGCGGAATGCAAACTGCAGCCAGAGCGCAAAGTGGAGGGCCGTCATGTCTAAAGTGGCTGTTTTGATGGGTGGCACCTCAGCCGAACGCGAGGTCTCCCTGATGTCCGGGGCTGCCGTACTGGCCGGTTTACGTGAAGCGGGCATTGATGCGCACGGTATTGATACACGCGAGCAGTCTGTACTGGATCTGAAAGCGCAGGGCTTCGACAAAGTCTTTATCGCGCTGCATGGTCGCGGTGGCGAAGACGGCACGCTTCAGGCCGTGCTTGAATTCCTGCAACTGCCTTATACCGGCAGCGGGGTCATGGCGTCGGCGGTGACCATGGATAAGCTGCGTACCAAATTACTGTGGCAGGGCAGGGGACTGCCGGCAGGTAAGTTTGTCTGGATGACCCGTGCACAGATGCAGTCGGGTCTGGACGCTGCGACAGCGGCGGCGATTGCCGCGCTGGGCTTCCCTCTGTTTGTTAAACCGAGCAGTGAAGGATCCAGCGTTGGCATCAGCCGGGTTAATCAGCAGGGTGATCTGATGGCCGCGCTGGAAGAGGCATTTCGTCACGACGATAACGTGCTTATCGAGGCGTTTCTGAGTGGTGAAGAATATACCGTGGGGATTCTGGGCGATCAGATTCTGCCAGCGATAAAAATAAAGACTGCCAGCGAGTTCTATGACTATGAAGCTAAATACATTTCTGACGATACTCAGTACTTCTGTCCCGCAGGGCTGAGTGCAGAGCGTGAAGCAGAATTACAACAGCTGGTGTGGTCTGCCTGGCAGGCGCTGGGATGTCAGGGTTGGGGTCGTGTCGATGTGATGACCGATGGTGAAGGCCGCTTTCAGTTGCTGGAAGCCAATACTTCCCCGGGCATGACCAGCCACAGCTTAGTGCCGATGGCAGCAAAGCAGGCGGGACTGACCTTTTCTCAACTGGTCGTACGCATTCTGGAACTGGCCGACTGATATGTCACAGGCGGCGATGAATGTACGCAATCGTGAGGCGCAGGAGCGGGCACGCACCGGCCGCAGTAACGGTGCCCGGCTGTTTGGCATCGTCTTTCTGCTGATGGTGATGGGCATAATGATTGCGGGTGGATTAGTGGTGCTGAAGTGGATGAACGATGCATCCCGCTTACCCCTGTCGAAACTGGTGGTCACCGGTGAGTTGCATTACACCACCCACGACGACATCCGCCAGGCGATTTTATCCCTGGGGCCACCCGGCACCTTTATGTCGCAGGATGTGAACATTATCCAGCAGCAGATTGAACGGTTGCCGTGGATTAAACAGGTCAGTGTGCGCAAACAGTGGCCTGATGAACTGAAGATTCATCTGGTTGAGTACACGCCGGTGGCACGCTGGAACGACGCGCATATGGTGGACAGCGACGGCGTGTCATTTAGCGTACCGGCCAATCATATGGGCAAAGAAGCGTTGCCCATGTTGTATGGGCCAGAAGGCAGTGAAAAAGAGGTCCTGGCGGGCTATCACAGTATGGATGATGTGCTGAAAGCCAGGAAGTTTACCCTGAAGGTGGCGTCGATGACGGCACGACGTTCATGGCAGCTGGTGACCAGTGACGATGTACGTATCGAACTGGGCCGTACCGATACCATGAAGCGTCTGAATCGTTTTATTGAGCTTTATCCGGTGTTGCAGCAACAAGGCGAGAATGAACACAAGCGCATCAACTCCGTTGATTTACGCTATGACTCTGGCGCCTCCGTTGGCTGGACACCGATAGTGATGGAGCCACAGGACAGTAATCAGCAACAAAACCAGGCACAGGCTAAACAACAATGATCAAGGCAACGGACAGAAAACTGGTAGTTGGACTCGAAATCGGCACTGCGAAAGTCGCCGCCCTGGTTGGGGAAATTCTGCCCGATGGTATGGTCAATATTATTGGGGTCGGCAGTTGTCCGTCCCGCGGTATGGATAAAGGTGGCGTTAACGATCTTGAGTCGGTGGTGAAATGCGTACAGCGCGCCATTGATCAGGCTGAGTTGATGGCGGATTGCCAGATTTCCTCCGTCTACCTTGCATTATCGGGCAAACATATCAGCTGCCAGAACGAAATCGGGATGGTTCCGATTTCAGAAGAGGAAGTGACTCAGGATGATGTAGAGAATGTGGTGCACACGGCAAAGTCTGTGCGCGTTCGTGACGAGCATCGCATTCTGCACGTTATTCCTCAGGAATATGCCATCGATTACCAGGAAGGCATCAAGAACCCGGTCGGCCTTTCCGGTGTACGTATGCAGGCGAAAGTCCATTTGATCACCTGTCACAATGATATGGCGAAAAATATTGTTAAAGCCGTTGAACGTTGTGGCCTCAAAGTTGACCAACTGATTTTTGCCGGTCTGGCGTCCAGCTTTGCTGTACTGACCGAAGATGAACGCGAACTGGGCGTTTGCGTGGTGGATATCGGGGGCGGCACAATGGATATCGCCGTCTATACTGGCGGTGCACTGCGCCACACGAAGGTCATTCCCTATGCGGGCAATGTAGTTACCAGCGATATTGCGTACGCCTTTGGCACGCCGCCTACCGATGCGGAAGCGATTAAAGTCCGGCATGGTTGCGCGCTGGGATCGATTGTTGGAAAAGATGAGAACGTTGAAGTGCCGAGCGTTGGCGGACGTCCGCCACGGAGCTTACAGCGTCAGACGCTGGCTGAGGTAATTGAGCCGCGTTACACCGAACTTTTAAATCTGGTCAATGACGAGATTTTGCAGTTGCAAGAGCAGCTTCGCCAGCAGGGAGTGAAACACCATCTTGCTGCGGGGATTGTATTAACCGGCGGTGCGGCGCAGATTGAAGGTCTGGCCGCCTGCGCGCAGCGCGTATTCCATACGCAGGTGCGCATTGGACAGCCGCTGAACATTACTGGCCTGACGGACTACGCGCAGGAGTCTTACTATTCCACGGCGGTAGGGCTGTTGCATTACGGCAAAGAGTCACACATGAACGGTGACGCAGAGGCGGAAAAGCGGGTTTCAGTCGGCAACTGGTTTAAACGTATCAATAGTTGGTTAAAAAAAGAGTTTTAATTTTTGTAAAAGGGGATCATGCTGTTTTCTTTTGTGATCTCCAGGCGACAGGCACATAACGGAGAGAAATCATGTTTGAACCTATGGAATTAACCAATGACGCGGTGATTAAAGTCATCGGCGTCGGCGGTGGCGGCGGCAACGCCGTAGAGCACATGGTACGCGAGCGTATCGAAGGTGTGGAATTCTTCGCTGTTAACACCGACGCCCAGGCGCTGCGTAAAACAGCGGTCGGCCAGACCATCCAGATCGGTAATAACATTACCAAAGGGCTGGGTGCGGGTGCGAACCCGGAAGTGGGCCGTAACTCTGCAGAGGAAGATCGCGAAGCACTGCGTTCTGCGCTGGAAGGGGCAGACATGGTGTTCATCGCAGCGGGAATGGGTGGCGGTACCGGTACCGGTGCAGCGCCTGTTGTAGCTGAAGTGGCGAAAGATTTAGGTATTCTGACCGTTGCGGTCGTGACCAAGCCTTTCAACTTCGAAGGCAAGAAGCGCATGGCGTTTGCCGAGCAGGGGATCGCAGAGCTGTCTAAGCACGTCGATTCACTGATCACCATTCCTAACGACAAGCTGTTAAAAGTGCTTGGGCGCGGCATTTCGCTGCTCGACGCTTTTGGCGCAGCCAACGACGTACTGAAAGGCGCAGTGCAGGGTATCGCTGAACTGATTACCCGCCCTGGCCTGATGAACGTCGACTTTGCTGACGTGCGTACCGTCATGTCAGAAATGGGTTATGCCATGATGGGCTCTGGCGTGGCATGCGGTGAAGATCGTGCGGAAGAAGCTGCTGAGATGGCGATTTCCAGCCCACTGCTGGAAGATATCGACCTGTCTGGTGCGCGTGGCGTGCTGGTCAACATCACGGCGGGCTTTGACCTGCGTCTGGATGAGTTCGAAACCGTGGGTAATACCATCCGCGCCTTCGCCTCAGACAACGCCACCGTGGTTATCGGTACCTCTCTGGATCCAGAAATGAACGATGAACTGCGCGTCACCGTGGTGGCAACCGGTATTGGTATGGACAAGCGTCCTGAAATCACGCTGGTCACCAACAAACCGGCCAGCCAGCCAGTGATGGATCACCGTTACCAGCAGCACGGTATGTCGCCGCTGCCGCAGGAGCAGAAACCTGCAGCGAAAGTGGTGAACGATCAGAATGCGCAATCGAACAAAGAGCCAGATTACCTTGATATCCCGGCGTTTTTGCGTAAGCAGGCCGACTAGGAATAACCTTATAATTGGGTTTTCCCGCTCTTTGTGCTAAAGTGTTCGCCCGCTGGTAACGTATACTGGCGGTCGGAAAGTAATATTGCGAGATAATTACGATGATCAAACAAAGGACATTAAAACGTATTGTTCAGGCGACAGGTGTCGGTTTACATACCGGCAAGAAAGTCAGCCTGACGTTGCGCCCTGCACCGGCTAATACCGGGGTCATCTATCGTCGCACCGACTTGAATCCCCCGGTTGATTTTCCGGCTGATGCAAAATACGTGCGCGACACCATGCTGAGTACCTGCCTGGTGAATGATGAAGGCGTGCGTATTTCGACAGTTGAACACTTAAATGCCGCACTGGCGGGCCTGGGCATCGACAACATTATTGTGGAAGTCGATGCACCTGAAATCCCGATTATGGATGGCAGCGCAGCGCCTTTTATCTATCTGCTGATGGATGCAGGTATCGAGCAGCTCAGTAGCGCCAAGAAGTTTGTGCGCGTTAAGCAAACCGTGCGTGTTGAAGATGGTGATAAATGGGCGGAAATTAAACCGTATAACGGTTTTTCGCTTGATTTCACTATTGATTTCAAACACCCGGCTATCGATGCCAGCTCTCAGCGTTACCAGATGAAATTTTCTGCCGAAGCGTTTGTTCGTCAGATTAGCCGTGCACGCACCTTTGGCTTCATGCATGAAATCGAATATCTGCAGTCTAAAGGCCTGTGCCTGGGCGGTAGTTTAGATTGTGCGATAGGCCTTGATGATTTCCGCGTGCTTAATGAAGAAGGTCTGCGTTTTGAAGACGAGTTTGTCCGTCACAAAATGCTGGACGCTATCGGCGATCTGTTTATGTGTGGCCATAACATTATCGGCGCGTTTACCGCGTACAAATCGGGCCATGCATTGAACAACAAACTGCTGCAGGCCGTTTTGGCTAAGCAGGAAGCCTGGGAATGGGCGACCTTCGAAGACGAAGCTGAATTGCCACTGGCGTTTAAAGCACCAAATCTGGTTCTGGCTTAATTCCTGATCAGAACGTAAAAACGGCTGGTTGCGCTGACACTCTCTCCGGTCAGTCGCTCCGGCCGTTTTTTATTGCCCCGCCCTCGCTCTCTGTGTGTTGCGACACTCTTCACATGCTAAAGCAAACAATTGCTGAATTGCTGCACAATCAGGTGCGATTTCTTCCGTTGTCGCTTTAAACGCAGGTGTCGGCACGCCACATTAGTGTTACTATCTCTGGCGCTTTTACAGGCTGCATGCTGCTGAAAACAGCAGTGAATAATGAAATTGTTATGCGCAATGGAACAATTGTGATCGGAATCCTTCTACGCTGGCGACAAATAGGTAGACGCTATTTCTGGCCTCATTTCCTGCTAGGAATGGTGGCGGCCAGTCTCGGCTTGCCGGCGTGTGCGCAAACAGCGGAACTTAACACCGGATCCGAATCCTCAGCCAGCAGCCTGTTCATCGGCAATGCCGTTCGTTTCGATCATCTTATTCGTCTTCAGGAAGCCTCGCGACGTCCCAGTTTTACGGTTGACTACTGGCACCAGCATGCCATTCGCACGGTTATCCGCCACCTCTCTTTCACGCTGACGCCGCAGTCTCAGGCGGAAGAGCAGGTACATCCGCTGGCCGCGCAAAAGCTGGCGTTAATCGATTCACTTCATGCCTTATTGACCTCCCAGACAGCACAGACATACGACGCCTTTGGTTTGTCTCTGCTGCCTGTGTCTGACGCGCCTGCCCTGACGCGAGCAGCCTGGCATGGCAAAGTGCACGGTATCCGTGCTGGCCCCGCTTCATTGTTCTGCTAATCACTTTCATTACACCCTTTTAGATTTCGCAGTCCGACGATTCGGCTGAATTGAGAATATATTTATTATGTTAATCAAAATGTTAACCAAGGTTTTTGGTAGCAGCAATGATCGTACTTTGCGCCGCATGCGTAAAACCGTTGATATCATCAACAAGATGGAACCGGATTTTGAAAAGCTCTCTGATGAAGAACTGAAAGCGAAAACGGAACTGTTCCGTGAGCGCCTGAAAAAAGGCGAGTCGCTGGAGAGTTTACTTCCGGAAGCCTTTGCAACCGTGCGTGAAGCCAGTAAACGCGTCTTTGGCATGCGTCACTTTGATGTCCAGCTGATTGGCGGTATGGTACTCAACAACCGCTGTATTGCTGAGATGCGTACCGGTGAAGGTAAAACGCTTACGGCAACGCTGCCAGCCTACCTGAATGCCCTGACCGGTAAAGGCGTTCATGTTGTTACCGTCAACGATTACCTGGCCCAGCGTGATGCGGAAAATAACCGCCCGTTGTTTGAATTTCTTGGTCTGAGTGTCGGTATCAACATGTCAGGTCTGCCTTCCGTTGCCAAACGTGAAGCCTATGCAGCGGACATCACTTACGGTACGAACAACGAATATGGCTTCGACTATCTGCGCGACAACATGGCGTTCAGCCCTGAAGAGCGCGTACAGCGTAAACTGCACTATGCGCTGGTGGATGAGGTCGACTCCATCCTCATTGACGAAGCGCGAACGCCACTGATCATCTCAGGTCCGGCAGAAGACAGCTCTGAACTCTATACCAAAGTGAACAAAATCATTCCTCACCTGATCCGTCAGGAAAAAGAAGATTCTGACCACTTCCAGGGTGAAGGCGATTTCTGGGTTGACGAGAAAGCGCGTCAGGCGCACATGACCGAGCGCGGCCTGGTGAAAGTCGAAGAGCTGCTGGTGAGCCAGGGCATTATGGTGGAAGGTGAATCCCTCTATTCACCGACGAATATCATGCTGATGCATCACGTGACGGCTGCGCTGCGTGCACATGCGCTGTTCACGCGCGATGTTGATTACATCGTTAAAGATGGCGAAGTCATCATTGTCGATGAGCATACCGGTCGTACCATGCAAGGACGTCGCTGGTCTGATGGTCTGCATCAGGCCGTTGAAGCCAAAGAAGGCGTTGAAATCCAGAACGAAAACCAGACGCTGGCATCGATCACCTTCCAGAACTACTTCCGCCTCTATGAAAAGCTGGCCGGTATGACGGGTACGGCTGATACAGAAGCGTTTGAGTTCAGCTCCATCTACAAGCTCGATACCATCGTTGTGCCAACCAACCGTCCGATGGTGCGTAAAGATCTGGCCGATCTGGTCTACATGACAGAGAAAGAGAAGATCGATGCCATTATTGAGGATATTCGCGAACGTACCGCGAAAGGGCAACCGGTACTGGTAGGTACGATTTCGATCGAGAAGTCAGAAGTTGTATCAAACGAGCTGACACGCGCAGGCATTAAGCACAATGTTCTGAACGCCAAATTCCACGCCCGCGAAGCGGATATTGTTGCTCAGGCTGGTCAGCCGGGTGCCGTGACCATCGCCACCAACATGGCGGGCCGTGGTACCGATATTATGCTGGGCGGTAGCTGGCATGCCGAAGTCGCTGAGCTGCAGGATCCGACTGAAGAGCAGATCGAGGCGATTAAAGCGGCCTGGCAGGTTCGTCACGATGCCGTGCTGGCGTCAGGTGGCTTACATATCGTCGGTACGGAACGCCATGAATCGCGTCGTATTGACAACCAGCTGCGCGGTCGTGCGGGTCGTCAGGGGGACGCGGGTTCTTCACGTTTCTACCTGTCAATGGAAGATGCGCTGATGCGTATTTTTGCCTCTGATCGTGTTTCTAACATGATGCGCAAGCTGGGAATGAAGCCGGGCGAGGCCATTGAGCACCCGTGGGTAACCAAAGCGATTGCCAACGCACAGCGTAAAGTGGAAAGCCGTAACTTCGATATTCGTAAGCAACTGCTGGAATACGATGATGTGGCGAATGACCAACGCCGCGCGATCTATAGCCAGCGTAATGAGCTGCTGGATGTTTCTGATGTCTCCGATACCATCAACAGTATTCGCGAAGACGTCTATAAATCGATTATCGACAGCTACATTCCACCGCAGTCACTGGAAGAAATGTGGGACGTACCGGGACTGGAAGAGCGCCTGCGTAACGATTTCGATCTGGATCTGCCAATCAGTGAATGGCTGGATAAAGAACCGGACCTGCATGAAGAGACGCTGCGTGAGCGCATTATGAAACACGCTGCCGATAGCTATGCGGCGAAAGAAGAGATCGTGGGCGCGGAGATGATGCGTAACTTTGAGAAAGGCGTGATGCTGCAAACGCTGGACTCCCTGTGGAAAGAGCACCTGGCGGCAATGGATTATCTGCGTCAGGGCATCCACTTACGTGGCTACGCGCAGAAAGATCCGAAGCAGGAATATAAACGTGAATCGTTTGCCATGTTTGCCGCCATGCTTGAAACGCTGAAGTATGAAGTCATCAGCACACTGAGCAAGGTGCAGGTGCGAATGCCAGAAGAAGTGGAAGCGATGGAGCAGCAACGTCGCGAAGAGGCAGAGCGTCTGGCGCAGCAGCAGCATCTCAGCCATGTCAGCGAAGATGTGCTGGCGGCCGAGTCGCTTGCCCAGCAGGGCGGCGAGCGTAAAGTCGGACGTAACGATCCTTGCCCATGCGGTTCAGGTAAGAAATACAAACAGTGTCATGGTCGCCTGGCCTGATAACGTATTGACTGAAAAGGAGCCTCTGGCTCCTTTTTTTTGGCTTTTTGTCCGCTGAACGATGGCGCGGTTAACAACCCGCTTAACATGTTTTAGAATCAGCGCTCATTCACCCACTCTTCAGGATACCTTCATGAAGCACCTGCAGGTTGCCGTCGGCATTATCCGCAATGCCGATAAACACATTTTTCTTGCCCAGCGTGCGGCTTCCTCCTACATGGCCAATAAGTGGGAATTTCCCGGCGGTAAAATTGAAGCGGGTGAAAGCCCTGAGCAGGGTTTAGTGCGCGAACTGCTCGAAGAAACCGGCATTGAGGTGACTGATGCCCGCGCCATTAGCATCAAAGATCATACCTATGACGATCTGCGTGTGACGCTGCATTTTTTCCTGGTCGAAGGCTGGAAAGGTGAACCCTGGGGCAAAGAGGGGCAGCCACAGCGTTGGGTCGAACAGCGGGCGCTGATCGCTGAAGAATTTCCGGCGGCAAATCATGAACTGATAGCGCGTCTGGTGGCGGGCGAACTGTAACAGGGTGGGGCATTATGCCCCACCGCGTGACTTAGCGTTCTTCTTCACTCCAGTTGTCACTGTCGTTCAACTCATCGCTGCTGGGTATGCGCTTTTCTTCCGCAGCCCATTCGCCAAGGTCAATTAACTGACAACGTTTGCTGCAAAACGGCCGCCACGGGCTCAGTTCATCCCAGATAACCGTTTTACCGCACTGCGGACAGTTAACGGTCATAATTTCTTCCTGCATGTTCACCTCTAACAACAGGCCAGTTGGAAGTTGAGGCGCGCAGGGACTTCACCGCGCTCACTGTCCAGTGGCATAAAACGTATCGCAAAACGGCTCTTATGACCGGATACCTGAGGATAAAGTGCGTCCTCTATGTCCAGTTGCAGACGCAGAAGATCGGCGCCTTCGGCATTATCCTGATAAAAACCGTTCAGACTGGTTTGTAAACGGTAAGTGCCCGACTGACGGATTAAATCGAGCAACATGGCCAGTGTGCTGTGCAGCGGTATCAGGGTTTCCATCCAGCTTGTCACCTGCGCATCACGTGTTGTCTGCGGCAGATGCAGCCAGATGTGCAGACCAGGCAGATCGAAACTGCAGCACCCGCCCGGAATACTGAGCCGCTGACGAACCAGAGCAATCAGACGATCTTCCCTCAGTTGCTGCCCCATACGTGGCGCACTGTTAAGCAGAACAGATTGTGCTTTTAGTTTGTCGCGCAATGCATCCACCACGGACATATCGACGCCGGGCACATCTGCCCACGCGCGCAGTTTGGTTTGCTGACGCTCAAGCTCTTTCAGCAATTCGGTGCGCATGTCGCCGCGTTCAAAGATATCCAGCAGTTCGCCGATCAGACGAAAAAAAGTCAGTGCCGTGGCGGTATTTTCCAATGGCGTAACCTGATGCAACTGATCGATCAGGAATTCGACACGCAGCCAGGTGCGCATTTTTTCATTCAGTGGATGTTCAAACAGAACGACTGTACTCATGGATTAATCCTGTTTCGCTGCCGCAAGCTTCAGATAACGCTGATGAAGTCTGGCAACCTGGGGTAGCGCATTTTCAGGCGCGCCACTGTTATCAATAATATCATCGGCACAGGCGAGGCGCTGTTGGCGCGTCGCCTGTGCCGCAAGAATGCGTTTAGCCTGCTCAGGAGAAACGTTGTCGCGTGCGAGCGTACGTTTCAGCTGTGTTTCTTCATCGGTGTCGATAACCAAAACCCGATCGGCCTGATGCTGGAGCTGGTTTTCAACCAGCAACGGCACGACCCACAGGACATAAGGTGAGGTCGCCTGCGCTTTAAGCTGCTGTGTGCGGGCGTTAATCAGGGGATGAAGCAGCGCGTTTAGCCAGTTTTTTTCATCAGGTGCCGCAAAAATAATCTCTCTTAATCGCGCACGTTGCAGTGTTCCCTGATCGGTCAGAATACTGTCACCATAGCGTGCAACAATCGCCTGCAGAGCAGGCGTGCCCGGCTCGACGACCTCGCGGGCAATGACATCAGCGTCAATGATCGTCACGCCTTCTGCAGCAAAGTACGCGGCAATAGTGCTCTTGCCGCTGCCAATGCCACCGGTCAGCGCCACCGTGTAGGGCGTATCTCTCACTCTCACTCTCATAGTCGTTCAGTCACAGGTAAGCCAAAGCGTTACGACACGATCATGTTGCGCGTCCGATTTCGTTAGAAAGACGCCGTCGAATCTGATGGATTGTAGCGTAAATAAAGTGAAATTCGCACTCTTGTTGCGGTGCAAATGGCGCGTATCATGAGGTGACTGGCTTTGTGATAACGCCCTTCATGGCGATGAATAACCTCTTACCAGGACACTATGTATGCGCATTGAAGAAGATTTGAAACTGGGCTTTAAAGACGTACTGATTCGTCCAAAGCGCTCCACGCTGAAAAGCCGATCTCAGGTCGAACTGGATCGCAGCTTTACGTTCAAACACTCCGGCCTGGACTGGCGCGGCGTACCTGTTATCGCGGCCAACATGGATACGGTGGGGACTTTTTCAATGGCCGAGGCGCTGGCCAGTTTCAATGTCTTAACAGCCGTACACAAACACTACAGTGTGGAAGACTGGCGGGCGTTTGTTCAACGCGTACCGGCATCAGTACTGAAATATGTGATGGTATCTACCGGCACCTCAGACGCCGATCTCACCAAACTTATCGCGGTCATGGCCATTTGCGATGACCTGCAGTTCATCTGTATTGACGTTGCCAATGGTTATTCTGAGCACTTTGTCGATTTCCTGAAGCGTGCGCGTGAGATCTTCCCGGGCAAAACGATTTGTGCGGGTAACGTCGTCACGGGGGAAATGGTCGAAGAGCTAATCCTGTCCGGAGCCGATATCGTGAAGGTGGGGATTGGACCGGGCTCAGTCTGCACCACGCGCGTCAAAACCGGCGTGGGATATCCGCAGCTCTCTGCCGTGATTGAGTGCGCCGATGCGGCGCACGGCCTGAGTGGGCAAATCGTCAGCGATGGCGGATGCGCTGTGCCGGGTGATATCGCCAAAGCGTTTGGTGGCGGCGCGGATTTTGTCATGCTGGGCGGTATGCTGGCGGCACATGATGAGTGCGAAGGCCGAATTACAGAAGAAAACGGCGAGCGGTTTATGCTGTTTTACGGCATGAGCTCAGAATCCGCAATGAAACGTCATGCGGGAAGCGTGGCGGAATATCGTGCGGCAGAAGGGAAAACAGTGAAACTCCCCTTGCGCGGGCCGGTAGAAGAAACCCTTCGCGATATTCTCGGCGGGCTTCGTTCTGCCTGCACCTATGTGGGAGCTGAGCGGCTAAAAGAGTTAACCAAGCGCACCACGTTTATTCGGGTGGCCGAGCAGGAAAACCGCATCTTTTCCCGTTAACCCCGCCTGCTCAGCATGCAGTAAAGGAACGGAGCACCTTTACTGCATGGCCTCACCTAGCCCAAACACAGGCAGATACATGGCGATCACCAGTGTGCCGACAATGCCGCCAATCACCACCATCATCACGGGCTCCAGCGAGGCGGCCAGATTATCAGCCCGCGTCAGCGTTTCTCTTTCATGCCATTCAGCCAGACGCGCCAGCATCACATCCAGTGCGCCTGACTCTTCGCCCACACGAATCAACTGACGACAAAGTGGCGTAAACAGGGGATGCGCGTGCAACGCCTGATGCAGAGGATTGCCTTGCGCAATGTGCTGCTGAATAGCCTTGATGGCATCCTGCCACAGCCGCGATGACAACGTGACACAGGCCGCATCAAGACCCTGGAGCAGGGTTAATCCTGCCTGCTGGGTCAGTTGCAACACACTGTAGATTTGCGTCAGTTGACTGCCCTGCCATAGCCCGGCGATAACCGGCACACGCAGCAGGGCGCGTTGCTCACAGCGCTGCCAGTTTTCAGAGCACCGCCGCGCGTGGTACCAGCCCGTCGCCAGCAGGGCAATGCCCCCGATTAACGGCAATCCGCCCGCCTGTAATGCGTCGGACAGGGTGATAACGGCGGCGGTGAAGGCGGGTAAAGGCGCGTCAAACGAGGCATAGACGGAAACAAACTCCGGCAACACAAACAGCAACATACCGCAGGTGACTGCCAACGCCACGAACAGAATAAACAGGGGATAACGCAGGGCTTTCAGAACCTTAGCGCGCAAATGCTGCTGACGTGTTTGTTGCTGCGCCAGTTGTTCGCAGCAGATATCCAACTGACCGGTCAGCTCGCCGACCGCCATCAGCGCAGCAAAAAGTGGCGGAAAAACCTCTGGCCACTGGCGTAATGCCTGCGAAAATGGCTCGCCACGCAAGACGTGATGCTGTAAGGCCTGCATCAACGCCCGCCAGGCGGCATGCGGGTGACCTGATGCCAGCAGATCAAGGCTTTGCGACAAAGGAAGGCCCGCCTTTAGCAGGGTGGCGAGCTGGCGAATGAAATCAATTTTATGCTGTGACCGCCAGTCACGTCGGCGCATCATTTTTTCCCGCTTCTCGCTCACCGGCACTAAGTGCCGGCGCGAAAGGTCGTCAGACAGCGTCTCACTGTCGGGGGCCAGATGATAACCCGTTTGCAGTCTGCCCTGTGTATCTACAGCATACCAGCGATAAAGAAAAAGGTGCGTCATGATTCGAGCCCAATAACGCGCTGCATCTCCTCCAGAGAGGTTTCGCCGCGGCTGACAGCGTCCAGCCCCGAAGCCTGTAGCGTGCGCATCCCTTGCTGTTTTGCCAGCGCCAATACCTCCTCCAGAGGCATTTCGGCGGCGATAGCATTTTGCAGTTTGGCTGTAACGGGCAGGAGTTCGAATAAAGCCAGACGGCCAAAATAACCCGAAAAGCAGTGATCGCAACCCGGTGCCCGCCAGGTTTGTAACGTGCCTGGCCAGACTGACGTCGGGAGATGTGCCACGGCCTGTGCAGGTTCACGACAGTGCGGACACAGGCGTCTGACCAGGCGCTGAGCAATAATCAGGCGCAACGCTGAGCCCAGTAAATAACCAGGAATGCCCATCTGGCGTAAGCGCGTTAGCGTTTCAGCCGTTGAGTTAGTGTGCAAAGTCGAGAGGACAAGATGACCGGTTTGCGCGGCTTTTACGGCAATTTCAGCGGTCTCGCCGTCACGTATTTCGCCTATCATGATGACATCCGGATCCTGGCGAAGCAGCGCGCGTAACACACGATTAAAATCGAGCCCATACTTTGGATTAATTTGCGTCTGATTGATGCCCGGCAAAGGGATCTCAATGGGATCTTCCACACTGCAAATGTTCTTTCCGGGCTGATTAATCGCGCTCAGTCCGCTGTAAAGGGTAAACGTTTTTCCACTGCCGGTTGGGCCCGTGACCAGAATCAGGCCCTGGGGCTGTGCCAGCGCAGCCTTGAGCAGGCGCAGCGGTGCCGCGGGTAAGCCCAGCGAGTCCAGGGACAGTGTAGCGCCTTCCCGCTGCAGCAAACGTACGACGGCTTTCTCTCCGCCCTGCGTCAGCAACGTTGAGAGCCGAAAGGAAGCGACCTGACCGTCAATCTCATGGCTGAACTGACCGTCCTGTGGCAGACGACGTTCGGCAATATCCAGCCCGGCCAAAATTTTAAGCCGCGCCAGCAGAGCCGCTGGCTGTATGTCCCGTTGCAGGGGCAGGGGATGCAACACGCCGTCAATGCGCAGACGAATACGCAGGCTGTGCTGATAAGGCTCAATATGGATGTCTGAGGCCCGCCGCTGTGCGGCCTGATGCAGAAGCTGGCTGGCGGTATCGATTGCCGATTCTGTGGCGGCACCCTCTTTAGCACACAAGGGGCTATGCATCGCTTCAGCCTGTTCGAGCCGGGCCTGCGGCCAGCACTCAATAGCGATCTGACACGGGCTGGCAAATTGCAGGGCTTCGGCCAGTCCTGGCGGAACCTGCTCAGCGACAGCAAGACGTAAATGCGTCGCGTTGTGGTCGAGGATGATGGCGCGGTAGCGCTGACAGATCAGTGCTACCGCATCGTCGGGTTTACTCATTTGTGCCCCCACGACTGTCAAAGCGGAATTGTTCCTGACAGTTGTCGCGTAACGTGGTGTTAGTGCTGGTACAGGTACGCTGCCAGACGAGCGTGCCTTCGTTACTGTCCCAGACGGGCAGCATTTCTACGCTTAATCCATTCAGGCTCTCCTGCCCGGTCAGGGTAATCATGCCGTTGACCACGGTGATCGCCGACACGTAACGTGATGTTGTGCCCTGCGGAATACCGCGTTGCCCGGCCTGACACTGTTCAGGCCCGCCGCGTTCAATCGCGCAAAGCTCAACGGCCGTCTTAAAGGGCACCATGGTTTGCAGCATGTCGGTCAGCGCGGCGCGCTGCAGATAATTTTGATAGGCAGGCAGCCCGATAGCGCTGAGGATCGCCACGATGCCGACCACAATCATTAGTTCAACCAACGTAAATCCTTGTTGATAGTGCATATGTGCCTCCTGAGTAAGAAGGCCGCAGTCTAGGAAGACGCTGTCGGTAATAACAGCAGGAAACCCGGAGAGTGGAAAAGGGCAGGCAATAAATCTGGTGGGTTACAGGAACAGGACTACGTCACTGGATGCTGGTGCACAAAACAGGCCGTGCCGGCGGCACGGCAACAGAGATTATTGCGCCTGAAAGCGCATCGACAGATCCAGAGCACGCACATGCTTGGTCAGCGCGCCGACAGAGACATAATCCACACCGGTCTCGGCGATGTCCCGAATCGTCGTTTCGGTGACGTTGCCTGACACCTCCAGTAGCGCACGACCAGCCGTGATCTTCACCGCCTCGCGCATCGCCTGAAGGGAAAAATTGTCCAGCATGATGATGTCGGCCGCCGCAGCCAGTGCCTCTTCCAGCTCTTTCAGCGATTCAACTTCGACTTCCACAGGGACATCCGGATAAAGCCAAAAGGCTTTTTCGACGGCCTGACGAATTGAGCCGCTGGCAATAATATGGTTTTCTTTAATCAGAAACGCATCGGACAGGCCGAGGCGATGATTACTGCCGCCACCGCACAGCACGGCGTATTTCAGCGCTGTTCGCAGGCCTGGCAATGTTTTGCGTGTATCCAGAAGCTGTGTCTGTGTGCCTTCCAGCAGCGCGACATAGCGGCTGACTTCCGTGGCGACGCCGGACAAGGTTTGTACAAAATTCAATGCGGTGCGTTCGGCCGTCAGCAACAGGCGGGCTGGCCCGTCAACCTCAAACAGGGGTTGATCCGGGATAACATGTTGTCCATCTTCCACATGCCATGTCAGGGCGGTGTGCGCGCCTAGCTGGTTAAACACCTCTTCGACCCAGCGTTTACCACAAAAAACACCGGCTTCACGGGTAATAACCTGAGCATGTGCCCGACTGTCGGCTGGCAGGAGCTGCGCGGTAATGTCGCGGTCGCTCTCTGTCTCACCGCCGAGATCTTCCTTTAATGAGCGTTCAACGGCCTCGGGGATATCATTTTCAATACGTTCAAGCAGCGCCTGATGGCGACTGTCAGGATCATAGCGACGCACAGACATACGCGTTCCGCTCCAGTAAATGTCAGGTAACAGAGGCGATTACCATAGCCTGAATAGCGCGAAGGCACCAGTCCTTAGTCACTTTTTGTTTAGTATACTTAACATGTGCGTTTATCAGCCCGATAGTGCAACGCATTTTGACGCAATAATCCCTTAAAATTCATGCTATTCTCAAACCGGTCCTGCGAAGAGAATCCAGCATGAAAGTAGAAAAAGGTTGGCTGTCCGGTGTGCGACAGGTGCCGTCCCCCCATTGTAATGATCGGCCGCATAATGAAGCGCCATCCCTTCTGGTCATTCACAATATCAGCCTGCCGCCCGGCGAATTCGGCGGCCCGTGGATTGATAAACTGTTCACCGGCACGCTGCCTGCCGACGCGCATCCCTACTTTGCTGAGATTGCTCATCTGCGCGTTGCGGCGCACTGCCTTATCCGACGTGATGGCGAAATCGTGCAATATGTTCCCTTTGATAAACGTGCCTGGCACGCTGGCATCTCGCAGTTTGAGGGGCGGGAAAACTGCAACGACTTTTCAATTGGCATTGAACTGGAGGGCACGGATATTGAACCTTATACCGAGGCACAATACGCCGCTCTGCATCAGGTCACGCAGACGTTGTTAGCCCATTATCCGTTAACGCCTGCGCGCATTACCGGCCACAGTGATATTGCACCGGGACGGAAAACCGATCCCGGCCCGGCGTTTGACTGGGACGATTTTAAACAGCGGTTACAGCAACAAAAATTGGAGTAACTATGACGTTATTTACCTTGTTACTGGTTTTAGGTTGGGAACGGCTGTTTAAGCTGGGGGAGCACTGGCAACTGGATCACCGGCTGGAGCCTGTGTTTCGTCGCCGTCAGCACTTTTCGGTGATGCGCACACTGCTGATGCTGATTATCGCGATGGGCCTGACCGCGCTGGTGGTCGGGAGCCTGAAAGGCATTTTGTTCGGTGTTCCTCAGCTTCTGTTCTGGATCGTGGTGGGGTTACTGTGCATCGGAGCGGGTGTGGTGCGTCAGCACTATCATACGTATTTGCAGGCGGCGAGTCGTGATGACGCCGCGGCACATCAGGCCATGGCGGCAGAGTTAACCCTGATCCACGGTGTGCCTGTTGAGTGCAGCGAACGCGAATTCCTTCGTGAGCTTCAGAATGCGCTCATCTGGATTAACTTCCGTTTCTATCTGGCACCGATGTTTTGGTTCGTGGTGGGCGGTGCCTGGGGACCGGTGTTACTCGTGGGGTATGCGTTTTTACGCGCCTGGCAAAGCTGGCTGGCAAAACACTGCACGCCCATGGCCCGCTCTCAGTCTGGCGTGGACAGCATTCTGCATGTGGTTGACTGGCTCCCGGTGCGGCTGGCGGGCGTTGCCTATGCGCTGCTGGGGCACGGTGAGAAAGCCTTGCCTGCCTGGTTTGCCTCGCTGACGGACAGGCACCACTCGCAGTACCAGGTTTTAACCACGCTGGCGCAGTTTTCGCTGGCTCGCGATCCGCACAGCGATAAGGTCGCAACGCCACGTGTCGCCGTGGCGCTGGCGAAGCGCATTTCGCTGGTGCTGGTGGTGGTTGTGGCGTTGCTGACCATTTACGGCACGTTGGTGTAGTCGGCAGGGGGAACCCCGAAGTCGGGTGTGCCATCCTCACGCCAGTGAAAATATTTCAGACGCGTATGGCGATTACCGTCCCAAAGGGGATCGCCCTCAATTTCTGTATAATTGCGTGCGTGATAGACCAGCAGATCGCGCCCGTCCTCATCCTGAGTAAAACAACTGTGTCCCGGTCCATACTGGCGGTTTTCCCAACTGGTTGCAAAGACCGGACGCGCTGATTTCTGCCAGGCCATCGCGTTCAGCGGATCGGCATCACGCGGAATGGAAAGCAGGCCCATGCAGTAGTTTTCATCCGTTGCGCTGGCAGAATAGGTAATAAACAGCCAGTCACCATGCACTATCGCTGCCGCGCCTTCGTTGACGCTAAACCCCGCGCACTCCCATTCATATTCCGGACGGCTCAGCATCACCGGTTTGCCTTTGAGCGTCCATGGATTACGCAATTCAGCCAGATAGAGGTTGGAATTCCCTGGAATTGCAGGATCTTTCTGCGCCCATAAGTACCAGTTTTTCCCCTGGTGAACAAAGTGGGTGGCATCCAGCGCAAAACTGTCGAGATGACTTAACACCTGGCGCGGGGGCTGCCAGTGGCCACTGAGCGGGTCGTCATCGTTGCACACCAGCGCGTACATCCGGTGCTGAAACAAGCCATCTTTGATATCGCGCGAAGGCGCTGCGGCAAAATAGATAACCCAGTGTTCTCCAATACGATGCAACTCCGGTGCCCAGATCAGCTCACTGAACGGCCCAATATCGGGTTTACGCCAGACCACGACGGGTGTCGCGGTGCGTAAGGCCGTTAGCGTGCTGGCACGACGTAGCTCAAGACGATCATATTCCGGTACGGAAGCAATAAAGTAATAGTGTTCTCCGTAGCGCAGGATAAACGGATCGGCGCGCCGTTCAATAAAGGGGTTGGGCCAGTTTTCGCTCATTTCAACTCTCCAGTCGGAAGCTCGGTAGGGTGTTTTTCGTGCGCCTGAATCTGGCGGAGGGCAAGATCGCGTTGAATGGTTTGCATTAATGTGCGATCCACTTTCATCAGTCGCACCACGCCCGCGGTAATCAAATAGCCAGCCCCGGGGATAACGGTAAACAGCAGGACAATGCCGTTAAGCACGTGAGCCGATTGCTGTTTCGCACCTGCATCATAACCGTAAGCCGAGAGCAGAAAACCGACCATCGCCCCCGCGACGGCCAGTCCGACCTTGAGAAAGAACAGATTGCCTGAAAAGCTGATGCCGGTAATACGCTTACCGGTTTTCCATTCACCGTAATCGTCCACATCCGCCATCAAAGACCAGTGTAAAGGGGAGGGAATTTGATGAAGGACATTCAGCAGAAAGTAAGCGATAACGACTGTCACGGTGGCGTGGGGATCAAGCCAGTAGAAACCGCAGGAGAACAGGGCAAGGGCGATATTGGTCCAGAAAAAGACTTTCAACTTACACCAGCGCTCGGTGAGGACTTTTGCCAGCGTGCTACCCAGCATCATGCCAACCACGCCCAGGCTGATAAACAGCGTGGCAAAGTGCGCCGTTTGTCCCATGACCCAGGTCACGTAATACAGGGTTGCTGCCATACGAATAAAACCCGGGCAGACATTGCAAAGTGTCAACAGCAAGATGCGCACCCACTGATCGTTCTTCCACACATCACGCAAATCGTTTTTCAGCTCATCATGAGTAGGGACGGCAGGCTGAATACGTTCCCGCACGGTGGCGAAGCAGAACAGAAACATTGCCAGTCCCACCAGGGCCAGCACAGCCATCGCCATCTGATAACCCCGCGCCTTGTTCTCACCGCCAAACCATTCCGCCATCGGCAGCAACGACAGTGACAGAATCAGGGTGGCAATGCCGACCATGACAAACCGGTACGACTGGCAGGAGACACGCTCACCGGGATCGTTAGTCATGACGCCACCCAGCGAGCAGTAGGGGATATTAATGGCGGTATAGGCCAGGGACATGAAAAAGTAGGTGGTAAAGGCCCAGACGACCTTGCTGGGATAGCTCCAGTCTGGCGTGGTAAACATCAGTACACTGAATATAACGTAGGGCACTGACACCCACAGTAACCAGGGACGGAAACGTCCCCAGCGGCTTTTGGTACGGTCAGCTATCGCGCCCATTATCGGGTCGGTGATGGCATCCAGAATGCGCACCGAGAGTAACAGCACGCCCACTAAGGCCGGTGCTAAGCCAAAAACGTCGGTATAGAAATAGCTGAGGAACAGCATGACAGCGCCACCGATCATGTTGCACCCCGCATCACCCATGCCATAGCCCAGCTTTTCTCTGAATGAGAGGGGGTTATCTGTCATTGTTGTAACCTGCAGAGGAATTAAACATAAAAGGATTATTAATGTTTAATCCACAGACGACGCGGCAAGAAATTGTTGGGATGATGGACAAAACAGCCGTGCAAGGAGAAGTGTGAGCAGGGTCGGGTTTACCGAGCCAGCCCGCCGCTTTCTGTCGGCGGGCTGGCAATGCCGTCAGGCTTTTTGCGTCTTATTCTTGATGAAATAGCCAATAGCCAGGATGATCAGCCAGACAGGAATGAGCCATACGGAAATGGCCATGCCTGGCGTCATCGCCATCAGGACCAGGATGCCAGCCAGGAAGATCAGGCAAACCCAGTTACCCAGAGGGTACAGTACCGCTTTGAAACGGGTGGTAACGCCCTGCTGGTTTTTCTTTTTACGGAATTTCAGGTGCGCCAGGCTAATCATCGCCCAGTTGATGACCAGCGCAGACACGACCAGCGACATCAGCAGACCAAACGCCTCACCCGGCATCAGGAAGTTCAGCAGCACGCACAACGCGGTGGCGACGGCTGACACCAGAATACTCATCACGGGCACACCGCGGCGGTCCACGCTCAGCAGCGCTTTTGGCGCATTGCCCTGCTGTGCCAGACCAAACAACATGCGGCTGTTACAGTAAACGCAGCTGTTATAGACCGACAGTGCGGCGGTGAGGATCACCACGTTCAGCGCATTGGCAACCATGGCATCGCCCAGTTCGTGGAAGATAAACACAAAGGGGCTGGTATCTTCAGTCACGCGCGTCCACGGCATTAATGACAGCAGCACTGCCAGCGAGCCGATATAGAAAATCAGGATACGCCACAGCACCTGGTTGGTGGCTTTTGGAATCGTGGTTTCAGGATTGTCCGCTTCTGCCGCCGTAATCCCGACCAGCTCCAGACCGCCAAAGGAGAACATGATAATCGCCATAACCATCACCAGCCCACCGAGGCCATTCGGCATAAAGCCGCCGTGTTCCCACAGGTTACGCACGGTTGCCTGCGGCCCACCGGTACCACTGAACAGTAACCAGCCGCCAAACAGGATCATCGCAATCACCGCGATAACTTTAATAATGGCAAACCAGAACTCCATTTCACCAAACACCTTAACGTTCGTCAGGTTAATGGCATTAATCAGCACGAAGAAGATAGCGGCTGATGCCCAGGTGGGAAAATCGGGCGCCCAGAACTGAATGTATTTACCGACGGCACTCAGCTCCGCCATGGCGACCAGCACATACAGCACCCAGTAGTTCCAGCCAGAGGCGAAACCGGCAAAATTTCCCCAGTATTTATAGGCAAAGTGGCTGAAGCTCCCGGCAACGGGCTCCTCGACCACCATTTCACCCAGCTGACGCATGATAAGAAAGGCGATAAACCCGGCAATCGCATAGCCTAAAATAACGGCGGGACCTGCGGATTTGATGACCGACGCGCTGCCCAGAAACAGGCCGGTTCCCACTGCACCGCCCAAGGCGATCAACTGTATATGGCGATTTTTTAAACCGCGCTTCAGCGATTCACCGTGCTGTTGTTCCATACACACCTCATGATGTTGTTATTCTTCGCTTCAGAATGTGCTGACTGTAAAGAATTAAATACACTTAAGACTGATGTTTTTAAGGTGTCAGACTTGCGTAATGCCGCCAGCTGTAACCTGACCAACAGAATAGTGATAAGCGCAGGGCTTTGCACCTGCTTTCGCCAGCCCCGGTACGAGTTGGCTTAAAAAGAATCAAACGGTCTGCCGTCTTATTAACCCCCGATGAGAAAAACGGCAGCAAACCGCGCTGACCAGGCGCTGATGGCTAAATCGGTTTAGTCATACATGCTGTGTAATTTTTGGTAAAGGTTAAAAAAATTAACGTCCAGGTATGGCCTGATTCTCCACTTTTATCTCTGGATTTAACGCGCGCATCCCGCATTCCTTCACTGAAGTGTCACAGATGCCGTATAGACACAAGGTGAATACTTTGTTACTTTACGGGCACCTTTTTTGAATTGGTATTACCAATTTACTTTGTTTGACCGGCATACTTTAAGAAGGGAAGATGGCTTATAGCAAGATTCGTCAACCCAAACTCTCCGATGCGATTGAGCAGCAACTGGAATCCCTCATTATGGAAGGGACGCTGCAGCCGGGAGAGAAGTTGCTCCCCGAGCGCGAACTCGCCAAACAATTCGATGTTTCACGTCCGTCTCTCCGTGAGGCAATCCAGCGATTAGAAGCGAAAGGATTGTTACTACGCCGTCAGGGCGGCGGAACATTCGTACAAAAACATCTCTGGCAGAGCATGAGCGATCCACTCGTAGAGCTACTCGCCGAACATCCGGAATCTCAGTTTGATCTGCTGGAAACGCGCCACGCTTTAGAAGGCATTGCGGCTTACTATGCGGCACTGCGTGGCACAGAAGAAGATTTGCAGCGTATTCGCGACTGTCATCTTCATATCCAACAGGCGCAGGACAGCGGCGATCTCGACGCTGAAGCAGACGCAGTGATGAAGTATCAGATCGCTGTCACAGAAGCGGCCCATAATGTCGTGCTTTTGCATTTGCTACGATCAATGGGCCCTATGCTGGAACAGAATGTCCGACAGAATTTTGAATTGCTCTACTCTCGCCGGGAAATGCTGGCGAAAGTGAGCGGTCACCGCGCCAGAATTTTTGAGGCGATTGTGGCTCGTGAGCCAGAACAAGCACGCGAGGCATCACACCGTCACCTGGCGTTCATTGAGGAAATCTTGCTGGACAGAAGTCGGGAGCAGAGCCGTCGAGAACGCTCCCTACGTCGTTTACAGCAACGTAAGGAATAACGCGCGGCAAAGATCGTGCGGACATGTGCGACGAGCCTGTCTCCCTGACGTTAACAGGCTCCCGATTTTTCAACGTATTAGACACAGATAAGGAATACCCCCATGTCAGAACGTTTACACAATGACGTGGATCCGATTGAAACTCGTGACTGGCTACAGGCGATCGAATCGGTCATCCGTGAAGAAGGTGTTGAACGTGCACAGTATCTGATTGATCAGGTGCTGAGTGCAGCCCGTAAAGGCGGTGTGAAAGTTGCTGGCGGTGCTGCCGCTATCAGTAACTATATCAACTCTATTGCCGTTGAAGATGAACCGGAATATCCGGGCAACACCTCACTTGAACGTCGTATCCGATCCGCTATCCGCTGGAATGCCATCATGTCGGTGTTGCGCGCATCGAAGAAAGATCTGGAGCTTGGCGGCCACATGTCCTCCTTCCAGTCTTCTGCCACTATCTATGAAGTGTGTTTTAACCACTTCTTCCGCGCGCGCAGTGAGAAAGATGGCGGCGATCTGGTGTACTTCCAGGGCCACATTTCTCCGGGTATCTATGCGCGTGCTTTCCTGGAAGGCCGTCTGACCGAAGAGCAGATGAATAACTTCCGTCAGGAAGTCGATGGCAAAGGCCTGTCTTCTTATCCGCATCCAAAACTGATGCCGGAGTTCTGGCAGTTCCCGACCGTTTCAATGGGCCTGGGCCCACTCAATGCTATCTATCAGGCTAAGTTCCTGAAGTACCTGGAACACCGTGGTCTGAAAGACACCTCTGGCCAGACCGTTTACGCGTTCCTGGGCGACGGCGAGATGGATGAACCAGAATCCAAAGGTGCGATCACTATCGCGACCCGTGAAAAACTGGATAACCTGGTCTTTATCATCAACTGTAACCTGCAGCGTCTGGATGGACCGGTCACCGGTAACGGTAAGATCATCAACGAGCTGGAAGGCATTTTTGCCGGTGCTGGCTGGGAAGTGATCAAGGTTATCTGGGGCGGTCGTTGGGATGAACTGCTGCGCAATGACACCAGCGGTAAACTGATCCAGCTGATGAATGAAACCGTCGACGGCGACTACCAGACGTTTAAATCGCGTGATGGTGCCTACGTGCGTGAGCACTTCTTCGGTAAATATCCGGAAACCGCTGCGCTGGTGAAAGACTGGTCAGACGATGAGATTTGGTCACTGAACCGTGGTGGTCACGATCCGAAGAAAATTTACGCGGCACTGAAAAAAGCGCAGGACACCAAAGGCAAGCCGGTTCTGATTCTGGCTCATACCATCAAAGGTTACGGTATGGGTGACACCGCAGAAGGCAAGAACATCGCGCACCAGGTGAAGAAGATGAACATGGATGGCGTACGCTATATCCGTGATCGTTTCAACGTGCCGGTCGAAGACGACAAAATTGAGTCGCTGCCTTACATCACCTTTGAGAAAGGCTCCGAAGAGTACAACTACCTGCATGGTCAGCGCGAGAAGTTAGGCGGTTACCTGCCTTCACGTCAGCCTAACTTCACGGAAAAGCTGGAAATGCCGGCTCTGGAAGAGTTCAGTGCGCTGCTGGAAGAGCAGAACAAAGAGATCTCTACCACCATCGCGTTTGTGCGTGCGCTGAATGTGATGCTGAAGAACAAGTCGATTAAAGATCGTCTGGTACCGATTCTTGCCGATGAAGCCCGTACCTTTGGTATGGAAGGCCTGTTCCGTCAGATTGGTATCTACAGCCCGAACGGTCAGCAGTACACGCCGCAGGACCGCGAGCAGGTGGCTTACTATAAAGAAGACGAGAAAGGTCAGATTCTGCAGGAAGGGATCAACGAGCTGGGCGCAGGATCGTCCTGGCTGGCGGCGGCGACCTCATACAGCACTAACAACCTGCCGATGATTCCGTTCTACATCTATTATTCGATGTTTGGCTTCCAGCGCATTGGTGATTTGATGTGGCTGGCGGGTGACCAGCAGGCGCGCGGCTTCCTGGTCGGCGGTACCTCAGGCCGTACTACGCTAAATGGTGAAGGTCTGCAGCATGAAGATGGTCACAGCCATATTCAGTCACTGACCATTCCAAACTGTATCTCCTACGATCCAGCGTATGCCTACGAAGTGGCTGTCATCATGCACGACGGTCTGGTACGCATGTACGGTGAAGCGCAGGAAAACATTTATTACTACATCACTACGCTGAACGAAAACTACCACATGCCAGCGATGCCGAAAGGTGCCGAAGAAGGTATCCGTAAAGGTATCTACAAGCTGGAAACCGTAGACGGTAGCAAAGGTAAAGTTCAGCTGTTGGGTTCAGGTTCTATCCTGCGCCATGTGCGTGAAGCCGCGCAGATCCTGTCGGCTGATTACGGCATCGGTTCGGACGTTTACAGCGTCACCTCGTTCACCGAACTGGCCCGCGATGGTCAGGATTGTGAGCGCTGGAACATGCTGCATCCGACAGAAGCGCCGCGTGTGCCTTACATCGCTCAGGTGATGAATGAAGCACCCGCTGTCGCATCAACCGACTACATGAAGCTGTTTGCTGAGCAGGTTCGCAGCTACGTGCCTTCAAGCGATTACCGTGTGCTGGGCACCGACGGCTTTGGCCGCTCTGACAGCCGTGAAAATCTGCGTCACCACTTTGAAGTGGATGCAGCATACGTTGTGGTAGCCGCGCTGGGTGAACTGGCTAAACGTGGCGAAATCGATAAGAAAGTCGTGGCGGATGCGATCGTGAAATTCAAGATCGATGCCGATAAAGTTAACCCGCGTCTGGCTTAAGAGGTAACAGAGTAATGGCTATTGAAATCAAGGTACCGGATATCGGGTCAGACGAAGTTGAAGTCACCGAAATTCTGGTCAAGGTTGGCGATAAGGTGGAAGCCGAGCAGTCGCTGATCACTGTAGAAGGCGATAAAGCCTCTATGGAAGTGCCTTCGCCGCAGGCCGGCGTAGTAAAAGAGATCAAAATCGCAACCGGTGACAAAGTGGAAACCGGCTCGCTGATCATGATGTTTGACGCAGAAGGTGCTGCTGAAGCGGCACCGGCGCCAGCTCAAGAGAAAAAAGCTGAGGCCGCCCCTGCCGCCGCTGCGTCTGCCAGCGCCAGCAAAGACGTTAACGTACCAGATATCGGTGGTGACGAAGTCGAAGTCACCGAAATTCTGGTGAAAGTGGGCGACAAAGTTGAAGCTGAACAATCGCTGATCGTCGTTGAAGGCGACAAAGCCTCAATGGAAGTCCCGGCACCGTTCGCGGGCGTGGTGAAAGCGATTAAAATCGCCACCGGCGATAAAGTGAATACCGGCTCTCACATCATGGTCTTTGAAACAGAGGGTGCTGCACCGGCTGCTGATGCGAAGCCAGAAGTGAAAGAAGAGGCTGCGACGGCACCCGCTGCGGCCGCAGGGGCAAAAGACGTTAACGTACCTGACATCGGCGGCGACGAAGTTGAAGTCACCGAAGTGCTGGTGAAGGTCGGCGATAAAGTCGAGGCTGAGCAGTCACTGATTGTAGTGGAAGGCGATAAGGCGTCGATGGAAGTTCCGGCACCGTTCGCGGGCACCGTCAAAGAACTGAAAGTCGCGACGGGCGATAAAGTCAGCACCGGTTCGCTGATCATGGTGTTTGAAGTGGAAGGCGCTGCCCCTGCCGCGGCATCGGCGACTAAGAAAGAGTCGGCCCCTGCGCCTGCGGCGGCGGAATCTAAGCCTGCCGCTGCCCCTGCACCAAAGGCAGACAGCAAAGGCGAGTTTGCTGAGAATGAAGCCTATGTGCATGCCACGCCGGTGATTCGTCGCCTGGCGCGTGAATTTGGCGTTAACCTGGCGAAGGTGAAAGGCACAGGACGCAAAGGCCGTATCCTGAAAGAAGACGTTCAGGCTTACGTGAAAGATGCAGTGAAACGCGCAGAGGCTGCGCCAGCCGCAGCCAGCGGTGGCGGATTGCCGGGCATGCTGCCATGGCCGAAAGTTGACTTCAGTAAGTTCGGTGAAGTTGAAGAAGTGGAACTGGGCCGTATCCAGAAAATCTCGGGTGCCAACCTGAGCCGTAACTGGGTGATGATCCCACACGTAACCCACTTTGATAAAACCGATATTACCGATCTGGAAGCTTTCCGTAAGCAGCAGAACGCCGAAGCTGAGAAGCGCAAACTGGACGTGAAATACACGCCAGTGGTTTTCATCATGAAAGCTGTCGCTGCAGCGCTTGAGCAGATGCCACGTTTCAACAGCTCCCTGTCTGAAGACGCGCAGAAGCTGACGTTGAAAAAATACATCAACATCGGCGTGGCGGTCGATACGCCAAATGGTCTGGTCGTTCCGGTCTTTAAAGACGTGAACAAGAAGGGCATCACCGAGCTGTCTCGTGAGCTGATGGCGGTCTCTAAAAAGGCGCGCGATGGCAAACTGACCGCAGGCGATATGCAGGGAGGTTGTTTCACCATCTCCAGCCTGGGCGGCCTGGGCACCACGCACTTTGCGCCGATTGTTAACGCGCCGGAAGTGGCCATCCTTGGCGTGTCCAAATCCGCAATGGAGCCTGTATGGAACGGTAAAGAGTTTGCACCACGTCTGATGATGCCGATCTCTCTGTCCTTCGATCACCGTGTTATCGACGGTGCGGATGGTGCACGTTTCATTACTATTATTGGCAATATGCTGTCAGACATTCGTCGTCTGGTTATGTAAAAAGCGCAAAAGGCCGGCAAATGCCGGCCTTTTTGTAACATTCAGGGCACCGCTGTTGGCAGTTTATTAACAATTCTGTAAACTCTTGCGGTGAACATGTCCCGGTGGAATAAGGACATTATGAGCCTATTCCATTAGGCATAATTGGCGCAGTCAGATTGAGTCACGGCAGGCAAATCCGATAGGGGAATGTTTGCAGCAGCAGACGCAATATGGCCAGTTAACTAGCCTAATGGGATAGGCTCAGCGTCTGACCCGCCGGAAATCCAATAAGAGGTCATGATGAGTACAGAGATTAAAACTCAGGTCGTGGTACTTGGGGCAGGTCCTGCAGGTTACTCTGCAGCTTTTCGTTGCGCTGACTTAGGTCTGGAAACCGTACTGGTTGAGCGCTACAGCACCCTCGGTGGTGTCTGTCTTAACGTAGGCTGTATCCCGTCTAAAGCGCTGCTGCACGTTGCTAAAGTGATTGAAGAAGCGAAAGCGCTCGAAGAACACGGCATTGTGTTTGGTCAGCCGCAAACGGATATCAACAAAATCCGTAGCTGGAAAGAGAAGGTGATTAACCAACTGACCGGTGGCCTGTCTGGCATGGCGAAAGGGCGTAAAGTGAAAGTGGTTAATGGCTTGGGCAAATTTACCGGTGCCAATACGCTGGTGGTCGAAGGTGAAGGTGGCGCAACCACTATTAACTTCGATAACGCCATTATCGCTGCAGGTTCACGTCCTATCGAACTGCCGTTCATTCCTCATGAAGATCCTCGTGTATGGGATTCCACTGACGCGCTGGAACTGAAAGAAGTGCCTAAGCGTCTGCTGGTTATGGGTGGCGGAATCATCGGTCTGGAAATGGCTACGGTTTACCATGCGCTGGGTTCAGAGATCGACGTGGTCGAGATGTTTGACCAGGTTATCCCGGCGGCCGATAAAGACGTGGTTAAAGTCTTTACCAAACGTATCAGCAAGAAATTTAACCTGATGCTGGAAACCAAGGTGACCGCCGTAGAAGCCAAGGACGACGGTATCTATGTTTCGATGGAAGGCAAAAAAGCGCCGGGCGAAGCTCAGCGTTATGATGCGGTTCTGGTTGCGATTGGTCGTGTACCGAACGGTAAAGGCCTGGATGCTGACAAAGCCGGTGTCGAAGTTGACGATCGCGGCTTCATCCGCGTTGACAAGCAGATGCGCACCAATGTGCCACACATTTATGCGATCGGCGACATTGTAGGTCAGCCAATGCTGGCACACAAAGGCGTGCATGAAGGCCATGTTGCGGCAGAAGTCATTTCAGGTCTGAAACACTACTTCGATCCGAAAGTGATTCCTTCCATTGCCTATACTGAGCCAGAAGTTGCCTGGGTCGGTCTGACTGAGAAAGAAGCGAAAGAGAAAGGCATCAGCTATGAAACCACCACGTTCCCGTGGGCAGCATCAGGCCGTGCGATTGCTTCTGACTGTGCAGATGGCATCACCAAACTGATTTTCGACAAAGAGACCCATCGTGTTATCGGTGGTGCCATTGTCGGAACGAACGGCGGTGAACTGCTGGGTGAAATCGGTCTGGCCATTGAAATGGGCTGTGACGCAGAAGATATTGCGCTGACCATTCATGCGCACCCAACCCTGCATGAATCCGTAGGACTGGCGGCTGAAATTTTTGAAGGCAGCATCACCGATCTGCCTAACGCGAAAGCGAAGAAGAAATAAGTCTCAGGACAGTCATAGCGGCCCCTTATGGGGCCGTTTTTTTATGCTGATTATTATCGAATAAGAAAATCAATAAAGGAAAGGGCGCCTGCGCTAACACATTTACACTGGCATATAGGGCGGAGTAAACTCCGCCACTAACGAAGTTTTACTGCCTGGTTTCGTAATTCAAGACAGCCGAAAGTTCAGCACTCATTATTCTGAGGCGAAGCTCACATAATGAACCTCGGTTTGATAAACTCAATCCTAAGAGAATTAACCCGCTAATAACAAGCAAACCGTATTTCGACTTCATGGTGGCACCTCTCTTGATTTTCATCGAGCGAGGGGCTACCCTGACAGTGTTGAGGTGTTAGGGTAGTGACCTCCGCTCGCATTAGTTGACTGATTAATGTGAGCGGTTCCTTCCTCTTTCCACCTCAGATTCTTACCCAAAGCAGAAAGCTTCAGGCGCCCAACCGCAGTCTACGCATTTATTATTTTACTGTCCCCTGGTTTTTTATTTTTTCATAATGCTAATTAATAAAAATTTCTGTCTTTTATATTTTAAATGTTATTTATGCTGATTCTTTCATGACTATTTTAAAATAATTATTTCTCGGTTCTTATGTTGCTGTTAATTTTGATGGTTGATCACTTCGTTATTATTAACACGTAACCAGTCAATAAAATGACGTAATGGTGCAGAGACATAACGCCTGCCGGGATAGTAGAGCCAGAAGCCATCGGCATTCTCCGTATAGTGACTTAACAGCTCAACGAGTGAGCCACTTCGCAGACTGGCACTGACCACGGCCTCCTGCAGAAAAGCAATCCCTGCTCCCGCAAGGGCGGCCTGCAATATTCGTTCGTTGTTGTCCAGCACCAGAGAGCCACTGACGGCGACTTCCCGCTTTTTCCCTGCGTGCATGAATTCCCAGCGATAGCGTTGCCCGCTCGGGAAACGCCGCTCAATGCAGGGAAACTGCAGCAGATCGTCCGGTGTTTGCGGGGCACCATGACGTTCGATAAACGCCGGGCTTGCGACAACCAGTGTACGCATTGCCGGGCCAAAGGGCAGGGCGATCATATCCTGCGCCAGCACATCACCGTAGCGAATGCCTGCATCAAAACCGGCTTCAAGGATATCCACTAGCGCATCGTTACTGTCAATTTCCAGCGTAATGTCCGGATAGCGCTGGAGAAAGGGCAGGATCAGGCTGTCAAAAAACAGCGCTTCTGCAGAGCGGGGCATATTGAGTTTCAGCGTACCGTGAGGCCGGGCTCGCCAGTCGTTAAGTTCATCCACGGCCTGCGATAAATCAAGTAAGGCAGGCTGAATGCGCTGCAGGAAATGTTGTCCAGCCTCGGTCAGTGAGACACTGCGCGTCGTGCGGTTGAGTAATCTCACTCCTAGCCGTTGTTCGAAATGACGCATAGCGTGGCTCAGCGCAGACGGCGTCACGTTGCGTGCCTGTGCGGCTTTGCGGAAGCTCCGGTGGTGCGCAATGGCGCTGAACATTTCCAGTTCCTGCAGGGTGGCCCGCGAAAGTGTCATTGATGAATTTTCCTCACTGAATGGGCAAGAATAGCGCAATTGTTGTTGGTATTGATGAGGATTATAACAATAACACCGCAACAAAGAGGAAAACATCATGCAACAACGTCAATTGGGTAATCAGGGATTACGCGTTTCAGCACTGGGACTCGGCTGTATGGGCATGACCTTCGCCTATGGCAATCATGATGAGCAGCAGGCATTAAATACGCTGTCGCGCGCGTTTGAACTGGGCATCAACTTTCTGGATACCGCCGAAATCTACGGTCCCTTTACCAACGAGGTGCTCATCGCTAAAGCCCTTAAAGGCCGCCGCGACAATATTACAGTGGCCACAAAATTTGGTTTTGCGATTACTGGCGAAGGTCAGGGCTGGGAAAAGATGAGGGGCGTTAACAGCCAGCCTCAGCATATTCGCCGCGCAGTCGAAGGGTCGTTAACCCGTTTGGGAACCGATCATATCGATCTGCTTTACCAGCACCGCTTTGATCCGAGCGTACCGATTGAAGACGTGATTGGCACGATGGCGGATCTGATTAAAGAGGGAAAAGCCCGCTATATTGGGTTGTCTGAAGTCTCATCTGCTACGCTGCGGCGCGCCTGTGCCGTCCATCCCGTCTCTGCCTTACAAAGCGAATACTCACTCTGGACCCGCGATCCCGAGCAGGACATTCTGGCGACCTGTCGTGAACTGAATGTCGGTTTTGTGCCTTACAGTCCGTTGGGCCGGGGCTTCCTGACGGGCAAACTGACGTCCGTGGACGCGCTGGATCCGCATGACTTCCGCCGCAGTTTGCCCCGTTTTCAGGAGCAGGCACAGGAACATAACCAAAAGTTAGTCGCGCAGCTCACTGAGATGGCACACAGTTATGGTATTACTGCGGCACAACTGGCGCTGGCATGGGTCATGGCGAAGGGGGAAGATATTGTGCCGATTCCGGGAGCGAGTAAGGTCCATCATCTGGAAGAAAACTGTGCCGCAGCGAATGTCGTCCTGACAGGGGCGGACAGTGACACGCTGGACAGGCTCTTTGCGCCGCAAAACGTGCGGGGTGAACGCTATGCGGATGCAGAATATGGCATGATCGATCGTTAAGCTTACAGCGAAATGACTGGGTTAACCGGCAGGGCATTAAGCCCTGCGTTTTTTTCGTTTATCTCTGTTCAGGTAGCGCATTCTGCTGCAGAAAACCGCAATGTTGCTTTTTTGTAAACAGATTAACAAGCTGTTGAAATCCTGCTATGCTGCCCCACGCGGAACCGGGCACCTTACCCTACTCATGGAATGCGTTGTCATCAGGGTGCACCGGAAACCCATACAATGAGAGCGAGGAGAACGTCGTGCTAGAAGAATACCGTAAGCACGTTGCCGAGCGTGCTGCCCAAGGGATCGTACCTAAGCCATTAGATGCTTCCCAGATGGCCGCGCTGGTTGAACTGCTAAAAAATCCACCTGCGGGTGAAGAAGAATTTTTGACCGATTTGTTGGTCAACCGCGTACCACCCGGCGTCGATGAAGCGGCGTATGTTAAAGCAGGTTTCCTGGCTGCTGTCGCCAAAGGCGAAACAACCTCTCCTCTGGTATCTCCTGAAAAAGCCGTTGAACTGCTCGGTACCATGCAGGGCGGTTACAACATCCATCCTCTGATTGAAGCATTAGATGATGCGAAACTCGCGCCGATTGCGGCAAAAGCGCTTTCCCACACGTTGCTGATGTTTGACAGCTTTTACGACGTTGAAGAAAAAGCCAAAGCAGGCAACGCGCATGCGAAACAGGTGATGCAGTCATGGGCGGATGCCGAATGGTATCTGTCACGTCCAGAGCTGGCTGAAAAAATTACCGTAACGGTTTTCAAAGTCACTGGCGAAACCAATACAGACGATCTGTCTCCGGCACCGGATGCCTGGTCACGTCCTGATATCCCTCTGCATGCGCTGGCAATGCTGAAAAATGCCCGCGAAGGCATTGAGCCAGATGAGCCAGGCAACATCGGACCGATCAAACAAATTGAAGCGCTGCAGGCCAAAGGTTTTCCGCTGGCCTACGTCGGTGACGTTGTAGGCACCGGTTCATCACGTAAATCGGCGACCAACTCGGTGCTGTGGTTTATGGGCGATGACATTCCGAACGTGCCAAACAAAAAAGGTGGTGGCGTTGTGCTGGGTGGCAAGATTGCCCCTATCTTCTTCAACACCATGGAAGATGCAGGCGCGCTGCCGATTGAAGTGGATGTGAACAACCTGAATATGGGCGATGTCATTGATATCTATCCCTTCAAAGGTGAAGTCCGCAACCACGAAACCGGCGACCTGCTGGCCAGTTTTGAACTGAAAACCGACGTTCTGATCGATGAAGTCCGTGCTGGTGGTCGTATTCCCCTGATCATTGGTCGTGGCCTGACGACCAAAGCGCGCGAATCGCTGGGGCTGCCTGCCAGTACCGTGTTCCGTATCGCGAAAGACGTGGCTGAAAGCACACGTGGCTACTCGCTGGCACAGAAAATGGTGGGCCGTGCCTGTGGTGTTGACGGCATCCGTCCCGGTGCGTACTGCGAACCTAAGATGACCTCTGTGGGCTCACAGGATACTACCGGTCCAATGACCCGAGACGAACTGAAAGACCTGGCCTGCCTGGGCTTTTCGGCTGACCTGGTCATGCAGTCGTTCTGTCACACGGCGGCTTATCCTAAGCCGGTGGATGTGAACACGCACCATACGTTACCTGACTTCATCATGAACCGCGGCGGGGTTTCTCTGCGTCCGGGTGACGGGGTTATTCACTCCTGGCTGAACCGTATGCTGCTGCCGGATACCGTCGGAACAGGTGGCGATTCTCATACGCGTTTCCCTATCGGGATTTCGTTCCCGGCAGGCTCGGGCCTGGTCGCCTTTGCTGCGGCAACGGGCGTTATGCCGCTCGATATGCCGGAATCGGTGCTGGTACGTTTCAAAGGTAAAATGCAGCCTGGCATTACGCTGCGCGATCTGGTTCACGCCATTCCGCTGTATGCCATTAAGCAGGGCCTGCTGACCGTCGAGAAGAAAGGCAAGAAGAACATCTTCTCTGGCCGCATCCTTGAAATTGAAGGTCTGCCCGATCTGAAAGTGGAGCAGGCGTTCGAACTGACCGATGCGTCTGCAGAACGTTCTGCTGCAGGCTGTACCATTAAGCTGGATCAGGCGCCGATCAAAGAGTACCTGACCTCTAACATTGTCCTCTTGAAATGGATGATCTCTGAAGGCTACGGCGATCGTCGTACGCTGGAGCGCCGTATCGAAGGCATGGAGAAATGGCTGGCGGATCCACAGTTGCTTGAAGCCGACGCCGATGCGGAATATGCCGCGGTGATTGACATCGATCTGGCTGAGATCAAAGAGCCGATTCTGTGTGCGCCAAACGATCCGGACGATGCGCGTCTGCTGTCTGATGTGCAGGGCGAGAAGATTGATGAAGTCTTTATCGGCTCGTGCATGACCAATATCGGTCACTTCCGTGCGGCAGGTAAGTTGCTGGACAGCCATAAAGGCCAGTTACCAACCCGTCTGTGGGTCGCACCACCGACCAAAATGGACGCGGCTCAGCTGACAGAAGAAGGTTACTACAGCGTATTTGGTAAGAGCGGTGCGCGTATTGAGATCCCGGGCTGTTCACTGTGCATGGGTAACCAGGCACGTGTGGCTGACGGCGCAACGGTGGTCTCGACGTCAACCCGTAACTTCCCGAACCGTCTGGGTACAGGGGCTAATGTCTATCTGGCCTCTGCGGAGCTGGCTGCCGTCTCATCGCTGTTAGGTAAACTGCCTACGCCAGATGAGTATCAGCAGTTCATGGCACAGGTTGATAAAACAGCCACTGACACCTATCGCTATCTCAACTTTGACCAGTTGAGTCAGTACACGGAAAAAGCAGACGGCGTGATTTTCCAGACTGCAGTCTGACAGGTGACGATCGTTCTGTTTGAGAGGAGCGCCCCGGCGCTCCTCTTTTTTTATGCCTGAAAAGGGGCGTCCAGGGAATCTGGATAGGCGCGCTAAGCAGGTGCACGGCAATAAAAATAGCGGTATAACAGCGCGAGTAACTGACAAAGAGATAAGATCATGGAGTATGAATTTTTACGCGACATCACGGGCAAGGTAAAAGTGCGCATGTCGATGGGCCATGAAGCATTAGGCCACTGGTTTAATGAAGAAGTCGGGCATGACGCCAGCGTGCTGGATGAGGTTGAAGCCGAAGCCCAAAAACTTACAGGCAGTGAGCGCCAGTGGCAGCGCATCGGGCGCGAATATACGCTCTGGATGGATGATGAAGAGGTCATTGTCCGCGCGAATACATTGAATTTCGAAGGCGATGAGATGGAAGAGGGCATGAATTACTACGATGAAGAAAGCCTGTGCTTCTGCGGTAAGGAAGATTTCCTGGCCGTGATTGCCGCCTGGCGGCGATTTATGTCGGGCAAATGATTGAAAGCTTGCACACCGATCGCCATTTACCTCCTTTGTTGATTGATAATGCTCAATTATCAGCGTCTTAATCTGAGATTCCCGCCGCATATTTTATTCTTGTGATTTAATATCATCATAGTGATTATAATTAATCACTAAGGTGGTGGTATGAAGATTAAGGAAACAATCGAAAAAATGCCTGGCGGAATGATGATTATCCCGTTGGTGCTGGGGGCCGCCGCCAGGACAACTGCCATCACGCCGGCTGCGCTGGCGCAGGCCGATCCGGCTCTGTCTTGTGTGGTCGCCGCGGCAACGCCGCTGATTGCGACATCGGTGATTGTCACCGCCCTTTTAACGCCGATGCTGACCTTCCTGGGTGGCAAAAGGTAATCAGCGACGGGCTGTCGCTTCATCTACGGAAAAATCACGATGAAAATGATCGTTATTGCCGACGACTTTACCGGTGCGAATGATACGGGCGTGCAACTGGCTAAAAAAGGGGCACGTACGGAAGTGATGCTGACGTCACAGCAAAAGCCCTCACGTCGCGCTGATGTGCTGGTGATTAACACAGACAGCCGGGCACTCAGCGCTGAGCAGGCGGCGGTTGCGGTGAAACAGGCGCTGTCTCCCTGGGTGCGCCCTGGGCAAAACAGCGTGCTGATCTATAAAAAAATCGACTCTACCTTTCGTGGCAATCCCGGCGCAGAGATTGCTGCAGCTATGGCCGCCAGCGGAACCACGCTGGCGATTGTCGCCGCAGCCATTCCGTCTGCGGGGCGCATGACGCGCAATGGTGAATGCTGGGTTCACCAGCGCCCGTTGCTGGAAACCGAGTTTGCCAGCGATCCGCGCACACCGATTATCTCCTCGCGTATCCGCACGCTGATCGGCTTACAGACCGATCTGCCTGTCGGGGAGATGACGCTGGACGACGTCAGGCGTGGCGACCTCGCAGACCGGCTTGAAAACCTGCGCCAACAGCCCGCCAGCATCGTCATTATTGATGCAGAAAGCGATAACGATCTGGCCCTGATTGCCCAGGCTGCTCTCTCAATGGCTGCGCGCCCTTTGCTGGTTGGGGCGGCGGGACTGGCCAACGCGCTTCCGACCGACAGCTATATGGACAGCGATCAAACGCTTCCGGTTCTGGTGGTGGCGGGCTCGATGAGTGAAATGACCCGGCGTCAGGTAGCCCAGGCGCAACGTCTGGGGCGGGCTGACGTGGTCAGAATCGCGGTCGAAACCCTGCTTGCATCTGAGAAAGAGCAAAAAGAGATCGTAGAGCAGGCGTGCCAGATCCTTGCACAGAACAGGCACTGTGTTCTGCAGACCAGCAGCCACGGGGACGACCGTAACCAGATTGCAGCGCTGACCGGAAAATATGCATTGAGTCGCGAGGCGTTGGGCGAAACGCTTAGTCGGCGAATGGGGGATATCACCTTAGCGATCCTGGATCGTGCCCGTACGGGTGGGCTGTTCCTGACGGGCGGCGACATCGCGATCGCGGTGGCGAATGCTCTCGGCGCAGAAGGTTACCGTATCCACGGCGAAGTGGCGCCCTGTATCCCGTGTGGCACCTTCGTAAACAGTGACATCGATGATTTACCCGTTATCACTAAAGCAGGGGGATTGGGGACGGATGATACGCTCTGTGATGCGCTGCATTATATTGAGGAGCTGTATCTGAATGAGTAAACCTGAGCCTGCAGATGTGCAGGCCAGAATTGCGTTTCGACAGGATAAGTCAGGGGAAATTTGGAGGAATGATGAGAATAGCTGTGCCCTGTTTAATAAAGGGCGCGATATTCTCCATTATTAAAATATAATAAATCCTTACGTTCCCTGTTCGATGTGTAATGCTGTACTCCCCAATGATGCTGTTACATTTCGTTACCTGAATGCAACTGCTCGCTTAAGTCAAATTTACTGTTCGGTAAAACGAAACAGGCTTCACTGTCCTTTTTGAATGCTTAATCTGTTTGATTTTTCAGTTATTTATTGCCACGTGCACCGTGAAAACAGGGCGATAACAGGAATTATCCTCCTCCCTGTTTTCTCGTTATTTCCGCTAACGCTAATTTAAATTGTAACGCAGTGGAAATTTCCGCGAGAGCGCTAATAATCAACTTAACATTGATGCGTTCACTTCTACGTCACTCACCGTTCGGTTGAGTGGTCAGGCTTTTCATTAAATTTATATGCCTGATTTATTAATGTGCCTTGCCATTATTCTCGTGAATTAATGGAATTTAATTATTCTCTTTCCACTCGCGGAGATATTATGCTCAGCAATACATCTATCAGAACCCGCCTTTATATGGCGTTTGGTGCCATGACGCTTGTCATGATTGTGGTATGCAGTCTGTTTTATATGGGGTTTAATCGCGTCACGCAGGCCAGCAAGCTTAACGTTCATACCTATCAGGTGGTTGAAGGCCTGAATAAGGTGACCGAGAGTCTGCTGAATATGGAAACCGGCCTTCGGGGTTATGCACTTAGCGGTCAGACACAAATGCTGGCACCCTTTAATCAGGGTAAACAGGCCTTTAGCGACTACACCGCGAGTACACATCAGCTGACGCAGGACAATCCGGTACAGCAGCAACGCTTAGTCGATCTGGAAAGCAGACAGAAGAACTGGCTGGAAAGCTATGCCCGTAACGTAATGGCGGCGCGTGAGCGTCTGAATCAGGGGAACCTCGACCAGCAACACTTTTTAGACATCTTTGCGACTGATAAAGGTAAAGTGCAAATGGATGCGATGCGTAACGTGATTGAATCCATGATTGTCACGGAGAAATCATTACTCAAATCGCGTGAAGATGAACTGACTAGCGAGCGGACCAAAACGCGCGTGATCCTGGTGGCCGGACTGCTACTGTCAGCGGGAATTTCCCTGATTCTGGGCCTGCTGATTTCCCGCAGTATTTCTCGTCCTCTGGCTGTCGCGGTGCACACGGCCGATACCATTGCCCGGGGCGATCTGACCTCTGTGATTACCGTAAACCGTCAGGATGAAACCGGAAAGCTGCTGACGGCCCTGGCGAACATGCAAAATCATTTGCGGAACCTGGTGACCCAGATCAAAGATTCTGCGGCATCGGTTGAACTGGCGGCCAGTGAAATTGCGCAGGGCAATACCGAGCTGTCCTCCCGTACGGAAGAGCAGGCTGCGGCATTGCAACAGACGGCGGCAAGCATGGAACAAATTACTGCGACGGTTCGCAATAACACCTCTGTCGCTGAATCTACAGCGTCTTCGGCCCGGGAGACGGAATCACTGACGCGCGCCAGCGAAAAAGCCGTCAATGAAATGAGCCACACGATGCACAGCATTTCGGTGAGCGCGGCGAAAGTGAAAGAGATTACCGCGGTTATTCAAAGTATCGCTTTTCAGACCAACATTCTGGCGCTGAATGCGGCGGTAGAAGCGGCAAGAGCGGGTGAGCACGGTCGTGGCTTTGCCGTTGTCGCAACGGAAGTCCGTACGCTGGCACAGCGCAGCGCATCATCGTCGCGTGAAATCGGTAACCTGATTGAAGAAGCGGTCACCGGCGTGGCGAAAGGCGTACAGGCGGCCGATCATACCGCCCAGAGTATTCTTAAAGCGGCAAGTGAAGTCGCGTCACTGGCACAGTATATGGATGGTCTGGCGCTGGCATCAGTGGAACAAATGCAGGGCGTTTCGCAGGTCAGCATTGCCGTCACGCAGATGGACAGCGTCACACAAAGCAATGCCGCGCTGGTGGAGCAGTCGGCTTCGGCATCGCAGTCCTTAACTGAACAGGCGCGCAGTCTGCGCATGTTAACCGCGGCGTTCCAAGTCTGATGCCTTCAGGCCAGGCATGCACCCCGATGCCTGGCCTGAAGACGCGTTTAACGGGTCAGAAAGCGTTCCAGCTCAAGACCTCTGTGGGTTTGATTAGCCAGTTGCACAGCATAAAAGTCGCAGTTGTGTTTCTTCTGACGTGCAAGTGCCGCCATTTTTCTGATTTCCCTGATCCCTTTTCCCTTGAGGCCGCAGGCCAGTCGTTCAAGGGCGCGGGCATTTTCAAACTGATCAAATGCGCGAGGATAAATCAGCTGAGGCACCCCGTTCTTGAGCAACTGCGCGGTGGTGCCAATACCGCCATGATGAATGGCAAATAAGCAGGTTTCAGTCAGGGCAATATTGAGATGCGGCAGCGTCATCACATCATCGTTTACCGCTAACGCGGCTGCGGTTGGCGTAACAAGCACGCACTTCAGTCCTTCTGTTTTTAAGTCCTGTAAAACGCGTGTCACGGATGATTGTTCAGCCAGGGCCCAACTGGTAAAAAAGACCACCGTACGGGAGTCAATAAAATCGGTAATACGATCGTCATCCAGCGACGCCCGGCTCTTGTTCAGTAAAAAACCGGCATAAAATCCCTCGCGCGCTTTCTTTTGATAAAACCAGGGTTCGTATAACACAATCGACTGCGGTTCGTTATTGACCCAGTCAGCGTAAATATTGCGAGAGGCGGGCAGATTATGGTCGCGTCGCAGCGTGTCGATGGTACGCTGGAGTGCAGGCGAAACCAGGGCCCGTTGAAATAAAGCCAGTTTCCAGTTCAGACTGACACGCAGGCTTTTTTCCAGCGCATGGATAACACGCCCGGGCTGCAATTTTAAATTTGAATTGGTCAGGCTGATAGCATATTTCTTTAACCGGTATTTCTCGCTGACGGCTTTCGCCGCAAAACACCATAAAGAGTGAATGATGATGGCGTCATCTTCGGCAAGAGCGCTCATGGCATCGAACATCGCCTCCTGCTGTTCCGCCATATAATGTGAAATCCGTTTCAGGGCGTGCTTTTTGTCCCATAACGCCCGATCCTGGACGGCTTTCACATAAGTCTCTTTGTCGCCGACCGCCACAAAGGACAGGCCGCGATCTACTGCCTCAGATCTGAAATAGTCGTTAGCGAGCAGGTAAACATCATGATTCTTTTCTTTTAACAGCGAGCCAATCTCAATACAGGGAAAGACATCGCCTGCTGAGCCCAGTGCGCCAATAATCACTTTCATCTCAGACACCAATCTGACTAAAAATAGTATTGAAGGCGGCTGCGGTCCTTTCCCGGCTGCGCTTGCCTTCCAGATCCAGAAAATGTCCCGCATCCCTGATTTGATAAAAGCGCGTTTTATCCGACTCGCCGCATATCTCTTCGATGTTTTTTTGCGGCGTATGAATATCCAGGTCGCCGTTGATAAAGTGAAACTGGCAGGCCGAGTTATCAATAATGTTTTTGTAGTCGTGGTTGCGCAGCGTGGCAATCTGCTCAAGATGGAAACGCCCCTGACGGTATTCAATCTCATCCAGCGACGTCAGATGCCTGAAGTTGCAGAACTTCATTTTATTCGGCAGATATGCACCCACTTCGTCATTCATCAAATGCGCAAGCTCGACAAAGTTCTTCTCTTTTGAAAACAGATTGGCTTGCTTCACGTAAGTCCGCATACGGTCATTAAATTCAAAGGAATAGGACGCGATGATGGCATGTTCCAGGCCCTCTTCACCGTGATTCAAGAGCTTGAGAGTCGATGCACCGCCCCAGGAGGCTGAGGCAATAATATTGGGCTTATAAATTGAAATCAGCTCGCGAATAATCGTGACTTCATCATCAAGCGTGACGATATGGCAGCCCTGTTCGTTGAAGGGTTTTGATTTGCCTGAGAACGGAAGATCAAACGTAATGACATCTGATTTATCCGCCAGGAAGCGTTTCCAGTTGCGGAAAGAAGACGAGGTTGCCAGTGCACCGTTAATCAGGATGGTCCTGTTACGGGTCGGGACACTGCATTTTGTTAACTCCACATAAATGTTAAGTTCATTTATGTTTACTACAGAATAACCGTGACTCATATCACTCTCCCCACCAAGAAACATCATCAAATATTAAAGTTTTCTAATGTATATCACAGCAAATGGTAATCATTAAGTTATTTTTATGTTTTATCGCTGTTTTTAATCCGCAATCTTTCATCTTATTGATTTAAAGGTGTTTATAAATTAAATGCTCCTGGTTTTTCTCCATCATCTTAGTTTTCATGGAAAATTAAGTAACTTAGCAGGTCGTTAAAGTGTGATTTTCCTCATAAAATCCAGGCGAGGAAAGGGAGGCTGGTCTTTTTTATAGTGTCATAAAACTTTATTATCCTTACTGTATTCATGGTAAATTTAATTAATGTTTTATCATGGGACGAACGGCTCGGCAGGGATTACTGTGGTGAGTTTGTGTTAGTGCCACACTGTGGCCTGTTACTGGCAGGCGTTACGGGACGATCTCAGAAATAGCGTCTGCACAACAGAACGCAGGGGGCGGCTGATTTATTTCACGGAAGAACGTCGTAACGGGTCTGCCAGTCTCACCATCGCAAGACCACATGCCGCGAAAGAAAGGCAGCCGGGGCTACCCTGGTTCGCAGGGCGCAATAAGTGGCCCTGAACGGGCTGTGACAGATAACAGGCAGACGAAAGAGAGAATGCCCCGCAAAGGGGGCATAACTTAGTAGGTTTTTAATCCCACAGACGGAATATTGCGACCGTAATAAATCTCACGCATCTCTTTCCACAGCAGGTCAGTAATGCGTTTGTGCTCCTGCGGTGTCAGATCTTCCGGGCGGGTATTAAAGAGATAATGTTTTAAATCGAATTCTTTCAGCAACATCTTGGTATGGAAGATGTTTTCCTGGTAAACATTCACATCAACCATATCGTACATCCGCTTCATATCGTCGGACATGAAGTTTTGGATGGAGTTAATTTCATGGTCGATAAAGTGTTTAACGCCGTTCACATCACGTGTAAAACCCCGTACGCGGTAATCCACAGTGACAATGTCAGATTCCAGCTGGTGAATCAGGTAATTGAGCGCCTTAAGCGGTGAGATCACGCCGCAGGTTGAGACCTCAATGTCTGCACGGAAGGTACAGAGGCCGCCTTCAGGATGGCTTTCCGGATACGTGTGCACACAAATATGGCTTTTATCAAGATGCGCGACCACGGAATTAGGCAACGGGCCGGGATGCTCAGACGTATCAATATCTTTAGGATCAACAGGTTCTTCACTGACCAAAATCGTGACGCTGGCACCCTGTGGCTCATAATCCTGGCGCGCAATGTTCAGCACATTCGCACCAATAATCGAACAGGTTTCGGTCAAAATTTCCGTCAGGCGATTGGCATTGTATTGCTCATCGATATAAGCAATATAACCATCGCGCTCGGCTTCGGTATTCGCATAGCAAATATCGTAGATACAAAAACTCAGGCTTTTGGTCAGATTATTGAAGCCATGCAGTTTTAGCTTTTGCAATTTTATTCACCCCCTTATAAATGATCGATCAGCGCGTCTCTGACAGAGCATTCAACAGATATTGTGGCAGAGCAAAGCTGCCCGTGTGGATCGCCGGTGTGTAGTAACGGCAGTTCAGGCCCGAGGCCGCAAAGCGCGCCTGCAGAAGGGCGGGATCAAGCTGGCGCAGGGCCGGATTATCGCTTGCCCAGGCAAAGGTCATGATGCCGCCGTAGTAGGTTGGGATGGCCGCCTGATAAAAACTGACATCGGCAAAGTAATGGCTGAGTTTACGATGGCTGTTAACCGCTTCATCCTGCTGCAGGAAGCAAACGCCGTTCTGGGCAACAAAGATCCCATTTTCATTCAGCGCATTTTTACAGCCCGCATAAAAGTCGGACGTAAACAGGCTTTCGCCAGGCCCAATGGGATCGGTACAGTCAGAGATGATAACGTCAAACTTTTCGGTGGTGCGGTTGACGAAATTCACACCATCATCGATGACCAGATTAAAACGCGGATCGTCGTACGCACCGGCGCTGTGGTTCGGCAGATACTGACGACAGAAGGTCACCACGCCGGCGTCGATCTCGACCATGGTGATTTTCTCAATGCCGGTATGGCGGGACACTTCGCGCAACATCGCGCCATCGCCCCCTCCAATAATCAGTACGCTTTTGGCGGCACCATGCGCCAGCAACGGCACATGCGTCATCATTTCGTGATAGATAAATTCATCACGTTCGGTCGTTTGCACCACGCCATCCAGCGCCATAACGCGGCCCATCGCCGCATTTTCAAAGATGATTAAATCCTGGTGGGCCGTTTTATCACGATAAAGCTCTTTATCGACGGTAAAATACTGGCCAAAGCCGGTATGAAGTGTTTCATACCACATCTCGTTTTGGGCCATGATGGGGCTCTCCTTCGTGACATTGCCATAAAAATCGGCGAAACATCATAGCTAACTATGATAGTCGTTGCACGGTCAAATGTCTGACGGGAGAGCGGGCTGGGGCGCTACTTTACATAGGCAAGCAAGCTGAGAGAATCTCTGGCCAGCGACTTACATTTTTTGTCGTTGGCAATCGCGATACCGCTTAAATCACGGTAACTGTCTTCACCCAGGGCTTTCATGTTGTAGTTGTTGTAATTGCTTAAATCCCAGCGGTTTTGCTGGGCAAAAAACACCAACGCCTTGCGGATCTGCGCATCGGGCAAATCCTGATAGCCACAGTCGTTCTTGAGATAAACGAATACCGCAGTCAGATCGGCAAGATCTTCTGCTTCGGATTCGCTCAGGGCAAAGCTGGTGGAGGAGAAGCCGAAGAGTCCTGCCAGTAGCAGGATCCTGATGCTCTTCTTCATAGATATTCTCATGTAATAGTCGTCTGAAAGACGTTAGCACAGTTGTGTAAAGATTTTCGATCAATTTACGATTTTTGGGGCATTCTGCCTGCTGATGCTTGACCTTGCCATAAGGGCAGGGTTTAGGCTTGAGGTCATTTCGTTACAAGGATGCGGATTATGCAACGTCGTCACTTTCTGAAACTGAGCGCGGCACTGGGTGCTGCAGGGGCGCTGCCGCTCTGGAGCCGATCCCTGATGGCGGCCAGTCGGCCACTGCTGCCGGTTCCTTCCCTGCTGGACGCGGATGCGAAAGGAGAGTACAGCCTGACGGCGATGCCGGGCATCAGCCAGTGGCAGGGCAAAGACGTACCCACCTGGGGCTACAATGGCAGCCTGTTGGGGCCCGCAATTCGGCTCCAGCGTGGCAAGGCGGCCACCATCAATATTCATAACCGGCTTAGTGAAGCGACGACCCTGCACTGGCACGGTCTGGAAATCCCCGGCGAGGTGGACGGTGGACCGCAGGGAATCATTGCGCCGGGCGCCACGCGTCAGGTGACGTTTACGCCGGACCAGCCTGCCGCCACCTGCTGGTATCATCCTCATCTGCATGGCAAAACGGGTCATCAGGTTGCCCAGGGGCTGGCCGGCATGATTGTGTTAGAGGATCAGCCGTCAGGGACGCTTCGTCTGCCTAATCAATGGGGCACCGACGATGTTCCACTGATTTTTCAGGACAAACAGCTCACCTCATCCGGTGACCGCATCGATTATGAGCTTGATATTATGCGGGCCGCAGTGGGCTGGTTCGGCGACATGATGCTGACCAACGGTGCACAGTATCCTCAGCATGCCGTACCGCGTGGATGGTTACGTCTGCGTTTGCTTAATGGCTGCAATGCCCGTTCGCTGCATCTGGCTGCCAGCGATAAACGCCCACTGTATGTGATTGCCAGTGACGGCGGTCTGCTGCCTGAGCCGATAAAGGTCGATTCCCTTCCGCTCCTGCCGGGCGAGCGCTTTGAAGTCATGGTCGATACGTCCGATGGCAAGGCTTTTGATATCGTGACGCTACCTGTTTCGCAAATGGGCATGACGCTGGCTCCCTTTGATCGGCCCCTGCCGCTGGTCAATATCATTCCGCTGCGGATCATGGCCAGCGCGACTTTACCGGATCAGCTAGCCACATTACCGGCCATACCGAAAACGGACGGTCTGTCATCGCGCTGGTTACAACTCAGTATGGATCCCCAACTGGATCAGCAAGGTATGCAGGCGCTGATGGCACGCTATGGCGCAAAAGCGATGGGGAACGGTGCGCACCATGATATGGCTATGGGCGGTAACGATCATGCGATGCAGCACGACAGCGCGTCCCAGGGAATGGATCATCAGAAGATGGACCATGACGGGATGGCCGCGACTGCCTACGATTTTCACAATGGCAATAAAATCAATGGCCAGCCATTTAATATGACGCGGCCAGCCTTTGATGTGAAGCAGGGCACCGTTGAAAAATGGACCATTTCCGGTGAAGGCGACAGCATGCTGCATCCTTTCCATATTCACGGCACCCAGTTCCGTATTCTTTCTGAAAATGGCAAGCCACCTGCGCCACACCGTCAGGGCTGGAAAGACATGGTCAATGTCGACGGCTGGCGTAGCGAAGTGCTGGTGCGCTTCAACCACCTTGCCGCCGCCGATCATGCGTATATGGCGCATTGCCATTTACTGGAGCATGAAGACACCGGCATGATGCTGGGCTTCACCGTGACCTGATATCAGGCCTGCGCCAGCGCCAGACGGATATCCTCCACCAGATCCCCGGCGTTCTCGATACCGATGGATAAGCGTATCGTCGCGTCGGTGATCCCGATGCGCTGACGCACTGTATCCGGCACGCCAGAATGGGTGGTGGTGGCAGGATGGCTGGCAAGCGATTCTGTCCCGCCCAGACTGACGGCCTGTTTAAACAGCGTCAGGGCATTCAGGAAACGAAACGCTGCAGGTTGTCCGCCGACAATGTCAAAAGAGAAGGTTGAACCGGCCCCGGTGCATTGTTCCCGATAGGTTCTGCCTGCCGGGCTGTCTGCATCCAGATACGGTAACCAGTGCAGGGCGGCGACATCAGGATGTGTACGTAAAAAGGCGGCGACGGTTTCAGCGTTGTGGCAGGCTTTTTCCATGCGCAGCGACAGCGTTTCCAGCGAACGGCCAATCATCCAGCTTGAATGCGGATCAAGCTGAGTGCCAATAGCGCTACGCAGAGCGCGGATCGGCGACATAAGTGTTTTGTTTCCCATCACCGCACCCGCAATCAGGTCAGAGTGACCGCCCACATATTTCGTCAGGGAATACAGCGATAAATCCGCGCCCAACGTGAGCGGTTGCTGAAAAATCGGCCCCAGTAAGGTGTTATCACAGGCGACGACCGGGCGTGAACCCTGCTGACGATCGATGTCGTCCGCAATACGGGCCATCAGCGCGATATTCACAAGGCTGTTCGTCGGGTTTGCCGGCGTTTCCACCAGGATCATGGCGACGCGTCCCTGCGCCATTGCACGCTGGGCGGCCTCGCGCACTTTGGCTTCATCATGCCCGTCAGTGAAACCCACCGCACGAATATCAAGGTTGTGCAGGGTTTTACTGAGCAGCGTTTCCGTACCGCCGTACAGGGGCTGGGAATGCAAAATCACTTCCCCTGGTCGCGTAAAGGTCAGCAACGCCGTCGAAATGGCCGCCATGCCGGAGGCAAACAGCGCGCAACTTTCGGCCTGTTCGTAGAGAGCGAGGCGGTCCTCAACAATCTCACTGTTGGGATGATTAAAGCGGGAATACACCAGTCCGCCACTTTTACCTTCGGGAGGCTGACGGCGGCCGGAAACATAATCAAAAAAATCGCGGCCTTCTTCTGCACTGTCAAACACAAAGGTGGAGGTCAAAAAGACGGGCGGTTTCACGGCCCCTTCAGACAGGCGCGGATCATAACCGTAGTTCAGCATTTGTGTTTCGGGATGCAGTGGGCGGTCGCCGACGTGCGTTTTTTTACTTGAGGGTGAAGTCATTGAGATCTCCCAATAAGGTCGCTAACTGCATAACGATATGTCGATAAAATCGTATCATGCAGCTATTAATGCGGCTAAATGCCGGGTTGTTCTAAGGTAATGCTGTTTGTGCAACTGCCTGCGCACAGGTGAAGATTTTTAGTGCACGTAAACGTTTGCGTTCTCTGCGCGGCGTCAGTAGGGACTTCTGTTATGGTAGACTGCGTGGCTTTGTGAGAGACCGGGCTGAAGGCAATGAAACACACTGTTGACGTAATGATCCCTGAGCAGGCAATCGCCGCGCGCATCGCGGAACTGGGCAAAGAAATTACCGACCACTACCGCGACAGCGGCAGCGATATGGTGCTGGTAGGGCTACTTCGTGGCTCATTTATGTTTATGGCGGATTTATGCCGCGTGATTGACGTTCCGCACGAAGTGGATTTTATGACCGCCTCCAGTTACGGCAGCGGGATGTCCAGCAGTCGCGATGTCAAAATTCTCAAAGATCTGGATGAGGATATCCGCGGTAAAGACGTGTTAATCGTTGAAGACATCATTGATTCAGGCAATACGCTCAGCAAAGTGCGGGAAATCCTGCGTCTGCGGGAGCCAAAATCTCTGGCCATCTGTACGCTGCTGGATAAGCCTGAACGCCGTGAAGTCGACGTTCAGGTTGAATTCGTGGGCTTTGCTATCCCTGATGAATTCGTGGTGGGCTTTGGCATCGATTATGCGCAGCGTTATCGCCATCTGTCTTACATTGGCAAAGTGGTTCCCCTCGAATCCTCAGGCGAGTGACCGCACATTCTTCCAAGGCTCTGACCTCTGGATTCGTGTAGGCTTGTCGCGCGCGTGCGTCAGGGGCGGTGAAAATCGCCACTGACTAACAGGTTAGCCATGCCGTGACGATAGCGTTGCTCCAGATTTTCGCGGCTGTTCGCGGTAACATTCAGGTTACGCAGGCAGCCATCCTGAATACCGTAGACCCAGCCATGTAGCGAGACTTTACGTCCACGCTTCCAGGCCGATTGCAAGATGGTGGAATGCCCCAGATTGTAGACCTGCTCAACAACGTTGATTTCGCAGAGTTTATCCAGACGTTTATCGGGCGGCAGTTCACCCAGCAACACGCTATGCTTGTACCAGAGATCGCGAATGTGCAGCAGCCAGTTATCAATGAGCCCTAACTCCGGGTTATCCATGGCAGCCTGCACGCCACCGCAGCCATAGTGGCCGCACACGATGATGTGTTCAACTTCCAGCACTTCAACCGCGTACTGCACCACAGAAAGGCAGTTAAGATCGGTATGGATAACCAGATTGGCAACGTTACGGTGGACAAACAGTTCACCTGGCTCAAGACCGGTCAGACGTTCTGCGGGGACGCGACTGTCTGAACAGCCAATCCAAAGGAAACGTGGTTTTTGCGCCTGAGCCAGTCGCTCAAAAAAACCAGGATCTTCTTTGACCAGTAATCTGGACCACTCGCGGTTATTACTGATCAGGGTATCAATGTCTGTCATGGCGTTAAGCAACCTGTTACTGCGCATTTGCGTGCGCGTACTATAGGCGAAGGCTTCCTAAATTCAAACGGCATTACAATGCCATAAAACAGGGTATGTATTCAGAATGACCTATGCACTGGAACTTTCCCGGCTGACCAAGACCTATCCCGGCGGCGTACAGGCGCTCAAGGGCATCGATCTTAACGTTGAAGCCGGTGATTTTTATGCGCTACTGGGACCCAACGGCGCGGGCAAATCGACCACCATCGGGATTATCAGTTCGCTGGTGAATAAGTCGGAAGGCAGCGTCCGCGTCTTTGGTTACGATCTGGAAAAAGATGTCGTCAATGCCAAACGCCAGCTGGGCCTGGTGCCGCAGGAGTTCAATTTCAACCCGTTCGAGACGGTCATGCAGATCGTGGTGAACCAGGCCGGTTACTATGGTGTCGAGCGCCGTGAGGCCCTTCAGCGGGCCGAAAAGTACCTTAAACAGCTCGACCTGTGGGAGAAACGTCACGAAAGGGCGCGCATGTTGTCTGGCGGGATGAAGCGCCGTCTGATGATCGCCCGTGCTCTGATGCACGCGCCCAAACTGTTGATTCTGGATGAACCTACCGCCGGGGTGGATATTGAACTGCGTCGGTCGATGTGGGTTTTCCTGAAAGATTTGAATGCGCAGGGGACGACCATCATTTTGACGACTCACTATCTTGAAGAAGCGGAAATGCTGTGCCGCAATATCGGCATTATTCAAAATGGTGAACTGGTTGAAAACACCTCAATGAAATCCCTGCTGTCGAAGCTCAAATCCGAAACCTTCATTCTGGATCTGGCCCCGCGCAGCCCGTTACCGTCGCTGGAAGGTTTCCAGTACCGGTTAGTGGATACCTCGACGCTCGAAGTTGAAGTCCTGCGTGAGCAGGGGCTGAACAGCGTGTTTAGCCAGCTCAGCGCACAGGGCGTTCAGGTTCTCAGTATGCGTAATAAAGCGAATCGTCTGGAAGAGCTGTTCGTCGGCCTGACGCAAGGAAAAACAGGAGCAAAAGCATGACACATTTGTACTGGGTGGCGTTAAAAAGCATCTGGGCCAAAGAGGTGAACCGGTTCGCCCGCATCTGGATCCAGACGCTGGTGCCGCCCGTGATCACCATGACGCTGTATTTTATCATCTTCGGTAACCTCATCGGTGCGCGCATCGGCGATATGAACGGCTTCAGCTATATGCAGTTCATTGTGCCAGGGCTCATTATGATGTCGGTGATCACCAATGCGTATGCCAACGTGGCATCGTCGTTCTTTAGCGCCAAGTTTCAGCGCAATATTGAAGAGTTGCTGGTGGCACCGGTACCGACGCACATTATTATCGCTGGCTATGTCGGCGGCGGCGTTGCGCGCGGGATCTGTGTCGGTGTGCTGGTGACCGCCGTTTCGCTGTTCTTTGTGCCGTTTCATGTGCATTCATGGCTGATGGTGGCCATTACGCTGCTGCTAACCGCGGTACTGTTCTCGCTGGCGGGACTGATTAATGCGGTGTTTGCCCGCACGTTTGACGATATCAGCCTGATCCCCACGTTTGTGCTGACACCGCTAACGTATCTGGGCGGCGTGTTTTATTCGCTGACGCTGTTACCGCCCTTCTGGCAGGCAGTATCAAAACTTAATCCGGTGGTTTATATGATCAGCGGTTTCCGCTTTGGCTTTCTGGGCATTCACGATGTTCCTCTGACCTTGACCATGTCGGTACTGATTGCCTTTATCGTGGTGTTTTATATCGCCGTGTATTTTCTGATTCAGCGGGGCCGCGGATTGCGGACCTGATACCGGCGAAAAAAAAGCAGCGTTAGCGCTGCTTTTTTTATGCGACCAGACTCAGGCCAGCTGCACCGGCAGGGCTTTCGCCAGACGCTTCATCTGGTTATCACCTTCAAAGTAGGCCACTTTAGGTTGCCACTGGCGCGCTTCTGCATCATCGACCTGGACATACGAGCAGATAATCAGGATGTCGCCTTCACAGGCACAGCGCGCGGCCGCACCGTTGACCGAAATGATTTTCGATCCGCGTTCAGCGGCAATGGCATAAGTAGAGAAACGCTGACCGTTGGTCACGTTATAAATATCGATAGCTTCATATTGCAGGATGCCAGAAGCATCAAGGAAATCCTGATCGATGGCGCAGGAGCCTTCATAGTTGAGGTCCGCCTGCGTGACTTTAACGCGATGCAGTTTGCCTTGTAAAACCGTGCGAATCATAGTCAGAAACCTTGTTATACAGCCAAAAAGAGTGACCCTCAGCCTGCAAGACTACTGCGTGAGGTCTACCTGTTGATTATCGATCAGCCGTGCATTCCCCAGCCAGGCGGCCATTAACACGACGGCTCGCTGACTGTCCACCGTCAGAGGCTGCAGCGTTTCCGCATCACAGATGGCCAGGCCATCCGGACGCAATCCTTTTTCCTGCAGCGACCGCGTTGCGTCTTCAATAATATCGTCAATCTGCCGTTCACCATTAGCCAGTCGGGCGGCCATCGCATTCATCACCTGGCTGAGGCCAGGTGCCAGCTTACGCTCATCTTCAGTGAGGTAGCCGTTACGTGAACTCAGGGCCAGACCGTCCCTGGCTCGCACCGTAGGCACGCCGACAATCTCGATATCGAACCCCATGTCTGCCACCATTTTACGAATGATGGCTAACTGCTGGAAATCTTTCTCGCCGAAGCAGGCGATATCGGGCTGAACCAGATTAAACAACTTGCTGACGATGGTCGCCACGCCGCGAAAATGGCCGGGACGACTGGCGCCTTCCAGTAAAGATGAAAGCACCGGCACTTCAACAAAGGTCTGATTAGCCAGCCCGTGTGGATACACCTCAGGAGGCGAGGGCGCAAAGACGACATCCACCGCATGGCGGTTCAGTTTCTCACAGTCTTCCTGCAGCGTGCGCGGGTAGCGCGCCAGATCGTCAGGCCGATCAAACTGCATCGGGTTAACGAAAACCGACACGATCACAATATCGGCCCGCTCACGCGCTTCATCTACCAGCGTTAAATGCCCTTCGTGCAGATTGCCCATCGTGGGCACTAACGCAATACGTTTACCTTGCTGACGCCAGCGGCGCACTTCACGGCGCAGCATGGGCAGAGTGTCGATGATCAGCACTGCCATTCTCCTGAATTACTGGAAACTGTGTTCCGCTGCGGGGTAGCTTCCTGCTTCAACCTCAGCAATATAGCGGCGAATGGCGGCACGGATATCGCCTGTCTCCGCCAGGAAATTTTTTGCAAATTTAGGGATATGCCCACCGGTAATGCCAAACGCATCGTGCATCACCAGAATTTGTCCATCAGTCACGTTGCCTGCGCCAATACCAATCACCGGAATCGCCAGTGCCTGCGTTACGCGCTGGGCCAGGGCAACCGGTACGCATTCCAGCACCATCAGCTGTGCGCCTGCGGCCTCAAGCGCCAGCGCGTCAGCCATAAGCTGCTCTGCACCGGCTTCATCACGTCCCTGCACTTTATAGCCGCCAAAAATATTTACGGACTGTGGCGTTAAGCCCAGATGACCACACACGGGCACGGCGCGTTCGGTCAGCATGCGCACGCTGTCGGCCAGCCATGCGCCGCCTTCCAGCTTCACCATATTGGCCCCGGCGCGCATGAGCTGCGCCGCGTTATCAAAAGTTTGCTGTGGTGTGGCATAACTCATGAAAGGCAAATCGGCTAACAGGAGCGAGTGAGGCGCACCACGACGGACGGCGGCGGTATGGTAAGCAATATCACTTACCGTGACGGGCAGCGTGGAATCATGACCCTGCACCGTCATGCCAAGCGAGTCACCAACCAGCAGAACCTGAATGCCTTCGTCAGCAAACAGGCGGGCAAAACTAAAATCGTAAGCGGTCAGCGTCGCGAATTTTTTACCGCTCGCTTTGCACTGACGCAGATGAGAAAGGGTGGTGGGTTTCATGACGATCTCAGCTCAGAAATTCAGATGAACGCATTTTACTGTATCGCGTTGCTGAGCGGAATCTGTGACGCGCGAATAGATGGTCAGCTGTGCCAGGGACGGATGCTGGCGCAGTCAAGCGTTGCCATAATCGGCTGGAGCGGACGGCCATCAGGCAGGCGCAGATCGGGCGCAATTTCCAGCAGCGGCACCAGCATAAACGCACGGTTCAGCATATCGTAATGGGGGACGATCAGGCGTTCGCTGTGAATCTGCTCTGAACCAAACAGCATAATATCAATATCCAGCGTGCGTGGCCCCCAGCGCTCGGCTTTGCGCACCCGGCCATGTTCCCGCTCGATGCGCTGCGTCTCATCCAGTAAGGCCTCAGCCGACAAGGTGGTCTCGAGGGCCACCGCCGCATTGAGATAGTCGGGCTGATCGGGTGGGCCATAAGGTGGCGTGCGGTAAAAGGACGAGGTGGCGATGCGCTGAACACCGGTGAGCGCATCCAGCGCTGACAACGCTGCATCAATCTGATGCAGCGGATCGGCAAGGTTACTGCCTAATGCCAGATAAACGCGCGTCATGACGCGTTAGAGTTATCACGACGGGGCGCGGAAGAACGACGACGCGGGCGGCGCGTACGGCTGCGCGGTGCCGGATCGTCTCCCAGCGTGTTGAGCATGGTTTTCTGCTGCGGCGGCGCAGCGACCTGGAACTCTCCCCACCACTTACTCAGGCGCAGCAGCTCCGGGTTATTTTCCACTTCAGCCCGCAGGGCCAGCAGATCATAAGCCGCACGGAACTTCGGATGCTCCATCAGCTTCCAGGCGCGTTTACCGTGACGACGGGACATGCGTAACTGCAACTGCCAGATATCACGAATCAGCGACGTAATGCGCTTAGGAATGGCCAGCGCGCGGCAGGCTTCATCCAGCGTATCATTCATCGCCAGGGCAAACGCATCGTAATAAGTCAGGCCGCTTTCCTGCGCAATGCGCTCGGCGGCTTCAAGCTGCGGATACCAGAACATGGCCGCGAACAGAAACGCCGGATTGACGCGCATATCATTTTGAATGCGGTTGTCCGTATTCTTCAGCACCTGGGCGAGCATGCGCTCCATATGGCTGTCGCCCTGTTCGGTAAAGTTGCGTGCCAGCGTAGGGAACAGCGGCTGGAATAACTGATATTCACACAGTTTTAGCCAGGTGCTGTAGCCATAACCGGCCTGAAGCAGCTTTAGCGACTCTTCAAACAGGCGCGCAGCAGGTACATCGCGTAACAGCGATGCCAGGCGGGGAATGGGCTCTGCCGTTTCAGGAGCAATGCGCATATTCAGTTTGGCCGCGAAGCGCGCGACGCGCAGCATGCGCACCGGATCTTCGCGATAGCGTGTTTCCGGATCGCCGATCAACCGAATGATGCCTTGTTGCAGATCGTTCAGGCCGCCAACATAATCCCGCACCGAAAAATCGGCCACGCTGTAATACAGGCTGTTAATGGTTAAATCACGCCGTTGGGCATCATCTTCAATACTGCCGAAAATATTGTCCCGTAGCAGCATACCGCTCTGGGCACGCTGGGAATTGTTGTGATCTTCGCTGTTCTCTTCAATCTGATGATGACCGCGGAACGTAGCCACTTCGATCACTTCCGGACCAAACATCACATGTGCCAGACGAAAACGGCGGCCAACCAGACGGCAGTTGCGGAACAGTTTACGCATCTGCTCCGGCGTGGCGTTTGTGGTCACGTCGAAGTCTTTAGGCTTCTGCCCCAGCAGTAAATCGCGAACGCCACCGCCCACCAGGTAGGCCTCATAACCGGCTTTATTCAGACGATACAGCACCTTGAGGGCATTTTCGCTGATGTCTTTACGTGAGATGGTGTGGCTTTCACGAGGAATGATGGTCATATGACTCTCAGGTTCAACCTCTGCTGGTGCTTCCTCGTCATCACGCTTCAGGACTTTCCGGCAAAAATTAGCGACTCGGGTAAAAATGGGACACCTCGACAGTGACAATTAGGGTGTAGGTAAAATCAGCGGCTAATCATAGCCTGTTGTGAATCATTTGAGAATGCTGTTGTCTATGCATCCGCTCTCAGGGCGTTATCATGCGGTATCAAAGCGATATTCCACTGCTTCACAGCATCAGACAGCAGTTTCTCCTGAGAATCGTCCTGCCAGCCTTCGCTGACCGGCTGTCCCAGAAACCGTAAGGCCTGCACCAGGCACGGGCGCGGATCGCCATCCGGCAGCGCGGGCGCATGATTTTGCTTAGAAAGTTTGTGTCCGTCAGCAGTGATGGCCAACGGCAAATGCAGATAATCCGGAACGGCCCAGCCAAACTGTCGATAAAGGGCAATCTGCCGCACCGTCGGCTCGATTAAGTCTGCGCCACGCACGATCTCGGTGACGCCCTGATGATGGTCATCAACCACCACGGCCAGATTGTAGGCAAACAGGCCGTCGCGACGATGAATAATAAAATCCTCTTCAGCCAGCCGCCGATCGGCCACAAGCGTGCCCCGTAACCGGTCTTCAAACTGGAAAACTGGCGCATGCTGACGCAACCGCAGTGCCGCATTCTCCGGACCTGAACCTGCATCCCGACAGTGCCCGTCGTAAAAACCACCCAGCTGCTGAATGCGGCTTCGGCTGCAGGTGCAGTAATAACTCTGCCGGTGCGCTCTTAACCACTGCAGGGCGTCCCGATAAGCGTCATGGCGCTGTGACTGCCACATGACTTCACCGTCCCAGTGCAAACCGTACTGTTCTAACTGGTGCAGAATACGCGTGGCGGCCCCTGCGACTTCACGGGGAGGATCAATATCCTCAATGCGCACCAGCCAGCGGCCATGCTGCGCGCGTGCGCTAAGGTAACTGCCTAAGGCAGCGATCAGCGATCCAAAGTGGAGTTCACCAGAGGGAGACGGCGCAAAGCGCCCGATACAGGATGAGAATGCCATAGGTTTCATGAACCAGACGGCGGAAAAAGAGGGCCTTTTCCCGCCGCATGGCTGCAGTCAGACGGCAACATTAGCCCGCCATTTGCTTCTCACGAATTTCTGCCAGTGTCTTACAGTCGATGCACAGATCGGCCGTCGGACGCGCTTCAAGACGGCGGATACCGATCTCAACGCCACAGGAATCGCAATAGCCAAAGTCGTCATCTTCAACTTTCTTCAGCGTTTTTTCGATCTTTTTAATGAGCTTGCGCTCGCGATCGCGGTTACGCAGTTCCAGGCTGAATTCCTCTTCCTGAGCGGCACGGTCAACCGGGTCCGGAAAGTTAGCGGCTTCATCCTGCATGTGTGTAACGGTGCGATCAACTTCGTCCCGCAATTGATTACGCCAGGCTTCCAGAATCTTGCGAAAATGGTCCAGTTGCGCGTCATTCATATACTCTTCGCCCGGCTTCTCCTGATAAGGCTCCACCCCAGCGATGGCGAGAATACTCAGGGACGATGTTTTACGGTTTTGCCCTTCTTGCATGTTGTTTCTCCTGGATAACACGCACTATACCCTTCGATTGCCATCGGCCAGTATATTCACACTAACCTTCATTGATGACGCACTCTTGGGTACATCGATCCCCCAACGGGGAAAAACAGGCCGCTATAAATAACAGAAGCTGTCAAGGTTGGCAATTATTCCTGCGCCCATCTTGACAAGCCTGTGAGGAACAGCGTAGTTGGCCCCTGACAGAAGATAGTCCTATCACAGAAGGATGCCACTGATATTACAACGTTACGTCAACAGCCGTTGTAATAAACATGCCTTCTGATGACAGTTCTGCCCGGTACGCCAAAATTTCCACGCCACTCAGCCGCGCCTGTACCAGTTGTTCTGCGTAAGCCGCATCGATGTGACGCGCCGGGGAAACGTCCTCAATCCCCGAGTGCAGAACGGCAAACAACAAAACGGCCCGATGACCTTCTGCCGCAGCCTGACTCAGCTCGCGCAGGTGTTTTTGTCCTCGAATCGTCACCGCATCCGGAAAATAGCCTTTACCTTCCTGTAAAAGCGTTACGGATTTCACCTCAATATAGCACTCAGGTCGGTCCTGTGCTGTAAGCAGGAAATCAATTCGACTTTTTTCGCTGCCGTATTTTACTTCAGCCCGACACGCTTCGTAGCCCGACAGCGGCAGAATTCGGTTTTCGCTTAACGCCTCCTTTACCAGTTGATTCGCGCGCAACGTATTCACGCAAATCCAGTGGCCTTGCTGCGTCTCGGTCATCTCCCAACTGTGCGGGTACTTGCGTGTCAGGCTGTCGGACGTGGAGTACCACACGGTATCACCCGGCGTAGCACAACCGGTCATGGCGCCGGTGTTGGCACAATGGATGGTGAGCGTCTCGCCTTCCGGCGTAATGACATCCGCCAGAAAGCGTTTGTAACGGGTAATCAGACGTGCCGGTTTGAGGGCGGGAGAAAAAAGCATAGGGCTCCTGATTATGACTGTAACGGCCAGGTGGCCAGTGTTCGGTAGCGCGTCCGCCCTTTTACGTACTCTGAGGCAAAAAGCGAAAACTGACTGGCCGTAAAGCGCCAGAGAAAGCCGCGAGGGGGCAGGGCAACGGGTTGCGTCGCCGAGCGCAGCAGGGTGATGTGTGGATGAAAAGGCTGAGCGGGCTGCTCACAGCCGTGCCGGGCGGCCTGGGCACGCAGCAGACTTGCCAGCTGCAGCAATCCCCGGGGTGGGCGCTGACAGCCCAGCCAGACCACGCCGGGGCGCGGCCAGTGCCCCGCATCATCTAACGTCACATCAAAAGCAGGCTGATGGATGCGCGAGGCCAGGGTTTGCAGCTGTTTTGAGGTCTCCGCTGAGACCTCGCCCAAAAAAGCCAGCGTCAGATGAAGGTTCGCGGCCGCAATCGGGCGACCTGCCTCCTCACTGAAGGTATCAGCTCGCCACTGCACCAGTTGCTGTTGCAGGTCTTCGGGTGGGGCAATAGCAAAAAATAAGCGCTGTAACGCCATGGCGGTCTCCGGTAATCCTCACGGATGAGTGCTACAATGCGCGCCATCTTAACACAGCCATTAGCGGAGTTTTTGGTGAGTGATCTCCCCATCAGCGCGGTGTTGCCTGACCTACTGAGCGCCCTTGATCAGGCCTCGAACGTCCTGCTGGCTGCGCCTACCGGCGCAGGTAAATCCACCTGGTTACCCCTTCAGCTGTTACAGCACAAGGCGCTGTCAGGGCGCATTATCATGCTGGAGCCACGCCGACTGGCCGCACGCAACGTGGCGCAACGGCTGGCTGAGCTACTGGGCGAACAGCCCGGCGCCACGGTGGGTTACCGCATGCGCGGCGAAAACTGCAGCGGACCCATGACCCGGCTTGAGGTAGTGACCGAAGGTATTCTGACGCGCATGTTGCAGCAGGATCCGATGCTGGATGGCGTGTCGCTGGTGATTCTGGATGAATTTCATGAGCGCAGCCTGCAGGCGGATCTGGCGCTGGCGCTGTTACTGGATGTTCAGCAGGGATTGCGTGACGATCTGAAAATTTTGCTGATGTCAGCCACGCTCGATAATACTCGCCTGGCGACGCTGCTACCGGACGCGCCGCTGATTGCCTCAGAAGGGCGTAGCTATCCGGTCGAACGGCGTTATGCTCCGTTGAGTCCGAGCCTGCGTTTTGACGAGGCGGTAGCGCGTGAAGTCGCGCAGTTGCTTCGACAGGAAAGCGGCTCGCTGCTGCTTTTTCTGCCCGGCGTGGCAGAGATAGCGCGCGTAAAACGCGAGCTGGAAACCCGTGTCGATGAGGATGTCGATTTAACGCCGCTTTATGGCGCGCTTCCGCTGGCCGCTCAGCAGCAGGCTATTTTGCCTGCCGCCCCCGGACGCCGCAAAGTGGTGCTGGCGACCAATATTGCCGAAACCAGCTTAACGATCGAAGGTATTCGTCTGGTCGTGGACAGTGCCCAGGAGCGGCGCGCGCTGTTTGATGCACGCAGCGGCGTGACGCGGTTGCAGACTCAGCGCATCAGCCAGGCGTCGATGACGCAGCGCGCCGGACGTGCCGGACGACTGATGCCGGGCATCTGCCTGCACCTGACTTCACAGGAGCAGGCGGAACGGGCGCCTGCACAGGGCGAAGCCGAAATCCTGCACAGCGATCTCGCGTCATTGTGGCTGGAACTGCTGCAGTGGGGCTGTACAGACATCGACCAGCTACAGTGGATCGATCGCCCTCCCGAAAAGCACTTACGGGCAGCGCAGCAGCAGCTGATGCGCCTTGGAGCGCTGGATGAATCAGGACGACTGAACACACAGGGCAGACGCATGGCGCAGCTCGGCAGTGATGCCAGGCTGAGCGCTATGTTATGTGCCGCAGGGCGTGATGCCGATGCGGTGGCCAGCGCGGCACTACTCGTCGCCGTGCTGGAGGATCCGCCCCGCGCGGGCAGTGTTGATCTACGTGATGTTCTCTGTCGGCCTTTACCGCACTGGTTGCGGCGCGCGCAGCACTGGCAAAAACGCCTTGGCCTCACAGGCGGACGGGTCGATGACGCGCATTTTCCCGCGTTGTTAACGGCGGGATTTCGCGATCGTCTGGCGCGCCGACGCGATAACAGCGGACGCTATCAGTTAGCCAACGGACTGGGGGCAGTGCTGGACGAACAGCAGGCGCTCACGCGTTACGAATGGCTCATTGCGCCTGTCTTATTACAGGGCAGCAGCGCCCCCGATGCACGTATCCTGCTGGCCCTTCCCGTCGAGCTTGCGGCATTGACGCAGGCCTGTCCACAGCTTGTCGAACAGCGTACCGACGTGGAATGGGATGACGAGAAGGGCACGTTGCGCACCTTACGCCGTGAGCAGATCGGCGAACTGATACTGAAGACTCAGCCGCTTGCCCGACCGGATGCCGAGGCGTTACAGGCCGCGCTGCTACGCTGGGTCGCTAAAAAGGGGTTATCGGTACTGGGATGGACGCCGGAGGCTGAGCAACTGCGGTTACGTATCCAGTGTGCTGCCCAGTGGCTGCCCGAAGAGAACTGGCCCGCCGTCGATGAGGCCAGCCTGCTTGACTCGCTGGATCGCTGGCTGCAACCGCAGATGAGCGCCGTGCGGGATCTGAAGAGTCTGCAGTCGGTCAATCTGGTCACTGCGCTCTTACATTTGCTCACATGGTCACAACGTCAGCGGCTGGATACTGTGCTGCCAACTCATTACACTGTGCCCACCGGAAGTCGGCTGCCGATTCGCTATGATGCAGATAAACCGCCTGCGCTGGCGGTGCGTATTCAGGAAATGTTTGGCGAAGCCAGTAATCCTGCCGTCGCAGAAGGTCGCGTGCCGCTGGTGCTGGAACTGTTATCGCCCGCCCAGCGTCCCTTACAGATCACCCGCGATCTGGCGGCGTTCTGGCGCGGTGCCTATAAAGATGTGCAAAAAGAAATGAAAGGGCGTTATCCCAAACATCCCTGGCCCGACGATCCGGCCTCCGCAATACCGACCCGGCGGACGAAAAAGAATACGTCACAGGGCGGGCCCGCTGTTTAATTCAGAGGGTTCTGCCATGCGACAGTGAAGAAAGCAGTTAGAGTAGCGGCGCAGCCGTAAGCTATGCCTGGAGAATGAAACCAATGTCTGGGAACGATCGCGAACCTATTGGGCGCAAAGGAAAACCGTTGCCACCGCGCAACAGCGCCCGCCGTGGGCGGCGCAGAGACATCGATAGTGATGTCTCTCAGGACGATTTTGATGATGATTACGAGGAGGAAGCGCCGGTGCCACGTAAAGGTAAAGGTGGAAAACCGCCGCGCGGCAAACGCCGTTGGCTGGGATGGTTTATTAAGCTGTTCCTGGTATTTGTAGTGGTCATGGCCGCGTGGGGCGTATACCTCGATTCGGAAATTCGCAGCCGCATTGACGGTAAAGTGTGGCAACTGCCCGCTGCTGTCTACGGTCGTATGGTCAGCCTCGAACCTGGCATGGCCTACAATAAAAGCGAAATGATTGCCCTGCTGGAAGGCACGCAGTACCGCGAAGTCTCGCGCATTACGCGTCCGGGAGAATTCTCGGTCAAAGGCAACACCATTGAACTGCTGCGTCGCCCGTTTGATTTCCCGGACAGCAAAGAAGGGCAGATTCATGCCCGAATGACATTCAGCAAAGATGAGCTGAGTGAGATTAAGAACGTCGAAACCGGGCGTGATTTTGGTTTCTTCCGGCTTGATCCTCGTCTGATTACGATGCTGCAGTCACCTAATGGTGAACAGCGCTTGTTCGTTCCCCGTGCCGGTTTCCCTGATCTGTTGGTGGATACCTTAATCGCAACGGAAGATCGCCACTTTTATGAGCACGACGGCATCAGCCCGTACTCCATTGGCCGTGCCTTCCTGGCGAACATCACCGCCGGAAAAGCGGTGCAGGGCGGCAGTACGCTTACCCAGCAACTGGTCAAAAACCTGTTCCTGACTAATGAGCGTTCGCTGTGGCGTAAAGCCCGTGAAGCCTATATGGCCGTGATCATGGATGCCCGTTACAGCAAAGATCGTATTCTGGAGCTTTACCTGAACGAGGTGTATCTCGGTCAGGCAGGTAACGATCAGATCCGCGGTTTCCCTCTGGCCAGCCTCTACTATTTTGGCCGCCCGGTTGACGAGCTGAGTCTCGATCAGCAGGCGATGCTGGTGGGCATGGTGAAAGGGGCGTCGCTCTACAACCCATGGCGTAACCCGAAACTGGCCCTGGAACGACGTAATCTGGTGCTGCGCCTGCTGCAGCAGCAGAAAGTGATCGATCAGGAACTGTACGACATGCTGTCGGCCCGTCCGTTGGGCGTGCAGCCGAAAGGCGGTGTGATTACGCCACAGCCTGCCTTTATGCAGATGGTGCGTAATGAGCTTCAGGCAAAACTGGGCGACAAAGTCAAAGATCTGTCGGGCGTGAAAATTTTCACCACCCTGGATCCGGTTTCTCAGGATGCGGCCGAAAAAGCCGTTGTAGACGGTATTCCCACCCTGAAAAAACAGCGCGGTCTGAAAGATCTGGAAACCGCAATGGTGGTCGTTGACCGCTTTACGGGTGAAGTTCGCGCGATGGTCGGTGGGGCCGATCCGCAGTTTGCCGGGTATAACCGCGCGTTGCAGGCGCGCCGATCCATCGGCTCGCTGGCGAAACCGGCCACCTATCTGACCGCGCTGAGCCAACCCAACACTTACCGCCTGAACAGCTGGATTGCGGATGAGCCTATTGCGCTGAAACAGCCGAATGGCAGCATCTGGAAACCCATGAACGACGACCGGCGCTTTAGTGGCAAAGTGATGCTGGTCGATGCGCTGACGAACTCCATGAACGTGCCAACGGTTAACCTGGGCATGACGCTGGGACTGAATGCGGTGGTGGACACCTGGACGAAGCTGGGTGTGCCTAAAGATCAGCTGAATCCGGTTCCGGCGATGTTACTGGGCGCACTCAACCTGACGCCTGTGGAAGTGGCTCAGGCCTTCCAGTCCATTGCCAGCGGCGGGAATCATGCAGAGCTGTCAGCCGTGCGTTCGGTCATCGCGGAAGACGGTACCGTGCTGTACCAGAGCTTCCCGCAGGCTCAGCGCGTTGAACCGGCACAGGCGGCTTATTTAACGCTGTATACCATGCAACAGGTCGTCGATCGCGGTACCGCCCGGGCGCTGGGGGCACGTTTCCCGAATGCGCACCTGGCAGGGAAAACCGGCACCACGAACGATCTGGTCGACAGCTGGTTTGCCGGGATTGATGGTAAAGAAGTGGCGATCACTTGGGTTGGCCGTGATAACAACCAGCCGACCAAACTCTACGGTGCCAGCGGGGCGATGCAGATTTACCGCCGCTACCTGGACAATCAGGCTCCGATGCCGCTGCAGCTTACGCCGCCGGAAGATGTGACGATGATGAACATTGATACTGCGGGTAACTTTGTTTGCGGTTCAGGAAGCAGCACATGGCGCACGCTGCCTGTCTGGACGCTGGATCCGAATGCGCTCTGCCAGCAACAGCAACAGCAGGTTCAGCAAATGCAGCAACAGCAGCAGATGCAGGACCAGCAACAACAGCAGTTACAGCAGCAGCAACAGCAGGAACAAAAAGACAGCAACGGCGTTGCCGGCTGGATAAAAGATATGTTCGGCAAATAACCCGTCAAACGCGGATGAAAAAGGCACTTCGGTGCCTTTTTTTATTCCACATCAAAACCCCTTGCCATCGTCCGTGACACGACGCCACGCCGGGGAATTCTGCTTGCAGAAATTGCGAGACTTCGCATATTATCCAATCGTTATAATAATCATTATCGTTTCGATTCGCTTAATCATCCCCATTTGAGAGACACCTTCATGACAGCGCGTTCTATCCCTTTTGCTTCTCCATCCGGCGTATTTACGCGTCGGCCTCTGGCTTTGATCATTGCCCTGGTGACCAGCGGCGCAAGCGTAATGGCTTACGCTGAACAAACGGTGGTGGTATCTGCAAATGGCGGTGGTGCGGTGGCGCAGGAAAACGCGTGGGGCCCGGCGCCCACCATCGCCGCAAAACACAGCGCCACCGGCACCAAAACGGACACGCCGATTGAAAAGAATCCGCAGTCGGTTTCTGTGGTGACGCGAGAAGAGATGGAGATGCGCAGCGTCACCAGCGTGAAGCAGGCCTTTAATTACACGCCGGGTGTGCTTACCGGTAACCGCGGCAGTTCAGGCGTCTATGATGCGTTGTCAATTCGCGGTTTTAGCGAAACCAACACCAACCAGTATCTCGATGGGTTGAAGCTGCAGGGCGACAACTACTCGGAATTCGCTATTGATCCCTATTTCCTGGAGCGGGCTGAGCTGCTGCGCGGGCCGGTGTCGGTGCTGTACGGTAAGAGCAACCCGGGCGGTGTGGTCGCGCTGGTCAGTAAACGTCCCACCCAGGAAACGCTGCGTGAAGTGCAGTTTCAGATGGGCAATCACAATCTTTACTCCACCGGCTTTGATTTTGGCGGTGCGATCGATGACGCAGGCGTTTACAGCTACCGTCTGACAGGCCTGGCGAGCAGCCAGGATGCCCAGCAGGCGAACAACAAGCAAAAGCGCTACACCATCGCGCCGTCCTTCAGCTGGCGACCAGACGAAAACACCCGTCTGGATCTGCTGACCTACTTCCAGAATGAACCGGACACGGGTTATTACGGCTGGTTACCGCGTGAAGGCACTGTCGTGCCCATTACGCGTCCTGATGGCAGTCAGTACAAACTGCCCACCAACTTTGATGAAGGGGAGAAGAGCAATCGCATCTCCCGTAACACCAAAATGGTCGGCTACAGCTTTGAACACCGTTTTGATGAGACCTGGACGGTACGCCAGAACCTGCGTTATGCCGAGTTAACGACGGATTACCGCAGCATTTATGGCAATGGATTTAACGCCGCCACCCAGGAAATCACGCGAGGTTATGCCACTTCAGACGAAAAACTGAATGAGTTCGCCGTCGATAACCAGGCACAGGCAAAATTTGCAACCGGTCAACTCGACCATACGCTTTTGCTTGGTGTGGATTATCAACGCATGCGTAATGATATCAACGCAGCGTTTGGTTCAGCATTTCCTTTGAATGCGGTTGCTCCTCAGTACGGTAATGATTCGCTTAACGGCACGCCTTTCCCCTATCGTTATCTGAACAAACAGGAACAAACCGGCCTTTACGCGCAGGATCAAATGGCGTGGGATCGTTGGGTGCTGACGTTAGGCAGCCGTTATGATTACGCGATGACATCTGCGTTAAATCGCGACACCAATACCGAAGTCAAAAATCATGATCAGGCCTTCACCTGGCGTGGCGGCGTAAACTACGTTTTCGATAACGGTATCGCGCCTTATTTCAGTTATAGCGAATCCTTTATCCCAACGGCCGGGACGACAGTGAGCGGGCAACCTTTCGACCCATCGCGCGCTAAGCAGTACGAAACGGGGGTGAAATATGTGCCGAAAGATCGTCCTGTCGTGGTTACGGCTGCGATGTATGAACTGACTAAGTCCAAAAATTTAACAGCCGATCCTGACCATACCCTTTTCCGCATCCAGAGCGGCGAAATCCGTTCTCGCGGTGTCGAACTGGAAGCCAAGGCGGCCCTCAATGCCAACGTCAACCTGACCGCGTCTTATACCTACACCGATGCTGAATATACGGAAGATACACAGCTCAAAGGCAAAACCCCGGTGCAGGTGCCTAAGCACATGGCCTCGCTGTGGAGCGACTATACCTTCCATGAAACGGCGCTGTCCGGCGTAACGTTGGGCGCGGGCATCCGTTATGTGGGCGAAACACAGGGATTATACAGTGCGGGTCCCGACGTGAACCAAAACTTCACCGTCGCGGGTTACACTACCGTCGATGCCGCGTTGAAATATGATTTAGGCCGTTTTGGTTTGCCTGGCTCAACGGTTGGCGTTAACGTTAACAACCTGTTTAACCGTGACTACGTTGCCAGTTGCTACCGTGAATACGCGTGCTACTGGGGCGCAGAGCGACAAATTGTCGGCACCGCCACGTTCCGGTTCTGATCGATGAGGGCGCTTCGGCGCCCGTTTACAGGGATAACCATGCAGCTTCCGCAGTACCAACAGACCGCCTTCCGACTGGATAACGCCAGCTTTCGCGTACCGGGCCGTACGCTCCTTCATCCCGTTTCTCTCGCTTTTACGCCAGGTAAAGTCACCGCGCTGATTGGGCACAATGGTTCAGGGAAATCCACGCTGTTAAAAATGCTGGGGCGGCATCACGCGGCCAGTGAAGGGCGGGTTCTGCTCAACGAACAGCCTGTTGATCGCTGGAGTAGCAAAGCGTTTGCCCGTGAGGTCGCCTATTTGCCGCAGCAGTTACCGGCTGCGGAAGGCATGACGGTACGTGAGTTGGTGGCCATTGGGCGTTATCCCTGGCATGGTGCGCTGGGGCGCTTTACGCAGGACGATCGCGAGCGGGTCGCGCAGGCAATCGCGCGGGTTGGACTAACGCCATTCGCCTCGCGGCTGGTCGACAGCCTCTCTGGTGGTGAGCGCCAGCGTGCATGGCTGGCAATGATGGTCGCTCAGAACAGCCGCTGCCTGTTGCTGGATGAACCTACCTCTGCGCTGGATATTGCCCACCAGGTGGATGTGCTGGCGCTGATTCAGACGCTGAGCCATGAACATGGCTTAACGGTCATTACCGTCTTACACGATATTAATATGGCGGCTCGCTATTGTGACCATCTGGTCGCCTTGCGCGGCGGCAAACTGATTGCAGAAGGTGGACCAGAACACATTATGCAGGCAGATGTGTTGCAGGCGATTTACGGTATCCCAATGGGCATCTTCCCCCATCCTGGCGGCGGCGCGCCGGTGAGTTTTGTGTGTTAAGGATACGATAATGCCGGATTTATATCGCCGTCGCCTGCTGATGGCAATGGCGTTGTCGCCTCTCATCCCGTCTTTCCCATCGCCTGCGGCACAGCCTGACAGCGACCGCGTTATTGCGCTGGAGTGGCTGCCCACCGAGTTACTCCTGGCGCTGGGCGTGAACCCGTTGGGTGTGGCGGACGTGCATAACTACAACGTCTGGGTCGGACAGCCGCCATTGCCTGCGGGCGTGGTGGATGTCGGGTTACGTACCGAGCCAAATCTTGAGCTGATGACCCAGATGCATCCCTCGCTGATTCTCTGCTCGAACGGTTACGGTCCACCGAAAGATAAGCTGCGGCGCATTGCGCCGATCATGGGGTTTGACCTGCACAATGGCGATGGCAAACCGCTGAGTCGCGCACGGGCCTCATTGCGGGCGTTGGCGGCCCGACTGGGACGTGAGGCGCAGGCTGAGGCGCATCTGCAACAGGTGGATGCGGAGATTGCGGCGGCGCGTCAGCGTCTGGCGCCGCACGCCGGTCGGGCCATTTTGCTGATGTCGCTACTCGACAGCCGCCACGCTATTACCTTCGGTAAAAACAGCTTATTCCTGGAAGTGATGGCGCTTTTGAATCTGAAAAATGCCTGGCAGGGCGAAACCAGTTTTTGGGGCAGCGCCGTGATTGGACTGGAACGGCTGGCCGTTTTCCATGACGTAGAGGCTATCTGCTTCGATCATGACAATGATGCTGTGATGCAGCAACTGTCGCGAAGTCCGTTATGGCAGTCCATGCCGTTTGTTCACAGCGGCCATTTCCAGCGCGTTCCGGCGGTGTGGTACTACGGTGCGACCTTGTCAGCCCTGCACTTTATTCGCGTGCTGGAACGTGCGCTGGAGAAATCGTAATGCGTCATCGTTTTTTCCCGTTAGCCGTGACAGGTACGCTGTTCTTCCTGGCGTTGATGTTAACCGCGATCAATCTGCAACAGGCGCTGCCCACGAACCAGTGGTTGCAGGCGCTGTGGACACCGGACAGCAGCAACATTGAGCAAATGGTCTTTCACTACAGCTTACTGCCGCGCTGGTCACTGGCGCTGCTGGTGGGGGCAGGGCTGGGGTTAGCCGGATTACTGTTTCAGCAGGTGTTGCGCAATCCGCTGGCCGAACCGGGCACGTTAGGCGTTTCATCCGGCGCGCAGTTAGGAATGACCGTCGCGACCTTATGGCACCTGCCGGGTGGGGCGCTGGCTCATCAGTTCGCCGCGTCGGGTGGCGCGCTGTTGGTCGGTGCGCTGGTGTTCAGCGTGGCCTGGCGCAAACGTCTGTCGCCCGTTACGCTGATTCTGGCAGGGCTGGTTCTCAGCCTGTACAGCGGCGCAGTGAACCAAATATTTGCCATCTTTAACCACGATCAACTGCAGAATATGTTCCTGTGGAGCACCGGCACGTTGAATCAGATGAGCTGGGACAGCGTTACCCAACTCTGGCCACGTCTGGTGCTGGCGCTGGTGCTGTCTCTGGCACTACTGAGACCGCTTACGCTGATGGGGCTGGACGATGGCGTCGCCAAAAATCTTGGGTTAGCGCTGTCTGCTATGCGGCTGGCCGTCCTGGTTCTGGCCATCTTGCTGAGCGCTCAGTTGGTGAGCGTAGCGGGGATCATTGGCTTTATTGGTTTATTTGCACCGCTGCTGGCAAGGCTGCTGGGTGGACGGCGGTTACTGAGCCGCATGCTGCTGGCACCCCTGATTGGTGCACTGCTGCTCTGGCTGGCGGATGCCTGCGTACTCTGGCTCACGGCGCACTGGCGCGAGATCTCCACCGGAACCGTGACGGCGCTGCTGGGCGTGCCCATTCTGTTGGCGCTGTTACCTCGCCTGCGAACCGGATCCGTTCCGCCTGCGCTGGATCAGGGGGACAACGTGCCGGTCGAGCGATACCGTTACGGGCGCTGGACGCTGGTGGGATTGCTGATGCTGGGCGGACTGACATGGCTTTGCCTGGCCTTTGGGCGTGATGCGCATGGCTGGATTTGGACGTCTGGCGACATGCTGCAACAGTTGTTACCCTGGCGCGCGCCGCGTGTGCTGGCGGCACTGGAGGTCGGCCTGATGCTCGGTGTGGCGGGCAGCCTGATCCAGCGCCTCACCGGTAATCCCATGGCCAGTCCTGAAGTGCTGGGCATCAGTTCCGGCGCGGCCTGCGGTGTGGTCGTGATGCTGTTCTTTGTTCCCGGCAACGCGCTGGCATTTCTGTTGCCGGCAGGTGCGCTGGGGGCGGCGATAACGCTGGCGGTTATTATGCTGGTCGCCAGTCGTGGTGGTTTCTCACCGGAACGTATGCTACTGGCGGGTATGGCACTCAACAGCGCCTTTGTCACCATTCTGATGCTGTTGATGGCAAGTGGCGATCCGCGCATGGCGGGGTTACTGACCTGGATATCCGGATCAACTTACAACATCAGTGCTACGCAGGCGCTGCAAAGTGCAGGCTTTGCGGCTGTTTTAGTGGCATTAGCGCCACTGGCCAGCCGCTGGTTAACCATTCTGCCACTTGGCAGCATGACCGCACGGTCTGTCGGTATGGCACTGACGGGTTCACGACTCGCCCTGTTGCTGTTAGCGGCGGCCTTAACGGCTTGCGCCACGCTGACGATTGGGCCGCTGAGCTTTGTCGGCTTAATGGCACCCCATATGGCCCGTATGTTGGGCTTTCGCCGCGCGCTGCCACAGGTGTTACTGTCTGGCGTGCTGGGGGCCGGGTTAATGGTGGCCGCAGACTGTTGCGGGCGCATGCTGGCCTTTCCCAGTCAGATTCCGGCGGGCCTGATGGCGACCTTTTTGGGCGCACCTTATTTTATCTGGCTACTGCGCCGTTCACGTTAAAAAAAAAGACCGGCTCAGCCGGTCTTTTCTCATCAGAGCTTCGCGAAACAGCGCCGGGCCGCCTCGATGGTGTGCTGAATATCCTCATCAGTATGTGCCAGCGACATAAACCCGGCCTCAAAGGCGGACGGCGCAAAATACACGCCTTCTTCGAGCATCAGGTGGAAGAAGCGCTTGAAGCGTTCCACGTCGCACTGTGTCACGTCCTGATAGCAGGTGACGCTGTCGGCATCGGTAAAAAACAGGCCAAACATGCCGCCAACCTGATTCACCACCACGGGAATATTTTCCTGTCTGGCTGCCTCAACCAGCCCCTGAGCCAGTTGTTCAGTCAGACGGTTCAGCCTGTCATGCATACCTGGCTGCGCAATCTGCGTCAGGCAGGCATAACCGGCGGCCATGGCTACGGGATTACCGGACAACGTACCGGCCTGGTAAACCGGCCCGGTCGGTGCCAGCGCGGACATGACCTCGCGACGGCCACCGAACGCACCCACTGGCATGCCACCGCCGATGATTTTGCCCAGGCAGGTGAGATCCGGCTTCACGTTATAGTGTGCCTGTGCGCCGCCCAGCGCCACACGGAAGCCTGTCATCACTTCATCAATAATCAGCAGCGCACCGAACTCATCGCACAGGGCACGCAGGCCCGGCAGGAAGTCAGGCTGCGGAGGGATACAGTTCATATTGCCGGCAACAGGCTCAACGATAATGGCAGCGACAGCCGCGGGATACTGTTCAAAGGCCGCACGAACAGAGTCCAGATCGTTATAGGTGCAGGTCAGCGTATGCTTAGCAAAATCGGCGGGTACGCCCGGCGAGTTGGGTTGGCCCAGCGTCAGCGCACCTGATCCGGCTTTCACCAGCAGGTGGTCGGCATGGCCGTGATAGCACCCTTCGAACTTGATGATCTTATCGCGTCCGGTAAACCCGCGCGCCAGACGAATCGCACTCATGGTCGCTTCGGTGCCGGAGTTGACCATGCGCACCATTTCCATACTCGGTACCAGGTCACATACCAGCTGCGCCATGGTGACTTCCATCTCGGTCGGCGCACCAAAGCTCAGGCCGCGCTGGGCTGCCTCAATCACAGCCTGACGAATGCCTTCGTTGTTATGTCCCAGTACCATTGGCCCCCATGAGCCAACATAGTCGATATAGGCTTTGCCATCGGCGTCATACAGACAGGCGCCATCAGCATGCTCAATGAACAGCGGAACGCCGCCGACACCGGTAAACGCACGGACCGGCGAGTTCACACCGCCGGGGATCAGGCGTTGTGCTTCGGCGAACAGTTTTTCAGACTTACTCATTTTCGGCTCCAGCAGTTCATATAATTTCGGGCTATTCTACGGAAGAGGGGCGGCCGACGAAAGCCAGATATCCCTGCGTACGACTTCTCCGCGTCAATCCGGCACAGAGTGCGAAGCTGAGCGCTTGATTGCGGCGGGTCGCTGGCAGATAATAGCAACATTGAGGTCGTTTTCTGACCCGGACGTTTACGGAGTAACTCATGAGTGATGAAGTAGTAGCACTGCCGTTGCAGTTTACCGACGCAGCAGCCAACAAAGTGAAAAATCTGATTGCTGACGAAGATAACCCGGCGCTGAAGCTGCGTGTGTATATCACTGGTGGTGGTTGCAGCGGCTTTCAGTATGGTTTCACCTTCGACGATCAAATGAACGACGGTGATATGACCATTGAAAAGCAGGGCGTTTCGCTGGTGGTTGATCCAATGAGTCTGCAGTATCTGGTAGGCGGTTCGGTGGATTACACCGAAGGTCTGGAAGGGTCGCGCTTTATCGTAACCAACCCGAACGCCAAAACCACCTGCGGTTGCGGGTCTTCCTTCAGCATCTGATCATCAGGCCGCTCTCTCCGGGCGGCCGCTTACCATTCTATTGTCACCAGTCTGTCGTTCGTTGTGCGGCTTCCCTGACGCTTCAGCACCGTTTGCGTCACGCGCGGCTGTGCGCTGCTCTGGCGACCGCAGTCAACCTGTGGCGAAGACGGGCTTCGCACGCTGTTGACTTCGCAACGTGAATAGATAACAAGTCTGGCATTGATAGAGCCGGTCGTGGATCCCGCGAACGCCTGCTGCGCGATCACAAGCCCTATGGCCAGAAGCAGGGCTTTAGTCATAGTGAATTCCTGGTGTAGTCAAAAGCGCATCGCGCAGAAGGACGGCGGGCTTACATGGCACGCGTCTCTTAAATAACGTTAACGGCAGTGAAAATGATTACTTTAATTGGCAGGGCAATATTCAGTAGCCTGAAGATGCCTTTGGGGCGGGATGCAGTGCCTCACAGAGCTGCTCTGCGGCTAACAGGATACGCGGGCCCGGACGGCTGAGCCAGTCCTCGTTAATGGCAATGATGCGTACGTTGAGCTGCGGCCGCCAGAACTGCGCAAGCGTTTCAGCCTGTTGCGAACCGCCCGTTGTCACAATGACCTGAGGGTGGCGCATCAGGACCTGCTCCCGGCTCACCTGAGGCCAGCTCACCGGACTTGCGGCAAAAATATTTTGCCCGCCACACAGGCCGATAATGTCATTTTGCAGCGTCGCTTTAGCCGCCGTATACAGGGGGGAAAGACCAAACTGCACAAAAACGCGTACGGGGGGTTGCGGACGGTAGCGTTGGCGCAAGGCTGCGACCTGCTGGCGTAGTTGCGTAGCGGCCTGTGTAGCACGCTGGGGGGACGGGCTCCATCGGGCTAATCCAGCTAGCGAATGAATCATGTCATCCAGTGTCGAGGTGGCGACCCATTCCACATGAATCCCTGAGTGCACTAACTGCGCCACCTGACGGGATGAGGTGCCGCCGGGCCATGCCAGCACAACATCGGGCTTAAGCTGTAAAATGCGCTCAAGGTTCATCCCCTGCCAGGTCGCGACCTGCTCAATCTTTTGTGCTTCAGCGGGATAACCCGACCAGGCACTGACCGCAACCGGCGTGATGCCGGCGGCAAAAGCCAGTTCAGTCAGGTGAGGAGCCAGGGTGATGACGCGGGGCGGTGCAGCAGGCAGGCTGCTGCAAAACAGCAGCAGCCAGCAAAACAGCAGGGATTTAGCCATGTGCCAGGCGGGCCAGCAGATTTTCCACCATCAGGGAGGACTGCTTAGCGGCAACGCTCAGGAACTCATCGAAACTCAGGTGCGATTCCTGATCGGCCACATCGGAGATCGCGCGGACGACCACAAACGGCACGTTAAACTGGTGGCAGACATGGCCGATAGCGGTGGCTTCCATCTCAACGGCAATCGCCTGTGGGAACGTCGCGCGAATGCGGGCCAGAGGGGCTGCGCCATTGATAAACGCGTCACCGCTGACCACCAGGCCGCGAACCGCGTTGAGATTCAACTGCTGAATACAGGCTTCTGCGGCGGCGATCAGCTTACTGTCTGCGGTAAAGGCCGCGGGGCAGCCCGCCATCTGGCCCGGTTCATAACCAAAGGCTGTGACATCGGCATCGTGATAGCGCACTTCATCGGACACCACAATATCGCCTACCTTTAACGAAGAGGCTAAGCCGCCCGCTGAGCCGGTGTTAATCACCAAATCGGGTTTGCACAATTGCAGTAACAATGTGGTGCCCATAGCGGCCGAGGTCTTACCAATGCCGGATTTCAGCAACGCAACGTCCACACCATTCAGTGTGCCAGTGTAAATTTCACAACCAGCCAGAGACAGGGTCTGGCGATTTTCAATTTTGTCTCGCAGCAGGGTAACTTCCTGCTCCATTGCGCCAATGATGCCTGCTTTCATTTTACGTCTCGCTAATGTAATGGATGTCAATATCAGGCATAGTCTATCATGGCAGTGACGGGATTATTTCACGAAAAAATAAGGGGACAGCTATGGCGACGATCAATTTCAGGAAGAAGATCAGCTTCACTCGCCCTTATAGCAACCGTAAAGATCCACAGGGGGAATATTTTATTACCCGCCATTTCGAAAGCGATCGTGGGCGGATCATTAATTCAGCGGCAATTCGTCGACTGCAACAAAAAACCCAGGTATTCCCGCTTGAGCGCAACGCCGCCGTACGTTCCCGTCTGACGCATTCGCTTGAAGTGCAACAAACCGGCCGGTATATCAGCAAAGAAATTCTGCAGACGCTAAAGATGCAGGGTGGACTGGCAAAATATGGTCTGGATGACATGGAAGGGGCGTTCGAAAGCCTCGTCGAAATGGCCTGCCTGTTACATGACGTAGGTAACCCACCGTTTGGGCATTTTGGCGAAGCCGCCATTAATGACTGGTTTGAAGATAACCTGCCCGCTGAACTGGTCGATCCGCTGGTTGCGGGTGTTGAAAACGAGGCGCAGCGCGCGGACTTTGATCGCATGAACGCCATGATTCGTCAGGATTTGTGCCACTTCGAAGGGAATGCTCAGGCTATTCGCATGGTGCATTCGCTGCTGCAACTCAACCTGAGCTATTCTCAGGTAGCCTGCATCCTGAAATATACCGCGCCCGCCTGGTGGCAGGGGGAAAAACCGGCTCAGTTTAGCGTATTAATGAAAAAGCCGGGCTTCTATTTATCTGAGCGGGAATATATCGATGAGCTCCGCACCGCCACAAATTTGACGGAACACCATCGCTTTCCGCTGACCTATATCATGGAAGCCGCTGACGACATCTCCTATTGTATTGCCGATTTAGACGATGCCGTTGAAAAAGCCATATTTAACGTGGACAGTCTGTATGAATATCTCAGCAAGGCCTGGGGAACAATAAATAATAACGATGCCTTCAGTCGTACAGTGGGGGAAGCGTGGCGCGAAGCGGGCAGTAAAAAACGCCGTAGCCGTAGCGATCAGTTTTTTATGTCGCTGCGGGTCAATGTTCAGAATGTTTTGGTCACCTACGCGGTGAAACGTTTTATTGATAATCTGCCTGCCATATTCGAGGGACACTTCAACCATGCTTTATTAGAAGACGAAGGTGAAGAGGGCCGTTTATTACAGATTTTTAAAACCGTGGCGCGCCAGCAGGTGTTTAATCATTCCGAAGTTGAGCAACTGGAACTGCAGGGTTATCGGGTAATTAAAGGCTTGCTGGAAATATATCAGCCGCTGATGTCGCTCAATTATGAAGCGTTTACCACACTGATAAATGAAGACTTTTTACGCCATCATCCCATAGAGACCCGACTGTTCCATAAACTGTCTGGAAAACACCGAAAAGCCTATTTGTATAAAATGCGTACATTGGTTGTTGAGCATAAATATGAGCGTTTGTTATGGGAACGTTATTATCGTTTTCGCCTGATTCAGGATTACATTAGTGGCATGACGGATCTCTATGCCTGGGATGAGTATCGTCGCTTAATGGCGGTGGAATAACCCGAGAATTGTAAAGAGCGCGAATAAATTTTTACTTTTGCCTAAAACTTTTAGAGGAACTTCGCGCTAAAACATTTATCTCAACATTCGACCACAGCAATGGTCAGTATATCCATCATTGTGAGATACCAAAATGAAAAAAACCTCGTTAATGTTAAGCGCCCTGGCGCTTAGTCTTGGCATGGCACTGACCCCTGTGAGTGCTTTCGCTGCGGAAACATCCTCTTCCGTGTCATCCACCAACAGCCAGCAGTTGCCGAGCCTTGCGCCAATGCTGGAAAAGGTTATGCCTTCAGTCGTGAGTATCAGCGTTGAAGGAAGTACGACTGTCAAAACGCCACGGATGCCGCAGCAGTTTCAGCAATTTTTTGGCGATAATTCGCCTTTCTGCCAGGACGGTTCGCCGTTCATGGGCTCACCGCTTTGCCAGGGCGGTGACGGTGGCGGTGCCCCTGCCGCGCCAGATACGCAGCAGCAAAAATTTAGAGCGCTGGGCTCTGGTGTCATCATTAACGCTGAAAAAGGCTATGTGGTCACCAATAACCATGTGGTAAACGACGCGACGAAAATTCAGGTAAAACTGAGCGATGGTCGCAGTTACGATGCCAAAGTGATTGGTAAAGATCCCAGCTCGGATATCGCATTAATTCAGCTGGAAGGTGCTAAAAATCTTACCGCGATTAAGATGGCCGACTCTGACAATTTACGGGTGGGCGATTACGCCGTGGCGATTGGTAACCCGTATGGTCTGGGTGAAACCGTTACGTCTGGTATCGTGTCCGCGCTGGGACGCAGTGGCCTGAATGTTGAAAACTATGAGAACTTTATTCAAACCGATGCGGCCATCAACCGGGGTAACTCGGGTGGCGCTCTGGTAAATCTCAACGGCGAGCTGATTGGCATCAACACCGCTATCCTGGCACCGGACGGCGGCAATATTGGTATTGGCTTCGCCATCCCGAGCAACATGGTGAAAAACCTGACGGCACAAATGGTGGAATACGGTCAGGTTAAACGCGGCGAGCTGGGCATTATGGGGACCGAGCTTAACTCTGAGCTGGCGAAGGCGATGAAAGTCGATGCGCAACGCGGTGCATTCGTCAGTCAGGTCGTACCGAACTCCGCGGCGGCGAAGGGCGGTATTAAAGCGGGTGACGTCATTGTGTCGATGAACGGTAAGCCGTTAACCAGCTTTGCTTCACTGCGTGCCGAAGTCGGCTCGTTGCCGGTAGGAACCACGCTGAAACTTGGCATACTGCGTGACGGTAAACCGCTGGATGTGACGGTTCAGCTGCAGCAGAGCACGCAGGACAAGGTGCAGTCCGCCACCATTTACACCGGTATTGAAGGCGCGGATCTGAGCAATAATTCAGGTAAAGAGAAAGGCGTTCGGGTTGACAGCGTGAAAGGGGGCAGCGCGGCGGCCAGAATTGGCCTGAAAAAAGGCGACCTGATTCTTGGCGTCAACCAGCAGGCCGTCAGCAATCTGGGCGAACTGCGTAAAATCCTCGATACCAAGCCACCGGTACTGGCGTTGAACGTGCAGCGCGGAGACAGTTCACTGTATCTGCTGGCGCAGTAATCACAGGCAGCGGTTTATCAGGCGGACTTCGGTCCGCCTTTTTTATGGCGACGCGCACAAATGTGATGGTCGCCGCATTTCTGTTAATGCCTGCCGGGCCTTGTGCAGATGCACAATGTTCTCCCGGTATCGCGCGTCTATGCTGTTTTCCCCCTTTTTATGACTCAGGAGTACAGGATGGCAACCTGTCATCTCGACGCACGACTGGCGCAGGAAATTGTCGCGCGCACTATGAAAATCATTGATGGCAATGTCAACGTTATGGATGCAAGAGGACGGATTATTGGAAGCGGTGACCGGGAGCGCATCGGCGAATTACATGAGGGTGCATTGTTAGTGCTGTCTCAGGGACGTATTGTGGATATTGACGATGCGGTGGCCCGGCATCTGCATGGAGTCAGGCCGGGAATTAATCTGCCGTTGCGTATCGACGGGATGATTGTTGGAGTGATTGGTCTGACGGGCGAGCCGGGTGCGCTGCGTCACTATGGTGAATTAGTCTGTATGGCCGCAGAGATGATGCTGGAGCAGGCGCGGCTGTTGCACATGCTGGCGCAGGACAGCCGTCTGCGGGAAGAGTTGGTGCTCAATCTCATTCGCAGTGACGCGATCTCCCCGCAACTCACCGAATGGGCGCAGCGCCTCGGCATCGATCTTAATCAGCCCCGAATCGTGGCGGTGATCGAAGTGGACAGTGGGCAGCTTGGCGTTGACAGCGCGATGTCAGAATTACAGCAGTTGCAGACGTTATTGACGACACCGGCGCGGGATAACCTGATTGCCATCGTCTCACTAACCGAAATGGTCGTGCTGAAACCGGCATTAAATGCACACGGACGTTATGATCAACACGATCACCGCAGGCGGATCGAACAGCTCATGCAGCGCATGAAGGAAAGTGGTCATCTGCGCATGCGTATCGCGCTGGGCAATTTCTTTACGGGCATGGGCAGCATTGCACGTTCATATCGTACTGCGCGAACAACGATGGCGGTGGGAAAGCAGCGTATGCCCGAGGTTCGCAGCTATTTTTATCAGGATTTGATGCTGCCGGTCCTGCTCGACAGCTTACGGGGTGGCTGGCAGTCAAATGAACTGGCGCGTCCGCTGGAAAAGCTAAAAAGCATGGACAGCAACGGTTTGCTGCGACGCACGCTGAGTGCCTGGTTCAGCAACAACGTGCAGCCCGGCGCGACGTCGCGTGCGCTTTTTATTCATCGAAATACCCTGGAATACCGTTTAAATCGTATTGCTGAATTGACGGGACTCAACCTGGGCAAGGTCGACGATCGCCTGCTGTTGTACATCGCGATCCAACTGGATGAGCAGGGCTGACAGGGCCCGAAAAAACGAAGAGGACAGACTGATGCGCGCACTGAGTTGGGGATGTGGCTTACTGATACTTGCGTTCACCTGCCAGGCGGCGGCGGCGGACACACTGATTTTTCTCTCGACAAAGACTTTGCTCACTACACGGCAGACCATCCAGAATCAGCAGGCAAGCCCACGTACGCAGCAAGCCTGGCAACAGCTGAAACAGCAGGCGGATAAGGCGCTTAAGCAGCCCGATCCCAGCGTCATGGACAAAGGTCTGGTGCCCCCCAGCGGCTCGCGACACGATTATCTCAGCCTGAGCGCGTACTGGTGGCCGGACGCCCGGCAGAAAACGGGGCTTCCGTGGAGCCGTCGGGATGGCGAGGTGAATCCCGACACAAAAAACAACCAAACAGACGGGCTGCGTTTTGCGCGTTTTAGTGCCGATGTGCAGGCACTGACGCTGGCCTGGTTCTTTTCGGGCGATGTACGCTATGCCAGTAAAGCCCAATCGATGATCCGTCACTGGTTTATCGATCCTGCCAGCCGCATGAACCCCAACCTTAACTTTGCGCAAGGCGTGCCGGGCATCAGCACGGGTCGGCATGATGGCGTACTGGATGGGCGTTATTTTGCCACCCGCATTGTTGATGCGTTGATATTGCTGCGTCAGTCACCTGGCTGGCGTGCAGGCGACGAGGCCGCGCTACAGCGCTGGTTCCACGACTACCTTACCTGGCTGCAAACCAGTAAGCTGGCGCGCCAGGAGCGGCATGCGGCCAACAATCACGGTAGCTGGTATTGTGTTCAGGTGGCCGGGATTGCCGCTTACCTGCATAACGACGCCGTTATGAGGGACATGATGGCGCTGGCTAAAACGAAGATCGGTGGGCAGATAGCGCGTGATGGCACGCAGCCGCTTGAACTGGCCCGCACCCGCTCTTTTCACTACAGTTTTTTTAATTTACAGGCGCTGACTGCGATAGCGGCCTTGTCGTCTCAGCGCGGTGAGGACGATCTCTGGCACTACTCTGACAAACAGGGCGGCTCGCTGCTGGCTGCGTTGGATTATATGGCACCGTTTAGTGATTCTGCGCGCCGCTGGCCGTGGAAGACGCGCGACCGTAACAGCGGGCGCGTCATTCCCCTGCTTATGCTGGCGGATAATGCGCTGGGTTCTGCACGCTATCAATCCTGGATTGACCGGTTTGACTGGCGTGAGGCGACTGAAGATGTCTTGCGTGAAGGGGCGTTGCTGCGGCAGGAGTAGCAGGGCATAAAAAAGGCCCGCCGCACAAAGTGACGCTCACTCAGGACGGCAGGCCGTAGTACGTTTGAAGGGATTAACGGCCGCTGCGGGTCAGTTTTTCCAGATCGGATTCAATTTCCGCGATCTTGTGTGACACCACGCCTTCCAGATGACGCAGATCGTCCAGAATTTTACGTTTCAGATCGACTTCAACCTGATCGCGCTGGCAAATTTGATCCAACTCATCGATGACATAGCGCAGGTTAGGGCTGATTTCCTGCACTTCACGGTAGCCCTGCGACGCATTATCGGCGACGACCGTTTTACGCTGACGAGGGTATTTAAATTTCACGCTTTTAGCGAAAAATTCGCCTTTATCTTTGCGGAAATAAATTTTCAAAATATCGTTATTCGCTTCCTGACGCAGGCTGTAGCGATCGATATCGTCGGGGTTACTAATGCCTAAGCTCTTAATATTGTCATACATAACGTTTTTTCCACCAAATGATAAGCGCGCAGAATTGTTCATGACTTAATGACTGTAGACATAAATAACATGAATCAGTGCGCAACAGGATTTAACTGGCGCGAATTATGACCTGGATGAAAAGTAAACGCACCCGTTGGTTCGCGTTGAAAAACAACATTACCCGTAACAGCTGTAAACAAAAGATGACGGGCTGTCAGGCAGCCCGTCCACAAGCTTAGTCGATCGTGCGCAGCAATTCATTAATGCCGGTTTTGGCCAGTGTTTTGGCATCCACTTTTTTCACGATAACCGCGCAATACAGGCTGTAGCTGCCATCTTTTGACGGCAGATTACCCGAGACGACGACCGATCCGGCAGGTACGCGTCCGTAATGAATTTCACCGGTTTCGCGGTCATAAATTTTGGTGCTTTGACCAATATAAACGCCCATTGAAATAACGGAACCTTCTTCAACAATCACGCCTTCAACAATTTCAGAACGTGCGCCGATGAAGCAGTTATCTTCAATAATGGTCGGATTAGCCTGCAGTGGCTCAAGCACCCCACCGATGCCTACGCCACCAGATAAGTGGACATTTTTACCAATTTGCGCACAGGAGCCCACGGTGGCCCAGGTGTCCACCATCGTTCCTTCGTCAACAAAGGCACCGATGTTCACATAGGAAGGCATCAGCACGGTATTACGTGCAATAAAGGCACCTTTACGCACGGCGGCAGGCGGTACGGCGCGGAAACCGGCGGCCTTAAAGCGCGCATCGTCCCAGTCAGCGAATTTCATTGGCACTTTGTCGTAAAAGCGTGTTTCTGCGCCTTCCATGACCTGATTGTCATTGATGCGGAAAGAGAGCAGAACGGCTTTTTTCAGCCACTGATGCGTTACCCATTCACCGTCGATTTTTTCAGAAACGCGCAGCTCACCGCTGTCCAGTTTGGCGATAACCTGATTAATCGCGTCGCGGGTTTCAGTATCCACACTGGTCGGGGTGATATCAGCGCGACGTTCGAAGGCAGATTCAATAACACTCTGTAACTGTTGCATATTTTTTCCTGATCTGTCATTTGTGGTGCCGGTCAGCGACCAGCACAGGTAAAAAGTGAAAGTTCACAAATTGAAGCGGGTCACACTTTATCGTTTGGATTAAGGGCCTCTGTCAACCGTTGTTGCAGGGTCTGGCGCATTTCCTCATCCAGTGCCCGGCGTTCGCTATTGGCCAGAATAAACAAATCTTCGACACGTTCTCCAATGGTACTGATGCGCGCGCCATGCAGTGATACGCCGAGATCGGCAAACACCTCGCCGACGCGCGCCAGCAAGCCCGGCTGATCGAGCGCCACCAGTTCCAGATAACTCCGGCGATCGGTATGCGTCGGCAGAAAGTTTACTTCGGTATCCACGCTGAAATGGCGGAGTCGGGCAGCCTGACGGCGGGTACGTGGCGGCACCCAGTCTGACTGCGTAATCGCCTGTTCCAGCGCCTGAATGATCAGCGCATGACGATCGGGAGCCAGCGGGCTGCCATCCGGCTCCAGCACGATAAACGTATCCATCGCCATACCATCGCGGCTGGTAAAAATCTGCGCATCATGCACGCTGAGATTGCGGCGATCCAGCTCACCGGCCACGGCGGCAAACAGGTGGGGCCGGTCCGGGCTCCAGATAAAAATTTCTGTACCGCCTCGTGTAGCCTGTGGGCTTACCAGCACCAATGGTTTACGCAGATCGTGTTCCAGTAAATGGCGCGCATGCCAGGCGATCTGATTCGGCGTGTGACGCAGGAAATAGTCGGCACGGCACCGGTTCCAGATGTGGTGCAGGCGGGCTTCATCGATGTTGTCCATGCGCAACAGTGCCAGCGCCTGTAAACGGTGATGACGGACACGCTCACGGAGATCCGGGCTGTTCTCCATGCCGCGGCGCAGCTGTTTTTCAGTGGCAAAGAACAGTTCTCGCAGCAGGCTTTGCTTCCAGCTGTTCCACAAGCTTTCATTAGTGGCGCAGATGTCGGCAACGGTCAGGCAAACCAGATAACGCAGCCGGTTCTCGTTCTGCATGACTTCGGCGAACTGTTGAATGACCGTAGGATCCTGAATGTCGCGGCGCTGCGCGGTAACTGACATCAGCAGATGATGACGAACCAGCCAGGCCACTAACTGGGTTTCACGTGAGTTAAGACCGTGCATCTCCGCAAACGCCAGCGCGTCCTGCGCACCCAGCACGGAGTGATCGCCGTTACGCCCTTTCGCGATGTCGTGTAACAGCGCAGCCATTAACAGTAATTCCTGTTGTGGCAGGCGAGGCCAGAGTTCAACGCACAACGGATGTTGCGGGCGCGTTGCTTCATTGGCAAAGCTCTCCAGTTTCTGCAACACCCGGATAGTGTGCTCATCGACGGTATAAGCATGAAATAAATCAAACTGCATCTGCCCGACAATGTGGCCCCAGAGCGGCGTATAAGCCCAGAGCACGCTGTGGCGATGCATCGGGACCAGCGCGCGACTGACCGCACCGGGATGACGCAGAATCGACATAAACAGGCGACGCGCTTCAGGCAACTGGCATAAGGGTTGCTCAAGATGACGTCGTGTATGACGCAGGCGGCGCAGTGTAGTGGAGTAGATCCCTTTGATGTTTTCATTGCGTACCATGACATAGAACATACGCAAGATCGCCTGGGGTTCCCGATCAAACAGGGTTTCATCACGCAGATCGATCAGGTTACCGCGCAGCTGGAAATCGTCATCAATGGCATAGGGTTTTTCATTGGTGGAGAGCGCCAGAATGGCCTCATCGAACAGTTGCAACAGCATCTGGTTAAGCTCACCGATGCGCCGCGTGACGCGGTAAAAATCTTTCATCATGCGTTCGACCGGTTCGTTGCCTTCTCCCTCATAATTCAGGCGCCGGGCAACGCTGAGCTGGCGGTCAAACAGCAGGCGGTTATCGTACCGTGGCAGAGACAGGTGCAGGGCAAAGCGAATGCGCCAGAGAAACGCCTGGCACTCATTCAGCTCGCTGCGCTCTGCGTCCGTCAGGAAACCAAAGCCTGACATCTCATCCAGCGTGGTCGCGCCAAAGTGGCGACGGGCAACCCATTGTAAGGTATGAATGTCACGTAACCCGCCGGGGCTGCTTTTGATATCCGGTTCCAGGTTATAGCTGGTACCGTGATAACGTGTATGGCGTTCCTGCTGCTCGTCGATTTTGGCGGCAAAAAAGCGGGATGATGGCCAGAAGCCATCGCTGAAGACATTTTTTTGTAATTCCAGAAACAGCGCGACATCGCCGGTCAGCATTCGGGCTTCAATCAGATTGGTTGCCACGGTCAGATCGGACAGCCCTTCCAGCAGGCACTCTTCGAGGCTACGTACACTGTGGCCGACCTCCAGCTTGAGATCCCACATCAGCGTCAGTAGCGCGCTGGCGCTCTGCGCCGCCTGCTCATCCAGCGGCTGACGGCTGAGAATTAAGATATCGATATCGGAAAGGGGATGCAGTTCACCGCGACCGTAACCGCCGACGGCGACAAGCGTGATGGCTTTCATGCTGTCGAAGCCAAAAAAACGCCACAAACGGCGCAGCAGGCGATCGATAAACAGCGTTCGGGTGTGAATCAGATCTTCGACAGGCTCACCGGCATCAAACGCCGCCGCCAGGTGCTGCTGGAAGCCCTCCAGACGTTGCTTTAAGACGTCGCGTGTCAGCGTATCGTCTTGCCACTCGCCAGGGGAATCATTCAGGCCGTTTTTCACTTCTTGCGACAGGCTCATGCAACGCTCTCATCATTAACCATAAAAAAACCGGCAGAGCGCCGGCTTTTTTATTCGTGGTGGAATTACTCCTGGTTAACTAACACCGCAGGCAGGGTGTCGTCTTTTCGCAGGGTTAAAATCTCACAGCCGTTATCCGTCACCACAATAGTATGCTCGTACTGCGCCGACAAGCTGCGATCTTTGGTTTTCACCGTCCAGCCGTCTTTCATGGTACGAATGCGGTAATCACCGGCGTTCACCATCGGTTCAACGGTAAAGGTCATTCCTGCCTGCAGGACCACTCCGCCGTCATCCGCGTCGTAATGCAGCACCTGAGGCTCTTCATGGAAACCTTTGCCAATGCCGTGACCGCAGTATTCCCGCACGACAGAGAAGTCATTCGCTTCGACGTATTTTTGAATCGCGCGGCCCAGCTCGCGCAGCCGAATGCCCGGCTTAACTAAACGCAGTGACAGATAAAGGCTTTCCTGCGTCACGCGGCACAGACGTTCGCCCTGAATGGTGGGTTTACCCACGATAAACATTTTGGACGTATCGCCATGGTAATCGTCTTTAATCACGGTCACGTCAATGTTAACGATATCCCCGTCTTTTAACGGGCGATCGTCACTGGGAATGCCATGGCAAACCACTTCATTCACTGAGATACAGACAGATTTAGGGAAACCGTGGTAACCCAGGCAGGCAGACACCGCCTGCTGCTTCTCGGTAATGTGCGCATGACAAAGGCGATCCAGTTCGCCCGTCGTCACGCCAGGCTGCACGTGCGGTTCGATCATTTCAAGCACTTCCGCAGCCAGCCGACCTGCGACGCGCATTTTTTCGATTTCTTCGGGAGTTTTTATTGAGATTGCCATTAAATTATTCCGCTGTTGCTGAAATTTTCAGCAATAATGAACGCTGTGCTGTCATGTTAACAGCAAGCCAAAAGGGCTGCCAAACGGAGAACGCATCGCGCGCCATAAGCGAACAATTATTGGCGTCCAGAGCCTGGTTGTGGTATAAAGCGCGCCGACGATTCTCTGTGGGCTGCAAGGTCAACGGGAACCGCAATAATCTCACTATGTGTACTAAAACACACATGTATCGACACATACGCCGGGGTGCCTTGAAAGAGGTCGGTTGTATGGGATACATGGAGGCCCAACCCCAATTAAACTAGAGGTAGTAATCATGGCAACTGTTTCCATGCGCGATATGCTCAAGGCTGGTGTTCACTTCGGTCACCAGACCCGTTACTGGTGCCCAAAAATGAAGCCATTCATTTTCGGTGCGCGTAACAAAGTTCACATCATCAACCTTGAGAAAACCGTACCAATGTTCAACGAAGCTCTGGCTGAGTTGACCAAAATCTCTTCCCGTAAAGGTAAGATTCTGTTCGTTGGTACCAAGCGCGCTGCTGCCGAAGCGGTAAAAGAGTCTGCACTGAGCTGCGACCAGTTCTTCGTAAACCACCGCTGGTTGGGTGGTATGCTGACTAACTGGAAAACCGTTCGTCAGTCTATCAAACGTCTGAAAGAGCTTGAGACCCAGTCTCAGGACGGCACTTTCGACAAACTGACCAAGAAAGAAGCGCTGATGCGCGCTCGTGAGCTGGCCAAGCTGGAAAACAGCCTGGGCGGTATCAAAGACATGGGCGGTTTGCCGGATGCACTGTTTGTTGTCGATGCTGACCACGAACACATCGCAATCAAAGAAGCAAACAACCTGGGCATCCCAGTATTTGCTATCGTTGATACTAACTCTGATCCGGATGGCGTTGATTACGTTATCCCAGGTAACGACGATGCGATCCGTGCTATCAACCTGTACCTGACTGCCGTTGCGACTACCGTTCGCGAAGGCCGTTCTCAGGATCTGGCTGAGCAGGCTGAAGAAGCGTCTTTAGAAAACGCTTAATTAAGGTTTGCTCTGTAGAAGAGCCCTTAGCATTCAGATGTGATCTGTAAGGGGCCAAACATGGCCCCTTTATTTTATCCAAGTCTGTAACGCCCCTGTTCAGGCTGGCGGGACAGAGTAAATTTTCCGCAAATAAGTACCTGTTGATGCACCCGTGCTCAGGTACGAACCGAGGATTCTGGAATGGCTGAAATTACCGCTGCACTGGTAAAAGAACTGCGTGAGCGTACTGGCGCAGGCATGATGGACTGCAAAAAAGCGCTGACTGAAGCGAGCGGCGACATCGAGCTGGCGATTGAAAACATGCGTAAGTCTGGCGCAATCAAAGCAGCGAAAAAAGCAGGTAACGTTGCTGCTGACGGCGTGATCAAAACCAAAATCGTTGGTAACTACGGTGTGATTCTGGAAGTAAACTGCCAGACTGACTTCGTTGCAAAAGATGGTGGCTTCCAGGCATTTGCTGACAAAGTGCTGGACGCGGCTGCGGCTAACCGCATCACCGACGTTGAAGCGCTGAAAGCACAGTTTGAAGAAGAGCGCGTTGCACTGGTTGCCAAAATCGGTGAAAACATCAACATTCGTCGCGTTGCAGTGCTGGAAGGCGAAGAGCTGGGCAGCTACCTGCACGGCGCACGTATCGGCGTTCTGGTTTCAGCGAAAGGCGCTAACGAAGATCTGATCAAACAGATCGCGATGCACGTTGCGGCAAGCAAGCCTGAGTTTGTTAAGCCAGAAGACGTTTCTGCCGAAGTGGTTGAGAAAGAGTACCAGGTTCAGCTGGATATCGCGATGCAGTCTGGCAAGCCAAAAGAAATCGCAGAGAAAATGGTTGAAGGCCGCATGAAGAAATTCACCGGTGAAGTTTCTCTGACCGGTCAGGCATTCGTTATCGATCCAGCCAAAACCGTTGGCCAGGCGCTGAAAGAGCAGGGCGCTGACGTGATCAACTTCATCCGCTTCGAAGTGGGCGAAGGCATCGAGAAAGTTGAGACTGATTTTGCTGCTGAAGTTGCAGCGATGTCCAAACAGTCTTAATGATCTGAAAGAACCGCCAGATGGCGGTTCTTTTTTGTCTGCCACAGGCAAAAGATACGTTTTCAGTTTCATCCCAATAGCAATTCTTTTGCTGTAAGCGGATGATTGATCGGAATTACTTCTCACTCATCATATCTTCCAGGAAGAACTGACCATGGCGACCAACGCAAAACCTGTTTATCAACGTATCCTGCTAAAACTCAGCGGTGAAGCACTGCAAGGTGCAGAAGGTTTTGGTATCGACGCGAGTGTGCTTGACCGCATGGCTCAGGAAGTTAAAGAGCTGGTCGAACTGGGTATCCAGGTGGGCGTTGTGATTGGCGGGGGCAACCTGTTCCGTGGAGCGGGTCTGGCACAGGCGGGCATGAACCGCGTTGTCGGCGACCACATGGGGATGCTGGCCACCGTAATGAATGGCCTGGCAATGCGTGATGCGCTGCATCGTGCCTATGTTAACGCCCGTCTGATGTCGGCCATTCCCCTGAACGGCGTGTGCGACAACTACAGCTGGGCAGAAGCCATCAGCCTGTTACGCAATAACCGCGTTGTCATCTTCTCCGCAGGTACCGGTAACCCCTTCTTTACGACGGATTCTGCCGCCTGTCTGCGCGGTATCGAAATCGAAGCCGATGTGGTGTTGAAAGCCACCAAAGTTGACGGCGTTTATTCTGCGGACCCCGTGAAGCACCCCGATGCAACACTGTACGAAAAACTGACCTATGCGGAAGTGCTGGATCAAGAGCTAAAAGTGATGGATCTCGCCGCGTTTACGCTGGCGCGCGATCACAAACTGCCTATCCGCGTTTTCAACATGAACAAGCCTGGCGCATTGCGTCGCGTAGTGATGGGTGAAAAAGAAGGCACCCTGATTACGCATTAATACCCGAGGCGAGATAAAATAGGGTATATTCTGTCAGTGCGGCGCGGTATTGCCGCACGCCATTCAGGATTATCGATGCTTATCGATCCCGCTTCCGGTAATGCCGGAACTGGCCAGGTCAAACCGAATCCAAGGGTTTTAACGTGATTAACGACATTAAAAAAGATGCTGATACGCGCATGGATAAATGCGTGGAAGCATTCAAAACCACTATCAGCAAGGTGCGCACAGGTCGTGCTTCACCTTCACTGCTCGACGGCATCATCGTTGAATATTACGGCACGCCGACGCCACTGCGTCAGCTGGCTTCCGTCACTGTTGAAGATTCCCGCACGCTGAAAATCAACGTGTTTGATCGCTCTCTCGGCCCGGCCGTTGAAAAAGCGATTATGGCGTCTGATCTTGGGCTGAATCCCAGCTCTGCCGGTTCGGACATTCGTGTTCCGCTGCCTGCACTGACCGAAGAACGTCGTAAAGACCTGATTAAAATCGTGCGCGGCGAAGCCGAGCAGGGCCGTGTGTCGGTACGTAACGTCCGTCGCGATGCCAACGATAAGATCAAAGCGCTGCTGAAAGATAAAGAGATCAGCGAAGACGACGAACGTCGCGCGCAGGATGAAATCCAGAAAATGACCGATGCGCACATCAAGAAAGTCGATGCAGCATTGGCCGAAAAAGAAACGGAGCTGATGGATTTCTAATTCCATCTTCGCCGACGAAAACGCCGTACAGGGAGGCCTTCTGACTGAATGCCATCTCTGGCGGCGTTTTACGTTGTGCCCCACGCTTTTACCGATACAGGGACAGCATTATGAAGCGATTAACTCTGCTGGGTTCGACCGGATCAATCGGCACCAGCACGCTGGCCGTTGTTAAAGCCAATCCGGCGCTTTACCAGGTCACGGCGCTGGTGGCGGGCAAAAATGTAGCCCTGATGGCAGAACAGTGTGCACAGTTTCAACCGCGCTACGCCGCCATGGCAGATGAAGACGCTGCCGCCGCGCTACGTGAGCGACTGAGAGCATTGAAGATCAGGACTGAAGTGCTCTCCGGCGTTCAGGCAGCCTGTGAACTGGCCGCGCTGGATGAGGTTGACCAGGTGATGGCCGCAATTGTGGGTGCATCGGGGTTATTACCCACGCTGGCCGCCATTCGCGCCGGCAAAACGGTCTTGCTGGCGAACAAAGAATCGCTGGTCACCTGCGGCCGTTTATTTATGGAGGCGGTACGTCAACATAACGCGCAGTTGTTGCCGGTCGATAGCGAGCACAATGCCATTTTTCAGAGTTTGCCCGCTTCCATCCAGCATCAGTTAGGTTACGCTGACCTGCAGAATAACGGCATTGAGTCGATTATTCTTACGGGATCGGGTGGCCCTTTTCGTGACACAAATTTAGCGGATCTGAGCAATATGTCGCCAGATCAGGCTTGTGCACATCCGAACTGGACAATGGGGCGTAAAATCTCTGTTGATTCGGCCACCATGATGAATAAAGGTCTTGAATACATTGAAGCGCGCTGGCTGTTTAATGCCAGCGCAGCGCAGATGGAAGTGATTTTGCACCCACAATCGGTGATCCACTCCATGGTGCGGTATTGCGATGGCAGCGTGCTGGCCCAGTTAGGTTCGCCTGACATGCGGACACCAATCGCCCACAGTATGGCCTGGCCCGCACGTATTGAGGCTGGGGTCCCACCGCTGGACTTTACCCGCATGTCGGCACTGACCTTCTCGGCACCTGATTTTGGTCGTTACCCCTGTCTCAAACTCGCGATTGATGCCTGCGAAGCCGGACAGGCAGCGACCACCACGCTCAATGCGGCCAATGAGATTGCCGTGGCGGCTTTCCTGGATAAGCAGATTCGTTTTACGGATATTGCCGCGTTGAACAGCGCAGTGCTGTCGGCGCATCACTGTCAGGAGCCGGACTCCGTGGATGCGGTCATTGACATTGACCGAAGCGCACGCGCGGCGGCAACAGAAATGTTGTCCCATTTCACGTCGTAATAACGATTACGCTGAGGCTATTTGTTCGCTTCGGGTGAAAATGTTATAGTCGCTGGCTCGCGTTTAACGGTCTGTCACCGAATTCGGTGTGGCCCGGCAGGCAATGTCGGGATTTGTACCGGGCGCAATGTATTCAGAAACCACAGCATTTCTGATGAAAGGAATTGATTACGCGTTATGTCGTCTGAAAATCACAACAACACCGATGACCAACAGGGTACCGGTCCGCGCCACGTCGCTATCATCATGGATGGCAATGGCCGCTGGGCTAAAAACCAGGGAAAACTGCGTATTTCCGGCCATAAAGCGGGCGTGAAATCAGTACGCCGCGCCGTTAGCTTTGCTGTCAATAATAATCTGGAAGCGTTAACGCTTTACGCCTTTAGCAGCGAAAACTGGAGCCGTCCTGCGCAGGAAGTGACAGCCTTAATGGAACTGTTTGTCTGGGCGCTGGATAGCGAAGTGAAGAGCCTGCATAAACACAATGTCCGCTTACGCATTATTGGCGATATCAGTCGATTCAGCCCGCGTATTCAGGAACGTGTCCGTCGGGCCGAGGCGCTGACGGAAAATAACGATCGCCTGACGTTAAACATCGCCGCTAACTACGGCGGACGTTGGGATATCATCGAAGGTGTTAAAAAGTTGGCTGAACAGGTACAGGAAGGCTTGTTACGCCCTGATCAGATAACCGAAGAGAGTCTGACGTCGCAGCTGTGTATGAACCAGCTGGCGCCAGTGGATTTAGTGATAAGGACCGGGGGAGAGCATCGGATTAGCAACTTCCTGTTGTGGCAGATTGCCTATGCGGAATTCTATTTTACTGATGTGCTCTGGCCGGATTTTGATGAACACGTTTTTGAAGGTGCACTGAATGCATTCTCTCTGCGGGAGCGACGCTTTGGCGGCGCTGCACCAGGCGGCGCCTGAGCAATCTGGGGGTAACCTTTGCTGAAGTCTCGTCTGATCACCGCGCTGATCCTTATTCCGCTGGTGATCGCTGCATTGTTCTGGTTACCGCCTGTTGGCTTTGCAATTGTTACGATTATCATCTGTATGCTTGCCGCCTGGGAATGGGGGCAGCTGTCCGGTATGGCATCGCGTCAGCAACGTATCTGGCTGGCCGTGATCTGTGGCCTTGTGCTGACGCTTATGCTCCTTACCCTCCCCCCTTACGAACATAACGCCTATCTGCCGCAGGTTACAGGCTGGCTGTGGGCTTCGCTGGCCTGGTGGACGGGCGCGCTGCTGTTGGTTCTGTTTTATCCGGCCTCTGCGACACTCTGGCGTCATTCCCGGCTTCTCCGCCTGCTGTTCGGTGTCTTAACCATTATTCCTTTCTTCTGGGGCATGATGGCGCTCCGCCAGTATCACTACGAATCTGATCATTTTGCCGGTGCATGGTGGCTGTTGTTTGTCATGTTTCTGGTCTGGGGGGCCGATTCAGGTGCCTATATGTTCGGTAAGCTGTTTGGCAGGCATAAGCTGGCCCCCAAAGTGTCACCCGGTAAAACCTGGGAAGGATTTTTGGGCGGACTGGTCTCTTCCGCGCTTATTGCTGTGCTGTTTGCCAGCTTTGCGCCGCTGACCATCCCGACGGGCACGCTGGTCATGTGTGCGGTGATGTCGACGCTCGCATCAGTCCTGGGCGATCTCACGGAAAGCATGTTTAAACGTGAAGCCGGTATCAAAGACAGCGGTAACCTGATCCCGGGACATGGCGGCATCCTCGACCGCATTGACAGCCTGACAGCAGCCGTACCGGTCTTTGCCTGCCTGTTACTGTTGGTGTTTCAGACACTCTAAGGGCAAACGACGATGTTAAGCGTAATCTGGAGTTTTGCCGCATTCATCATTGCACTGGGCATATTAATTACGGTGCATGAATTTGGCCATTTTTGGGTGGCGCGGCGCTGCGGGGTCAGAGTCGAACGTTTTTCAATCGGTTTTGGTAAAGCGTTATGGCAACGCCGTGACCGACATGGGACCGAATTTGTTCTTGCCCTCATTCCACTTGGCGGTTACGTCAAAATGCTGGATGAGCGGGTCGAAAGCGCCCCTGCGGAACTCCGGCACCAGGCGTTTAACAATAAAGCCATCTGGCAGCGCGCCTCCATTATCGCTGCTGGTCCTGTCGCCAATTTCCTGTTCGCCATCTTTGCCTACTGGGTCGTCTTCATTCATGGCGTGCCGGGTGTGAAACCTGTGGTTGGTGAAATTCTGAACGGTTCGGTAGCGGCGGAAGCGCAAATTACACCCGGAACGGAACTTAAGGCCGTCGACGGTATCGAAACGCCTGACTGGGAAGCTGTGCGCATGGCGCTGGTCGGTAAAATCGGTGACAGCAGCACGACGCTGACAGTGGGTCGCTTTGGCGAACAAGGGACGCAGCAAAAGCACGTTGATTTGCGGAACTGGCAGTTTGAGCCTGATAAGCAGGATCCGGTGGTGGCGCTGGGGATACGTCCTCGCGGTCCACAGATCGAAACGACACTGGCTGAAGTGCAAAAGAATTCACCCGCCAGTGAAGCCGGTTTGCAAGCGGGCGACAGGATCGTTAAAGTCGATGGTCAGTTATTAACGCAATGGCAGCTTTTTGCGACTCAGGTTCGGGATAACCCCGGAAAAAGTATGGCCCTTGAGGTCGATCGCAACGGTGAAGCGGTGAAGTTGACCCTGACGCCGGAAGCGAAACCTGGAAATAAAGCGGAAGGGTTTGCGGGCGTCATTCCGCGAGTTGTTCCTCTGCCAGACGAGTACAAAACGGTAAGACAATATGGCGCGTTCCCGGCCATTGGTGAGGCCAGTGTAAAAACCTGGCAACTGATGAAGCTGACCGTCTCCATGTTGGGCAAGTTAATAACCGGTGATGTGAAGTTGAACAACCTGAGCGGCCCAATCTCGATTGCGCAAGGTGCAGGTTTGTCAGCCGAGTACGGAATGATTTACTACCTGATGTTCCTGGCGTTGATTAGCGTCAACTTAGGAATCATCAATCTGTTCCCGCTGCCGGTTTTAGATGGTGGGCACTTGCTCTTCCTGGCGATCGAAAAGATCAAAGGGGGACCGGTGTCCGATCGAGTTCAAGACTTTAGTTATCGCATCGGCTCAATACTGCTGGTGATGTTAATGGGGCTTGCACTTTTCAATGATTTCTCACGCCTGTAACCGCTGGAACGCGAGCTTGCGTGGGATGTGTTAGGAAAACGCATAATAACGATGGCGATGAAAAAGTTGCTCATAGCGTCGCTGCTGTTTAGCAGCGCCACCGTTTACGGTGCAGACGATTTCGTGGTGAAGGACATTCATTTCGAAGGGCTGCAGCGAGTCGCCGTCGGCGCGGCTCTGCTGAGCATGCCAGTTCGGGTTGGCGATACGGTGAATGACGATGACGTCAGAAATACCATTCGCTCCCTGTTCGCGACTGGCAACTTTGAGGATGTTCAGGTCCTGCGAGATGGTAATACGCTGATTGTTCAGGTTAAAGAACGTCCTACCATCGCCAGCATTACCTTCAGCGGTAACAAAGCGGTTAAGGACGATCAGCTCAAACAGAACCTTGAAGCCTCAGGTGTGCGCGTCGGCGAAGCGCTGGACCGCACCACAATCTCTTCAATCGAGAAGGGACTGGAAGACTTCTACTACAGCGTGGGTAAATATACCGCCAGCGTAAAAGCCGTTGTCACACCGCTGCCGCGTAACCGCGTCGATCTGAAACTGGTCTTTACCGAAGGTGTTTCTGCCAAAATTCAGCAGATCAACATTGTAGGTAATAAAGCCTTCAGCTCAGACGAACTCATTTCCCGTTTCCAGCTGCGTGACGAAGTGCCGTGGTGGAACGTGGTGGCTGACCGTAAATACCAGAAACAGAAACTGGCGGGTGACCTTGAAACCCTGCGCAGCTTCTATCTGGATCGCGGTTATGCCCGTTTCAATATTGATTCGACGCAGGTGAGCCTGACGCCGGATAAGAAAGGCATCTACATCACCGTTAACATCACCGAAGGCGATCAGTACAAGATTGCCGGCGTTATTGTTAACGGCAGCATGGCCGGCCATTCGGCGGAAATCGAACACCTGACCAAAATCCCGGCGGGCGAGCTGTATAACGGCGCAAAAGTCACGTCGATGGAAGATGATATCAAGAAGCTGTTAGGCCGCTACGGTTATGCCTATCCGCGCGTCGTGACGCAGCCTGAAATTAACGATGCCGATAAAACCGTTAAGTTGCATATCAACGTGGATGCGGGCAACCGCTACTACGTGCGTAAAGTGCGCTTTGAAGGTAACGACACCTCGAAAGATGCCGTACTGCGTCGCGAAATGCGCCAGATGGAAGGTGCCTGGCTGGGCAGCGATCTGGTCGATCAGGGTAAAGAGCGCCTGAATCGTACAGGTTACTTCGAAACCGTTGACGTGGATACGCAGCGTGTACCGGGCTCACCGGACCAGGTTGACGTGGTTTACAAAGTTAAAGAGCGTAACACCGGTACCTTTAACTTCGGCGTCGGCTACGGTACGGAAAGTGGCGTCAGCTTCCAGGTCGGCGTGACCCAGGATAACTGGCTGGGTACCGGGAATACCGTCGGTATCAGCGGAACCAAAAACGACTACCAGACCTATGCAGAGTTCTCCCTGACCGATCCTTACTTTACCGTTGATGGTGTGAGTCTGGGCGGCCGGGTGTTCTACAACAACTTTAAGGCCAGCGACGCCGATCTCTCCGGCTATACCAACAGAAGTTACGGTACAGACGGGACATTGGGCTTCCCAATCAATGAGAACAACTCGCTGCGCGTCGGTCTGGGTTATGTACACAACGACCTGTCGGATATGCGTCCTCAGGTTGCGATGTGGCGCTATCTGGACTCGGTTGGTAAGCCACAGCAGTTAAACCGCAATGGCGATTTCTCGGCTGACGACTTCACCTTTAACTATGGCTGGACGTATAACACGCTGGACCGCGGTTTCTTCGCGACTTCGGGTAACCGTACCAACCTGAACGGTAAGGTGACGATCCCGGGTTCCGATAATGAGTTCTACAAAGTCACCCTGGACAGCCAACAGTATGTGCCGATCAATAAAGATCACACCTGGGTTGTGCTGGGCCGTGGCCGTGTCGGCTATGGTGACGGGCTGGGCGGTAAAGAGATGCCGTTCTATGAGAACTTCTACGCCGGTGGTTCCAGTACCGTGCGTGGCTTCCAGTCCAACACCATCGGTCCGAAAGCGGCCTACCTGAATGATGGCTCGTCGTACTGTAACCTGAGCGATCCTAACGGTATCTGTAAATCGAGTGATGCGGTGGGCGGTAACGCGATGGCGATTGCCAGCCTTGAGCTGATTACGCCCACGCCGTTCCTGAGTGAGAAATATTCGAACTCGGTGCGTACATCGCTGTTTGTCGACGCCGGTACCGTCTGGGATACTAAATGGCAGAACACCGCTGAAACGCGCGCTGCCGGTATTCCTGACTACAGCGATCCAAACAACATTCGCGTCTCGACCGGTGTGTCTTTACAGTGGATGTCACCGCTGGGGCCGTTAGTGTTCTCCTACGCCCAGCCAGTTAAGAAAGTGGATGGAGATAAGTCAGAGCAGTTCCAGTTTAACATTGGTAAAACCTGGTAACGTTCTGTACAGGGATGTGAAAAAAATAGCTTGCAGCTGTGGAGTATTGTTATGCTCCGCACTGCAAACATACATGTTGAGGGTAAGGAGTTTATAGTGAAAAAGTTGTTATGTGCAGTTACTCTGGGTGTTGCATTGGCTGCTTCTGCTGGCGCACAGGCGGCCGATAAAGTCGCAACTGTTGATCTGAGCCAGGTTTTCCAGAAATCACCTCAGCGCGCTGCTATCTCCAAACAGCTTGAGAGTGAGTTCCAGGGCCGCGCCACTGAACTCCGTTCTCAGCACGACAAAATTCAGCAGGAAATGCAGGATCTGCAGCGCAATGCGCCGACCATGAAGGCGAGCGAGCGCAACAAGAAAGAGAAGCAGATCGAATCTGAGCGCAATGCCTTCCAGGCGAAAGCAGACGCGTTTGAGAAAGACAACCAGACTCGTCAGGTTCAGGAACGTAACAAGCTGCTGGAAAAAATCCAGACTGCCGTTCAGTCAGTTGCCAAAAGCGGCGGATATGACCTGGTCCTGAATTCTCAGGCTGTGCTTTATTCTGGTTCTGATGTGAAAGACATCACTGATGAAGTTGCGAAGCAGGTTAAATAATCGATGTCATCAATTCGACTGGCTGATTTAGCCCAGCAGTTGGATGCAGAATTGCACGGAGATGGCGATATCGCCATCTCCGGCATTGCTTCTATGCAATCCGCCACAACTGGTCAAATCACATTTCTTGCCAACAGCCGCTACCGCGAGCAGCTCGCGCTGGTCCAGGCATCAGCCGTGGTGCTGACGGAAGCGGATCTGGAATGGTGTAAAACCGCCGCGCTGGTGGTGAAAAATCCTTATCTCACCTATGCGAGAATGGCGCAGCTGCTCGACACTACGCCACAGCCCGCGCAGGATATTGCGCCAAGTGCTGTGATTGATCCCAGCGCGAGACTCGGTGCCAATGTCTCTGTCGGGGCCAATGCGGTTATTGAATCTGACGTTGAGCTCGGTGATAACGTTGTCATTGGCGCAGGCTGTTTTGTGGGTAAAAAAACCCGTATCGGCAGCGGTACGCGTTTGTGGGCTAACGTCTCGGTTTACCATGAAGTAGTCATTGGTCAGCATTGCCTGATTCAGTCCGGCACCGTCATCGGTTCTGATGGCTTCGGCTACGCGAACGATCGGGGTAACTGGGTGAAAATACCGCAGTTGGGCTCGGTGATTATTGGCGATCGGGTAGAAATTGGTGCCTGTACGACCATTGATCGTGGTGCGCTGGATAACACTCTGATCGGCAATGGTGTTATCATAGATAACCAATGTCAGATTGCCCACAACGTAGTGATTGGCGACAATACTGCGGTTGCTGGCGGTGTGATCATGGCGGGTAGTTTAAAAATTGGTCGTTATTGTATGATTGGCGGTGCCAGCGTCATCAACGGCCATATGGAAATCTGTGACAAAGTAACCGTAACCGGTATGGGCATGGTTATGCGTCCGATAACAGAACCTGGTGTATACTCCTCAGGAATTCCATTACAGCCCAACAAAACCTGGCGCAAAACTGCAGCGTTGGTGATGAATATCGACGACATGAGCAAACGCTTAAAAGCAATCGAGCGCAAAGTCGGCAAAGACGACTAAACGCCATCCCATGACTGACCGGCTTTCATAATAACAGTGTAAGTAGGGAAGCCAGGCGCCACGGAAACTATTTGCGGCCTGCCAACGATCATGATGATCGGTGCAGGCCGTGTTATTGATGTCATCAGATTTTTAGGACAGGAAGAGTATTTTGACTACTGAAACTCATACTCTGCAAATTGAAGAGATTTTAGAGCTGCTGCCGCACCGTTATCCGTTTCTGCTGGTAGACCGCGTGCTGGATTTTGAAGAAAACAAATATCTGCGCGCGGTAAAGAACGTCTCCTTTAACGAACCGTTTTTCCAGGGGCATTTCCCTGGTAAACCGATTTTTCCCGGCGTTCTGATTCTGGAAGCGATGGCGCAGGCCACCGGTATTCTGGCATTCAAAAGCGTGGGTAAACTGGAGCCAGGCGAGCTCTATTATTTTGCAGGCATTGATAATGCCCGTTTCAAGCGTCCGGTCGTACCGGGCGATCAAATGATTATGGAAGTGACTTTCGAGAAAACCCGCCGTGGTCTGACGCGCTTTAACGGCGTAGCGACCGTGGACGGTAAAATCGTTTGTGAAGCGACCATGATGTGTGCCCGTAGCCGGGAGGCATAATTCGTGATTGATCCAACCGCCAACATCCATCCCAGTTCTGTCATTGAAGACGGGGCCATCATCGGCCCTGGCGTTCATATCGGCCCGTTCTGCTTTATCGGGGCGAATGTTGAAATTGGTGAAGGAACCGTACTCAAGTCACACGTTGTGGTGAATGGCCATACACGTATCGGTAAAGACAATCAGATCTATCAGTTCGCCTCCATTGGTGAAGTGAATCAGGATTTAAAATACGCGGGCGAACCTACCCGGGTTGAGATTGGCGATCGTAACCGAATCCGTGAAAGCGTCACCATTCATCGCGGCACGACGCAGGGCACGAATGTCACGGTTGTCGGCAGCGACAACCTGCTGATGGTTAACGTCCACATTGCCCATGACTGTGTGATCGGCAACCGCTGCATCATGGCCAACAACGCCACGCTGGGCGGCCATGTCACGGTGGATGATTTCGCCATCATTGGCGGCATGACCGCTGTGCACCAGTGGTGCACCATTGGCGCGCATGTGATGGTTGGCGGGTGTTCAGGCGTTGCTCAGGATGTGCCGCCCTATGTTATTGCACAGGGGAATCACGCGACGCCATTCGGAATCAATATTGAAGGCCTGAAGCGTCGCGGCTTCAGCAAAGAGTCACTGCATGCGATTCGTAATGCCTATAAGTTGCTTTACCGCAGCGGCAGAACGCTGGATGAGGTTAAGCCAGAAATCGAAGCGATTGCTCAGCAACACAGTGAAGTGCAGCCTTTCTATGACTTTTTTGCCCGTTCAACTCGTGGATTAATTCGCTAATTCATGTCAGCGCGTCCCCTTACGATAGCCGTCGTCGCCGGAGAAACCTCTGGCGACATCCTTGGTGCAGGCCTGATTCGTGCCTTAAAAGCGCGTCATCCTGATGCCCGGTTTGTTGGCGTCGCAGGCCCATTGATGCAGGCCGAAGGCTGTGAAGCCTGGTACGAAATGGAAGAACTGGCGGTGATGGGCATTGTGGAAGTGCTGGGACGATTGCGCCGCTTGCTGGCTATTCGTCGCGATCTGACACAGCGCTTTATCTCGCTGAAACCCGATGTGTTCGTCGGTATTGACGCACCGGATTTCAATATCACGCTGGAAGGTAATCTTAAGCGCGCAGGCATTCGCACGATTCATTACGTCAGTCCCTCTGTCTGGGCCTGGCGGCAAAAACGGGTGTTCAAAATCGGTCGCAACACCGATCTGGTGCTGGCATTTCTGCCGTTTGAAAAAGCCTTTTACGACCGTTTCGGTGTCCCGTGCCGTTTTATCGGCCACACCATGGCGGATGCTATGCCGCTACAGCCCGACAAAGCCGCCGCCCGTCGCCATCTGGGCATTGACGACAATGCCCAGTGTCTGGCGTTATTGCCCGGCAGTCGCGGTGCCGAAGTTGACATGCTGAGTGCTGACTTTCTTAAAACGGCGCAGATACTGCGTAAGCGCTATCCGGCGCTGGAAATTGTGGTACCGCTGGTTAACCCGAAGCGCCGCGAGCAGTTTGAGCAAATCAAAGCGCAGGTTGCGCCGGAGCTGCCCGTGCATCTGCTGGACGGGCAGGGCCGTGAAGCGATGGTGGCCAGTGATGCTGCGCTGCTGGCGTCCGGCACCGCGGCGCTTGAATGCATGCTGGCGAAATGCCCCATGGTCGTGGGCTACCGCATGAAGCCGTTTACCTTCTGGCTGGCAAAACGCCTGGTCAAAACCGACTACGTTTCGTTGCCAAACCTGCTGGCCGGGCGAGAGCTGGTCAAAGAACTGCTGCAGGATGAGTGCCAACCTGAAGCGCTGGCTGCGGCGCTGGATCCGCTGTTACATGCCAGTCATGAACGCGAAACGTTATTGCAGACCTTCCACGAACTGCACCAGCAGATTCGCTGGAATGCGGACGAACAAGCCGCAAATGCGGTACTGGAGCTCGCCAATGGCTGATTTTATCTATCCCAACGCCCGACTGATTGCCGGTGTGGATGAAGTGGGGCGCGGCCCGCTGGTTGGTGCGGTGGTGACTGCGGCGGTAATTCTCGATCCGGCGAAACCCATTCCGGGCCTGGCCGATTCGAAAAAGCTCTCAGAGAAACGTCGCCTGGCGCTGTTTGATCAGATTAAAGAGCATGCGCTGGCCTGGAGTCTGGGCCGTGCCGAACCGGAAGAGATCGACAGCCTGAATATTCTGCATGCCACGATGCTGGCGATGCAGCGCGCGGTGGCCGGCCTGGCGATCACGCCTGATTATGTGCTGATTGACGGCAATCGCTGTCCGGCCTTGCCTGTGCCATCACTGGCCGTAGTAAAAGGCGACAGCCTGGTTGCTGAAATCAGTGCGGCCTCGATCATCGCCAAAGTCACGCGCGATCGTGAAATGGCAGAGCTGGATTTGTTGTTTCCGCAGTATGGTTTTGCGCAACATAAAGGTTATCCTACGGCGTTACATATGGAAAAGTTAACGCAGTATGGCGCAACACCACATCACCGCCGCAGCTTTGCGCCGGTGCGTAATGCGCTCATCGATGCCGAAGTGCTGGCGAGCAGCGCCTCCACGCTGCGCTAATCCGCCCCTGTTTTAACCGGAAACTGATATGGCCGAACCCCGTTTTATACATCTGCATGTTCACAGCGACTATTCCATGATCGACGGCCTGGCGAAAACCGGCCCGCTGATTAAGAAAGCGGCTGCGTTAGGCATGCCAGCCATGGCGATTACCGACTTCACCAACCTGTGTGGTCTGGTGAAATTTTACGGTGGTGCGCATGGGGCGGGGATCAAACCGATTATCGGGGCGGATTTTAACGTTGCCAGTGAGCTGATGGGGGATGAACTGACCCAGATTACGGTGCTGGCGGCCAACAACACCGGCTATCAAAACCTCACGTTACTCATTTCCCGCGCGTATCAACGCGGTTACGGTGTGGCCGGTCCGATAATCGATCGTGACTGGCTGGCTGAATTACAGGAAGGCCTGATCCTGTTGTCAGGTGGCCGTCGTGGAGATGTGGGGCGCAGCCTGCTGCGCGGTAACAGCGCACTGGTTTCAGAGTGCCTGGCATTTTATCAGCAACATTTTGCCGATCGCTATTACCTGGAACTGGTACGTACCGGACGACCCGACGAAGAGACCTATCTGCACGCCGCCGTTGAGCTGGCGATTGCCGAAGGCATCCCGGTTGTGGCCACGAACGAGGTCTGCTTCCTGAATGAAGAGGACTTTGATGCGCATGAAATTCGCGTCGCCATTCATGATGGTTATACGCTGGACGATCCTAAACGGCCCCGTAATTACAGTCCTCAGCAATATATGCGCAGCGAAGACGAGATGTGCGAGTTGTTCGCAGACATCCCTGAAGCGCTCGAAAACAGCGTAGAGATTGCTAAGCGTTGTAACGTCACCGTCAGACTGGGTGAGTACTTTCTGCCGCAGTTCCCGACGGGCGACATGACCACCGAGGATTTCCTGGTAATGAAATCCCGTGAGGGGCTGGAAGAACGTCTGGCGATGCTGTTCCCGGATGAAGCCGTGCGGGCGGAAAAACGGCCGGAATACGATGAACGTCTGGACGTTGAACTGAACGTAATCAACCAGATGGGATTCCCCGGCTACTTCCTGATCGTAATGGAGTTTATACAGTGGTCGAAAGATAACGGCGTACCGGTAGGGCCGGGACGCGGTTCGGGGGCCGGTTCGCTGGTGGCCTATGCGCTCAAAATTACCGATCTCGATCCCCTTGAGTTCGACCTGCTGTTCGAACGTTTTCTTAACCCTGAACGCGTTTCCATGCCCGATTTCGACGTCGATTTCTGTATGGAAAAACGTGACCAGGTGATTGAACACGTGGCCGATATGTACGGCCGCGAAGCGGTATCCCAGATTATTACCTTCGGTACGATGGCGGCCAAGGCGGTCATTCGTGACGTGGGCCGCGTGCTGGGCCATCCCTATGGTTTTGTCGATCGTATTTCAAAACTGGTGCCGCCCGATCCGGGCATGACGCTGGACAAAGCCTTTGCCGCGGAACCGCAGCTGCCTGAAATTTATGAGGCGGATGAAGAGGTTAAAGCGCTTATCGATATGGCGCGGAAGCTGGAAGGGGTAACCCGAAACGCCGGTAAACATGCGGGTGGCGTGGTGATCGCGCCAACCAAGATCACCGATTTTGCACCGCTGTATTGTGATGAAAACGGTCAGTATCCGGTAACCCAGTTCGATAAAAATGATGTGGAATATGCGGGCCTGGTGAAGTTTGACTTCCTGGGGTTGCGAACGCTCACCATCATTGACTGGGCGCTGAAAATGATTAACCCGCGCCGCGAAAAGCAGGGCTTACCGCCGATCGATATCGCAACCATTCCGCTTGAAGACAAAAAGAGCTTCGACATGCTGCAGCGCGCGGAAACCACCGCGGTTTTCCAGCTTGAATCGCGCGGCATGAAAGATCTGATTAAGCGCCTGAAGCCTGACTGTTTTGAAGATATGATCGCGCTTGTGGCCCTGTTCCGTCCGGGGCCCTTACAGTCGGGCATGGTTGATAACTTCATTGACCGTAAGCACGGTCGGGAAGCCATCTCTTACCCGGATATTCAGTGGCAACACGAAAGCCTGAAGCCGGTACTGGAGCCGACCTACGGCATTATCCTCTACCAGGAACAGGTCATGCAGATTGCCCAGGTCCTGTCCGGCTATACGCTGGGCGGGGCGGACATGCTGCGTCGCGCCATGGGTAAGAAGAAGCCTGAAGAGATGGCCAAACAGCGCTCTGTTTTTAAAGAGGGCGCGGAAAAGATGGGCATCGATGGCGAACTGTCGATGAAAATCTTCGATCTGGTAGAGAAATTCGCGGGTTATGGCTTTAACAAGTCGCACTCCGCCGCTTACGCGCTGGTGTCTTATCAGACCTTATGGCTGAAAGCGCACTATCCAGCGGAATTCATGGCGGCTGTGATGACGGCGGATATGGACAACACAGAAAAAGTGGTGGGTCTGGTAGATGAATGCTGGCGCATGGGGCTGAAAGTCCTGCCGCCGGACATTAACTCGGGTCTGTATCAGTTCCACGTTAATGATGAGGGCGAGATCGTTTACGGTATCGGCGCCATCAAAGGTGTGGGTGAAGGGCCGATCGAGGCGATCATCGATGCGCGTAACGAAGGCGGTTACTTCCGCGAACTGTTCGATCTCTGCGCGCGAACGGATACCAAAAAGATCAATCGCCGCGTGATGGAAAAGTTGATCATGTCCGGTGCCTTTGATCGTCTGGGCCCACATCGTGCCGCCCTGATGAGCGCACTGAACGATGCGCTGAAAGCGGCAGATCAGCATGCTAAAGCGGAAGCGATCGGTCAGGCTGACATGTTTGGCGTGCTGGCCGATGAGCCTGAGCAGGTCGAACAGTCTTACGCCAGCGTCACGCCATGGCCGGAACAGGTGCAACTGGACGGTGAACGGGAAACCCTGGGTTTGTATCTGACCGGCCACCCGATTAACCAGTATCTGAAAGAAATTGAGCGTTACGTGGGTGGGATGCGTTTGAAAGATATGCATCCGACCGATCGTGGTAAGATTACCGTCGCGGCAGGCCTGGTGATTGCTGCGCGTGTAATGGTGACCAAACGCGGCAACCGAATTGGTATTTGTACACTGGACGACCGCTCTGGCCGTCTTGAAGTCATGTTATTTACCGATGCGTTAGATAAATACCAGCAACTGCTGGAGAAAGACCGTATCCTGATCGTCAGCGGACAGGTCAGCTTTGATGACTTTAGTGGTGGCCTTAAAATGACCGCCCGTGAAGTCATGGACATAGATGAAGCGCGTGAAAAATACGCGCGCGGACTTGCTATCTCGCTGACAGACAGGCAAATTGATGACCAGCTATTAAACCGACTCCGTCAGTCCCTTGAGCCTCATCGTTCAGGGACAATTCCGGTGCATCTCTACTATCAGAGAGCCGACGCGCGAGCGAAGCTACGCTTTGGTGCAGCGTGGCGAATATCGCCCAGCGATCGTTTACTCAACGATTTGCGGTCGTTAATTGGATCGGAGCAGGTAGAACTGGAGTTTGACTAAAACAGGAACATTATGAGTCTTAATTACCTGGATTTTGAACAGCCAATCGCAGAACTGGAAGCAAAAATTGATTCGCTTACCTCGATTGGTCGTCAGGACGATAAACACGTCAATCTCGACGAAGAAGTTAAGCGTCTGCGCGAGAAAAGCGTTGAGCTGACACGTAAAATCTTCGCCGATTTGGGCGCATGGCAAATCGCCCAACTGGCGCGACATCCATTACGTCCTTATACCTTTGATTATGTGCGCAATGCGTTTGACGATTTCGATGAGCTTGCGGGTGACCGCGCTTATGCGGATGACAAAGCGATTGTCGGCGGGATTGCCCGCCTCGACGGCCGTCCTGTGATGATCATCGGTCACCAGAAAGGGCGCGAAACTAAAGAGAAGATTCGCCGTAATTTTGGTATGCCGGCACCGGAAGGCTATCGCAAAGCGTTGCGCCTGATGGAAATGGCCGAACGCTTTAAAATGCCTATCATCACCTTTATCGACACGCCGGGTGCGTATCCGGGCGTGGGCGCGGAAGAGCGCGGTCAGTCTGAAGCTATCGCACGCAACCTGCGCGAAATGTCAGGCCTGAAAGTACCGGTTATCTGTACCGTTATCGGTGAGGGCGGTTCGGGTGGCGCACTGGCTATCGGCGTGGGCGACAAAGTGAACATGCTGCAGTACAGCACCTATTCGGTCATTTCACCAGAAGGCTGTGCCTCTATTCTGTGGAAAAGCGCCGATAAAGCGCCGCTGGCCGCAGAAGCGATGGGCATTACCGCGCCGCGTCTGAAAGAGCTTAAGCTGATTGATTCGGTCATCCCTGAGCCACTGGGCGGCGCGCATCGCCATCCGGTAGAAATGGCGCAGACGCTAAAACAGCAATTGCTGGCCGATCTGGCTGACCTGGAAGGGTTAAGCACCGAAGAATTATTAGATCGCCGTTATCAGCGTCTGATGAGTTATGGCTACGCCTGATTCAGTGCTGTGACGTAAAAGCGGACTCCGGTCCGCTTTTTTTATGCCACGAATCTGACTGCGGTTTCGTGGCGTAATTCGCTATGCTTACTTAATGCCTCAACAATCAGGGAGATGTGCATTGAATATTCTGGCGATCATGGGCGCGCATGGCGTGTTTTACAAAGATGAACCGTTACGCGAGTTGGATGTAGCACTGAGTCAGCAAGGTTTTCAGCTCATACGGCCTAAAAACACAGATGATCTTCTCAAACTGATTGAACACAATCCCCGTATCAGCGGTGTGATTTTTGACTGGGATGAGCACAACAGCCCTGAGCTGTGCGGTGAAATTAATCAGCTCAATGAATACCTGCCCCTGTATGCCTTTATTAATACCCACTCGCAAATGGATATCAGCATCAATGAGATGCGGCTACCGCTGCATTTTTTTGAGTACGCGCTGAATGCGGCCGACGATATCGCCTTACATATCCGCCAGTACACGGATGATTACCTCGACCACATTACACCACCGTTAACCAAAGCATTGTTCACCTATGTGAAAGAGGGAAAGTACACGTTCTGCACTCCGGGCCATATGGCCGGGACGGCCTTCCAGAAAAGTCCGGTGGGCTGTTTGTTCTATGACTTCTTTGGCGCGAATACGCTTAAGTCGGATATTTCGATTTCGGTGACTGAGCTGGGCTCGCTGCTGGATCATACCGGACCACATCTTGAGGCCGAAGAGTACATCGCCCGCACGTTCGGTGCGGAACAGAGCTATATGGTGACTAACGGCACCTCGACTTCGAACAAGATCGTGGGCATGTATGCCGCGCCGGCAGGCAGCACGATTCTGGTTGACCGCAACTGCCACAAGTCGCTTACCCACTTGCTGATGATGAGCGATCTGATTCCTGTCTGGCTAAAACCCACACGCAATGCCTTAGGCATTCTGGGCGGCATTCCGCAAAAAGAATTTACCCGTGCCAGCATTGAACAGAAAGTGGCTGCCACGCCGCGCGCCAGCTGGCCCGTTCATGCAGTAATTACTAACTCGACCTACGACGGTTTGCTTTATAACACGCAGTACATCAAGCAAACGCTCGACGTCCCTTCGATTCACTTTGATTCGGCCTGGGTGCCTTACACCAATTTTCACCCTATCTATGAGGGGAAAAGCGGCATGAGCGGTGAGCGGATACCAGGCAAGGTGATTTATGAAACCCAGTCCACGCATAAACTGCTGGCTGCCTTTTCGCAGGCCTCATTAATTCACATCAAAGGCGAGTACGACGAACAAACCTTTAATGAAGCCTACATGATGCACACCACCACATCGCCCAATTACGCGATTGTTTCCTCTATTGAAACAGCCGCCGCCATGCTGCGGGGGAATCCGGGGAAAAGGCTCATCAATCGGTCAGTCGAGCGCGCGTTACATTTTCGTCGTGAAATACAGCGGTTGCGCGAAGAGTCGGACAGCTGGTTCTTTGATATCTGGCAACCAGAGCATGTGGATGAAGCGCAGTGCTGGCCGATCCAGCCGGGAGACGAAGCGTGGCATGGTTTCACCCAGGCCGATCGCGATCATATGTATCTCGATCCGATCAAAGTCACCATTCTTACACCGGGCATGAGCGAGTTAGGTGAAATGGCCGAAGAGGGGATCCCCGCTGCGCTGGTGGCGAAATTCCTTGATGAGCGTGGGATTGTGGTGGAAAAGACCGGTCCGTATAACCTGTTGTTCCTGTTCAGTATTGGCATCGACAAGACCAAGGCGATGAGCGTGCTGCGTGGATTAACCGAATTTAAGCGCGCCTACGACCTGAATCTGCGCGTAAAAAACATGCTGCCGGATCTGTATGCGGAAGATCCCGACTTTTACCGCACGATGCGCATCCAGACGCTGGCGCAGGGGATTCATCGCCTGATTCAGCAACATGACCTGCCGCGTCTGATGCTGAAAGCCTTTGATGTCTTACCTGAGATGAAAATGACGCCGCATCAGGCGTTTCAGCAGCAGGTGAAAGGCAATATTGAGACCGTAAACATGAATGAGCTGGTGGGGCGTATCTCTGCCAACATGATATTGCCTTATCCTCCCGGTGTACCGCTGGTGATGCCTGGCGAAATGATCACAGAACAAAGCCGCGCCGTGCTCGACTTCCTGCTCATGCTGTGTAGCATTGGGCGCCACTATCCTGGCTTTGAGACAGATATTCACGGCGCGACGCTAACCGATGAAGGTGAATATCGGGTACGTGTACTGAAACAGAGCGGGGAACAGGAATGAAGGACCAACAGGGAGCAAACATGCTACAGCTAACGCACATTCACCATATCGCCATCATTGCGTCAGATTATCATCGCAGTAAAGCCTTTTACTGCGACATACTGGGATTTGAACTGCAAAGTGAGCACTACCGCGAAGCGCGCGATTCGTGGAAAGGCGATCTGGCGTTAAACGGTCAGTACACCATTGAGCTGTTTTCCTTTCCACACCCGCCCGCCCGGGTCAGTCAGCCGGAAGCCTGTGGCCTTCGCCATCTGGCTTTCAGCGTGCCGGACGTGGAAGCCGCGGTGCGCTATCTGGACACGCAGGGCGTGACATGTGAACCCATTCGCATTGACGCGCTTACCGGGAAACCCTGTACCTTTTTTGCTGACCCGGATGGTTTGCCGCTTGAGTTGTATCAGGCGTAAACTGGCGGCTTTATGGCTCGTCCCACAGCCTGAGTTATGGAATTATCATGTCTGATTTTGACGCACTGCTGAATGAAAACGACGCGCTGGTAGTGGCGTTTAGCGGTGGCCTGGATTCTACCGTCCTGCTGCATAAGCTGAGGGACTGGCAACAGCACCATCCGGCCTCGCGGTTGCGTGCGCTGCATGTCCATCATGGCCTCAGTGCTAATGCCGACCACTGGGCGGTGCACTGCCAGACCCTGTGCGCAACATGGCAGATCCCCTGCGAGATCCTGCGCGTGCAGGTTACCGATCAGGGCGACGGCATTGAAGCGGCGGCGCGGCAGGCGCGTTATCGGGCATTGCACCAGGCGCTCCATGCGGATGAGAAACTCCTTACCGCACAGCACCTGGACGATCAGTGTGAAACCGTCCTGCTGGCCCTGAAACGCGGCAGTGGCCCGGCCGGTCTGGCGGCCATGCCGGTGACGGGCTCTCTGGGTAAAAACCCTCTGCTTCGCCCGCTGTTAAGCTGTTCCCGGCAGTCATTAGAGCTGTATGCCCAAACGCATCAGTTGCAATGGGTTGAAGATGAGAGCAATCAGGATGTGCGTTACGACCGCAATTTTCTTCGTCAGCAACTCTTACCGGCCGTCGTGGCACGCTGGCCTCATTTCGCCAGTGCGACGGCGCGCAGTGCGGCACTCTGTGCTGAGCAGGAGCAACTGCTGGATGAGTTGCTGGCGGAACAACTCGCTGCGCTCATTCAGCCGGACGGTAGCCTGTGTTTCTCCGCGTTACTGACGATGAGTGAAGTGCGCAGCAATGCTTTGCTGCGTCGCTGGCTGGCCGGACAGGGCGCGCAAATGCCCTCGCGCGATGCGTTGCGCCGCATTCGTCAGGAAGTGATGCTGAGTCGTGAAGATGCCCAGCCACGGCTACGGTTAGGCCACAGCGAAATTCGCCGTTATCGCCAGCGGCTTTATATTTTGCCGATCAGAGAATCGTTACGCGACTGCGAAATCGTCTGGAAGAATCTCAACCAGACATTGCCCCTTCCGCAGCATATCGGCACGCTGCAGCCCGATTATACAATGCCTTCACTACGACGACCGACGCCGGAGGAACAGGTATTTGTGCGTTTTCACGCGACAGGGTACGTGCATATTGTGGATCGCGCGGGCGGGCGCGAGATGAAGAAAATCTGGCAGGGGTTGAATATCCCGTCATGGCAGCGGGAACGTATTCCGCTCATTTATTACAATCAAACGCTTATTTGCGCGCCCGGCCTGTTCGTGACCCGTGAAGGCGCAGCAGGGGAGGCACAGGGCTGGCAGATTCACTGGCACAAACCTACAGGAGTATCGTTGTGAAACAATGGATAGTGGCATTAACGTTTTTTACGTTGTTTCCGGCCTGTGCCGCAGGCGATATTCACGCGGGCGAACAGCGTTCGGCGGCCTGTACGGCGTGCCATGGTCCGAAAGGCATTGCGACGGTTCCCCTTTATCCCAGCCTGGCGGGCCAAAACGCCGCTTATCTCGCGCACGCGCTACAGGCCTATAAGAAGGGAGAGCGCAACGGTGGTCAGGCAGAGGTGATGAAAGCGTTTGTTGCGGGGCTCAGCGATGAGGAGATAACAGATTTAGCGGCGTACTACAGTTCGTTAAAGCCCTGATGAGATGGGCGGGAATGCATCCCGCCCGACGGGAAGTGAATTACTCTTCGCTGACCACGACGGTGCCGAGTTCAGGATGGCTAAAACTGGCAATATGATCGAGACGTAACTCGCGTGTTTCACCGGACAGTTCAATGGCCAGATACTCCACGTTTTTACGTGAAAGGATGTCCCTGGCCTTTGCCTTTAGCTGCTCGCCATCTTTTAACGCCAGCGACAGCATCCAGTTTTTTTGGCAGGCGAGTTCCAGATTATCGTAGTCATCGCAATTGATGGGTTTATAAGCTTCATTCATCAACATAGTCGCTCACCAATAAGTTTGCGGCGGCATAAGCCGCCTGTTCCCTGAGAGAAGAGTTTAGCGCAGCATTCGCGGCAATAGCATCAAGCGCGTTAAGCGCGCAGCCGATGGCATCGGGAATATAGCCCAGATCTCCGCTGCCAATTTCGGCATATTTTTGGCGAACTAACTCACAATATTTTTGCACGGGCACCTCCTCAGCAGAGCATAAATACTCTGGTTGATTTGCGACTATATCACAGGCATTTCAAGAAAATCAGCCAGGCGAAAGCAGGAACAGCGAGCAAATCACTGCTAAAGTAGCGGACTACGCCGTATCAGACGTTTCAGGATAAAGCACGAAAGGTTAAGTTGATGAACAGATCAGAGCGAAAAAACGGGAACCGGACAAAGGCGGGTGGACGATGATTGCGCTGTCACGGAATGTCGAGCTGCCAGACAATGAAATTGAACTGACGGCCATTCGGGCGCAGGGGGCAGGGGGCCAGCACGTCAACAAAACCAGCACCGCTATTCATCTGCGTTTTGATATCGCCGCGTCTTCCCTGCCGCCATTTTATAAAGAGCGGTTGCTCAGTGCCAGCCATCATTTAATTACGGGCGACGGGACGATTATCATCAAGGCGCAGGAATACCGCAGCCAGGAGATGAACCGCGAAGCGGCGCTGCAACGGCTGGTGAATTTGATTCAGGAGCTCACGAAGGTAGAGAAAGTACGGCGCTCAACACGACCGACACGCGCGTCGAAAGCGCGCAGGCTGGAAGGGAAATCACGGCGCAGCCAGACCAAAGCATTGCGCGGTAAAGTGCTGTAAGACGTGGCCAGAGAATTACCTGTGGTCGTCAGGAGAACGGAGTCGACCATGCGTAAAAAAAACGCCCCATGAAGGGGCGTTATGGCAGGCTTACTTGTTCAGTGCCTTGAGCAGGAAATCGACAATCTCATCCTGCTTAATCATCTGCTTTTCACCGGCACGACGGGCTTTGTATTCGATCTCCTGGTTATCAAGATTGCGATCGCCAATCACGATGGTATGCGGGACGCCAATCAGTTCCATATCGGCGAACATAACGCCTGGACGTTCTTTACGGTCATCCAGAATCACCTCGACGCCTTTCGCGCGCAGCGTGTTATACAGTTCTTCCGCTAACTCTTTTACGCGGAATGATTTCTGCATGTTCATTGGCAGAATCGCTACATCGAACGGGGCAAGTGCCGCAGGCCAGATGATACCGCGATCGTCATGGTTCTGCTCGATCGCCGCCGCCACTACACGGGTAATACCGATGCCGTAGCACCCCATCGTCATGACCTGATTACGACCATCTTCACCCTGAACGGCCGCTTTCATCGCTTCGGAGTATTTGGTGCCCAACTGGAAAATATGGCCTACTTCGATACCACGTTTGATCTGCAATGTGCCTTTGCCGTCCGGGCTCAGATCGCCTTCTACCACATTACGGATATCAGCAACCTCGGCCATGGGCAGATCGCGTTCCCAGTTAATGCCAACGTAGTGTTTACCGTCCACATTTGCACCGGCGCAGAAATCACTCATCTTCGCCACGGTACGGTCTGCGATAATCGGCATCGTCAACCCGACCGGCCCCAGCGAACCAAAGCCAGCACCCACCACGGCACGAATCTCTTCTTCGGTCGCGAAAACCAGCGGTGACGCAACCAGCGGCGATTTTTCAGCCTTAATTTCGTTCAGTTCGTGATCGCCGCGGACCAGGAAGGCAACCAGAGCATGACCGCTTCCCTCTGCACCCTTGACCATCAGCGTCTTCACGGTTTTCTCAATTGGCATCTGGAACTGATTCACCAGATCGGCGATGGTTTTGGCATTCGGTGTATCGATCTGACGCATCGTTTCCTGAGGCGCAGGGCGTTCGCCCGCCGGTGCCACGGCTTCGGCCAGTTCAATGTTCGCCGCATAGTCAGAGTCGGTTGAGAAGATCACATCATCTTCGCCGCTCTGTGCCAGCACCTGGAACTCATGTGAGGCACTGCCACCAATCGAGCCGGTGTCCGCCTGCACGGCACGGAAATCCAGACCCATACGGCTGAAGATCTGACTATAAGCGCGGTACATCGCGTCATAGGTTTCCTGCAGTGATTCCTGCGTGGTATGGAAGGAGTAGGCGTCTTTCATGATGAACTCGCGCGAACGCATCACGCCAAAACGTGGGCGCACTTCATCACGGAATTTGGTCTGAATTTGATACAGATTCAGCGGCAGCTGTTTATAAGAGCTCAGCTCATTACGAATCAGATCGGTAATCACTTCTTCATGCGTTGGGCCGAGCACAAACGGACGTTCATGACGATCGGCAACACGCAGTAATTCTGGACCGTACTGCTCCCAGCGGCCGCTCTCCTGCCACAGGTCTGCGGGTTGGACCACAGGCATTGAAATCTCAATGGCACCGGCGTTGTTCATTTCTTCGCGAACGATGTTTTCGACTTTTTTTAATACGCGCAGTCCGGTTGGCAGCCAGGTATATAACCCTGAGGCCAGTTTACGGATCATGCCAGCACGCAGCATCAGCTGGTGGCTGATCACTTCCGCGTCAGACGGTGTCTCTTTCTGAGTAGAGAGCAGATATTGAGTAGTACGCATTGATTACAATTCCAGTTGATTGGAAATTCACGGACAAAAATAGGCTGGCGGCTAGTGTACCAGTGAGATCACCGGCTAAAAAGCGGGTTTTAACGCGGATCGATGGCCACGACTTCCGTGCCTGCGTGATCAACGCGCCAGCGCACAGTAAACTCAAGCAGCGAGGCGGCATAAATGCGATCCTTTTCCTCACCTTTACGGTAAGCGGGGCGCGGATCCTGCGCAAGAACCTCACGGATAAAGCGGGCAAGATAGGGATAGCGCGCATACTGCTGCAACTGCTGCCCGGCCAGCGGCGAAAACCGCACAGGCATGCTGCTTTCCGGCGCGGACTGCGCAAAACCCGCTCTCGCCTCAGGCAGGGCTTCGGCGAAAGGCAGATAGGGCTTGATATCGACCACCGGCGTGCCGTCCACCAGATCCAGACTGCCCAGCTCCAGAATCACCTGTTGCTTCGCGCAGCGGATGCCTTTGAGCTCAATCAGCGACATCCCAATCGGATTAGGGCGAAAGGTTGATCGCGTAGCAAAAACGCCCATGCGCGCGTTACCGCCCAGGCGGGGTGGGCGAACGGTCGGACGCCAGCCGCCTTCCAGGGTCTGATGAAAAACAAACAGCACCCAGAGATGGCTGAAGTCTTCCAGGCCGCGCACGGCCTCTGCCTGATTATAAGGCGGCAAAAGATGCAGTTCGCCACCGCCGTCCTGAACCAGACCAGGCTGACGCGGGACAGCGAACTTCTCTTTCCACGGCGAACGGATTACGCCGATCTGCGCAAAGGCAAAATCACTCATTGACTGGTGACTTTCAGCGCCGAACCCTGGCAGACAGCCTGACGGTAGCAGCCCGGGGTGCTGCTCACGATTTCACATTTGTGAAGCAGTACCGCATTAGCTTTCATCTGCGCGGCTTTAATCTGCATACGTTTACGCGCGGTAGCGATGTTGGGCGGTGAACTCTGATTGCTCATCTGGCAATCCTCTGCGGAGACTTCACCCAGATCGCGGAAGGGCTTGCTCACCAGATCGGCAGCATCGGTGTACACCTTAACGGGGGCGGAACGATACGTTGGCTTACGTGTCGGTTCGCTGGATTGCTGCGGATGAGAAGGTGCGCTGCTTATTGGGTGATACTCCCGAACACACCCTGTCAGCATCAATGCTAACAAGCAGAGCGGTAAAAAACGCATAGCAACATCCTCAAGTGTCAAAAAGTGGCGTTATTGAAACAAGGACACGGATAAATAACAAGTCAGCAAATGGCAATAACAGAAAGGGCGGCTAAAAGCCGCCCTGAGGGAAGAGATCAGACGACCTTACCAGCCTTTAACGGCACCACCGTTAAACACTTTATTGGCCGCGTCAGCCACTTCGTCAGACTGATAAGCCTGCACGAATTTCTTCACATTTTCCGCGTCTTTGTTGTCTTCACGCGCCACAATCAGGTTCACGTAAGGGGAGTCTTTATCTTCCACAAAGATGCCATCTTTCGCCGGCGTCAGGCCAATCTGGCTGGCGTAAGTGGTGTTGATCACGGCCAGGGCGATTTGCTGATCGTCCAGTGAACGTGGCAGCTGTGGCGCCTCCAGCTCAACAATCTTCAGGTGTTTTGGATTCTCAACGATATCCAGCGAGGTTGGCAGCAGGCCCACACCGTCTTTCAGCTTGATCAGGCCCACTTTCTGCAGCAGCAGCAGCGAACGGCCCAGGTTGGTTGGGTCGTTAGGAATGGCAACCTGTGCGCCATCCTGCAGTTGATCCAGCGATTTGATTTTTTTCGAATAGCCCGCAATCGGATAAACAAAAGAGTTACCTACAGAAACCAGCTTGTAACCGCGATCTTTGATCTGTTGATCCAGATACGGTTTGTGCTGGAACGCATTCACATCGATATCGCCTTTGCTCAGTGCTTCGTTCGGCAGCACATAGTCATTAAAGGTCACCAGCTCAACATCCAGACCGTACTTATCTTTCGCCACTTTGGCCGCCGCTTCGGCAACCTGCTGTTCAGCGCCGACGATCACGCCCACTTTGATATGGTTGGGATCTTTGGCTTTTTGATCGCATCCTGCCAGCGCAATCGCGCCAATTAATGCACCCACAGCGGCAATGTTTTTAAATTTGAAAGACATATCCTTTCCTTAATAGTGATATTGCTTGCTTATTTATGGGACACAGCACGCACGATGCGGTCGCCACAGAATTGTATGAGATACACCAAAACGACTAATAACACTAATACCGTATTCATCACCGTCGCGTTATATCCGATATAACCATACTGGTAGCCAATTTGTCCGAGGCCGCCCGCGCCGACTGCGCCGCCCATCGCCGAGTAACCTACCAGGGTAATCAACGTAATGGTGGCCGCGTTAACAAGACCGGGCAGGGCTTCAGGCAGCAGGACTTTGCGTACGATTTGCATCGGCGTGGCACCCATCGCGCGTGATGCTTCAATTAACCCGGTCGGGAGTTCCAGCAGGGCATTTTCAACCATGCGGGCAATAAACGGTGCCGCACCGACAGTCAGGGGCACGATGGCCGCCTGTAAGCCAATAGAGGTTCCAACGATGACGCGGGTAAACGGAATCATCCACACAAGGAGGATAATGAAAGGGATCGAGCGGAAAATGTTAACCAGGGCGGACAGCACACGGTACAGCCCTTTGTTTTCAAGAATCTGTCCCGGACGGGTGACATACAGCAGTACGCCGACCGGTAAACCCAGAACGAAGCCGAAAAAGCCAGAGACAAAGGTCATCATCAACGTTTCCCAGACGCCGCGCCCCAGCAGCGCAATCATCGCTTCAGACATAACCTAATACCTCGACTTTGACATGATGTTCCTGCAGCCACTGAATGGCGGCTTGTGTATCGCTTTCGCTACCGTGAATTTCCGCCAGCATGATGCCAAACTTCACACCGCCGGCGTAATCCATCTGCGCACTGATAATGTTGTTATTGATAGTGAAACGCCGCGCTGCTTCAGACAGCAATGGAGCATCGACGGACTGGCCGGTAAATTCCATACGCAGTAATGGCATGCTGTCAGGGCCCGCTTCGGGCGACAGGCGCTGCTGGTAGTCGTCTGGAATATCCAGATGCAGGGTTGACTGGATGAACTGTTGCGCCAGCGGGGTTTTGGGGTGCGAGAAGACTTCACTTACGCTGTCTTTCTCGATCAGCTCACCCTGGCTGATGACCGCAACCTGATCGCAGATGCGTTTCACCACATCCATCTCATGGGTAATTAACAGAATAGTCAGGCCCAGACGGCGGTTAATATCTTTCAGTAATTCCAGAATTGAGCGCGTGGTCGCTGGATCTAAAGCGCTGGTGGCTTCATCACACAGCAGAACTTTCGGGTTACTGGCCAGAGCGCGGGCAATGGCAACACGCTGTTTTTGCCCGCCGGAGAGATTGGCAGGCCAGGCATCGTGCTTATCCGCCAGGCCGACCAGCTCCAGGAGCTCAGAGACGCGCTTTTTAATTTCATCACGAGAAAGGCTACCCAACTCTAATGGCAGCGCAACATTGCCGGCGACGGTGCGGGAGTTCATCAGGTTGAAGTGCTGAAAAATCATACCAATCTGACGGCGGGCCTGCGTCAGCTGTCGTTCGCTCAGCGCCGTTAAATCCGCGCCATCAACCAACACGCGGCCTGAAGAAGGGCGTTCGAGCAGATTCACGCAACGAATCAGCGTACTTTTTCCGGCACCGGATGCGCCGATGACGCCATAGATCTGTCCGGCCGGGACATGCAGGCTGACGTTAGATAACGCCTTTATCGTTCGCGAACCTTGCTGGAACACTTTGGTTATATTTTCTAATTTAATCATTACGTTATTTATTGCCGTCTTGCATTATCCGTGGTCTGGTGTGCTGCCATAAAGGACAGCATGCATAAGCTGGATGGATGTTAAGGCATCCAGACGTCTAAATCAATCGAAGTCATGTAAACGGGCATTCTCCCTTTTATGACAATCGTGCGATACTGAGCGGCAATTTTTATAGCAGGAGTTTCTACGTGGCGAATAAAGTCCCGGCCATTTTTCTCGATCGCGATGGCACCCTCAATGTTGATCACGGCTATGTCCACGAAATCGATCATTTCCAGTTTATCGATGGTGTAATTGAAGCGTTGCAGCAACTCAAAAAGATGGGCTTTGCGCTGGTTATCGTGACAAACCAGTCTGGCATCGCACGTGGCATGTTTAGTGAAGATCAGTTTATGCAGCTTACCGAGTGGATGGACTGGTCGCTGGCCGATCGCGATGTCGACCTTGATGGGATCTATTTCTGTCCACATCACCCGGATGCAACGGTAGAAGCGTATCGCCAGCAGTGCGACTGCCGTAAACCGCAACCCGGCATGCTGCTGGCGGCGCAAGAAGAGCTGCATATCGATATGGCTGCGTCTTATATGGTAGGGGATAAGCTGGAAGATATGCAGGCCGCCCAGGCCGCCGGTGTCGGTAAGAAAGTGTTAGTGCGCAGTGGTAAGCCGGTTACGCCGGAAGGCGAGGCATTGGCTGACTGGGTAATAGAGAGTCTTGCGGCGCTCCCTTCCCGTATTAAAAAGGGTTAAAACAGCGCTTTTGTGCAAATTTCAGACGAACAGCAAAAAAGTTTAAATTTGCACTTGCGCTCTGCGAAAGCTTCCCTATAATGCGCCTCCACTGACACGGTACAACGGCGTACGTAACGCGGTGTTCAGCAGAGAGCTCCCCGGAGTTTTCGCCGGAGAAAAACTTCTGAAAAAGAA